>JAKQPS010000127.1 GCA_029564595.1 bacterium | reverse complement strand
CCGACCGTGCGGTATGCGGCCGTTTCGCGTCTGCATGTCCTGTAATATCTCGCGCACGGCGTCTATACCGCGCGCTCCATCTGCCCACATGGCTGCCCATGCGACGAATGCGGCGTCGTCCGTCGCTGTTGCCAAATCTGCTATCATCTGATCGATTTTCGTTTTCATCGTCATTCCCTTTCGTTGTTCGTTTTCTGGGCTTGCGACCAGCCCGGTCAGCCTATCCGACCGGGGCGCATTAACGGGGCCGAAGCCCCGCCGCTCTGCTACTCGATAATAGTCCCGCGCCGCACCACGTGCCGCCCGCTTGCGCGGTCGCGGAGCACATCACCAATCGGACAATAGCCGGTCTCGGCGTCTGCGTACGTCCCGTCCAGCAGGCCCGTCTCCGAGTCCACCAGGTCGGCCCAATCGGTCAGGTATTTGGCGACCTCGTCGGCGGGATAACTCTCGATTAGTCCGCACACCCCGCCCTGCTCCATGCATCCATGGAGCGTGTTGGTGGTTTCTACTTGCACTCGCTTTGTTTTCATCGTTTGGCCCTTTCTTTAGTTGTTGTCTGTGGCGGCTTCCGCTGCCGCTTTCCACTCGCTATCCATATCGGCGAGCACCGTCACATAGTCCTCGCCGTTTTCGATCCGCGTCCGCGCCTTGCGTCCCGCCGCTGCCTTGGCATAATTGCAGGCCTGCGCATAAGCGTCCGCCTTGTGCCATGCTGCCGCGCGGGGGAATTGCGCCTTGAGAGAATCAATCTTATCCGTGTTCGGGGCTTGCGGGATCATCGTCGCGCCGCGCTCAATCGCTATACGGAATTTATCAGCAGCAATTTCATAAGCCATTTTCGCCGCTGCGATTTCGTCCACGCCTTCAATCTTTTCTTCTTGCGCTTGCATCATTGCCGCTTCCGCAACTTCGCGGGGCAGCAGCACTTCACCGCCCCACACATAGCCCGCCGGGATTGCTTTGCCCTTCATCATGCGGATCACATGCGCGGGGATTTGGGCTTCGCATTTGCTCACGGTGTAGGTCTTGCCGTTTTCGCCGGTGACCTTGTTCCCATTGATCTCATATGTCTTTCCGTTGTTCGCTGTAAGTTTCATTTTCTTTCCCTTTCGTTGTTTGCGTTCCCGTTCAACTTTCTATACCCATTATACACCTATGCACCCCGAAAGTCAAGCTTTTTTTTCAACTTATTTTTGGCCTCAAAAAAGCCTGTAAACATTGAGCGAAACGCAAGACAGGGGAAAAAAAACAGGCGCGAACCGTTAAGAATTTCTGAACGGTTCGCGCAAAATATTCGGGCGCGGTGTAGGCGTTACCAGTATACGCGACGCGCCCTGGGCTCGGCGGCCACATGCCGCCG
>JAKQPS010000113.1 GCA_029564595.1 bacterium | reverse complement strand
AACGAAGAAAATTCATAAGAGGGCAGCGTAAGGCTTTGTGGAAATCTGCCCCCTCCCCTCCGGAGGGGAGGGGGCATCGCCATCATCATACGCTTTACCTTGGAGATACTGATTTCGCAGAAACTACTTTACACAACTAATGACACAAGCTGAGTCATCGGGAAGAAGGCGCAATTATGAACATAAAGGTCATCGCGGCGGCATTAATCGCTCTAATAGCGGCATTTGCCTTGTTCGGCATGTTTCGCCGCGAAAGCTCGAATGCGCGCGCAAACGGAGGAGTGAAAAAAATGACAGCGATCAAAACTGAGAAGGCGACTTTTGCGGGAGGATGCTTTTGGTGTATAGAGGGACCGTTCGAGAAAATCGATGGCGTGATTTCCGCTGTGGCTGGATACACTGGCGGACATCTGGACGATCCTTCATACGAGGATGTGACATCCGGGGATACCGGGCATCTGGAGGCCGTTCAAGTGGAGTTTGACCCGGACAAGGTGAGCTACGAGACGCTGGTAGAGGTTTTCTGGAGGCAGATAGACCCGACGGATGAAGGGGGGCAGTTCGCCGATAGAGGGACTCAATACGCAACAGCGATTTTTTATCATGATGAAAATCAAAAGCAAACTGCTGAAATGTCTAAAGAGCGGCTGGGGAAACTGGGAATGTTCAACCGACCGATTGCGACGGCGATAAGACCGGCGGAAAAATTTTATCCGGCGGAGGATTATCATCAGGATTATTACAAAAAGAATCCCGCCCGGTACAGCGCTTACAAGGCGGCTTCAGGCAGGACGGGGTTCATAGACAAGGCATGGAAAGGATGTCCGTTGCCGCGAACGGGAGTTCAGCCGCCCGAATCCAACAGACTTGCCGATATTCCGGGAGACGATGAGTTAAAAGAGAAGCTTTCCCCGTTGCAGTACGACGTCACAAGGCGCAACGCGACGGAAGCGCCTTTCGACAACGAATACTGGAACAACAAAAGGGAAGGCATTTATGTGGATGTTATTACAGGCGAACCTCTTTTCAGTTCAAAGGACAAATTCGATTCCGGAACTGGTTGGCCGAGTTTCACCCGGCCCATCGACAAAAGCAGGATAGAGGAAAAGACGGATTCGACACATGGGATGGTTCGAGTGGAAATACGGAGCAAGGCTTCTGATTCGCATCTCGGACATGTGTTTGCGGACGGCCCGGCTCCTGAAGGAACGAGATATTGCGTCAACTCGGCGGCGTTGAAGTTTTTTCCTGTGGAAGATTTGGAAAAGGAAGGTTATGCGGAATACAAGCGATTATTTGAGTGAGCCGGCTTGAAAGCGACCATATTTAATAGAATCTGAATCTATAGTTTCGAGAGAATCAGATGAATTTGTCATAGTAATGTCATTCGTCAACTTTTTTTACTCTGGAGTCTTGCATGACAATTTTATTGATATAATTATCCTGTGAGAATTTTAGAAAAAGCCATTTGTTTATTCAAAGGATCGCGACTGATGGCAAGGGCGGCGACGGTTTTTTTACTTTCTGCGGCTGTGTGCGGAGGATGCGGCGGCGGCGGAGGGATGACGAGGGACTTGGTTAATTTTCCTCCGATAGTCGAATCATTAGAGGTTTCAAAGAAGGATGTCATAATCGGCGAACAGACGACGATCACGGCGAGGGCGAGCGACCCAAATGGGGATTCTGTCAGATATGAATGGAGCGCGGACCCCGGCGGAACTTTGATAAAGGTTGAAAACAACAAATACATATTCACAACGGCTCTGAGCGGCGAGTTTACAGTGCGGGTCAGAGTAAACGACGGGAAGGACAATCTGTGGACTGACGCTGAGACCAAGATACGGTGTCTCGGAGCGACGGCGGAACACGGCGGGGTAACGGGCAAATTAGCATTGAATATGGCTCACACTGCCGATCGCGTTTCAGAGACTGGCGAATACTCGTATGAAGCTCTCGACTCGCCGATTATATTGAGGGATGAGACGGAACGCGATATCTCGCGGCGGACGATATATCGAGGCAAGAATATCGCGACAACGGCGTGCGAAGCCCAAGAATTCATAGCCGGGGAACTGATGGTCGGCCTGAGGCAGGGAGTGTCGGTTTCTGATTTCGCCGCTTCGCGCGGATTGGGCGTGAAAAAGAAAAGAGATTTCGGTTTTTCCTTGCTGACCATAGGCATAGGAGGAGCCGGAGAAAAAGAAGCTCTTGATATGACCCGCAGCGCATGCCTCGATCTGACATCAGACCCGGATGTGCAAACAGTCGGTTTGAACGCGATAGGCGGCGTCTTTCGAACGCCTAACGATCCTATGTATTACAATCAGTGGCACTATGAATTGATTAACCTGCCTAGAGCATGGGATATAACTACGGGCAGCGACGACGTCATCGTCGCCGTGTTGGATTCCGGGATTGTCTCAAAGCATGAGGATATGAGAGGAAGGCTGGTTGCGGGGTATGACTTCATTTCAGACCCTTACAATGCATGCGACGGCGACGGCATAGACTCCGACCCGGAGGATGTGACGGATTCAAGGTGTTTTTACGGAGCAATTCCGCCAGACTCCTCAGAGCATAGAGGACACCACGGAACTCACGTAGCGGGAACGATAGCGGCGGCGTCTGACAACTCGAAAGGCGTGGCGGGAGTGACGTGGTCAGGAAAGATAATGCCCATTCGCGTCGCCGGAACCAGAGGCATTGACGCTGATGATCTGATTCAAGCGTTGTATTATGCCGTCGGATTGCCGAACGATTCAGGGACGGTTCCATCAAAACCGGCGAAAATATTAAATTTGAGTTTGGGATACGGCCCCGGTTCGGGTTGCCTATCGACTTTCAGGGAAGTGTTTCAGATGATTCACAACGCGGGAGCTATAGCGTTCATATCTTCAGGAAACAACTACAGTTCGACCGGAATAAACACATTGGCGCTGTGCGATTCTACGGTGGGAGTCGGCGCGGTAGACAGATACGGGGTGGTTGCAGGTTACTCCAACAAAGGCCCCGGTCTCGGACTGGCGGCTCCCGGAGGCTACGTGTATCACGAGACGGCTCACGGGGTTTTAAGCTCGGTTAGGAGCGACGAGGCCGACAATGATTCCGGTTATGCTTATTACCAAGGTACGTCTATGGCGGCTCCTCACGCGTCGGGAGTGGCCGCGCTGATGATGGCGGCAAATCCTTCTTTAACCCCTGATGAAATCGTTGAAACGATGTCCCAGACCGCCACGGACCTTGGGGAGCCGGGAACAGACACGATGTATGGAGCCGGTTTGATTAATGCTTACGCGGCGGTAAGAGAAGCGAAAAAAATGGCCGGACATTTCATTGAGCCTTCAAGGCCGGCGATTTCAGCCTCTCCTTCCGATGTTTATTTCCACCCGGGCATAAACAGCAAAACTGTCATTATCACAAACACAGGCTCCGGGGATTTGTCAATCAATTCCGTTATTGCGACCACGGAACTTTTTCCGAATTGGTTGAAGGCGGTTCTATCGGCTCCGGCGGCGAACTCAGTTACTTTAAGGATAGAAGTTGACAGGACTGGGTTGCCGGCCGGAACTTACAACGGGCGCGTTCTGATATTCTCCAACGGCGGCGAGAAAGTTGTGAAGGTCAGCATGTCTGTTCCCGATACAAGCGTAGCCCCGCTGGATAACTGTGAATATCAGAATTACATATATGTCGCGCTCCTTGATAGATTTGAAGATTTTGTAGATTACAGGTCTGTTTCATTTCCGGGCGGGGATTATGCGTTTTTCAACATTCCGGACGGGCGCTACTACTTTATGGCCGCGACCGACTGCGACGGGGACGGGTTGATGTGCGAGCAATACGATGACATGTGCGGCGGATTCGGGTCGTTTCATGATCCGACGCTTCTGACTGTGAAAGGCGGAGAGGTCGTCGAAGATGTGGACATAACTCTTCATCGTTTTTATCTTCTAAGAGGGAAAAGCTTTAAAATCAAGCAATAACGCTCTGGCAGAAATAGAATTGTCGGAAAATAATCGATTTTTGACCAAAAATGGCCGTAGGCGCTATAATGAAACCTAACAAGTGAAATTTTGCACAAGCCTGTAAAAAGAAATGACCGGGGGGCGAGATGGCGGAAATCAAGAAACCCGTTTCTCTTATTGAAGTTATCAGAGCGAGAAGAAGCGTAAGGAAATATGAGCCTGAGGCCGCGCCGAGAAAGGCGCTGAACGGCGCGGTTGCGGCAGCGCGGCTGTCCGCCGCATTCGGCAGTTCTCCCTCTTGGAATATTAAAGTTATTTTGGATGAGAAACATGCGGCGGCGTGCAGAAAAGCCGCAATGTCCGGTTTTAAGGGAAAAACTAATGTTTGGATGGCCGCCGGGGACATACCGGGGATGGCGTGCGTTACGGCTAACCCCGACTCTGCGCCGAGAAAGGGAGACAAGCAGTTTTACCTTATGGAGACTGCGATGGCCTTTGAGAACTTCGCGCTGGCCGCCAGCGCGTCGGGCTTGGGAACTTGTTGGCTGGGAGCTTTCGACGAAGCCCCGGTGGCAAAGGCATTGGAACTGCCCAAAGGAACGCGCATAGTCGCAATGTCGCCAATCGGCATACCTTATCAGAAACAGATAACTCCGCTGGACATCACGGGGCAGTTCGACAGGTTTATTAAGAAGAGACTCCACTATCAGCGAAGGCCGCTGACGGAAACAGTGTTCTTGGAAAAGTTCGGAAAGCCGGCTGTATGGGACCTTACGCCGGACGCCGAGCTTCTTGCGGGCGCTTCAATCTCGGCGGGTCTGAACGCCGATGACATCGTGCCGGGGCTTCTGAAAAAGACTAGGTTTGTCTCCACGTTCGCGAAGAAAGAGGTTGAAGAGTGGAAATTGAACTGGCTGATGGAAGCCGCGCGGCTCGCGCCTTCCTCTTCGAACAGTCAGATATGGCGATTCGTGATAATTCGCTGCAAGGAGAATCTGTGGAGGCTGGAGTCGTGCGCGCACAATGAGAGGGGGCTTCAGACGCCTTTCCCGGAAGCGGGAGTTGTAATAGCGGCGATTGCTGACGACGGCTCTCAACGCGCGCGAGGCAAAGAACAGCCTTATTTTATGATTGACGTGCCGATCGCGATTTCTCACATTTCTCTCATGGCCGCCGAGTTGGGGTTGGCTCTGAACATCATGCCTGATTTCCATGAGGGCAGGGCGGCAAGGATTATTGACGCGCCGAGCCGCTCGCGCATAGTCGCTCTTATTTCCGTCGGCTATCCTACAAAACGCGATATCCACGGCGATTTCCCAATGCAGATGAAACTGCCTTCAAAGCCGAGGAAAAAAGGCGTCGAGATTGTCTGAATAGACATCAACGGCAAAATCAAACTGTTTTCAGTATTCCGACACTGTGATATTATTTACTCAGAAAATGTCCGCCGCGAACGGCTGACAAAATAACGTGGAGAACGGACATGGCAAAGTATCCTGATTGTATATTCTGCAAAATAATTTCGGGCGAAATCCCTGTGCGTTTTATCGCGGAGAATGACACATGCGTTGCGATGTTGGACGCCTTTCCGGCCACCAAGGGGCACGCTCTCATATTAACAAAGGAGCATAGGCGGGATTTGCTGGAGATGACCACGGAGGAGTTGGCGGACTGCTCGAAGCTGATGAGCAAAGTCGCCTCCGCGGCGAAGAACGCTTTCGGTTGCGATGGGATCAACTTCATAAACAATTTGGGAGTCGCTGCCGGACAACGGGTTATGCACTCGCATTTTCATGTGATTCCGAGATATGAGAACGACGGCGTTTCGATGGAATTCAAGCAGGTCGAAATGAGCGGCGCGGAAAAAGACGAGATAATCCATAAGATAATGAATAACCTCGGTTGAGTCGCTTCAGGAATTATTAGCGGGGATTCATGGCATCCGGACGGAGCCAACCCGGTTGTCGTTCGTTGCGGCGCGCTATAGAATCTATTTAGAAATTGAATTCGGGAGGCTGCGTCATGCGGAGAAAACAGGGAATGAACGCCGCGGCTGCGATAGCGGCGGCTGTTATGATAATAGCGGCTTCGGGATGCTCGAAGAAACCGTCGAAAGAAGTCGAACCTGAAAACGACCGCATCGTCGTCGTGACATCGATATTTCCTCTTGCGGACATAATAAGTCAGGTGGGCGGCGAGCATGTTGACGTTAAGTTCCTCGTTCAACCGGGACAGTCGCCTCACACGTTCGAGCCTCTTCCGGCGGACATGAAGGTTTTGAGCGACGCCGACATTGTGGCTCTGGTGGGATTCGGGTTCGAGTTCTGGGCTGATAAAATGCTCTCTTCAGTTCAGAACAAGGATGTTAAAAGGATTCAGTTTTCCGACCATGTTAAACCTATCATAGGAGAAGCTCACGAACACGGACATGAAGACGAGAGCGGGCATGAAGGCGAACACGAAGATAAAATGGAGGCGAACCCGCACTACTGGCTTAGTCCGAGGAGAGCGATGATAGTCGTGAGCGTGATCAGGAACGCTCTGATCGAGAAGGCCCCTGAGAACTCCGGTTATTTTTCGGAGAAAGCCGATGATTATATCCTTGAACTGAAGAAGCTTGACGGCGAATTGACAGTGCACTCCAAAGCGTTGGCTGGAAGAAAATTCATAGCCTTCCATTCCGCTTGGGACTACGTGGCGAAGGATTACGAGCTGGAGCAGGCCGGGGTGATACAGGAATTTCCGGGCAAGGAGCCTGCGCCGGAGCAGTTGGCCAGAATCGTTGACAAAGCCAGAGCGTCGAAAGCGAAAGCGATTTTTGCCGAGCCTCAGTTGAACTCGAAAACAGCCAATATTATAGCGAAGGAAGCCGGAATTAAAGTAGCGATACTCGATCCCCTCGGAGGCCCCGGCGTCCCCGGCAGGGACAGCTATCTGAAACTCATGAGATACAACTTGGGCGAGATGAGGAAAGCGTTGAGGTAGAGTTATTGTCTGACGCGATCGTAAAGGCAAAAGGGATTTTGTTTTCATACGACGGAGCGGCGGCTCCGGCTATTGCCGGAGTCAGCATGGAAGTCGAGCGCGGACAGGTGTTTGGAATGGTCGGCCCGAACGGGGGCGGAAAGTCCACTCTTTTGAAACTAATAGCAGGTCTGATAAAACCTGCGGAAGGACAGATTCAGTTTGATTTCAGACGCTCCGCCAATGGCAAGGGCATAGGATATATGCCGCAGCATGCCTCGGCCAACTGGCGCTTCCCGATAAAAGTCATCGATGTGATACTAATGGGGATGTACGGCGAGCTTGGGATGATGAAGAGGGCGGGGGCGAGCGAGCGCGCGGCTGCGGCGGAGGCCGCTGAAATCATGGAGGTGGGCGATCTGCGCTCGCGCCACATCTCCGAATTGAGCGGCGGACAGAGGCAGCGCGTTTTCATAGCCCGCGCGCTCGCCGCCAAGCCGGAGCTTCTTCTGCTCGACGAGCCTGCGGCCGGCATGGACGCTCATTCTCAGGACTCGTTCTACGCTTTGATAGAAAGGCTCAGGGATGATTTAGGCCTTACTATAATGATAGTAACCCATGATATGGGCGTGATACCCCGCGTTTGCAACCAAGTCGCCTGCGTGAACGTGAATGTGGTGGTTCACGACAAGCCTGAAAGGCTGACATGCCCGGTGACGGAGGGTTTCATAGGAGAACACAAAGAGATATTCCTGCACGGGGACATCCCGCACCGGGTCGTCCGGCGCGAACGGGAAGACTCCGAGGCCGCGGACTGATATGGAAATATTCGAATACACATTCATGCAGCGGGCTCTCATAGTCGGCGCTCTGGTCAGTTTGGTTTGTCCGGTGATTTCTTTCTTCGTGGTGAACCGCAATCTCGGTTTTATAGGGGTGGGCATATCCCACACCGCTTTTGGCGGGGCGGCGCTTGGCAGCTTCATCGGCGCGAATCCCGTCGGCGTCGCGGTCGTTTTTTCATTCGCCGCCGCCCTGATAGTGGCGAGGGTCAGCCAGTCGAGGAAAGTTTCCGAAGACACCGCTATCGGCATCATGTTCTCCGTCGCGATGGCTATGGGCGCTCTCTTAATCGGCTTAAAAAAACAATACACAGTGGATTTATTCGGCTATTTATTCGGCAACATTCTCGCTGTGACTTCAGGCGACATCATCGCGGTGGCGGCTATGGGCGCGGTCGTGCTCGGCGTCGTCGCTTTGTTCTTCAAAGAGTTTATTGTAATGTGTTTCGACGAAGAATACGGGCGCGCGCTCAAGCTCCCTATGGACGCTCTCCGCTACGCGCTTCTCGGCGCGATAGCCGTCACTGTGGTGATGAGCATGAAAGTCATAGGCATAGTGCTTATCAGCGCGCTGCTGGTTTTGCCAGCCGCGACGGCAAGAATGTGGTTCAATGATTACCGCGCAGTAATCGCCGCTTCGATGGTTTACACTTTCTTCACTGTCATCGGCGGTCTCTTCGCCAGCTACTATCTGAACATATCGAGCGGATCTTCCATCGTTTTGCTTGGAGCCGCGGTGTTTCTACTTTCCGGAGCTGTCCGCCCGCGCCGCTCGCGCGTTTGACGCACTGAAGCTGCAAAAGTGATTTCCAAAGCAAAAGCAATAATATTCAATTGCCGCCGAGGCGATTTATCATGACAAGCTCCGCCGCGGCTCTCTGTTCTTCCGTGTTTATGCCTTCCGTCTCAGCCGGGTTCGACGCCACGACCGCTCCGACACGCATCCCGCGGCTCCTCATCAGACCCACTGCGTCAGTGATGTAATACTCGCCCTGCGCGTTGTCGTCTTTTATTTCCGTTAGCACTGATAGAAGATCGGCAACTTTAAAACAGCATATTCCGGTGTTTATCTCTTTTATGGCGAGTTCTTGCGGCCCGGCGTCCTTGTGCTCGACTATTGCGTCTACTCCGCCCGATTCGTTTCTGACAATCCTGCCGTAACCCGCAGGCTCGGCTAGAATCGCGGTTAGTATCGTTCCGGAATTCTCCGATTCTCTATGATTTTCCCAAAGCGAACGGATTGTGCGGGTCGTTATCAGCGGGACGTCTCCATAAAGGATTAAGATGTCGCCCTGAGCGTCTCTGAACAGGCCCTCCGCGCACATCACTGCATGACCGGTTCCAAGCTGCGGTTCTTGAACGGCGTGGCTCACTCCTGAAGGAAGCATGGAAATGACGGTTTCCTTTTTATGCCCGACGACGACAATTACGCGCGCGGCTCCAAGTTCCGACGCCCTGTCCAGAACGTAAGACAACATCGGTCTGCCCGCGACCTCGTGCAACACCTTTGCGATGTCTGACTTCATGCGTTTTCCCTTGCCGGCCGCCAACACGAGAACAGCGAGATTTTCATCTTTCGACATTTCTTATCTCCCTCAGCGACGGCGCTCTGATAACGCCGTCAGCCGAACATTATTTTTCTCCGCCTGATTGAGATGTTAAGAAGCAGCCCCACTGCTACGGCGTTCACAAGCATCGAGCTTCCGCCATAGCTGACAAATGGCAATGGCAATCCGGTTATCGGGCACAAGCCCATTGTCATGGCGATGTTGATAATTGCCTGACCGGCGATCATCGCGAAGATTCCGGCGGCGATGTACACCGCGAAAAGGTCTTCGGATTGAGACGCTATGCGGACCACTCTGAAAAGGAACCACGCGAAAAGCAGAATGACTGCTGCCCCCCCTATGAATCCCGCTTGCTCGCAAATCGACGAGAATATGAAATCCGTGTGAGACGCCGGCAGAAAGCCCAGCCCGGATTGCGGACTGTCCAGCAATCCCGTTCCCCACAGTCCTCCCGAACCTATCGCTATCTTAGACTGAACAAGCTGGTAGCCGGAGCCGAGAGGGTCCGCGTCTGGGTTTATGAACGATATCAACCGTTTGAACTGATACTCTTTAAGCGCGAAAGGAGAGGCCGCGAGTCCCGCGGAAACAAGCGCCACCATGCTCACGAAAACAGTCAGCCAGTCGACGCCGCTCACATAAAGCATCGCGAAGAAAACAATTATGAACACTATCGCTGTTCCGAGGTCCGGCTGAAGCATTATGAGAATGAACGGCAGTATGAACTGAGCTGCGGCGAGACTGAGGAAAAGAAGTTTGTCCATCTCTTCGCGGTATCTTGCGAGGTATCCGGCGAAAGTGACGATGAAGAGGACTTTCGCAAGCTCTGAAGGCTGGATGCTGCCAGCGCCGAGGGTGCGCATCGTGGCCTCGCCCTTGATCGTCATTCCCGCAATGAGCAGCCCGACCAGCAACGCTATATTCACTATATACAAAGCCCACGAAAACCTGTCCCACAAGCGGTAGTTGAGAGTCCAGCATGCTATGCCGAGGATGACGGCGGCGACAAGCCACATCGCCTGATTGAAGGAAAATTGCGACATCCAACCCGAAGGGTCTTGGCGGCCCAAAGAATACAGAGACGCCAGACCTATCAGAGCCAACAGCCCGGAGGAGCCGATCAGCCCCGCGTCCAGATTTTTTAAAAAACCCCTCGGCAGCATAGCTAGTTCCGCGTTTTCTGTTCCGTTGCAATTTCCGTCGCGCGCGCCAGCTTACTCTTTATATCCTACTATGCCCATGAAGTCAGACGCTTTAAGGCTTGCCCCGCCGACAAGACCTCCGTCGATGTCCGGCTTCGACATGAGTTCCGACATGTTGTCAGGTTTCACGCTTCCGCCGTACAGAATTCTTATGGCGTCCGCAGAAGCCGCGCCAAGCTTGTCCGACAGCAGTTTTCTGATAAGTCCGCAGACTTCCTGCGCCTGATCGGAGGTGGCTGTTTTCCCTGTCCCGATTGCCCACACGGGTTCGTATGCTACCACTATCACGGACAGATCGCCTCTGTCGGCGGAAGCTAGAACGCTGCCTGAAACCTGCGTCGTTATAACCTGTTCCATCTTCCCGGCCTCGCGCTCTTCCAGCGTCTCTCCAACGCACACGATCGGAACCAATCCCGCGTCAAGAAGCGCGTTCATCTTCTTGTTCACATCCGCGTCGTTCTCTCCGAAATACTGCCGCCTCTCCGAATGGCCGACGATGCAGCACCAGCAACCGGCTTCCTTTAGCATTCCGGGAGACACTTCGCCGGTGTACGCGCCGCTCGACTTCCAGTGCGCGTTCTGCGCTCCGAGCTTGATGTGCGGTTTGCTTTCGGCGGCCGCTCTCCACGCGCTCATCAGCGTCAAGGGCGGGCAGATTGCCATCTGACGCTTTTCTATGATATCCTGCGAAATCTCGAATTCGTCCGCAAACTTTTCAACTCCCGCCACGTCTCCGTTCATCTTCCAGTTCCCTGCTATCAAAGGCATTCTCATTGCATCTATCCTCCATTATTGTTGTGTTATTTTTCATTCTCAGACGCTGCGATGATGTCCGATGTATAATCTTCGTCGCGCATTGGATTTTAGCACATAATTTCACTCATCAAAAGCGCAACATAGTGACAGGACAAATTCGCGAGTTTTGAATCCATATTAAAAATTATGTCTCGGTAACAAAAAGATAGCTATTTTGGGGTTTTTGCCGTTTTTGCGCCTGACACCGCCATTGCCGCGCAAATCAGAAGTCCTCCTATCAGCGTCCGCGCTGTGAGAGGCTCGTTGATTCCCGGATAGAAATTTGCGACTATCGCCGCGAACAGCGGCTCGGCGGAGAATATCACCGCCGCGCTGATCTCGGAAATGCTCCGCTGGTAGCGCGCCTGCACCGTGAAAGTAAACGCGCTTCCCAGAACGGCACAGAACAGAATCGCTTTCCACGACGCGGCCCCCGCGGCAAAATCCAGCCCGCCTGTGGAAAAAATCCCGGCGACTCCGCATAGAATCGCCACAGTCATTGCCTGTATCGCAGAAAACGCTTCCGCGTCCACGTCTCCCATCATTCGTCCCATGGAGACAACGTGCAGCCCGAACGTGAACGCGCAGAGCAGAGTCCACCAGTCTCCCGCGTTGAGTGAAAACGGAAGCGTGAATGTCAGAATTGTCAGTCCGGCCAACGCCATAATAACCGAAAGCGTCTGAGCGCCTCCGGGCGCTCTCTTGTCCAATATCGCCACGACCGCGGGAACGACTATTATGTACAGTCCAGTTATGAATGCCGCGTTGGAAACGGTTGTGTATTTTATTCCCAGCGTCTGCGCGGCAAAAGAAAGCGCAAGCAGCGCTCCTATTCCGATTCCTTTAATAATTGTGGCTTTCGAGCATCTTACGATTTTCTTATAATACATCGCGAACAGAAGAACCCCGGCGGCGAAAAACCTGAACGCAAGAAATGAAAACACATCGAGCGTCCGCATCGCCTCTTTGACCACCGGGAACGTGACGCCCCAGAAAAACACTCCGAGCAGAAGAAGCCCTCCGGCTAGAGCGGGCGGCGCTTTTTTCATTCCCGTGTCTCCTGTCGCGATATTGGGCGGCGGTCTGACGGGTCGCGCATTTCATTTAACATCGAAACAGCTTCCACAACATCTCCGACGGTCGCGAAGTCGAATAGAATAATGTTGGGACGTCTCCCTGTTTCTTTCCAGCATCTCGCGGCGCGCCCGACAATAATATCTTTCTTGTTTGCTTTGGCGGCTAGGGGCGGCATCGCGTACGGCGCGGTCAGAAAATGAGAAAGTATATATACCTGACGGTCTTCCACTGCGTTTCCGCACTCAAATTGCTTGATAGTTTCAGCATAATAAGGCGAAGCCCATGCGTGTTCGCTCTCGACAAGAAACCACGGGGCGCGAGAGTATCCGCTATTGCCGAAGACGACGAGACGCTTGCCGGAGTCTATCATTTCGTGAAGCGTCGGCCAACTCTCTCCTCTTTTATGTTCGCTCGCGTATTCCGACAGTCCTGCCTCCTCGAACACGGATGCCACATCCATTTCGCCACGCGTCTCGTCCTGAAAGTTGATTGTAATTATTTCCCCCTTATTATTCTCCATGAATCTTTTAACCGCAGACAGCGCGTCTTTTAAAGGCCTTCTTCCGAACGCGCAGTCGGAATGACACATATATACTTCTCCTGAGTATACGTATATGTCCAGATTCAACGCTCTTACGCCGAAATCAAGCTGTTTTTCTATTCCCACATAATGATTGGGAAGAATCCATCCTGCCTCCGCGCTGGACATAGCATTGTGAGCGCCTGCGAATACTGCCTCGTCATAGCGCCTGTCGCACAACGCGCTCGACCCGTTGCATACTAAGGCCTCGGCTTTCGCCGGAATGCAGGCGATAATTAACGCCGTCGCTATTAGTATGGACATTCTTGAAATATGCGTCTTCATGTCTTCGCCGTGTTGACTGTCCGACAGAGTCCAGATCATCGAAGAGTATTCTAATATAAACAAGCCTTCCTTTTCAGGGGAAGGCTTGTGAAATCTCAACACACTACGGGGCCGCCCAGATGGGCCGGTCTCATTGATTATGACTTGGATTTGCCTTTCGTCGCTTTCTTAACGACTTTTTTCTTGGCGGGAGCAGCCGAAGCTTTTGATTTTAGACGATATTCGCCCTTTCCGATTTTCTCGAACTTCGGGCTGTTCGCCAGCGATGCGGCCACGGACGAATACAGATTCTGCGTCTTTGACTTTATATTCTTCCTCTTCAACATCTTTACGATGTCGGTGACTTTCATCTTTCCGTCTTTTTGTTTCGCCAGTTCGTCCTCGATGATTCTTATCATCGGACGAGGTTTTCTCCCTTTTTGCTTGGGAAGAGCTTTGGGAATGTTGGTTTTGATTTGTTTAAGAAGGTCTTTCAATTCCTTCATTTCTTTTTCGAGCGTTTCGTTCTTTTTCTCGAGAGCTTTTACTTTTTTCTTTAGATAATTATTTCCAGAAAGCTCTTCGAGATATTTTCTGAAATTTCTAGCGTCGGCCATAATATCCTCCTTAATATTCACTCGCGTTTAAAAAACATATCAGAAATAAATATTAATTTCAAATTATTTATGCTCGAAGAAAAACCGCGGCTCCCCTTATCGTAGATGGCAAAAAGCATTGGCAAGCGTCTTGAATCGCAACTTAACGTCAAACATGATAATCGAAAGGCGCTATAGCAAATAGATGAAAGAGCGGGCAGGGGACGCAGAGGCTATCGTTTGATAAGGCCTTTGTCATAAACCGCGATGAAAGCTTTCACCACGTTGGGGTCGAACTGGCTTCCCGCCATAGTGGATATTTTGCCTCTCGCCGCGTTCATCTCCATCGGCTGACGGTAGGGTCGTTCGGAACACATCGCGTCGAACGCGTTGCAAAGCCCTATTATCCTTCCGAACAGAGGAATGTCTTCGCCTTTGAGTCCGCGCGGATATCCCTGTCCGTTGTAGTGCTCCATGTGGCCGAGAATCGCTTCAACCGCGTAACCCAGTTGTTTGATGCCTTGCACGAATTTTGCGCCTATCAAAGGTTGCATCCTGACAACCTTGATTTCTTCGGGAGCCAGAGGGCCGGGCTTAAGCAACACGCGTTCGGGTATTTGCAATCTGCCGATATCGTGCAGAAACGCCGATATCTGCACTCTCTCCACAGTGTCCCCCGTAAGCCCCATCATGCGCGCGGTGAGCGACGCGTACGTGGCGACTCTCACCGAATGTCCGGCGAAATATTTGTACCTTGAATCTATAAGCTTGACCAGCGACATAACGACGTTTAGGAAGAGTTCCTTGTTTTCTTTCAGAAGCCGGGAGTTCTCTATGGCGACAGCCGCCTGTCCCGCAAGCGCCACCATGTAATCGACGTCTTCTTCCTCGAACGCCTCTTTATCCATCGAGTTGATGATTTGTATGACGCCAGTCGTCCTGCCTTTGAATTCCAGCGGCACGCAAACTATTGACTTCGTTCTGAAACCGGTCTTCTTGTCGAACTCCGGGTTGAAGCGAGAATCCTGATATGCGTCCGGCACAAGATCGGGTTTGCCCTTTTGGGCGACCCAGCCTGCCACCCCGCGACCGATCGGCAGCCGTATCTGGCTTATCTGCTCTCCCACGTCGCCCTGCGCGTTCTCTATGTACAACTCGTTTGTTTTTTCATCCACTAGAAAGAGCGAACTGGCCTCGGCGCGCATGACTTTTTTCGCCGCGCTCATGATTCTCAAAAGAAGAGAATGCAGGTCATCGAGTTGCGCGATTTCTTTTGCCACTCCGAGCAAAGCGTTGAAACGCTGAATGCGCGCTTCCGTGCTTTTCACCGCCGCCGCTTGGCCCAGAAGCGCCGCCGCCTGTTCGGCCAGCACCATCGCCAGTTCCATATCTTCCGGCTGGAACGTCAGTCCGCTTTTTTTGTTGATTACCTCTAAAGCTCCGACCATGCGCCCGTCGGAGTTGAGGGGGATCACCATCGCCGTGCTTACCGTGATGTTCAGGAATGTGTTGATGTCAGGCGAATAGCCCGGCTCGGCGGACGGCTTGTTGACAATCTTTTCCTTTGCGGTAGTGTACGCCTCGGAAATCAGCCCCTTGCTCATCGGCCATTCCTTGCCGACAAGCGTCTTTTTCAACTCGCCCGCCACCGCCTTCACTGTCAGGTTCTCCCCTTCGAGAACTTCTTTGGTCATGATGACGCTGGCTTCGGCGGTTGTCACCATGTTAATCAAATCAAGGATATATCTCAGGATATTGTCCAGCTTGATGGTGGTGTTCATCACCGAAATAAGCTGTTTCAGCAGGTCGTTCTTCTGTTGAAGCAAAAGGTCGGACACCATATCCTCCATGCGCCGCGCGGATTTACCGGCAAGACTTTGGACTTATTATAATCAAAACGACAAAAAAACAACACGCCGCCCGAAACGCGGCAATGCGGAAAAACCGGGCCGCGTCCGCTTTCCATATAATATCCGCAAAACGCCCGCGAATTGTCCCAAACCGCGCTAGCTCCCCCCCGTGCGCACCTTCGCCAACTTTGGATTGTTAATTGAAAGAGACACAGAATAGACGACGCCAGATTCCTCTCTTTTGCAGGATAGCTTTCAAAGAATGCCTCTCTTGAGCGCATCCTGTTAAGAATCAACCGATTGCGCTGCTGTACAGCATAAAACAGCGCATCAAGGGAAGCTTTGGAGGATAATTGCGCCTTGTTTACAATTGATTTATCATGTTTGAGTGCTGGTTCCAGGATTGGAGTATAATATGTGATAGACAATCGGCTTTCTTGCATTCCGGAAATCATGGGGGACGAAAATCGAGAGATTGCGGGCTGCGAAGAGCCAAAATAAATTTGATATGGGGAATGTCGATTGGCATGAACTTCTCACAAAATATCAAACAATATATATCAAGATTGTTTTTCATGAGTGTAATTATTCTTTCATTTACTGCGACATGTATTGCCGATATGGAGAAGGATATTTCTCGTTGTTATGAATTAGATCGCTGGTTGACTGAAGCTCGTTATGGTCGAGACAAATGGCATCTTGATAAAGATTGGCTTCGCCTTTATAAAAATGCGCTATTTGCCGAGACTGGAACTATGCTCAAATCACCGGAGCTAAAATTTTTACATGACTGCAAGTGGTTTGGCCGGTCAAGGAATGAAGAATCTCATCAAGCAAAAGAAAGAGAAATAGTGATATCCTTTATTGATGATGTAATGCAAGGAAAAACAGAGAATTTTGAAATTTATTCTTCAAATATGAAATTGGAGCATATTGCATTAAAAACTTTAGCCGCACTCAAATCAAGAGACAAAAGTATTTTGAGCGAGTTATTTGCTAATGCAACTTATTCTTCATCTTTAGCCAGTGAGTGGGTCAGTGAAGACAAAAGCGCTCAATTAACCGCTAATATGATATTAAACATGACAGACAATTATCCTCTGGTATATTTTCAAGTTTCTGGGTGTTGCGGCGAAGAGGATGGCCCTGTTGAAAAGATTTCTCTGACAGAAAGATTATTCAAGGAACTTTTTAATTGGGAAGAGAATTTTAAGTATCTTGTTTTCGCTCCAGTACATTCAATGTGTGAGTCAGAACCGCCGATGGATATAATGTTCACGTTCGTAGCTCAGCCAGCTGGAGCTGGACAAGGATATAATTATGGCTGTGAAAGTTCTTGGTTTCAAACAAGTTATTTTTGTGATAAAGATATCCAATTACATTCTATGCCATATCAAGTGCGTTTTGTTTTGGAAGCGGATAAACGAGGTTATTGTTTTTTTCCTACAATAAAGAGAATCGATAGAATAGATGGATATTGTCCATAGTAGGAATTTCGGACTTTGAACTAATTACTTATTATCACAATAGTCTCTGATATGCTATTTATGACTAGTGTTTCCGACCATGTATATGTCATTGAAATAGTGAAAGTGAAGTCTTGTGAATGAGCGGCGTTCGCGTGATTGGCGCGCGAATTTGTCACAGGCGGATGCGGAGGAGTCGCATGGGTGGGGCGGCGAGATATCTGATGGCGTAGTATTTCCAGCCGAGCGCGCGCCTGAAATCATCCACGTAGTCGTCAAATGAACGGCTCTGGTAGTTCAAGACCGCCTGAGCCTCCGCAGTGTCATACCAGTCGAGCGCGAACGGCTCCGTCGAGAACTTTTTCCAGTCAGGCTCCGGAAATCCGAACATATCGAACATTTTTTTTATCTGGTCCCGGTAAAGCATGCGGCAGGATTCGCCGCCGCCGAGGATGAATGTTTTGTTGTCCGCCGCCGGATTGCCGACGCTGTTAATCAGCGCGTCGCAGACATCGTACAGGTGAGCGGCCTCGACGCGCGTGTCCGCCGGTATCATCTTCATGCGCGAAAAATCGCCTTTTCTGACGATTAGGTACAACGTGGCGGTGAACCTGTAAATCGTCCACGGGCCACTGTAATTTTTCACAAGTATTTCCGCCGCGATTTTTGATTCGGTGTAATTGCTGGTGGCGCTTAGAGGGTGATTTGCCGAGACGGGCGGCTGCTCGTTCACAGTGATTCCATGCACTGTCGCCGACGATGAAAATCTCACCGGCAGAGGGCGTCCGGTCTCGCGCGATTCCTCTTCCGCGGCCGCAAGAATATTGCGGGTTCCTTCCACGTTCACCTTCATGCACAACTCTCGGTTCGTCTCCGTCAGCGGCGGCACGATGCCGGCGAGGTGAAAAACCTCGTCCATCCCTCTGACAGCCTCCCGAACGGATGCCGGGTCGGCAATGTCGCCCCAGAAAAGCTCGACACCGGGCGGGACCGAGCGGAACGTTTTGACATTCACGGGCGTCGGCAGATCGAACATCCTGACGCTCAATCCGGCGGCGGCGAACCTTGGCGTGAACACCGCTCCAAGACCTCCCGCGCCTCCTGTCAGCAAAACCTTCTTTTTTCTCTCGTCGGACATCGCGGCGATTCCTCTTCTTTGTTCTAGTTATTTTTTTCGCTTGCCCTAAAAACATCTTCCGGCGTCATATGAGACACTTCCGATATTTTTAACGTGGATATCGCGTCTGGAAAACTAATCATGCGAATCTGTTCGAGCGCGAACCAGCCTTCCGAATACCTCATTTTGTAGATGCCGTCCGGCAACTGTTGAGGTCTGCCCATGACCAGAGCCGGGACGGGCGCGGTTTCAATGCAGAATCTGACGTCGCAAACGTTGAATCCGATGTTGCGGTAGGTGGCTTGAATATCCAGCGCGCCGGTTGCGGCGTTTCTGACAATCAGGTTCGACGCCGGCGGATTATAAAAGAATATGTATGAATAAATATATGGAATCAAGTCGGCAACGATAACGGACTTATAGTCGTTCCGGCGCTCATTTACGAACTCGAAGCCTTCCCTGAATCCGTATTTGAAAGGAGCGGCGGATTCGGCGGGGTATTCAGTGAAATATGAATGGAAATGAGACGAGGCGTCGGCGGACACGGCAATCAAAGCGGCGGCGGCGACCGCCGCGAATGAAAAGCTTGTTCTTTTTGACAATAGCGTCGCCAAAGAAACAAGCCCGATTGCGGCTGCGATTTCGATGACTGGCAGCGCCGTTATGGAGCGGATGGCGTGCTGGCGTCCCCAGTCTGTCAAGCTCGCGGCGACAGGGAATATCAATATCCACCAGAGGATCAGGCGCGCGGATTTATCCCGGCGCAGACGCGCGATAATCGCCGCCAGCCCCGCGATGAAAAGGGCGTATGAAACCGCCAGCATCTGGCCTCCCGACGCCGGGCCGTGCACACCGGAAGTCGTGTCGCCCCGAATCACAAAAAAATTCGGGGACATATACCCGATATAGTTGGTGACGAACCCGTAAGCCGCGCGCGCGGCGGGGACTTGGGCCACCCACGCTTTGAAGCCTTCCGGCTCTTTTCCGCCGACCGAGAAATGCTCAGTTACGTTCCGCTCGAATCGCAGGCCTGTGATAGAGACATCGTTAAAATAATCGTCCATGCCCGTTTTCTTGAAAGAGACTGTCGCGGCCGGCACATACATCGCCGTCAGCAACGCAAGCGCGGCAACGGATGGAATAATGATCCGTCGAAGTTCTTTACGATATATCAGCGCGAAACCGGCTGCAAGCAGAGGACAGAACGCAAGCGAAACCGGATACGCATAGAATGTCAGTCCCAAAAACAAAGCTCCCGCGATGAGCGCCAAACCTTTCCCTGACTTCGCGCCTTTAAGCGCTAAAAGCAGAGCGGCGCAGAGCAGGGCGGGCAGGGAAACCGCTTCGAATCCGACCCTGCTGAAATGGGAGTGCCATGGCGATACGGCAAGAAGAAACGCGGCGACCGCGCCTGTGCGCCAATCGCCCGTCAACGCGATTGCAAGAAAGTAAACTAGGAAAATCGCGGCTAGGCCGAAAATAACGGATGGAATCCGGGCGGCTGTTTCGTTAAGACCGAAAGCTTTGACAGATAGCAAGACCGGATAGAAATAAACAGGATGTTTCGGGTTCCACGATGAGCGGGGGTAGAGCGGCCATTGCTGCCCGGCCTCGTCTCGCCCTGTTTCAGCCACAAGATACGCATTGAACGCAATCGACGCCTCGTCGACCTGAAGCCCGTTCGGCAGAATGCCTAGATGCCAAAAACGAATGAGTACCGCAATGCAAAGAATTATCAACAGTATCGCATATTTTGCCGCAGGTCGGACGGAACTTCTTTCTAAGCTAAACCCGGTTTGCGCCATCTCTTTATTTTCAGACATGAAAAGATGTTACATTAACCGCGATATCATATCAATAATCATCAATTTCGAAATGCGCAAAATTTCCGATGAAAAAAGCATCGATTCTGTATCAAAATACGATACTGTCTCAAATTGGATATGAAACACTTCGAATTAGATTCAAAATGAATAAATTAGTCTTGTTAAAAGATGTTTTGCATATCCTTTCAATCGATGAGAGTAATTTTACCGCTGAAATATGTATCGAAATACAAATACGAGTTACAGTTGACGAACATCTCGACAATGTCGATTGAAAAATAAATATCGCCTGTTTCAAATGATATTTGCGAATATTGCGGCTATCGACATCAATCTGGCTAAGTGTTTGCTTAATAAAGGAGCGGGATGTCGAACCGATGAGGAAAAAACACAGAATAATCACAAATACTTGGAAATATCGAGGACATCAATTTGAAAGCATTCAACGAAAACTTAAAAAAAGTTCTCGAAGTCACAAAAGAGATGTTCCAAGTCGCCGAACAGGGCGATGAGGATAGGAACGACGACAGTTGTGGAGTTTTGTACGGAGTAGTTAGGGATAGCGCGTACAAAATAAAGAAAATGGCGGAAGAGGAAATTTTGAAACACAAAGACAAAAACAAATGGGAATGAATTAAACAGAGAGGTGGCGAAATGAACGGCGCGGAAGAATACATGGAATTCACAGAATACGTGGAGCGGGAAAGAACCAGATTATGGTCGCAGGCAATCAGCCTGACCCGAAACACACAAGACGCCGAAGACCTGTATCAGGAAACGCTGTTGAAGGGTTTCAACTATTGGGACAAATTCGAACTGGGAACCAATTTCAAAGCATGGATGAGTCGGATAATGATTAACACCCACATAAACAACGTGAATAAGAACAAGAGGAAAATGGAATGCGATTTTTCGGACGGCGAATGCGAGAATATCATATATCACGCCGTGGCGGAGAACGCGGTTCATTATGCTGAAAACCCCGAAAAAGTTTTCATGGAAACTCATATAGATAATGGGATAGAGAGGATGTTGTATTCTCTGCCCGACTCATTCAGGATGCCTTTTTCGTTATTTCATTTTGAAGGATATTTGTATGAAGAAGTGGCGAAAATCCTTGATTTGCCGATAGGGACGGTAAAATCGAGGATATTCAGGGCGCGCAAGATGATGAAAGACATGATTGAATCAAGAACGAACACGAAGCATTAAAGCAGTGAATGGCGCGTTCGGCGATTGAAAACCGGGCGACGTCTGAATATAATAAGACAATATAATCAGTGAAGGGAGCAAAGAAATGGCTGAAAGATTTCAGGTTTACAAGTGCGAGATGTGCGGCAATATCGTGGAAGTTCTACATGGGGGCAAAGGCTCTCTCGAATGTTGTGGCAAGGAAATGATCCTGTTTGCCGAGAACACAGTGGACGCGTCGAAGGAGAAGCACGTGCCAGTCGCCGAAAAGACAGCCGACGGTTACGTGGTCAAAGTCGGGTCGGTTCCGCATCCGATGGAGGAGAAACACTGGATTGAATGGATACAGGTTATTTCCGGCGGCAGGACGTGCAGAGTGTTCCTCGAACCCGGCATGGCTCCGGAGGCGGAGATTTGCTTCAAGGCGGACGGGGAAGTGTCGGTACGCGAGTATTGCAACCTGCACGGTCTCTGGAAAGCATAGTTATCGAAGAACGCTGTCCGCGCGGAATGCCGGGCAGACGCATGAGCAAAATTAACATCCATAGGAGGATTGTATGAAGCTTAAGGGAAGCGAAACGGAAAAGAATCTGCTGGCGGCGTTCGCCGGCGAGTCGCAGGCGAGAAACAGGTACACCTATTTCGCGTCAGTCGCGCGCAATGAAGGCTATCAGCAGATTATGGCGATCTTCGAAGAGACCGCCAATCAGGAGAAGGAACACGCGAAAAGGTTCTACAAGCACCTTGAAGGCGGAGACGTGGAGATAACCGCCATGTATCCCGCCGGGGACATGGGAACGACCGCCGACAATCTGCTGCATGCGGCTATGGGCGAGAAACACGAACACAGCGTGCTTTATCCGATGTTCGCGAAAGTGGCCCGCAAAGAAGGCTTCAAGGATGTTGCCGCTACTTTCGACGCGGTCTCCGTTGCCGAAAAGCATCATGAAAAAAGGTATCTCGACCTTCTCAAGGTTGTGAAGGAAAAGTCGGTTTTCAAGAAAGCAAAAGCGACCACATGGACATGCAGGAACTGCGGATACGTTCACAAAGGCGCGGACGCGCCCAAGATATGTCCCGCCTGCAAGCATGAACAGCCTTATTTCCAGTTGCTATGCGAGAAGTTCTGAGCAAAAAGTGTCCGCGAAGTTTTGCAACGATGAAACGCGCCCGCGCCGCTTGAGGCGCGGGCGTTTCGTGGATTTTTCGAGCGGTTTGTTTTGAAGACATCCGGGGGGATTCTAATGGGCAATCCTATTGAGATTAAAAAAAATATATATACCGTTGGGGTCAAAGACTGGAATGTGCGCGACTTTCACGGCTATACCACTTCGAGAGGCTCCACATATAACGCGTACCTGATAGTCGACGAGAAGATAACCCTCGTCGATACGGTCAAAAATAGATTTTCGTCGCGTCTGCTTGAAAACATAGCGAAGATTGTTGACCCCGCGAAGATAGACTATCTGATATCGAACCACACGGAGCCGGATCACTCCAGTTCGACCCCGCATGTGATGGCGGCCGCGCCCGGCGCGACGATAATAGCCACTGCGGCGGGGAAATCCGGGCTGGAAAGATACTACGGCGGTTCCGACTGGAAAATCAACGTCGTAAAAACGGGTGACACTCTGAATATCGGCTCGCGGACGCTTTCGTTCGTGGCCACCCCGATGGCGCATTGGCCAGACTCGATGGTCACATACAGCCCTTCGGACAAGCTTCTTTTTTCGATGGATATTTTCGGACAGCACTTCGCCTCATCGGGCTGTTTCGACGACGAAGTTCCTTACGACGAACTTATGCGCGAGGCAAAGAAATATTATGCGAACATAATCATGCACCTCGGCAAGGTGGTGAAGAAGACGCTTCCTGCGGTCGAGCAGCTCGACATCGACATGGTGGCCCCGGCGCACGGCCTGATTCTAAGGAAACACATTGCGGATTTTGTCGCCTCGTACAAGGATTGGGCGGACTGCAAGCCGACACCGAAAGTTCTGGTTATATACGACACAATGTGGATGAGCACGGAACAGATGGCAAAGGCGATATTGGAAGGCGCGACGAGGCCGGGCGTGGACGCAAGGCTGATTAAACTGAGCGTGAACGATTTAACCGAGATTATGACAGAGGTTTTGGACGCGGGCGCGCTGGCTGTCGGCTCTCCGACGCTAAACAACAACATACTTCCGACCTGCGCGGCGTTCTGCGCATACTTGAGAGGTCTTAAACCGACAAATAAGATCGGAGCCGCGTTCGGGTCGCATGGATGGGCAGGCGGCGGAGCCAAACAGGTTGACGAAGAGCTTGAAAAGACCGGGATAGCGAGAGTCCGCGAGCCTCTGACATGCGTTTACAAGCCCGACGCCGCGACGCTTGAGGAATGCCGCAAGCTAGGCGCGGAGCTTGCCGACAAAGTTGAATCTTACAAATAACCGGAACTATGTTCCGTGATAATGGAGGAATGAAAATGTCGAAATACGAATGCACCGCCTGCGGTTACATCTACGATCCCGCCGTCGGAGACCCCGACAACGGCGTCGCCGCCGGAACGGCTTTTGAAGACATCCCGGATGACTGGGTATGCCCGGACTGCGGAGTCGGCAAAGATATGTTCGAGAAAGTGTGACGCGAGCGGTAAAACGCGTTTTGTTTTCGAGTTTTCATTGGAGAAAGAAGGTCGCGATGGCAGATGTGTTGATAATCGGCAACGGAGCGGCGGGGCGAAAGGCTGCCGAAACTATTCGGAAGGGCGCGCCGAATGCGTCCATTCTCATGGTCACGGACGAGCCTTTTCCCTTCTATCCGAGACCGAAGCTTTCTCTCGGATTCATGTCCGGCGAAATCAAGAAGGACGACATTTTTCTAAAGCCGGACTTTTATTCGAGGAACGCGGTTTCGCTTTTGTTCGGGCGGATCGAGCGAGTTGACGCTGAAGCGCGAGTCGCAATGTTGCGCGGCGGAAGCGCATTGAATTACAACTATCTGCTTTTTGCAAGCGGAGCGGTCGCCAACAAGCCCAGATGGCCCGGTTCCGAGTTGGACGGGGTTGTCACTCTGCGAACGCTGGCTGACGCGGAGGATATACTTCGCAGGGCGGAGGGACAATCAAGGATAGTCGTGGCTGGAGCCGGCATTCTGGGCGTCGAAGCGGCGGAAGCTTTGTGCAAGAGAGGCGCGAGCGTCTCTTTGCTCGTCCGAGGCGGCAAGGACAAAGTGGGAGCGCCCGCGCTGAAGCCTGATCAGGCGGAGAACCGCTGCGACTCGATGATCAAGAACGGGGTCAATGTTGAACTGGACGACGAAGTGGAAAGGTTTGAAGGATCAGAAAGCAGGCTGGAGAGAGTGGTCACAAAATGCGGCGCGGTGATACATACCGGACTTGCGATTGCCACAATCGGCGCGTCTCCGGATTTGAGATTCCTCGAAGGCTCGGCTATAAAGACCGCGCGCGGCATCGTCGTCGACTCGGAACTAAGAACATCGACTGAGACGGCTTTCGCGGCGGGAGACTGCGCGGAAACATCCGTCGAAGGGGCTGAAAAACAGCAATACGGTTCGCCGTACATGAACGCGATGAAGCAAGGAGAATACGCGGGCGCAAAAATAGCGGAACTGTTGAATCAGTGACAGCGCCGCAAACAGCGGGAGGAAACAATGGACGACGCAGGCATCCAAGCATTGATAGAGGTCGTTTTTTTCGAGAAAGAGGGCATGGATTACTACCGGATGGCAGCGGAACGGGCGCTAAATCCCGCAACGAGAGCGTTGTTCGAAATGCTTGTCGAAGATGAAAAGAAGCACGTCGATTACCTGTCCGGGTTGCACGACAGATTGTCGGCGGGCGGCGAATGGCCGGATGAAATAACCATCAGCCCCGAAAAGGACTTCAAAGCTATATTCGTCGAAGCGTCCCGGAGCTTGGCTAAGGACATCGCTGTTACGGCCACGGAAACCGAGGCCCTCGAACGCGCCATAGAAATGGAAAACAAAGGCCGCGCCATGTACCTCGAACTGAGCGGAAAAGCCGCCAATCAGATGGAGAAGCGCCTTTACGCCATGCTGGCGGAATGGGAGTTGGGTCACGCTAACTACATTCAGGATTACTATAATTATTTTCAAGATAACGGGATGTTCACGAACGAGTGAGTTTATATCAGCGCCGCGAAGGCGGGCGCGAAGAGGCGAGGCGACAAATGGCTAATGTGCTGCTCTATTCCACATCCACGTGTCCGCACTGCAAGAGCTTGAAGAAATATCTAGACGAAAAGGGCGTCGCGTACACGGACTACGATGTCGCCGTGGACGCCGACAAGAGGAAGGAAATGGTCGAGAAGTCAGGCCAGATGGGAGTGCCCGTGTTGGATATCGACGGACGTGTCATCGCGGGTTTCGAGAAGGCCGACATCGATAACGCCTTAGGGCTTTGAGACGGCGAATGGATGCCGCGATGAACCCCGAGAACGAAACAGCAAAAGAAGTTTATGACGTAGTCATAATTGGCTGCGGGCCTGCCGGCATGACGGCGGCAATTTACGCGGTTAGAAAGAATATGAGCGCGATAGTGCTCGGCGACGAGCTTGGCGGGCAAGCGGCATACTCATCGGAAGTTGAGAACTATCTAGGATACACGCACATATCGGGCGCGGAGCTTGTCGAAAAATTCGAGGCTCACGTGACTTCGTTCGGAATTAAGCGCGAATACGGCCGGGCGGCGTCGCTTAAAACCGGCCAAGTTTTTGAAGTCGCGTTGGAAGACGGCGCAATCATCTCAGGCAAGTCGGTTATCATAGCGTCTGGGAGGAAGCCTCGCAGAATGGGAGTTCCCGGAGAAGACGACTATGCGGGCCGGGGAGTGATGTTCTGCGCGACGTGCGACGGCCCGATGTTCGCCGGGATGGATGTGGCGGTGGTCGGCGGGGGCAACTCAGGTTTGATGGCCGCTATTCAGCTTCAGAAGATATGTCCGAAGGTTTATATTATCGAAATCGGCCCGGCGTTGAGAGCTGACGAAGTCTATCTTGAAAAAATCAAGAAAATGCCGAACATAGAGCCGATAGTTAACGCGTCCGTAAAACGAGTGTTCGGCGAAAAGATGCTGAAGGGCATCGAGATAGAAGATAAAGCGACGCTAGTCGCCCGCGAATTGAGCGTGAGCGGCGTGTTCGTGGAGATCGGCTCGACCCCGGCCGTAGATTTCGCAAGAGGCGTTGTTCCTATGAATGAATTGGGAGAAATTATCGTCGATTGCGCATGCCGCACGGACGTTCCCGGCATCTTTGCGGCCGGCGATGTTACGACGGTTCCCGAAAAACAAATAATCGTTGCGGCGGGAGAGGGAGCCAAAGCGGCGCTTTCCGCATATCGATATGTAATCAGATCGGGCGGTTGAACATTTACCATTTTCAAGGAGGCATCAATATGAAGAAATCGAAAACGGCGAAATATTTTTTGGCGGCGACAGTCGTCGCGATCGTTGCGGCGGCAATGGCGATTCCCAGCATAATGGGACAGGATTGGCGCGAGGATAAAACCGGCGGTCTTCCGGGGCCCGGAAACGCGCTGTGGAACTTCAGTCTTCCAACCCCCGGAGACGAGGCGACTCTGAACTACCTCGGCCTTCCTAAAAGCGAAGAGCCTTTCAGATTGACGGACATCAAGGCGGATTTGCTGCTGGTTGAGATAATCAGCGTGTATTGCGTAAGCTGCCACGGCATGGCTCCTTATATGAACAAGTTGTACGACATGATCGAATCGGACGCTGATTTGCGGGGAAGGGTGAAGATGATAGCGGTGGGCGCGGGCAACAACGTCAATGAGCTTGCGGCATTCAGGCGGGAGAAAGTTGTGCAGTTCCCGTTGTTTCCGGACGAGAATTTCGAGGTTCACGCGATGGCCGGAGACCCTCGCACGCCGTTTTTGATTTTTGCCAGACCGGACGGCGCAGGCGGTCTGACGGTCGTCGACACGCATCTGGGGCTGATGCGCGACGAAAAGAAGCTGTACGAATCTACCCGCGCGGCGCTCATTGCCGACTTGACGGCGCTTGCGGCGAAAGCGAGAGAAATAAAAAAAGCGGACGAGAAGGCCGATTTGAAACTTCCTGTGACGGATGAGGAACTACAGTTAAAGGTGGAGAAGGCCTTTTCTCCGGCGGGTTCGATATCGGAGCTTGAAAAGATCGCGCTGCCGGTTAACGGCGAAATATTCATCGCTTCTTCCACATCCGGAAAAGTATTCGCGCGCGTCATCGCCAGAAGAATTCCGTGCAACGACTGCCATAACGTCTTTTTTGTGTACAGTTTCGACGAAAAGGGAAAGTTCATCGGGTTCGAGCCGGTCTACCTGTCTAAGCTTGGAAACAAGCCGTGGGACGAATCCGACGCCGAGATATTCAGGCAACGCGTCGCCGGAAGACAGATAGAAAGGCCGTTGCTGTTCGACCCCAAAGCGGACGCTGTGACCTCGGCCACCATCACGTCTATGGTGATATTCAACACGTTCAACAGAACGAAATATGTTCTGGACGAACTGCGAGAAGAAGGGTATATTAAGTAGGCTCCCGGAGCAGCGGGGCGGATATTTGGAAAAACGGCGGGCGGGGCGGACACATGGCGGTCGCATTTTTCGACGTTGACGACACGATTCTAAAAGGCTCATCCGGAGTGATGCTGGCCAAGCTGATGTTTCTCGGCAAAGGCGAAACGACATCCCCGCGTTACATTTGGGACATGTTGAAAGCGTTGATCGATTCTAAGACGGGCGCGGTCGACTACGACAATCTGATGGAAAAGGGATTGTCGCAGTTTGAGGGTCGTTCAAAAGCGGAAATCGACGAAATCGCGCAAAATTGTTTCGATAAGCACATGCGGCACAACATATACAGGTTGGCTTACAAAGAAATTGTATGGCACAAGAAGCGGGGCAATCACGTGGTGCTGCTGACTGCCAGCCTCCAGCCTTTGATTGACGTGCTCGGCGACTATCTCGGAGTCAACAAGTCGATCGCCACGAATTTTCACTATAAAGACGGGCTGATGGTAGCCACTGCGGATAAACCTTTCTGTTACGAGGAAGGCAAACTGATTCTCGCCCGCGAATACGTTCAGGAACACGGATTCGATCTTAAGGACTGTTATTTCTATTCGGACAGCAGTTCAGACCTGCCTCTGATGGAAAAAGTGGGGCATCCGATGCCCACCAATCCCGATCCTAATCTGCGCAGGGTCGCCTTTCTGCGAAACTGGCGCGTCAAAAAATTCCATACAGTGCTCCCTCCGGATTTCAGGCCGGAACATTGGAAATAATCGCTTTTTATTGATTTATCGCGTTTTGCGGGTATGATTTTGCTTTGCGTTTTTTTTTGCGGCGGATAGGAGAGGCGATATGGCATACGGAATCCCGGAGCAGTATAAAATCAAATCGGCGGAACTCTCGGAACTAAAAGACGCTGTCAGCATCGAGTGGACCGGGTGCGCCGGTTTCAGGTTGAAACACAAAGGAACCACTCTTCTGATAGACCCATTCGTAACCCGGCCCCGGATGGCGGGAATGGTCGCGATGCCGCTCAAATGCAACGAACAGCTTTGCGCGGAGGTTTTCCCTGAGGCGGATTATATACTCGTCGGCCACAGCCATTACGACCACCTGCTGGATGTTCCGGAGGTTGCGATGAAGACCCGCGCGCTTGTCCTAGGCTCTCCATCCACCGCGTCCGTTTGTCTGGGCGCGGGCGTGCCGGATGAAAAAGTCAAAGTGGTGGAGACTTTCATTCCCATTATGTGCGGGCCTTTCAAAGTCACTTTTGTGCCCGGAGTTCACGGAAAAGCCGTGCTCGGAAGGATTCCGTTTCCCGGCCAGATATCAGGAAGGCCGAAGCAGCCGATGCGCGCATCGCACTACCGCGCAGGCGGCGTCTACGGACTGCTCATCGAAATCGGCGCTCTCAAGCTTTATCACATCGGAAGCGCCGACCTCATAGACGATGAAACAGCGAAAGTCGGAAAAGTCAACGCGCTTTTCACTTGCCTCGCAGGCAGGCAGGACACTCCGAACTATATTGCCCGGCTCAACAGCCGGCTTCAACCGGATTACATAATCCCTCATCATTACGACGATTTTTTTCAGCCTTTCAAATTCGGCAACAACCTGATGTCGGGCGTTGATATAGATAGTTTCTTCAGCGAAGTCAAAGCGGTGTCGCCCGGCGCTAGGATTGTCATGCCTGAATACTTTCAAGCGATGACATTCGACCCAAAGACCGGGGCAATAATTGAAGGCAAATAGAATCACCGAAGGCGAAAACAATTTCAAACAGTTTTTCAGGTTTATACATTTATTCTGTAACCGGCTCTAATTCGTACAGAACAAACGGAGAGCCATCGAGAAGCGCGGCAAACATCAGTTCAAATCTTCCGAGCGCGCCCATGTCGAAGTTGCCGCAACCTCTTTTGAGAATCGGAGGGCTGTTCGGGGATTTCCGGTTCCGCGCCCTTATCGCGAAATCGCTTTCTCTCAAGTATGGGTTGTCTTCCACAATGATTTCCGCTTTCGGCGACATGCGGGTTGAGTTCAGATAAGGAGAGAAGGTTCTTTCGGCGTTCTCTTTTCCAACCCAGAAAACCCGGCCGCTCTCTCCCGCCCAATCGAGAGCGTCTTTCTCGAAGGCCGAGACTCTGTTCTGCGGAGTTGTCCGTCCGTACAGACGCTGCCTGTCTTCAGCCAAAAGGTTGGCGTCCGCCACTTTCCAGTAACCGAGCGCGTCAAGATGCTGAGCGACAACTTCGTCGGCTATAACGACCGAGCCTCGCGGAACATTCTCCTCTATCATTTCAGCGATGCCGGACAACGCGTTCTGCCTGAATTTTAGCGTGTTGAGAGAATACTTCGCTTGGGGAAGCCCCCATATAGCGGATAAAACAATCAGAGCCGCGGCGAGGGCGATTCCCTGCTTTCTTTTCCCCGATGTCAGTTCCTTCAACAGCCACACGCTTGCAAACGATAATAAGGGAAAAGCTGGAATAAAGAATCTCATCATTTCAGGCGCGGGGTGAAACATGTAAGAAATCTGTAAAAACATCAGAGGCAGAACAATCGAGGCGCACAAAACACCTTCTTTCCATGTTGCCCGCCGCGCGCAAAGAAATACTATTCCGAGAACGCCCGGAGCAAATGCGAATCCAAAACCTTCGCCTAACAATTTCTGAATGTATCCCAACGAATAAAGAGCGAGATATTTGAAGCTGAACATGCTTGAGATATCATCGTAGAACAACGAATAGCCGGTTTTCCAAAACGCTCCGTAGGCGATTTGATTCCAAACGCAGAAAGCAATGATGGGCAAAGCGGCTCCGGAGGCGAAAGCCGCAGCGCGGCGCCACTTATGCGAATCGCTCTTTATTACAATGTAGAGAAATATTGCCGGCACAAAAATGCTTTCAATCATCCTTATGGAAGGTATGCAACCTGCAGATAATCCGGCAGCTAATAAAAGAAGCGCGGATCGTTCAGCGCGCAGGCCTCGAGCGGCGAGCGCCAAGGATATCATCAGAAAAAACAGCACGGCAATGTGCGAATAGTTGTAGTGGATATGCTGGTTGAAGACCGGGTTAATCGCAAATAAAACCAGAGCGGCGAGCGACCAGCGCGGCCCTATCCGTTCACGGCAGAAAAGAAAGAAAGCGGCGAGCGCCAGCGCCGCCATTATCGGATTGACCCAATATACGGCTTTAGCGCCGAAAACAATACGCGTAGCTGCCAATATGGCGGGGAATCCTGACGGCCAAAGATTGTCGTATCTGCCTTTTTCTACGCTCGGCCTCCATGTATATCCCGTGAATTGCGCTCTTGACTCCGCGACTTCGAAGTTCCTGCCTGTATCGGCTATCAGACGGCTTTGTTTGATATAGCCGTGAGAATCCAGTCCAGAAGCGGCGGGCTTGAAGAAGGAAGCGAGAATTAGAAAATGAATTATGACGATTGCGGCAGCGGCCGCCATGCAGATATTTCCCGGTCGGTTCATTGCTTTATAGGTTAACTTGTCGGCAGCATTCTTCTCGGACATTTTCAAAGCGGCTGAATCAAAAGTCAGCTTCGCGCTATCAGTTTTTTGACGCTTCATGTTTTTACCGGCGCTCGCTCTCTATTGATGCCAATCGAATCGCGGCAATCGGTTTCCTCGAAATATCAGAGCATTATTTTTTGAACAAGCGGCTTTTAAAAAGCCCCGAACGGAAAAGCAGATATGAAAAAGCATAGCAAAGAGTCATCAGGCCGTAAACGACGCTCCGACTGAATCCGATTGAAGAAGCCCCATCAAGATATCTGGTCTGAATAGGCAATTCGCAGATATTGAAACCAAAGCTGACAGTCTGAAAAACAATTTGCTGGTCGCAAACGAAATCGTTGGAGTTGCGGAGAAAAGGAATCGTTTCAAGGAGTTTTCTGGAATAAGCGCGATATCCGGTGTGATACTCCGACATGCGGAGTCCGAGGGCGATATTCTCGACCAATGTGAGAAGCCTGTTGAAGAAGAATTTGTAAAAAGGCATGCCGCCCACGAGGGCGCCTCCCGGAGGGAGAAAACGAGACGCAAGAACTAAGTCTCCGCTCCCGTTTTCAATCGCTTCAATCATGCTGGGAATCAACGCGGGATCGTGCTGTCCGTCCGGATGGAGCATTATCACCACATCGGCGTCCCTGCGCAGAGCTTCCATATAGCACGTCTTCTGGTTGGCCCCGTAACCGGCGTTATGCGGATGAGCCACCACATGAATGCCGAGCCGTTTGGCGATATCCACAGTGGCGTCAACGCTGCCGTCGTCGACAAGAATCACTTCGTCAACGCAATCCATTGGGATCAGTGAATATGTCGCCGCGAGAGTTTTTTCAGCATTCAACGCAGGCATCACGACTACGCGTTTTGACATTTTATCCCGCTCTTTTCCTATCAACTCTCATTCAATGTTGATTCTAATCGCCGACATGATGTGCGATCAATAATCAGATTACAATTGCCATAATATATCAACAACATTATACAAGCGGATATAGGCTAGAGCTATAGATGCGAAAAGGGTGTTAAAAGTCGCGAAAAACGCGTTCTTGACACTTCAATGATGCCTTTGATATGATTGCGAACAGGTGAAGTGGCGCTGCTGCGGTCGAACTAAAAAAGCAAAAAACGAAATAGAACTCAATCGATCGCGGTGAACAACAGAGAAGAAACCCGGCAATGCGTTAATTAAGCGTGTCCGGGATGCGGGAACGCGCGAGATGTGTGATTATCGCCAATCAACGCGTTTCCTGTTTATGTGTTAATTGAATAACATCGATGATTTATCAAAAACAGGAGGAAAGCATCATGGAAGAGACAGCAAAAAAAGCGCTTGTGCTTGACGATGAGGAAGTGATTCTTAACACATGCAGGGAAATACTGGAGGAAACCGGACTTGAGATAATCACAAGCACATCGCCCGCGGAATGCATAGATATTGCTTCGGCGGGAGGCATCGATCTTTTCATAACAGACATTATGATGCCTGAACTGAACGGCGTCGAAGTCGTAAGACGGATCAGAAAAACAAATCCCCGATTAACGGTTATCGTAATAACGGGCTATCCATCTATGGACACCGCAAGAGAATTTATGAAACTCGGCGCCTACGACTATATCCCTAAACCATTCACTCCCGAAGAACTTAGGAACGCGGTGTCTCAGGCAATCGGAGCGAAGGATCCGAAGAAATCAATGCGCGAGACCCTCGTGCTGGAGATTCTGGACAGGACATCCGACGACCCGGACTTTTTTGACCGGCTGTACATGGAAGGCTCGGAGGCTCTGAAAGATTACGACATCAGTTCCGAAGCGAAAACGGCGATAGCGACCGGAGATGTGAAATGGATTGAGGAAAACGTCGGAAAGCTCACGGATAAACAGATGATGACGATGGCCCGGAGATTAGAATCGGAAATCTGGTGACTATCAAGAAGAAGGCAATGGAGAATCTTGCGATATGGCGAAAGTTATCTTAGGCAGTTGGCGGGACGATGTGACGGACAACCGGGGACTTAAGAAGTCGGCGATTCCGGAAGCGTTCAAAGGATTGAAGGAATTCGAGAGCGGCAACGACATTCTGGCATTCATGGGATGGGACGGCTTTTTTCTTTTTGATCGCGACGCGCCCGTCGTGGACATGGCTAGGGCGTACGTCGAAAAAGCGCAGGAGGAAAGTTGCGGATACTGCACTCCGTGCAGAGTGGGCACGAAAGTAGTGGCCGAGAAGCTGGCCGCGTTGGCGGACGGGCACGGGCGGCGCGAGGACATTGACGCCATACGGTCCATGGCGGCGGTCATCCGGGACGCCTCCATGTGCGAACTGGGCCACACATCCATGACTGCTTTGCTCAAGATGATGGAACTGGCGCCTGAAGCTTTTGAGGAGGCGGTCGCGGGACGCGCGCCTGTGAAGCGAGGAAACTACAGGGCGATGGCAACCGCTCCCTGCATTGAAGCCTGCCCGGCTCATCTGGATATTCCGGAATATGTGGACGCAATCAGAAGCGGGAACTACTATGAAAGCCTTGCGATAATCGGCAGGAAAAATCCGCTCGCGGGAGTCTGCGGGCGAGTCTGCGTCAGGCCTTGCGAATTCGTCTGCCGCCGCGAAGAGCTTGACGAGGCGATTTCAATCAAACACCTGAAAAGATTCGTCAATGATCAGATAGTGTCTTACGTCTCGGCAAGGTCCAAGCCGCTGGAAGAAATTCCGTCCGCAAGCGGAAAGAAAGCGGCGATTATAGGAGCCGGGCCTTGCGGGCTTACCGCCGCTTTTTATCTCAAGCGCAAGGGGCATGAAGTCCATATATTCGAAGACCTGCGGGAGCCGGGCGGTATGAGCGCGGTGGGGATTCCCGACTACAGGCTGCCTCGCGACGTTATCAGTTCGGAAGTCAGGCGGATATCCGAAATCGGAGTGAAGTTTCATTACGGCAAGCGGCTGGGAAGGGATTTGTCTCTCAGCCAACTTGAGACGGAATACGACAGCGTCCTGATCTCCGTCGGAGCGCACGGCAGCAAAAGCGTGGGAATGGAGGGAGAAGACGCTAATTCGGAAGGGTATGTGGCGGGAGTGACTTTTCTGCGCGACCTCAATCTTCTGCATCACATCGGAGAGTTCAAGCCTCCCGAAGGAACCAGAGTCGTGGTTGTGGGAGGCGGCAACGTTGCGATGGACTGCGCGAGAAGCGCCGTGCGGCTCGGATATTCAAAAGTAAGCGTGGTGTACAGGCGCACTCAGAAAGAAATGCCGGCGGACCACGAGGAAATAGAAGGCGCGATGGAAGAGGGCGTGGAGTTCCTATTTCTTACGCACCCGGTAAGAATCGACGCCGAGGCCGGCAAAGTGAAGGGGATAACCTGCGTGAAGATGGACTTGGGGGAACCCGACGCTTCGGGCCGTCGCCGGCCTGTAGAAGTCAAAGGCTCGGATTTTTTCATAGAGTGCGACATCGTGATACCGGCGATAGGGCAATCCTCCGACTTTTCTTTCCTGTCCGACGGAAGCGGAATAGAGACCACGAAGTGGGGAACTATCGCCGTGGACGACAACACGATGATGACGGGCAGGGACAGGGTGTTCGCGGGAGGAGACTGCGTGAGCGGCCCCGCCGCTCTGATTGACGCCATGGGACACGGATTGAGAGTCGCCCATTGTATGGATCAGAGGATGCGCGGAGAGAAGATGAGCATGCCCGAAGCGGAAAGGATGTTCAGATTGCTCAAAACGATGTCCCTGCCGCAAGCGCCGGTGAACAGGCTTGGAAACAAGGCGCGTTGCCGGCTGGAAATGAGACCGGCGCGCGAGAGGACTTCGGACTTTGTCGAAATCGAGCGCGGATTAAAGCCCGACGAAGCTATAAGAGAGGCGGAGAGATGCCTGCGTTGTTACAGAATCGCGTTGTTCGCCACAGAGGAATAAAACAATGACCACAATCATCGAAACGAAAAAGAAAGTGCGACTGGAGATCGACGGGAAGACGGTATTAGCGCCGGAAGGGGCGACCATACTCGAAGCGGCAAGGGCGGTGGGAGTAAGAATCCCGACGCTCTGTTATCACGAAGCTCTAAGCCCGATAGGCTCATGCAGGGTGTGCGTGGTGGAGGTCGAAGGCGTCGACAGGCCGGCTACCGCCTGCAACACTCAGGCTCTGGACGGCATGAGAGTGGCGACTCGTTCGGAGAGGCTTTTTAACCTGAGGCGCGAGGTCATAAGGATGATCTTGGCGCATCACCCGTTGAACTGTTCGCCGTGTCCTAAAAACGGCGATTGCGAGCTTCAGGATATCGCATACGAGTACGACCTCGCCCCGAACGATTTCGGGAGTTACAGCATCAAGACGGAGGAGTATCCGTGGAAGGAATTTTCGACTCCGATACTCGACTATCATCCGAGGCGGTGCGTGTTGTGCGGAAGGTGCGTGAAAGTCTGCAAGGAGATAAGGGGACTCGGAGCGATAACGATGGCGGGTCCGGGGGCGCTGGCGTCGATTCAGCCCGCTCTCGCCGACCCTGAAAGCCCTTCGCGCTGCGTCTCATGCGGAGAGTGCATGAGAGTATGTCCGGTGAACGCTATCGAAGAGCGCATGGGGGGCGGCAAGGGCAAGCCGTGGGAAACGGAAAAGACGGCTACGACATGCGCGTACTGCGGAGTCGGTTGCTCGCTGGAACTGAACGTTGTAAACGGCAAAGTGGTCGGGGTGACGACTGACGACGCGACGGGAGTCAACAAAGGAAGACTGTGCTCGAAGGGCAGATTCGGGTATGCGTTCATACATAGCGGGGAGCGCCTCAGCAAGCCGCTGATAAGGAATGAAAAGGGAGAACTCGAAGAAACGACGTGGACGAAAGCCCTGACGAGGGTGGCGAGGGAATTCAGGCGCTCTATCGCGGAACACGGCCCGGATTCCATCGCGGGGCTTTCGAGCGCAAGATGCACTAATGAGGAAAACTATCTTTTTCAGAGGTTCATAAGGCAGGCGATCGGCTCGAACAACGTCGATCACTGCGCCCGGCTTTGACACGCTTCCACCGTGGCCGGTCTGGCCACAGTCTTCGGAAGCGGCGCGATGACCAACTCGATTGCTGAAATCGAGGAGGCCGATGTTATTGTTATCACGGGAACCAACACAACGGAGAACCATCCCATAATCGCGCAGAGAATTAAGAGAGCGGTAGAGCGGGGGGACGCCCGTCTCGTGGTGGCTGATCCGAGGCGCATAGATTTGGTCGAACAGGCGAACTACTGGCTTCGCCAGAAACCCGGCACGGATGTCGCTTGGCTCAACGGCATAATGCATTGGATTATCAAGAACAATCTTCATAATAAAGAATATATCGACGAAAGATGCGAAGGGTTCGAAGAACTGGCACAAGAAGTGGAAAGTTACACTCCCGAACTGGTTGAGAGCATAACGGGGATTCCGGCGTCCGATCTGATTGCGGTGGCCGAACTGATAGGAAAATCCGATAAAACGACTTTTTTATACGCCATGGGAATAACGCAGCATGTCACAGGAACTGACGCCGTGAAATCGGTGGCGAATCTGGCGATGCTCACAGGCAACGTCGGCAGGCGCGGCACAGGCGTCAATCCGTTAAGAGGACAGAACAACGTGCAAGGCGCTTGCGACATGGGCGCTTTGCCAAGCTCGCTTCCGGGATACGCGAGCGTCGCGGACGATTCGGCAAGGCGAAAAATCGCTGCCGTCTGGGGCGTCGATTCGCTGCCGTCGAAACCCGGATTAACCGTCACAGAGATGATGCCGGCGATTTTGAAAGGGGAGATTCGAGCGCTTTACGTGATGGGCGAGAACCCGGCGCTATCTGACGCGAATATCACCCACATCGAGGAAGCGTTGGACAAAGTCGACTTCCTTGTGGTTCAGGATATTTTCCTGACTGAAACAGCCGCAAGAGCGGATGTGGTTCTTCCGGGCGCGAGTTGGGCGGAAAAGGACGGGACTTTCACAAACACCGAGCGCAGAGCGCAGCGCGTTAGGGCGGCGGTTCAGCCTCTCGGAAGCTGTTACCCTGATTGGAGAATAATCCAGCGCCTGTTTCAGCTTATGGGATTCTCCGCGGACTATGCGTCTCCGGAGCAGATATTCAACGAAATCAGACGAGTTGTTCCCTCGTACGCCGGTATAAGTTACTCCCGTCTTGAGAAAGGCGGCATACAGTGGCCGTGTCCGGACATCGATCATCCCGGCACTGAGTTCCTTCACGCGGAAGGCTTCAAGCGCGGCAAAGGTCTGATGACCGCCATTCCTTACAAACCGGCGGCGGAATTGACGGATGAAAAATACCCGATAATTCTGACAACCGGACGCATTCAGTATCACTACCACACGGGGACGATGACTCGCAAATGTCCCAGTCTCGAAATTCTCGCCCCAGAAGCAATACTTGAGATTAATCCATCCGACGCGGAACGTCTAGGAGTGTCGGACGGCGATATGGTGAAAGTATCCTCCAGAAGAGGGGAAATCAGTTTGCGCGCGCGCGTGTCAGGGATGGTGGAAAAAGGGGTTGTTTTCACGACGTTTCATTTCAGCGAGGCTCCGGTTAACAGACTTACGAATGACGCGCTCGACCCTGTGGCGAAAATTCCCGAATTGAAGGTTTGCGCCGTCCGTGTTGAAAAAGGCTGAAAAATATCGAAACAGATTTGTCGCTCTGAAACCTTACTTCAGCAGCTTCGGCTTCAAACTGTTTATTTTTATCGGCGCCGCGCTTACCGCGCTGATCGGGATAGGCACGTATTACAACATAAGCATGCAGGAGAAGCAACTGATAGACGAGGTGCTTATCGGGGCCGACAACATAGCAGGAACGGTAAAATACTCGACTCGCAACTACATGCTCGAAAACACGAAAGAGAAAGTTCAGGAGACTATAGACTACATTGCCAAGCAATCCGATGAAATCGAGACGATAAGAATTTTCGATAAAAGAGGCGTGATCAGCAAATCCACTGTTTCCGGAGAGATTGGCGACGCGATAGACATAGACGCCGAACAGTGCGCGGTGTGCCATGCGGGAGGCGCCCCGCTGGAAGACATAGAAATTTCTGACAGGGCGAGAATTTCCAAATCCAAATCCGGAGAAGGGCGGGTTGTTAGCCTCACACAGGCCATTTACAATGAGGAAGGTTGCTACCTCATGTGCCATGACCACCATCCGAGAGACAAAAAAGTTCTCGGCCTTTTCGATATCACAATGTCGTTGTCCGACGTGGATAATAAAATCGCTGGAATCAAAAGGCATCTGATTATCCTCGGAGTCTCATCTTTCATCGCGATAATGACCGCATTGGCGGCGATGCTGTATTACTTTCTGATACGTCCTATGACGGCGCTGCTAGGAGGAGTTAGAGACGTGTCGGCAGGGAATTACAACACGCGCGTGCCTGTGTACGCCAGCGACGAATTCGGAAGACTTTCTCGTTCGTTCAACCGAATGGCCGAGAAGCTCAGGAAAGAATCCGGATACAGGAGTTTTCTGACTTATGACACCGTCGCTCCTGAAATAGTGAACGGAGATTCAATTTCTAAAAGAAGCCCCATTGCCCCCGGATACGTGGGAAGAGACCCGGAGTCAGGCTCGACCTTCGAGGACATCTACTCTCGCATTAACGACGAGACGCACATGAAGCTGGTCAGGTCGGTCAAGCTGGCTTCTCTGGGACAACTTTCCGCCGGGATAGCGCACGAGATAAACAATCCTCTCACCGCCGTCCTTAGCTACAGTTCGCTCCTTCTTGAAAGAGTCGAAGGCGAAAAGGAAAAGAAGTGGCTTAGCGTCGTGGTTGACGAAACTAAAAGATGCCGCAACATAGTGGCGGGACTTCTCGAATTTTCGCGGCAGTCCACTCCGGAAAAGTCACAGACGAAAATCAACGATGTGATTCTCCGCGCGATTTCGCTTGTGGAAAATCAGGAGTCTTTTCACAACATAAAAATATTAAAAGACCTCGCGCCTGATTTGCCTGAATTGAACGTCGACCGGGGACAGATGCATCAGGTGTTTATGAATCTCCTTATTAATTCCGCAGACGCGATGAAGGGAATAGGAACAGTGAGCGTGGAATCGCGATTGTCGGTTGTGGAATCGAAAGTCGCTCCGCCCCGAAGTTTTGTGGAGGTCTCTTTATCCGACACCGGATGCGGAGTTCCAGCCGAAAATCTGGAGCGACTGTTCGATCCTTTTTTCACCACGAAAGGACCGACTGAAGGCACAGGGTTGGGCCTTTCAATCTGTTTTGGAATAGTAAAGCGGCACAACGGCGATATCACCGTAAAAAGCGTTGTCGGACAAGGGTCGACATTCTGTGTAAAACTGCCTGTGGAAGGGGTTGCAAATGCCTAAAAAAATTAAAATGCTGATTGTTGACGATGAAATTGTCGTTCGGCAAAGTTGCATAGATATATTCAGCGAGAAAAGCGACCGCTATGAAATATCCACCGTATCTTCCGGCGACGAGGCGCTGAGAGTTCTCAGATCGGAAAAATACGACGTGATTTTGACTGATCTGAAGATGCCCGGCATGCCGGGACTGGAGCTTGTAAAGTGTGTAAAGAAAGGATATCCTGATTGCGCGGTTGTGGTGATAACCGGGTATTCGACCGTAAACACAGCCGTAGAGGCGATGAAACTAGGAGCGGACGATTTCATTCCCAAGCCTTTTACACCGGAAGAAGTGTTCACCGCTGTGGAAAAACTGAATGTTAAAAACGATAGATAATTATCCTTTGTTTTCCCTGTTCCTATATCGGTATTTTTGATATAAAATCATACTCATTAGATAAGCGGAGAAGGAATTCCGCTATTATTAAGCAATGAATTAAGTTTCAACCGGGTGAGCGCTGTGAACAATCGATATATAATCCATGTTTGATATTTCACGCGCGTGGATTTCAGCGCGCAGTCCCGGCTGAAGGGGCGGACGCGCGCGTTTGCCGAAAGGAGCCGACATCATGTCTACAAGCGCATTGACGGAAATTATCGAACGATACCGGGGAAAGCCCGGTTCTCTTATCCCTGCTCTTCAGAAAGCGCAGGCCGAAATGGGATACCTGTCCGGGGAAACTCTTGAACAAGTCTCAAAGGGACTCGGAATCCCGTTCAGCCGGGTTTTCGGAGTGGCGACTTTCTATTCGCAGTTTTATTTGTCTCCGAGGGGCAAGCATACGATTAAAGTGTGCGTCGGCACTGCCTGCCATGTGCGCGGCGCCGGGGCGGCATTGCAGGCTCTCGAAGAAAAACTGGGCGTTAAGGCGGGAAACCCGACTGAAGACCTGAACTTCCAACTTGAAACAGTGGCCTGCCTCGGCACTTGTTTTCTCGCTCCAGCCATAATGATAGACAAGGATTATTACGGCGAGCAGACGCCGAAGACGGTGGGAAAGATATTGAAAAAATATATCGGCGGCGGCGCGGACGCAGGGACGCCCGACCCGGAGGAATAATATCATGGCGCGTTTTAAAACATTCAAGGATATCGCCAAATACCGCGAAAAGTTGAACAAGGAGCGAGACTCCGAAGCGATCGCTATCAGGGTGTGTATGACGGGCTGCCGCGCAAAGGGCGCCGACGCTTTCTCCGAGTCGCTCAAGGCCGAACTGAAAAAACGCGGTCTGGAGAAAAAATTCAAAGTCATCGAGACCGGCTGTCACGGCTTTTGTTCAATGTCTCCGGTGGCGGTCGTCGAGCCGGGCAATATTTTTTATGGAAACCTGAAACCGGAAGACGCCGCGGAGATTGTTGAAGAAACTGTAGTGAACGGCAGAACGGTGGAACGGCTGCTGTTCGCGGATCCTGCGACTCAGGAGAAAATCGTCAAGGAAAAAGAAATTCCTTTCTACAGCCACCAGAAACGGTTGGTTCTGAAGAATTGCGGCGTGGTCGATCCGAGAGAGATTGACGACTATATATGCAGGGGCGGGTACACGGCTTTCTCGAAAGCGCTCGAGACGATGAAACCTGAGGAAGTGGTTGAGGAGATATTCAAATCCGGGCTGAGGGGCAGGGGCGGGGCTGGTTTCCCAACCGGGCTAAAATGGAGATTCGCCAACAAAGAGAAGAGCGATAAGAAGTTTCTTGTTTGCAACGCCGACGAAGGCGACCCCGGAGCTTTTATGGACCGCGCTGTGCTGGAGGGCGACCCGCACGCCGTTCTCGAAGGCATGCTCATCGGCGCTTATGCGATAGGGGCCGACGAAGGTTATATCTATGTTCGCGCAGAGTACCCCATCGCCATCGCTCATCTGAATATCGCACTCCGGCAGATGGAAGAGCTTGGATTGCTGGGACGCAACATATTGGGGACGAATTTCTCATTTGATCTTCACATCAAAGAGGGAGCCGGGGCTTTCGTTTGCGGCGAGGAGACGGCTCTAATGGCCTCTATCGAAGGCAAACGCGGGACTCCCAGAGTGCGCCCGCCGTTCCCCATCCAGTCCGGGCTTTGGGGACATCCGACCTGCATCAACAATGTGGAAACTCTCGCCAACGTCGCCGCCATTATTGAGAACGGCTCAGATTGGTACGCGTCGATGGGAACTGAAAAGAGCAAAGGCACGAAGGTGTTTGCTCTCGCCGGGATGATAAGGAACACCGGGCTGGTGGAAGCTCCGATGGGGATGACTTTAAGGGAAATAATATTCGAAGTCGGCGGCGGCATCCCGAACGGGAAAAAATTCAAGGCGGCTCTCACAGGCGGGCCGTCGGGCGGCTGCATCCCGGAACAGTTCTTGGACCTCCCGATAGATTACGATTCGCTTGCGAAAGTCGGCGCGATTATGGGCAGCGGCGGTCTGATTATCATGGACGAGTCCACTTGCGTCGTCGATATCGCCAAATATTTTATGACGTTCACTCAGTCCGAATCTTGCGGAAAATGCGTTCCCTGCAGAATGGGAACAAAGAGAATGCTGGAACTGCTGGAGAGAATCACCGACGGCAAGGGAACGATGGAAGACTTGGCGCTGCTCGAAGAGACGGCTGACATAGTGAAGGACACTTCGCTGTGCGGGCTGGGGCAGACCGCTCCCAACCCGGTGATAACCACCCTGAAATATTTCAGGGACGAATATCTGGCGCACATCGAGCAGAAAAAATGCCCGTCTCTCAAATGCAAGGCTCTTCTCACTTACACGGTGGCGGAAGACAAATGCAAGAAGTGCCACAAGTGCGCCGAGTCTTGCCCTGCAAACGCGATATCCGGGCAAAAAAAGGAAATCCACAAAATTGATCAGGCGAAATGCGTCAAATGCGGGATGTGCCATACGGTGTGCCCGTTTGACGCCATCGAGCTGTCCTGAAGCGGAGGCAAAGGGATGAATGAAATCAATTTCTTCATAGATGGACGGGAAGCGGCGGCAAGGGATGGCATGACTATCCTCGAAGCCGCGCAAGCGAACGGCGTGGACATTCCCCATCTTTGCCACGCGGAATATCTTCAACCGACAGGCGCATGCAGGCTGTGCGTGGTCGAGGTTGAGGGCCAGCGCGCCCTTATGCCGTCATGCGCGGTCAAAGTCTCCCCCGACATGAAAGTCTCGACGGGAACCGAGCGGGTCGTCCGAGCCAGAAAAATGGTTCTTGAACTGCTTCTTTCCGCTCACCCCAAAGACTGTATGACCTGCGATATGGCAGGCAAATGTCTGCTTCAGAAATACTGCTACGAATACGGCGTTTCGGACACGCGGTTCAAAGGCGGCGCGATTTACAACTATCCCGAACACCGAGACAACCCGTTCTATGTGAGAGACTACAATAAATGCATCCTGTGCGGACGGTGCGTGAACGCGTGCGCGGAGATTCAAGGCGATTTCATAATCGATTTCGCCCATCGCGGCTTCGCTACAATGATTTCAACGCCATTGAACAGAAACATGAAGGATTCCGGATGCGTCTTCTGCGGAAACTGCGTCGCGGCGTGCCCTACCGGGGCCTTGAGAGAAAGAGACGCGGCGGGCGTCGCGCGGGAGTGGGAACTCAACAAAGTAACCACCACCTGCCCATATTGCGGTTGCGGCTGCCAGTTGGACCTGAACGTCAAAGACGGCAAAGTTGTGAAAGTCACATCCAATCCCTCCGCGCCCGTGAACGGCGTCGCTCTATGTTCGAAAGGAAGATTCGGTTACGGCTTCATCCATAGCCCCGAACGTTTGACAGTTCCTCTAGTCAGAGAAGACGGCGAATTGAAACCAGCGACATGGAAGAAGGCTTTGGATTTCGCGGCGAGAAGATTGTGCGACATTCAAGGAGAGAGCGGCGCGGATTCGATAGCCGGGCTTGCTTCCGCAAGATGCACGAACGAAGAGAACTATGTTTTCCAGAAGTTCATGCGCGCCGTCATAGGCACTAACAATGTGGACCACTGCGCGAGACTCTGCCACGCGTCAACAGTCGCGGGGCTGGCGATATCCTTCGGCAGCGGAGCCATGACCAACACCATCGCGGACATCTCGCAGGCGGACGTCATACTCATAACCGGGTCGAACACCACCGAGACGCACCCGATAATCGCGCTTCAAGTGAAAAAGGCGGCAAGGCGCGGCGCGAAGATTATTGTCATAGAACCTCGCCGCATCCAGCTTTGCGATATCGCGGAAATCCACCTGCGCCAGAAATCCGGCTCGGATGTCGCTTGGATAAACGGATTCATCAACGTAATCATCAGCGAGGGGCTGCAGGACGCCTCGTTTATCGAGACCCGCACCGAAGGCTTTGAAGAAATGAAAGCGGCGGTCAAGAAATACACGCCGGAATATGTGGAAAATATCACTGGCATCCCGGCGGGCGACCTGCGCGCCGCGGCTCGCGTTTACGCCACAGCCGAAAAAGCCGCCATCCTTTACTCAATGGGCATAACGCAGCACACTTCCGGCACGAACAACGTCATGTCCGTCGCGAATCTTGCGATGCTGACCGGCAACATCGGCAAGCCCGGAACAGGCGTCAATCCTCTCAGAGGCCAGAACAACGTGCAGGGAAGCTGCGACATGGGCGCTCTGCCCAACGTCTTTTCCGGATATCAGCAGGTTTCCAATCCCGACGCGAGGAAAAAGTTCTCCGCCGCATGGAAAGCGGAACTTCCTGAATCCGCCGGGCTGACCGCCACAGAAATGATGCGCGCCGCAATAAAAGGCGATATTAAAGCGATGTACATCATGGGCGAAAACCCGATGGTGTCCGACCCCGACACCGGCCATGTGCGCAAAGCTTTGGAAAAATTGGACTTGCTTATCGTTCAGGACATATTTCTCACAGAGACCGCAAAACTGGCGGACGTTGTTCTTCCAGCCGTCTGCTTTGCCGAGAAGGATGGAACTTTCACCAACACGGAGCGGCGCGTTCAACGAGTAAGAGCGGCGGTGGCGGCTCCCGGCGATAGCAAACAGGACTGGCGCATCATCGGCGAGTTGGCGATGCGGTTCGGCTATAGAATGGACTATGAAAGCCCGGAGCGGATAATGGAGGAGATAGCGTCTCTTACGCCCAGCTACGGCGGGGTGGACTATGAGCGCATCGATAGAGAGGCCGTGCATTGGCCTTGTCCGTCTAAGTCGCATCCCGGAACTCCCATACTTCACACAGGCGCGTTCACTCGCGGAAAAGGCAAGTTTGCGTCGGTCGAATTCTCCGGCCCCGACGAGGTTCCCGACGCCGATTACCCGATGACTCTCATCACAGGACGCATACTTTATCACTATCACACCGGGACGATGACCCGGCGCTCCCGGCCCCTCGACGAGCATGTGCCGCAGGCTTTTTTCCAGATTAATCCCGCAGACGCCGAAAACCTTAGTATCGCCGATGGACAATTTTGCGACGTGACATCAAGACGAGGCGCGATAAGCATCGCGGCGGCCATTTCGGACGCGGTTCCCGCAGGCTCTATCTTCATACCTTTCCATTTCGCCGAGGCGGCGGCCAACGCGCTCACAAACTCCGCGCTCGATCCGATAGCCAAGATACCCGAACTCAAGGTGTGCGCCGCGCGCGTTTCGCCCCGCTCCGAATCAGCGAAAATGCTCAAGTATTGAAGCTGTTACAGTTATACATGTTATTAGATGATTCTACCCGCTGCCAAGCGCGCCATGCGCAAAACTTTTCACTTTGCGCATTATGCTTTTTGCCAAATAGTTAGTGGGCGCTTTGATTTAATTCTTCTTATCAACGTCATTCAGCACGAATATTCCATATTGTTTTTGATGAATAACGCTGTCTTAGAGGAAATTTAAAAACTCTGTAGATTAACGAATTGTCAAATACCGTTCGCGGTGAAAAATATTCAGAAGGAATCGGGATCCATGTTGTTGTCTCTGAGGAATCTGTAAAGAGTGGCGCGGCCTACGCGCAACATCCGGGCGGCTTTTGCTTTGTTTCCTCCCGCGCGTCTTAGAGCGTCTCTCGCCTCAATCTCATTGAGCGAGGGTTTTCTGCCGGGCTTGAGTTTTTCGCCAGCGTTACGGCTTTGACATATTTCAGGTGGAAGGTGTCTCGGCTCTATCACGTTCTCATCCCTGCATTTCAGAAGAGCGAACTCAAGCGCGTTCCTGAACTGCCTGACATTGCCCGGCCATTCGTAATCGAGGAGCGCGTCCATCGCCGCCTTCGACAGCTTTGCGACGGCAGCCCTGTTGCCTGACAGCAATATAAGGAAATGTTCAGCCAGCTTCGGAATGTCAGTACGGCGCTCTCGCAATGGCGGCATCTCAAGAGGGGCCACGCATATCCTATAAAAAAGGTCTTCCCGGAACTTGCCCTGCGCCATCATGCTTTTCAGGTCCCTATTGGTGGCGCTTATCACTCTGGCGTCGCACTTCACCGTCTCCTCGCCGCCTACTTTCTCGAAAGTCCCCTCTTGAAGAACCCTGAGAAGCTTCACCTGAGTGGCGGTCGGCAGGTCGCCCACTTCGTCGAGAAAAATCGTCCCGCCGTTCGCCATTTCGAAACGCCCCTTCTTGTCTCTCACCGCCCCTGTGAAAGCGCCTCTAACGTGACCGAACAATTCGCTCTCGATTATCCCTTCAGGAAGAGCGCCGCAGTTCACCGGCACGAACATCTTTTCCGCCCGCGCGCTCTTCTCATGTATCGCGCACGCCACCATCTCCTTGCCCGTTCCTGTTTCGCCCGTTATCAGAGCCGGAGCGTCGCTGTCCGCAAGCGCGTCTATCATCTCGTATATCTTCTGCATCGCGTCGCTGGAGCCGATAATATCGCCGTGCCTGCTTCTGGCCGCGTGCGCCGCGTCGAACTCCATCAGTTTTCTCGCCATCCTCGACGCTTTCGCCGCGTTCCCCACCATTATTTCAAGGCGCGTCGGGTCGATAGGCTTAGTCATGAAATCATACGCGCCAACTTTCATCGTCCTCACCGCCGTCTCGATGGAGCCGAATGAGGTTATCATTATTATCGGAGTGTCAGGAAAAACCGGCCGCAACTCGCCGAGCACCTCTTCGCCGGATTTCCCCGGCAGCATCATGTCTAGGAGAATCACGTCGGGAGCTATCGCGGCCACGGCTTCCGGCGTCGCTTCGTTTCCGTCTGACATTTCAGAGACGCGGTATCCCCACTTCTTGAGATACACCTCAATCAGCCTCAAAGCCGAAGGGTCGTCGTCTATGATTAAAACCTTATCCATCTTGTTCAAATATCCGCCTATATCTTTTGCCGAACGCGTCCATTATATATCATTTGACTCCGACAGACACGCCCTCGAACGGAAAACGGGGCTGCGATTATTGACTTGTGCCGCGTTCAATCTAAAAATTTGCTTGCTATCGCTTTAAATTCCTCGAACTTGAAAGGCTTCTCTAAAAAACCTTCGCACCCCGCCGATACAGCCTTCTGACGATCCTCTCCGAAAACCGACGCCGATATCGCCACCACGGGGATAGCGGCAGTTTCGGGTCTGGATTTCAATATCGCGGTAGCTTCCAATCCGCTCATTCCGGGAAGCCTTATGTCCATAAGTATGAAATCAGGCATCTCCCTTGCCGCCGTTTCAATTCCTGACTCAGCGTCCTTTGCTTCGAGAGTGTCAAATCCGACAAGCCTCAATATGTCGCGCGCGAGAATCAGGTTCGCCTCGTTGTCGTCCACTATTAGCGCTTTTTTCTTCATGAGTTGCCCGCCGGGTGGCGCTGTTCGATAGGCAAAGTGAAATAAAAAACGCTGCCCTCTCCGGGAGCGCTCTCCGCCCATACTCTGCCGCCGTGCAACTCCACAAGCCTCTTCACCATCGACAACCCCAGTCCGGTTCCTTCAATATTCTTGTTTGCGTTCTCTCCGGCTCTCTCGAAAGGAGCGAATATCCTTTCCATGTCTTCCGGTTTGAAACCGATTCCGCTGTCTCTCACGGATATCAAAACCGAACCGCTTTTCGTATAGGCCGCCACCTGAACTTCGCCTCCGTCGGGAGTGAACTTCAACGCGTTAGATAGAAGATTGATGACTATCTGTTTGAACTTTCGCAGGTCGGCGCGGATGATTTCAGGAGCCTCCTCCGTCGCGAGGCTCATCTTGATGCGATGATTGCTTGCCTTCTCCCTGAACATCGTCATGCAATATCCGAGCGTTCCCGGAAGGTCTATGCTTTCCGCGAACAACTCCATTTTACCCGCCTCGATGCGCGACAAATCGAGTATGTCGTTAATCAGCGAAAGAAGATGTTGCCCGGCGGAATATATCCTCTCCAAGTATTCAACGTGATTCTTGCTCAAGCCTTCCGAGTCCGCCTTCAGCATGAACTCAGAAAAACCGATTATCGCGTTAAGAGGGGTTCGAAGCTCGTGGCTCATGTTCGCTAGAAATTCGCTTTTCGACTTGCTGGCGGTTTCCGCGATTTCCTTCGCTTGCAACAAATCGCGCTCAATGCGTTTTTTCTCCGAGATGTCCATCACCGCGGCTACGGCTCCTCTGTAATTTCCAGCGTCATCCATCGCCGGAGCCGCAGTCACATGGGCAATCAGCCTTGAGCCGTCCTTCCGGATGAACTCAAACTCGTGTTTTTCGCTTAGCCCCGCTTTCCTATTCTCAAGATCGGTTCTCGCCTTCTCGACATCCCTCTCGTCAATGAATGAAAACAAATGTCTTCCCATCATTTCTTCTGGCGAACAACCAAGCATTTCAGCCATCGCGCGGTTAACGAAAACTGTGTTCGCATTCTCGTCTATCGCCCACACTCCCTCATTTATCCCTTCCACCAGATCGCGGTATTTCTTCTCGCTTTTCCTCAACCTCTTTTCGCTCTCGCTCAGATTCCTGAAGAGCAGTTCGCGCGGCCGTTGCAAACCTACTACCACGACAGCTTTATAAAAAATATAGAAAGAAAGAATCTTGAGCAGATGCCCCGCAGCGTTCAAAGCTCCATAAACATCTATATACAGCGTGAACGCCAACTCTGAAACGATGGAAACCGCCATCGACGCCGCAAGCAGCCTGAATACTCCCGGCTCGAAATTTTCTTTCTTCGATTTAAGAAACAGAATCGCCGCCGCGAGAATCGCGCATATCGCATACTCGCTCGCGACTTTGAAAGCGGTTAATCCGGCTCCGTCAACGAAGCAGACGGGGAAAACTCTCCAACTGAAGATAGAAAGAAGAACAATTCCCGTTATTCCAGCGTACAAGGGCAGGGCGATCTCCAGCCTGAACTTTTTTGTCAGAAACAACGGCGCGGCGAGCATAGAGACCGCGTAAAAATATCTTGCAACAATCCATAACTGCGTCGCAAGGTCGGAACTTGTCCCCGCAAACACATTCATTCCCTTGTATGAAACAGTGTGCAAAAAATCGACGACGCCCACAAATAGAAACGCCATGCCAATAAAGAGGAAATAACCATTCGAGTGGAACTTCCTTGAGTTCCATCCTATGACAAAAATCATGCACGCCACGACGATGGAAAAAATCTCGGCAAGGCAATGAAATAGCAGAAAATTTCTAGGATAAAAAAACGCGAGCAAGGCGAAAACGGCAGCCAAAGCCCCCAACTCAATCTTGCCGAACGAGATTCTTTTTTTGACTTCGCCGCTCATCAGATATCCTTCTCGATTCTCGCGCCTGCATCCTCGCGCCTGCGCGAACATGGATATTATATGACAACGTGCGACTTATAAATCAATATCGGTTCAAGGAGCCGCATCCCGCTGATATCGGCGACCGAAGGAAAACACCGCATCACGGCAAAAAAAAAGAGCCTCCCTGCAAGGAGAGGCTCTTCGTGAGAACTATTTACTGCCGGAACGGATCAATACATTCCGGGCATCCCGCCGCCGCCGGGCATCGCGGGCATCTTTTCCTTTTCAGGAATGTCTGCGATAAGGCATTCGGTGGTGAGCAACATGGCCGCTATGCTGGCCGCGTTCTCGAGCGCCGACCGGGTGACTTTCGCCGGGTCCACGATTCCGCTCTTGAACATGTCTTCGTACTCGTTGCTGAGCACGTTGTAGCCGATGTTCTTCTTGCGCTTGCGTATCTCCTCGATGACCACGCAACCCTCGAAACCGGCGTTCTGCACGATCTGCTTGAGGGGCGCTTCGAGGGACTTCTTCACGAGTTTGACTCCGACGACTTCGTCGGGATTGGAGGCATCGACTTTGTCGAGCACGGATATGCAGTTGACGAGGCAGGCTCCGCCGCCGGCAACAATTCCTTCTTCGACAGCCGCGCGGGTCGCGCTCAGCGCGTCCTCTATGCGGTGCTTCTTCTCTTTCAACTCGGTCTCGGTCGCGGCGCCGACTTTGATCACGGCCACGCCGCCCGCCAGCTTGGCGAGCCTTTCCTGCAGTTTCTCGCGGTCATAGTCTGAATCGGAGTCTTCGATCTGCTTCTTGATCTGGGCTATGCGGCCCTTGATCGCGTCTCTCGTTCCCTTGCCTTCCACAATCGTCGTGTCTTCTTTGCTGACAGTGACTTTCTTGGACTGGCCGAGGTATGAAAGATCGATATTTTCCAGCTTGATGCCGAGGTCTTCGGAGATGAACTTGCCGTTGGTGAGGATGGCAAGGTCTTCCATCATAGCCTTGCGGCGGTCGCCGAAGCCGGGGCTTTTGATGGCGACGCTGCGCAACGTGCCGCGCAGGTTGTTCACAACCAGCGTCGCGAGAGCTTCGCCTTCGACTTCCTCGCAGATGATGACCAGCGGCTTGCCGGACTGAGCGATCTTCTCCAGAATCGGGATGAGATCCTTGACGGCGCTGATCTTCTTCTCGAAAAGAAGGATGTACGGGTCGTCAAGTTCGCAAACCATCGACTCTTTGTCTGTCACGAAGTAGGGGGACAGATACCCTTTGTCGAACTGCATGCCTTCGACCACTTCGAGGCTGGTTTCCGTGCCTTTGGCCTCTTCGACGGTGATGACGCCGTCTTTGCCCACTTTGTCCATCGCGTCGGCGATTAGATCGCCGATGTCGCCGTCGTTGCCCGAAATGGCGGCCACTTGGCGGATTTCCTCTTTGTTCTTAACCGGAACGGAAAGCTTCTTAATCTCGGCGACGACCGCCGCGACAGCTTTCTGGATTCCGCGTTTGACCAGCATCGGGTTCGCGCCGGCCACGACATTCTTGAAACCTTCCTTCGCCATCGCCTGAGCAAGCACGGTGGCGGTTGTGGTTCCGTCGCCCGCGATGTCGTTCGTTTTGCTGGCGACTTCCTTGGTTAGCTGAGCGCCCATATTTTCGTACGGGTCTTCAACTTCGATTTCCTTGGCGATGGTTACGCCGTCGTTGGTGATGGTGGGGGAACCCCATTTTTTCTCGAGGACCACGTTGCGGCCCTTCGGCCCCAGCGTTATCTTCACGGCGTTGGCCACTATGTCAACGCCTCTCTCCAGCCCTCTTCTCGCTTCTTCGTCGAACGCGAGTTGTTTTGCCATGTCTCTTCACGCTCCTTTGCTAGCGGTTATTTTTTCTTTACTTTTGCCAGAACGTCGTCTTCGCTGACGATGATGTATTCCTTGCCGTCAAGCTTGAATTCGGTGCCGCCCCATTTTTGCATGATGACGACGTCTCCGACTTTCAGGTCGAGGGCTATTCTCTTCCCGTCCTCATCCCGCTTTCCCGGTCCGACTGCCACCACTTCCGCCTCTTGCGGTTTCTCCTTCGCCGTGTCAGGCAGCACGATCCCTCCTGCTGTCTTCTCCTCGGTCACATCGAGGCGCTTCAGAACCACGCGATCTCCCAATGGCTCTATTCTCATATTCTTCTTCCTCCTTTCCGCTGCCACTGAGCGTCAATTTATTTAGCACTCTATCTGTGCAAGCGCTAATATTCTATATCAATTCAAAAAAAAGTCAAGCTCTCGATATTTGATATGATTCTTATAAATCAGCAATTTCCAATGCTTACAATGAAATAATTTTCAATATATAAATATTTAGTCAAATATCGTTATTAATCTTAAAATATCGATGGCATTAAGCGCAATGCTGTCAGAATATCTAAAAAATTCTTATTGATAAAAGCTTGATTATTGATGTGCCTCGAAATTCTGTTCAACGAATATCATTATTTCCTCACTACTTCCTATCCTTTATTTCTTTTATTAATAACATCGAACAGCCCACGTTTTTACCAATGTAGTCTAGAAACAGCTTCTTGAGTAATCGTGTTCTTCTGCAATTCGACATTTTGCGAGACTTTTCTGGTAAAATGTTCGTGCAATTGACATTCATGCAACCTTAAAGCAACTAGCGCGGTTTTAGGAAGCTCAAGATTAATTGAAGCCATATCATATTTTGATATTGTAAATTCAGGCGAAGGACGCCGTGAAAGATTGGATGTGAGCCTCAATGGTTTTTATACCCGGCATACTTGTGAACAAGGTTTACGAGCAGGGCAGTCTGCGGAACACTGACGACGGCTTCGAGTTCAGGTTCAAAAACAGGATGACGCCTGTGCGTATCAGCGGCATGAGGGATATCTCGCTTGAGGTAGACGGCAAAAGGCGTCCGGCGGAGAGCATCGAACTGGAGCTTGGCGGCAGGGTGATACGCGTCGCCGACAAAGCCGAAGAAGGGGTGTACTCATTCGACGGCAATTCGAATCTTGTCGTCAGGGTGAAGGGAGAAAAGCTCACCAAAGGCGTTCATGCTATAAAGATATCGTTCATAACGAACGAGTACGGCGGGGCGACTCTGAAAGTGGGGGACACGCTTGGGGAAAAGACGAGGTTCCCGCTTGTGAAGTTTGTGTTTGATTTGATTGTGAGAATGAGCGGAACAGAGCCTGCAAATAAACCGTTGCGCATAGAAGGGAATTTTCCGATACTCAATTCCATTATAGACAGAATAGAGGAATTTGCGGGGACTGGCGCGTACAAAAAGCCTGAGCCGTTAAAAATTGAAGGGTGGCTGGGAGGAGCGAGGCTTGACCCTGATTTCTCGCGGCTGAAGATTGCTCTCGATAGGGAGGAGGCCGACCGTGTTCCATTTTTCGAAGCTGAAGTCGCGTTGCCGGTGCAGGAGTGGTTTTTAGGCCGCGAGATTAACTCGGCGGCGGATGAAATTGAATTCTTCATCCGCGCCGGATACGACTATGCTCCGGTGGTTGCGCCGTTTTTTGCGCCGCGAATCATGCGCTCGGCCTCTGGCGGAGACCCCGAACGCGACGACGATTCACAATGGATAACCGAAAGCGAAGGCATCATCAAAACCATTGAGGATGTGGAAAATTTTCCATGGCCCAGCGCCTCGGAAGTTGATTTCTCCTCCTTCAAGGAGGTAGCCGACCTGTTGCCGGAAAAGATGAAAATCATCGGCATGCTGTCGCCTGCGGCCGTGTTAGGCAACGCTTCTCAGGCTATGGGACTTCAGAATTTTTCATACGCGCTCTACGACAACCCGAAAGTCCCCGAAGCGCTGTTTGAGATTGTCGGAGCAGCATACGTGGAGATAGTGAGGCGGATGGTGAAGGTTCCCAAGCTGGGGGCGGTGTTCATGTCGGACGACATAGCGCACGGCGGCGGAACGTTGGTGTCGCCTGCCACTCTGCGAAAGTATGTTTTTCCGTGGTACAAGCGCATTGGCGAGATAGTTCGCGGGGCCGGCCTGCACTTCATATATCACTCCGACGGCAAGCTCACTAATGTGTTTGACGACCTCGCCGACTGCGGTATAACCGCCATTCATCCGATTGAGCCGCTGGCTATGGACATAGTGGAAGTAAAAAGGAAGCACGGCGACAAGTTCTGCATATTCGGCAACATCGACCTTGAGTATACGCTTACGCGCGGGACGGCTGAGGAAACAGAGGCGATGGTGAAACGAAAAATCCGCGAACTCGCGCCCGGAGGCGGTTGGGGGCTTTCGGCGTCCAATTCCATCCCGAACTATGTCATCCCGGCCAACTACCGCGCCATGCTCGAAACCGGGATGAAGTTTGGGAAATATCCGATAAACGCGTAGCCCCTAACTTGCTTCGAAGATGTTGAAACAGTTCGCCACTAAGAAAATCGCCCCAATTTTTCGGCTATTTCGACAAATACGGGATGAAAAGCAGAGAACAATAGGCGGGCATCATTCCTCGTTTTCAGAGCCTATCTTCTCTATCTCTTCTAATGTCAACTTCCCCATCCTCAATTTTTCATAAACCGGGTTAAGAAGGTCAGCCGCGCAATCCTTCAGCGCTTTCATCCGATTCTGTTTTGATTCGCCTCTTACCACGCCGGTTATCCATTTTTTCGTGGCATTTATCTTCTTTTCTCTAGCTAATTTTGCTCTGTATATGTAATCTTCGTTCGATACATATACAAGGTTGCCTGTTATGCCCACTGTGGCTATGCCTTTTTTGGAAGTCTGGAATTTGTAAATCGTTCCATTCAGAACCGCGTCGGTTCCGAGAGATTTTCCAATCGCCGCTAGTTTGGCCGCGTCCGGATCGTCGAAAGCTATGTCTATTTTCTGATTCCGAGCTTCCTCCGCCGCGTCTATCACTTTTATTCCCTTTGCCTGAAGGAACAGTCGCATGGTTTCGAACATGTCCTCGACTTCGTGCGATGTCTGCTTGCCAACGCTGTTCTTGAACGGAAGCAGGGCGACTGAGGTTATTTTAATATCGTCATATTTCACATCGTCATAGAACCGGAACTCGTCTTCATCTCTAGCTTTGCCGAGGCATAGCGCGGGCAAAACAATAAGAGCAATTACCGCAATCGTCAGTTTCTTCATCTTGTCCTCCGATAAATCAATATTGTTTTTCCACAATATTCTATTCAACTCTCTAACTAATGGCAATTGGCTGAAATCATTAAGCACATACAAATAACCGCGCAACGGATTGTAAAGATAACTTAATTACATTATCGCAAATCATTGCGCTTGTTCGGCGCGGCGTTTTATGGTATTGTTTCATCTTGCGCGGGAATGGATGAAATAGAGCTATGCGATTTTTCCAAGCTTCCGCGCAAAAAAGGCATCGGAGGCGTGATATGGCGGAAGATAATGATAATGTAGTGGAACAGGAAATCGCTGAGGGAGCGCCTGCGAAAAAGCAGCCTCCGGTTCCTATGGAATCTGAGACTTTGCGTTCGGTCACTTTTCTTGCCGCCGCCCTTCCTCTCATCGAGGAAATAGTTGCTTCCGACGCGGCGTTGCAGAAAAAGGTTTCCGGCTGGAACTGCGCGATTCAGTTCAAGGTGAAGAACGACATTCCCGCCGCGTATGTTCTTTTCGAGAAAGGGACCGTCTCGGTCAAGCAGGGGACGCACGACAAACCCGTCATCACGATGACTTTTAAGAATTGCGCGGATATGAACGGTTTCTTCACAGGCAAGATGATTCTCCCCAAGATATCCGGGATGTCCCACCTGATTATCCTCATGACCTTCCTAATGAAGATGATGATGAAAATGAAGATGCTGATGCCCGAATACAAGTGCAAGACAGAAGAGGAAAAGCTGCTTAAAGTCCGCATGATGTTGTACATGGTGGCGTTCGCGCTGCAGGAGATGTCGCGCGGCGGAGACGATTACATATACAGGCTCACGAAGACCGCCCGCAAAAAGATTATCGAGTGGACTGTCAATCTTGAAGAGCCTGCGGTTCACATCCGGATAGATGAAGGGGACATCAAGGCGACGAAAGGCAAAACCAAGAGGCGGCCTTACGTAGGCATGGATTTCAAGGACCTCGACGCCGCCCTAAAAGTCCTGTCGAGCGAAGTGGGCGCTCTCGACGCCACCCGCCAACAGCTTGTTTCCTTCAGGGGAACCGCCGAATACGGCATCAAGGTCGGCAATCTGATGACCCGCGTCGGCAATCTGCTGATGCCTGTCGAGGAAGGGAAATAACCTCTCGAATGGGGTTATCGGACATCCTCGACATCAGTTCCGGGAACATGCGCGTCCTAATCTTTGTTTACATCGGGGGTGTCTGACATGAAACAACGCGGCAGGTATATTTGGGCGGCTCCAGCGTTAATCGCGGCGGCTCTCATTTTTGCGGGAGCTAACATCTCCGCCGGCTCCGACAATAGCGAATATCGTTTTTTTCCAAACCTTTTAAAAATCACCGGCGACAGACAGGTCACTGTAAACGATTTTACAGGGCCGGAGACGTGCGGCGCGTGCCATCAGGGCATTCATGAGCAGTGGGAAGGCTCCATGCACGCCAATTCGTTCAAAGACCCCGTCTGGCAGAAGAAATGGAAAATGGCATTCGAAGAAACCGGCGGGGCCATCGGAACCGAGTGCATCGGATGCCATTCCCCGATCGGCATGATGACCGACAAGCTCGTCGCTCCGGCGGATATGGAGAAACTGGACAACATATCCGCCAACGGCGTACAGTGCGACTATTGCCACTCGATAGATTCGACGCATTATCAGAAGACGCGGGCGCTTGAACCTCACAACATGGCGGTGGCAATAGACCCCGGACAACTCAAACGCGGCCCGTTCGGCGACTCCGAGGCTTCTTTCCACGACAGCGTTTATTCCCAACTGCACACGAGCGCGGAGTTCTGCGGCAACTGCCACAACGTTTTTCACGGCTCGACCGGATTTCCAATCGAGCGGACATACGACGAATGGCGCCATTCGGTGTACGCCCGCAACGGCATAGTATGTCAGGACTGCCACATGGCCCCAATAGACAATCTGCCCGAGGTGGCTGCCACTCTCAAGCGGGTTCCCAATCCCGGATACGCTTCCGAAATCGCGGACGAGAGGCCCCACATATACACGCATGAATTCGTCGGCGGCAATTTCGTTATGTCCCGTCTGCTCGGCTCTGAAAAACACGCCGTGATTGCTGAAAAGAGATTGAAGGCGGCGGCTCGCCTGAGCCTGTCCTCAGCGGCGACCAGCTCCCCCGGACTGACTGTTGTTGATGTGAAAGTGGAGAATATCGCGGCGGGACACAACCTCCCAACCAGCCTTACCGAACTCAGGCAGATGTGGCTGGACGTGAGGGCGGAAGACGCGGCGGGAAAAATTTTCTGGCGCTCGGGCGCTGTGGATGAAAAAGGCGCAATCGATTCTAAAGCCGTCATCTTCAACAGCCTTGCTGTGGACGACTTCGGCCAGCCCACTCTGAAACCGTGGAAGATTTCACATTTCGCCTACAATAAAACCATCCCGCCGAAGGGGTATGCCGTCGAAAGCTTTGCGTTCGTCATTCCCGCCGATGCGAAAAAGCCGGTGACAGTGCGCGCGGAGTTGAACTATCGCTCGTTTGATCAAGCGGTTGCGGACGCTCTTTTCGGAGACGCCGCTCCCCGCGTTCCGAAGATTATTATGACCGCCGCAGAGCTTAAACTGGACTGAACACGGAGGAAAATCAGGCATGTCAAAAACTGAGGAAAACATCAAAGCCGCTTTCGCAGGAGAGGCGAAGGCTGTTGTCAGGCTGAGGCTTTACGCGGACAAAGCTATGGATGAGGGTTATCCGCAGATAGCCAAACTTTTCAGAGCGATTTCCGAGGCCGAGCTAATACACGCTAAGAAGCACCTGAAGAATATGAAAGAACTTAAGGACACCGAATCGAACCTTACAGCGTCGTTCGAGGGCGAGAAAAACGTAAGCGAGGTGTTGTACCCGGAGTTCATAAAGACCGCTCACGAAGAGGACAACCCGATAGCCGCTCTCGCGTTCACATATTCGAGAGACGCCGAGGAGTTCCACGCGTCACTTTACAAGAAGATGCTCGACCATTTCGCTCAAGAACGGGAAACTGAATATTACGTGTGCAATGTCTGCGGGTATGTGTCAGATGGAATTCTCCCTGAGAAATGCCCCATTTGCCAAGCCAAACAAGAAGCTTTTTTTGTAGTCAAGTGAAATTCCGCAACTTGCGTCGAAGGCGCTCGAATATTTCTCCCGGATGTGGTAAAACCGCGTTTTTTTCATTATGATATTCAAATGATTGACATAGGCAGGGCGTCCGGGCGAATCGCGTCTTTTAATGACGCGGTTCTATTCCGGAAACATTCAACATCGAAGGGGTGGTGGACTTGACTACTGACACAGCTAAGGAAGTCATCACGAAAAAGAACCAGTTCGGCAATTACGAAATCCGCATGGAGAGCATAGGAGGGCAGGGGGCCAACCTTGCCGGCAAGATTCTGGCCGACGCCGCCATTATGGACATGGGCCTTAACGGCATTAGTTTCGCCAGTTACGGCTCGGAGAAGAAAGGCACTCCCGTCCGCGCCTACATCAGGCTCGCCGAGAGCGACAAGGAAATACGCATCAACAGCCCTGTCACAGAGCCTCATCTTCTGGTCGTTTTCGCTCCGGTGCTGGTCAAGAGCGTGCCTATTATGAACGGGATTAAGCCCGGCGCTCAGATAGTGGTAAACACCACGAAATCCCCCGAAGAAACCAGAGACCTGTTGAAAATACCCGGCGGCGTCACGCTGTACTGCATAGACGCCATGAAGATCGCCGTCGAAGAGAAAGTAAGGATAAACACCGTAATCATCGGCGCGATATCGAGAGCGGTGGAGTTTCTTGACAAAGACGCGCTCGAAGCGGGCATAAGACGCATGTTTGAAAAGAAGTATCCGGCGCTTGTCGAGCCTAACATAAAAGGATTCAAACGGGGCTACGAAGAAGCGGCGCTCTATGAAGTCCCGGCGGACGATAAATATCCGATTTCGGAGTTCAAGCAGTTCCAGCCGAAACTGGGATGGAAGAACGCGCCCATCGGCGGCGTCATCGTCAACCCCGGCAACACAGTGTTGAACGATTTGACCGCTTCCCGCACAGGGTTCAAACCCGTTTGGGACGAATCGAAGTGCATCAACTGCGCCGAGTGCGACACCGCTTGCCCGGATCAGTGCATCATCTTCTCCCGCAAAACCGACGAAAAGGGGAAAGAAAGACAGTTCTTCGATCACATTGATTACATGCACTGCAAAGGGTGCCTGCGTTGCGTAGAGGTATGTCCGAAGCAGGCTCTGACGTCAGCCAGAGAGGCGGCGGAGTGATTTGAGCCGCCGCGCGAAACGCCTAAGCGCGCCGAGCGCGCGAACATAATTTGGGAGGAATAACAACGATGGCTTCTGGAGCGATGAAAAACGAAGCTTCCGAAAAGTACGAACAGACAAGCGTGGTGGACAGCGGCAACGAGATGGCCGCCGCGGCCGCGTCGCAGATAAACTACCACGTGATGGGCTACTATCCCATCACGCCTTCGACTCAGATACCCGAAGAGTTGGACCGCCTGAAAGCGAACGGCTACAACACCATAAACATGGTTCCGGGCGACGGAGAGCACGGAGCCGCCGGGATATGTTTCGGAGCCGCCGCCGCCGGAGGCCGCGTGTTCAATGCCACTTCCGCGCAGGGGCTTCTTTTTGCCCTTGAGCAACTTCCCGTTCAGAGCGGAACCCGCCTGCCTATGGTTCTGAACCTTGTGAACCGCGCCGTCAGCGGCCCGCTTAACATCCGCGGAGATCATTCAGACCTTGCTTCCTGTCTCAATATCGGCTGGATTATTCTTATGGCTCCGGACCCGCAGGCCGTTTACGACATGAACATCTGCGCCGTCCGCGTCGGCGAGCATCCCGATGTGCGCCTGCCCGTCATCGTTTCGCAGGACGGATTCTTTACCAGCCACCAGAAACGCAGAGTGCGCGTTTTCAAGAACGATGAAGCCGTGCGCGAATTCATCGGCCCGTTCAAACCCGACTACGACCTGCTCGACCCGACTAACCCGATAACCGTCGGCCCTTACATGAACGACGACTTGATCAACAACAGAAAACAGCAGAGCGACGCGATGATTCGCGCGTACGATGTGATACCGAAAATATTCGAGGAATACGCGGCGATAAGCGGACGCAAATATGAGCTTGTCACCACCTACAGAATGGAAGACGCTGAAGCAGCTCTGTTCATGTTGAACAGTTCCAGCAGCACCGCTCGCGCGGCCATAGACGTCCTTCGAGCCGAAGGCAAAAAAGTCGGGCTTGTCACCGCCAACGTGATACGCCCGTTCCCGATTAGGGAGATTCAGGCTGTCTTCAAAAACTGCAAAGCGATATGCGTCGCAGACAGGCAGGACACGTTCGGCGGATGGGGCGGCATGATGACGATCGAGATTAAGGCCGCCCTCAAGGACGATCCCGAAAACAAATCTCTCATCTTCTCGCGCATTTACGGCCTCGGCGGTCTGGAGTTCTACATCAGCGACGCCGTGAAGCTGCTCAACGAGGCGTTGGAGACGGCGCAGACCGGAAAAGTCGCCAAGCCCTATGAATATGTCGGCGCTTTCGAGGGCGAGACCGGATTCAAACCAGAACGCGTCGATCCCCCTCTGGACATCGCGGCTCTCACCCCCGGCATCATCAGCGTCTCTCCCGACCCTGAAACCGGAAAGCTTCAGGTTAAAGGGGTCAACTCAAGAGAACTGACCCGCATGCCGAAACGGCTGGCCCCCGGACACGGAGCCTGCCCCGGCTGCGGCATCATCCCCTCCCTCAACCTCTTTATGAGAGGCATCGAAGGCCCGGTCGTCACTCTGTTCCATACCGGCTGCGGCATGATTATCGGAACCGGATATCCCAACAGCGCCCACAGGCAGACTTACGTCCACAACCTTTTCCAGAACGGCGCGCCCACAGTCGCTGGAATAGTCGAGATGTACCACGAGAAAAAACGGCGGGGCGAACTGCCTTCCGACCTCGACATCACTTTTATCATGGTCACAGGCGACGGCGGCAACGACATCGGCATGGGGCCGACCATCGGCTCCGCGCTGCGCAACAACAATATGATTTGCCTTGAATACGACAACGGCGGCTACATGAATACCGGACACCAGTTGTCTTTTTCCACCCCTCTGGGACACGAGACCACTACCAGCCACGTCGGCCCGGCTCAGCACGGCAAGAAGACTCACCACAAAGACACCGTGCAGATTATGAACGCCTGCCACATTCCTTATGTCTTTACAGGCGCGGAGTGCAACCATCTTGACCTTACACGCAAAGCCGCTAAAGCCCAGTACATGGCCCGCGAACACGGCTTCGTTTACGGAAAAATATTCTCGGCTTGTCCGCTCAACTGGCGCATACCCGAAAATAAATGCCGCGAGGTTATTCAGGCTGGCGTCGACTGCTGCTTCTTCCCGCTTTATGAAATAGAAAACGGCGTGACCACTCTCACTTACGATCCCGAAGAGAAAAACAAGCGCATTCCCGCGTTGGACTGGCTCAAGATGATGGGCAAGACGAAACAATTCGCCAAACCAGCGTTCGAAAATGAATTGAAATCCTTCGAGGCGGAAGTCGAGCGAAGGTGGAGACGACTAAAAGCGATGTCTGAGCATCCGCTCCTGTAAACGGGTCGGGTTCTTATCGGGTTGTCTCTTGTTTCGGGCAGGGTTCGAAGTTCGTTTTCCTGTGCGCCAGACGTATTTTGAATAAGTCGGCGACCATTACGAGGCCGTCCTTCAAATAGCTCACTCTCGTGTCAGGATTGTTCGACCACCGCACCGGAACCTCTTTGATTTTGAAACCGAGTTTTCTGGCGATCCAGAGCATCTCCACGTCGAACGAGAACCTGTCGAATTTTTGAATCTCGGCTATTCTTCGCGCGGCTTCCGCGCGGAACCCCTTGAAACCGCACTGCGAATCTTTTATCCCGGGCAAAAGCGCGGCCTGCATCGCGAGGTTGAACAACTTGCCCGAAGTTTCGCGGTATATCGGTTGTCTTTTGTCAAGTTTGGAATCGCGCAGCGCCCTTGATCCGATCGCAATGTCATATTCGTTTTCAATCAGCGGAAGTAGTCGGTCGATTTCCTCGATGGGAGTGGAAAGGTCGGCATCGGAGAAAAAAACGTAATCGCCACGCGCGGACAGCATTCCTGTTCTCACCGCGTATCCCTTGCCACGGTTTTCATCAAGGCGGATTATGCTGAAATCCGCGCCGGATATTTCAAGTTGCGCGCGCGAAACGTCTGAAGTGGCGTCCCTGCTTCCGTCGTCCACCACGATTATCTCGAACGCGCGGCCCGCGCCGGACAGATACCGCGTTGTCTTCTCAAGGGATTCCGGAATGCGTTTTTCCTCGTTGTACGCGGGAAATATAACGCTTATCTGCGGTCGATCGTGTGAAACACTATTTTCTATCATTAGTCGGGATTATAAACCATAAACAAAAAGGCGAGAAGAACGCGGAGCGTCAAACCGAAAACGGCATCGGCCCGATTGCGCGCAAATAAACCAGCGACCACACAAGATGCAGCGCGAACCCCACAGCGGCGCCGCCGACCACGAAAGCGCCGAACCGGTCGCCTAGAATGCTTTTAACAGGCGCGGCGGCGACTGCGGCAATCGGCGCGATGATTATATATGCGTACCTCGCCTGCGCCACAGGCATCTGCGCGTTGTAAACCGCCATCTGCGCAATATACACGGCGGCGCACGCGTAAAACGAAAGCATCGCGTGCCTTTCCAGCCCGTTTTTGCCCCGAGCCGTCCGCGCCAAACCGAATACCGCTAGCGCCACGAATATCGCCGAAAGAGAAAAATAGAGAAGCTTCATCATGAAAGGCAGATTTTGCGGGTATCCCCTCAGATAGTCCTGAGGAATCCAGAAGTTGAGCGCGTGCGATTTGACAAACCACAACAAATTGCCGGGAATATGAAGATAGTTTGGGCTGGTTTCGTTGACGGGGTTGAAAAACACTCTGTCGCCGAGGTTGAGATACCCGGCCACGAACCAGCTTGACGCCAAAGCCGCGAATACAAGAAGATAAACGGCGGTTTCCAGACAGATAGCGGAAACTTTCCGGGCGCGGTTTGCGGGATGAAGCGCATAGAAAAAAAGAAAGAAGACCGGTATCAGATTGGCGTTGATTTTGACAAGGCAGCACAAGCCGGAAGCCGCTCCGCAAGCCGCCGCGCGCCAAATGCTTCCGCCGTTCCGATTTATCATGAGTATAAAGTAAATCGTCGCGGAACACGCCAGAATCGCGGCGGTGTCGTTGTTGACGACGGAGTTCATCACAACGAAAGCTGGATTTGCAGCCGCGAAAGCCGCCATGCCCGCGCCGAGAACCGGAGAGCCTAGAGCGTCCCGGCCCGTCCTGAAGATTATGAAGACCGTAAGCGTTCCGAAGACAACCGACATCAGCCTCAGCCAGTGGTTCTGCGCGTCCGAGTGCGCGCTCCTGAACGGAAGCCCCCAAACAGCGGCGGCGGCATAATACAACGGAGGATGCGCCGCCTGATATGTCTCCTCGTGGGATGGTATCCTCAACTCGGTCTGTATGACTTTTATATATTTGTAGTGAAAAGGCTCGTCTGAATTCAACCATGCTGGCATCATCAATGAATACAAAACGGCGACCGCTAAAAACGCCGGAATCAGAATCCTCATGAAACCGCGCGCAAAGCGGTCTTCCGACATCCCGTCGTTGCGCGAAAAATCCGTTCCTTCCGAGGCGGGTATGTCGTTATCCATTCCGGCACGAGCCATGCGTTCACCATGTAACCCTTATCGATATATAACGAAATCAATTTTACATGATAAGCCGCGGGGAGGCGACGAAAATATTGTTTTATGAGATAATATCCGCTTAGCCGCTATGATTCTACTATTAGGAGGATTCTATGAACTACACGCATGTAATCCCTTGTCTTGACGTGAAGAACGGCAAGCTGGTGAAAGGAGTTAATTTCGTCGAGTTGAAGGATGTCGGCGACCCCGCGGAAAGCGCGGCCGCTTACAGTGCTGCCGGCGCGGATGAACTCGTCTTTCTCGACATCACCGCCACCGTCGAAAACAGAGACACCATACGCGACGCGGTGAAAAGGACTCTAGAACGATGCTCAATCCCGCTCACCGTCGGCGGAGGAATTCGCTCGACGTCGGACATCGAAGCTCTTCTCGAAATCGGCGTCGCAAAGGTGGGCATTAATACGGCCGCCGTCAAGAACCCCGAACTGATACGCGAAGCGGCGGCAGCTTTCGGCGGCGAAAAAATCGTCGTGGCAATCGACACGAAAAGCTCGAAAACGGTTCCTTCCGGATTCGAGGTTGTAGTGAACGCCGGAACAAAGCCGACCGGCATCGACGCCGTCGAATGGGCCAAGAAAATGGAGGATTTCGGCGCGGGGGCCTTGCTTCCGACCAGCATGGACGCGGATGGAACTCTTAACGGTTACGACATTCCGATGACCAAGGCCATCGCCGGGGCGGTAGGCATACCGGTTACGGCATCGGGCGGCGCGGGCAAGCTCGAACACCTTTCTCAAGCAATCATCGAGGGGCTTGCGCGCCACGTTCTTGTCGCTTCCATAGCTCATTTCGGAACATTCAGCGTCGCGCAGATGAAAGAGCATCTTGCCTCAAATGGCATTCCTGTTAGGAAATAAGCGCGTTGGCCGGGATTAGCCAAAAAGAATTATTTTCTAATAATGGAGTTTACTTTAAAAAAAGCGTATAATCATATCCGGCGCAAGTTTATGAATCGCGCCGTCGCGAATGGGAACTGCTTGTCGAAAAATTGTAAATTCACCTCAACACTGTCGAGTCCGGATGCCTGAACGGAACTGGAAGGGCGCGTTTATGCGCGCCGCCTCGGCGGGGAGGATAATAAAGGAGAGTGTGTTTTGAGCACGAAACTGTTTGTAGGAAGTCTGGATTACGGAATGAAAAGCGATGAACTCGAGAAGTTGTTCTCGCAGCACGGGACCGTGTTGAGCGCGACTGTGATCACCGACAGGGAAACCGGAAGAAGCAAGGGTTTCGGATTCGTCGAGATGAACACTGACGAAGAAGCTAACGCGGCGATCAGCGCGTTGAACGGGAAAGAAGTCAACGGCAGAGCGCTGACAGTTAATATCGCCCGACCGAAAGAAGATAGAGGCGGCGGCGGACGCGGCGGCTACGGCGGCGGCGGAAATCGCGGCGGCGGCGGCGGCGGACGCGGTGGCTACGGCGGCGGCGGAAGCCGTGGCGGTGGCGGCGGTCGCGGCGGCGATGGCGACTACGGCGGCGGCGGCGGTTACGGCGGCGGCGGCAAACGCTGGTAATAAACCGATCCGGAAGTTCGACGCGTCGCTCCCCGGTTCCTTTTCCGGGTCGCTTCGCGTCTCGCACATGATTCAGATGTATCAACGCAGCCGGTTTAACATGCCGGTTGCGTTTTTTATTTGCCCGATACGGCTTCGGTTATCTTAGACCGTCGCGGTCTTGTTTTCGTATATATGGAAACCTTCGCCGGCGCGATTATATAATTGAATAAGCAATCGCGGCTAGTTCGAGCGACAGCGCGGACAGCGCGGCATTACAAAACGGACATGGAAGGAACATCGCATTGAAATTCTCCGTTGGCGAAAACGAATGCGGCGGATTTGTCGGAACTATCCTCGACAGCATTGCCGACGGCGTTTTTACCATCGACGCCGACAAAAGAATAACCACTTTCAACCGGGCAGCAGAGAGAATAACAGGTTACACAAGAGAAGAGGCTATCGGTAAATTCTGTCACGAGATATTCAGGGCGAGCATCTGCCGGCAAGCGTGCGCCATCGACGAAGCCGTAAGAGAGAAGCGCGACGTCGTGGACCGCCCTCTGAATATCATCTCCAAGGATGGCTCCTCAATTCCGATAAGCGTCAGCGCTTCCGCGCTCGTCGGCGACGACGGACAACAAATCGGCGGCGTCGAAACCTTCCGCGACCTTTCCGCCATCGAAGCCCTCAAAAAGGAAATCGGCGGCAAATACACTTTCGAGGACATCGTAAGCAAGAACAGAAATATACATAAAATATTCAACATCCTACCGGACATAGCTGACAGCGACGCCACCGTCCTGATAGAAGGGCCGAGCGGTTCCGGCAAAGAACTCTTCGCTCGCGCCATCCATAATCTAAGCCCCCGGAAAGACAAACCGTATGTCGTTGTCAACTGCGGAGTCCTGCCCGACAACCTTTTCGAGTCCGAACTTTTCGGATATGTGAAGGGCGCATTCACCGACGCCGTCCGCGACAAGCCGGGCAGATTCGCGCTCGCGGAGGGCGGCGCGATTTTCCTCGACGAAATAGGCGACATTTCCCCGGCCGCTCAAGTCAAACTACTGCGCGTCATTCAGGAGAAAGAGTATGAGCCTCTAGGTTCCGTGTCCACAACGAAAGCCGACGTCAGAATAATCGCCGCGTCAAACCGCCCGCTCGCCGAACTTGTGGAGAACGGCTCTTTCAGAAGAGACCTATACTACCGGCTGAACGTGGTCAGGATCGAGCTGCCCCCGCTGCGCGAAAGACGCGAGGATATTCCGCTGCTCGTCGAACATTTCATCAAGCATTTTAATCTCAAAAGAGAAAAGAACATCCGCGACGTTTCTCCAGAAGTAATGAGCGTTTTGATGAAACATTCATTCCCCGGCAACGTGCGCGAATTGGAGAACATAATCGAGCACGCCTTCGTGCTGTGCCACGGAAACATGATAGAAATCGAGCACCTTCCCGCCGAACACGCCCAAATGCGCGTTGCCGCGCCGCAACCCTCCGCGGACGCCCCTCTAATGACCGCAGAAGCCGAAACCATCAAAATGGCTCTTGAACGCAACTCCGGCAACAGAGCCGAAACCGCCAGAGAGCTTGGCGTCAGCTACGCCACCCTCTGGAGAAAAATGAAAAAACACGGCATATCATAATTTGCTTCCCGTTATGAAAATAGCTTCCGTTTCGCCATATCTAACGGTGAAATCGGGTTGATTATCGATAGTTTTTCGCGCAACGGAAAGGGTGGCGGTTTTGTTTTGATTAAGACTCAAAAAGCCGCCTTGAAATGTTCCTTCAAGGCGGCTTGTGAGAACTTTGCTGAAATTACCGAACTGTCAGTCTGATGTAACGCATCCGCATTGCAGTTCTAAGGCAAGAACCGTTCCAGAGTTAACCCTAACACCATATCGACAAGCAAACAGAGAGTTTTCCATTTTCTCAGTGGTCGCAGACGTTGCCGCCGCATTGCAGCGAGCCTGACAGGTATTGCTCGACGACATTCTGAGGAGCCAGCGCCGGAGCGCCCACCACAACTTCTATGCCGTACTGTTTAAACAAATCCTGCGCGCGCGAACCCATCCCTCCGGCGATGATGTGAGTCGCTTTCTGCTCGCTAAGCCATTTGGGAATCACCCCCGGCTCATGCTCCGGAGGCGTCAGCGTCTGAGTTTTCACAACTTTGTTGTCCTCGACGTCGAATATCGTGAATACTTCGCAATGGCCGAAGTGCATGCAGAGACTTCCCTGCGCGGTCGGTATCGCTATTCTCATCGCGGCCCCTTCTTTCTGTTGAATTTGCTCGCCGTCGTTATTGACTAATGTCAACAGCGGCTCAATCATAAGGCTGAATGCGGCGGCTGTCGGCCCGTCCGCTATAGACGCCGCCACCGGAGACCCGTCGTCTCCAGCCGCGACAACCGCCGGGTCCAGCGGAACTTTGCCGAGGAAAGGAACTCCCATGTCGGAGGCCATTTCCTGTCCGCCTCCGCTCTTGAACACGTCTATCGTTTCGCCGCACTTCGGACAAACGAAGCCGCTCATGTTTTCGACGACTCCAAGAACCCTAAGGTTCAACCTGTTGCAGAAAGCGATGGATTTGCGCACATCGTCTATGGCCAGTTTCTGGGGAGTGGTGACGATTACCGCGCCTGTCAGGCCGGGAATCAACTGGCACACCGAAAGCGGTTCGTCTCCCGTTCCCGGAGGCGAGTCGATGACAAGGAAATCAAGTTCGCCCCATGCGACATCTTTCAGGAACTGTTTTATCGCGGTCATTTTCATAGGGCCGCGCCAGATTATCGCTTCGTCCCTGTTCGATGTGAGAAAGCCGATAGACATCACCCGGAGGACGGCGTCGCCGACTTTGCATTCGACAGGTTTCAGCCCGAACTCGTCGTGGTCGGGGCGGGCATCCGCCAGCCCCAGAAGCCTCGGCACGCTCGGCCCGTGAATATCGACATCCAGCAACCCCACGCGCAGCCCGCGCATGGCCAGACCCACCGCTATGTTCGCCGCCACCGTGCTTTTTCCAACGCCGCCTTTTCCGCTCATGACGATGATTTTGTTCTTAATCATCGACATCCGCTTGGAGAGCAGTTGGTTGTCCAGAAATTCATTCATTTCATCGCGACCGCCGCCTTGATGCTCGTTTCCACTTGAACATCCGCCGCCGCCGTGTCCGCATTTGCCGTCAGAACCCATCTTGTGTTTCCTCCTGTTGAGATTGCGCTCTTGCCGCGCTCATCGCTATTTCATTTCCACGCTGATATTGCCTTTTAGAATGTATTCCGCAATCGCCCTGTAAAGGGTTGATATCGCAAGTATCGAACAATGAATGTCAACGCCGGGAATCAGTTCCAGCAGATTCATCACGTCGCGCGGGGATATGCCGAGAGCGTCTATGATTCTTTCGCCTTTGGCAAGATATGTCGCCGCCGCCCCGCAGGCTCTCGACGAGAAGCAACCGTTAGTCGCGTATCTGGCGTCCGTCACGACCCCGTTTTCAATCTTCAGCCATATCTCCATCGTGTCGCCGCATATTCCGTGAATGGTTCCGTTCGCGTCGGCGTTGTCCAGAGGCCCGATGTTGGAATCTTCGGGCGGCGCCGAAACGTCGATGAAACCGCCGGCCTCCGGAAACCTGTCTCTCAGCCACACGAAAAACGCTTCGGGAGTTTTATCCGCGTTAACGCATCTAGACGACATATCAGTCTTACCGTCCTTTCCCGCAGCATGAGCCGCCGCCGCATCCGGCTTCGGACGGGTTTGCCGCGCCGCAACATGTCGCGCCGGAGCCGGGAGATGATTGTTTTCCGACAGAGAATGAAGAAAAAACGCGTTCCGACGACTGAGAGCCGCAGGAAGGGCAGGGCGGCGCTTCGTCCCTCGTCGCGTTCGCGGCATGCTGATGCTCGTGCCTGTTCCCGCATTTCCCGCATTCATATTCGTATATGGGCATGATCTTTCTCCGATTATCAGACCTTAATCTTATTCGTCTTCGATTTTCGATATCTCGTCGCCTTCCCGCGCGCGGCCGCCGACAATAATCTCGGCGAACAAGCCGGTTTTTGCAAGAGGGGCGAATCCTTTAAAGTTAAAATCATTCGGGCCGTGCTCCGGTTTCCCGATCTCCGTTATGCGCGCCACCGCCTCTCCTATCTTCAGCTTGTCTCCGACATTGAGCCGCGCGAAGTCCAATCCTTCCGTGAGAATGTTTTCCGCGAAGTCTCCCGGTTGCGCTCCCAGTCCATGGTCTTCATTTAGTCGTTTCGCAGTCTCGCCGGACAGGATGCTCAACTGTCTTGCGCCGCCTCGAGCGTGACCGTCTCCTTCGAGTCCGGCTCCGGCGATCAGCATAGCTTCGCGGACGCGCGTTTTCCCTTTGCCGCGCTCGGCGCCGGAACATACGGCGGCCACTTTTCCCTTTGCCATTTACATTCCCCTTTTGCTCAACACGTTTCGAGCATATAGTTTGTTTTCTTCCAGACCCGCGAGACTTCGAGCGCCGCGGCCCCGCCAGAATATTCTACCACGCTTACTCCCGCAATCTGCGCTTTCGTGACAAGAGTATCGTAAGGTATCCTTCCGACAATCGGCAGTTTCTTCCCCGCGCAGTATTTCTCTATAGATTCCGTCATTTCGATGTTGATGTCGAATTTGTTGACGCAAACCGCGGACGGTATGCCGAAATGACCCGCGAGAGACGCGATTCTGTCAAGGTCGTGGAGGCCGGACAACGTCGGTTCTGTGACAATCAGCAATAATGAAACGCCCGTCACGGAAGCTATCACCGGACACCCTATCCCCGGAGAACCGTCGATGAGAACAAGCCCAAGTTTCTCGTTTTCCGCGATCTCTCTCGCTCTGGAGCGGACGAGCGAAACAAGCTTCCCTGAGTTTTCCTCTCCCGGAATAAGGCGGGCGTGAACCATCGGGCCGTTCCGCGTGTCCGACACAAACAACTCGCCCGCCTGCCGGGGGATAAGCAGCGCCGCCTTCTCCGGGCAGTTGTCCGCGCATACTCCGCATCCCTCGCACGCAAAATCGTCTATTTTGTAATCCTTGTCTATGGCGTCGAACCTGCAAAGGGTCCGGCAGAGTCCGCAGGAGGAACATATTTTCAAATCTATCTCAGCTTTGGAGCCTCCCGAAAAAGGCTCTCTATGCTTTATCGTAGGCTCCATGACAAGGTGGAGGTCGGCAGCGTCCACGTCGCAGTCGGCGATAGCCTTGTCGCGCGCCAAGGCCGCAAATGAAGCGGCCACGCTCGTCTTGCCGGCCCCGCCTTTGCCACTGACAATTGTCAATTCTTTCATCGCCGGACTTCCTTCCTCGCGCAAGCCTCGGCGGTTTCGATCAATCTGCCGCCAAGCTCCTCGAATAATAGTTTGAAATCAGGGAGCGCGTCGATAAGAGGAATCCCTCTTGAATAAGCTTCCGCCGCGCGCCTGTCGTCAGGAATGGCTCCTATGACGGGGATGTCGTTTTCGAGGCAGAAATCATGAGCGCGCCTGTCCCCGGCCTCCGCGCGGTTGACTATGCATCCGAACGGAATCCCAATCTCGCGTATCATTTCCACCGCCAGTTTAAGATCGTGCAGCCCGAAGGGCGTAGGCTCCGTCACAAGCGCCACGTAATCGCTGCCTCGGACGGATTGCACGACCGGACATGACGTCCCCGGAGGAGAATCCACAATAGTAAGTTCGGCGTCGGACTTGAATTTTTTCACCACGCGGATGAGAGGCGGGGACATTGCTTCTCCTATCCTCAACTTTCCGTAAGCGAAATCTACTCCGTGAAACATTCCTCGGAACGCCGCGCCTATCTCGCGCTCTCCTTCGGATATCGCTTTGGTTGGGCACGCGATGACGCATCCGCCGCAGGCGTGACAGAGCGATGGGAAAGTCAGCGCCTTGCCACCTAGAGAGACAATCGCGCTGAACCTGCACGCTTTCCCGCACGCTCCGCAGGCGTCGCACTTTGACTCGTCCACGACCGGGACGCGAACCGTCACCCGCGATGACTCCATGCCCTCGGTCCCGAGAAATATGTGAGCGTTCGGCGCTTCGACATCGCAGTCAAGCAGGAGCGTCTTTTTCCCTGCGCGGCTGAATGTCAAAGCGAGATTTACGGCTACGGTGGTTTTGCCGGTTCCGCCCTTGCCGCTCGCCACGGCGATGGTTGTCGTTTGTCTTTTTTCTTCTTTCACGACCAATGTCCCTCGACATCCGCGTTGTCTATTTCTTTAAGAGACCCGGCTTTGAATTTCTCGATGTTTTCGGCGACGGTTCCTTCCGCTCCGGTGTAAATCTTAATGCCGGCGGCTTTAAGCGCGGAAAACGCCTTGGGGCCGCAGTGTCCCGTGACAATGGCCGACACTCCGCTGTCGGCGACATTCTTCGCGCTCTGTATTCCCGCGCCCTGAGACGCGCTGAGGTTCTGCGCGTTGTCCTTGTATGCGCATTCGCCCGTGTCGATGTCGCAAACCATGAAGCCGGCGGCTCTGCCGAATCTCGGATCGACAGGAGAGTCCACAGTGGTTCCTTTTGATGTTATTGCGATTTTCATTTTATTCCCCCTCATATTGTTATACATCGCGATAACGTGAGCCGGGAGCGCGAGAGGCGATCCCGGCGCGTTATTGTTGCCCGTCGCGGAAGCCGTCGCGCCGCCGCGCCGCATTGCTGAGTCTGCTCTATCGCTCCTGTTCCAGTTCAGCGATCCTGCTGTTCAAATCCGCAAGACGCGATTCCAGAGCTTCGGCCTCGCGCTTCAGAAATGAAGCTTCGTCCGCTGAGCCAGCGGGTTGAGCGAAACGGCGTCCGCCTTGTCCGCGTCCGCCGCCGAACGCGCGGCCTCTTCCGCATCCTCTCGGAAATCCGCCGCGTCCTGCTCCCGCAAAAGCGCCCTCCGCGGCGTTGCCCGCGCATCTTCCGAGCGCCCTTCCTGTCATCGGGCCTGAACCCATCGGGCCTGTTCCATCATATCCCGGCATGTTTTTCACCTCCTTTCTGTCGGTTATTGTTATTTCCACCACTCAGGGTTGGAAAATTCATCTATTCTTTGGCCGCATCGCTTTTTGCCGCCCGCACGCCCGGACGCGGCGTCGCCTGTCGGCTTGAGCGGAGTTGCCGAAGAGATATCGCATGCCGGACTTCCCGGCATCCCGCTCTTCTTATTGCTCGTCGCGGGAGTTTTTTCGGAGCGCCTTCCGCCGCGCTTGCCGCGTTTCCCTCCGCCTTTCGGCCCTGTACCATCTTTATCAGGCATCCTCAATCCTCCCGTCGTTTTTCGAATCAACAGAATCATCGCGCTCGATTATTCGAGCGCGGCATCCGTTTCTGTTGCGGGCCGCATTGTTCATTCCGCAACGCCTGCCGTGTCCGCGTCGCGGCTGCGCGCTTTGCGCCGGCTGATCCGAGTTCCCCGCAGCCACTGTCGCGCTTTCAATATCGCCTGTGTAAAAAATCACCTTAATACCCACCGAATCCGCCATCCTGTGATAGAAACATGGCATGGCTCCGCAGATAATCGCCTCGGCCCCGGAATTGATGACTTGTCTCATCATTTGTATTCCGTTCATGTTCTCTGTCGATATGGATTGACGGAGCGCTTCTTTTCCATCATCCAACTCGATTATGTATATTGTGTGAGCGCAATCGAACCTGTGCGACACGCGCTCGCCTGATTCAGAAATGGCCACTTTATATCGACTCATGCGAAGGATAGAATCAATAAGAGCGCCAAGCTAGAAAAATTCTAATAAAACGCAAAAAAACTTTTAACAAATTGAAAAATGAATTAATTGCTGAAACCATGAAGAACCGACCCACAAGCCCATTGTTTCAATACTGCAATATTGACTATGCAATATTGCAGATATGAAACGCCTTCTTGCTGGTTTCCGCCGCGTTATTTTTCCCGCTGTCGCTCTTTTTTTCTGTTTTAAGCTAAAATTCTTAATACTGATTATTATTATCCTTATTATTTGCAGGGGGCGGCGATGAGAGATCTGGTTGTGGAAGCAAAAAACATAAAGAATGGAATCATGTTGAAATTAAAAGGCGAACTGATGTTTATCGACGCTCAGGAGTTCATGCTTAAGACGCCTGAAAGGGTGAAGGGAAAAGGGAAAAACGTCGTTCTCGACATGGACGATTTGAGGTTTATCGATTCATCCGGGCTTGGTTCGATGTTATATGTGTCCCAAGCGTGCAAAATGCAGGATCAGACTATGTATATCGTCCGCGCTAACGACAAGGTGGCGAAATCTCTAAAGACCATCAAGAAGGTGGGCACGTTCGAGTTGCACGATCCAGTCGTCGAATAGAATGCGCAAAGCGTAATAGGGCATGCGCGGCATTGAGCGGTATGAGGGATAAATAGAGAGCGAAACATATATCAGCTTTTTAGAGCGTGATTTTTGTGATAACATGATTAAGCTGCGGAGAGCGGGATATGCCCAACGCGGCGCTGGCGAACCGGGATGTTTCCGGGCGGGAGGCAGTTCCGAATGGAAAAGATTAAAGTGGCGACCGGGATATACTGGATTGAAATTCCGGAAGTCGATATGCGGATACTTTGCGGGTGTCCGGCGGACAGCGTGAAACACATGATGAAGCGCGGCCTGATATCGAGCCGCGAAAAAAACGGGGTCTGGTACGAGACCGGCCCCAACGCAATCCTCCTCTCCGATGTTTCGGCGCAGAACGGAAGTTTCGCGAATCTGGCCGAGTTCCCCGTGCTTCAGATGTTTTACAGGCAGGGGATGCTTCTGCCCAATCATCCGAACAACACGGGAAGAAAACCGATGCTGATAGGGATAGCGGATCAGGCGCGCGCTCAGAGCGAATACATATTCAGGGGCAACTACGGGCTTGTCAGCGCAGAAGAAATCATGGCCGCCGGAGTGTCCGAATCGGAAGCCGTAGACATGATGCGTCTTAAAAACTGGTTCGCGTTCGACGACATCAGGCTCACCGAAGACCTCGTCGACACGCGCATTGTAGACAAAGAGGATGTGACGCTAAGGGACGGCGTCATCGTCCACCGCGCCGGTTTCAACAACTATGAATTCATCTACAACGGCGAATCGGAAAGGGTCGATTTGAATCTGGCTCCGGGGGAGCGCTACGAGGCTCCGTACATGATGGGGCTTCACTCGATCAACCGCGAATATTTCTCCGTAATTCATTCGGGCGACGGCGACGGTTGGGACATCAACCGGCCCTGCATGTCCAGCGTGATAACCTTTCAGGGCAGGGTCTATCTGATAGACGCCGGGCCGAACGTGCTTGACAGCCTGACATGTCTAGGCATCGGCGTGAGCGAGATCGAGGGGATATTTCACACTCACGCGCACGACGACCATTTCGCGGGGCTGACGTCTCTTGTGCGTTCCGACCACAGGATAAAGTATTACGCGACGCCTCTCGTACGCGCGTCAGTGGTCAAAAAACTGTCGGCTCTCATGTCTATTGAGGAAAAAAGCTTCGACAGGTATTTCGACGTGCGCGACCTCGAATTCGATAAGTGGAACAACGTCAACGGACTCGAAGTCATGCCGCTCTTTTCTCCTCACCCGGTCGAGACGAGCGTGATGGTTTTCAGGGCTTTGTGGCGGGACGGCTACAGGACATACGCTCACTGGGCGGACACTGTCGCGTTCGACGTCCTCGGCAGAATGGTCACCGACGACCCGAATAAGAGCGGCGTCTCGAAAGAGTTCCAAGACAAGGTCAAAGAACTGTATCTGATGAAGACGAACCTGAAAAAGATCGACATCGGAGGCGGACTTATACACGGGCGCGCGGAAGATTTCATCGACGACGAATCTGACAAGATAATCCTCAGCCACACCGCTCTCGAACTGACGGACGCGCAAAAGGAAATCGGAGCGAACGCCGTGTTCGGAATGACTGACGTGCTGATTCCGGGCCGTCAGAACTATTGCGCCCAGTGCGCGCTGGACTTCCTCGGAGACTATTTTCCGGAATCGCCCCGGCACGACATCGAGATGCTTTTGAACTGCCCGATTGAAAACATCAACGCGGGATCGATACTCGTGAAGAAAGGCGAGATCGCCGACAGGATATATCTGATTCTGTCGGGGGTCGCGGAAATGCTCGACTCGGAGAACGGGACGAGGAATCAGGTTTCCGCAGGCGCGATGGTGGGCGAGTTGTCTTGCGTTATGAAGGAGCCTTCGAACGCGACCTACAGAACCGTCAGCTACGTGAAGGCTCTTATTATGCCTTCGGACTTTTACATGGAGTTCGCTAAACGAAACGGCTACATAGACGAGATACGACGACTGCATTACAACAGGCAGTTCCTTAAAAACACATGGCTGTTCGGAGAAATGGTTTCGTACCCGACGCACAACAGGATAGCTCGCGGAATGGAAACCGTGATATGCGCTAAAGGCGAGGAGCTTCCCATCAAGAACTGGCCGGGTCTTTACATTCTTACGAGCGGAGAAGTTTATCTTTATTCAGGGCGAAGGATAATCGAGAGACTTCGGCCCGGAGGCTTTGTCGGGGCGGAGTTCGCGCTTTTCGGCGAGCAGTCTGTTTTTAAAGCGCGCGCCGCGACGGACGCTTCCATGATAAAAATCGATGTGTCGCTCGTGGAAAACATTCCAATCGTCTATTGGAAACTTCAGGAGACGTACGAGAGGCGCGTGAAAACTTTCAGCGCCAGATTCGATCTCGAATGGCGCAAAGAGTACAAAGTGAACGTCTCTGAACTCGACGAACAGCACAGGGTCATGTTCGCAAAGGCTAATGAACTTCTGGCGGCGGCGGATGAGAAAAACGCCTCATTCCTTCCGTTGCTCGATTCTTTTATCGAATTGGTTCGCTCTCACTTCGAGCGCGAGGAAGCCTTGATGTCGCAATACGAATACCCGGATTACGACAAACAGAAGGGCGAACACGACAGGCTTCTGGCGGAATTGCTCGAATTCAAGAAACGGCTCTCCTCCGGCGACTGGTCGGAAGCTGCGGAATTCATGGACTTTATCAAAAACTGGTTTGTCAGCCACACTCTTCTCGAAGACAGGAAGTACGGCCCGTTCTTCGAAGCTGCCGGGCTGCGATAGACATCCGTTTTTCGTTGCCATCATTAGACGGGATGCGGACCGCCGCCGTCAATTCCAAAGTTGCGTTACGATGACTGAAAAAAAACGCGCCCGCAAAGATGCCGCTGACGGAGATGTCCGGCTTGAATGGTCGGGCAAGCGCTCCGACTGCGACTACGGAAACTCTTCATTAAAGCAAATTGAAATTTCCGACTTCCCGCGCTCATCCGAATCAGAAAAATGCCGAAATAATGATTTCAGGAACTTGCTTATTCGAGGCGACAACGCGCGCGCGATGAAAGCGCTTGAGTCGGATTATTCAGAGAAAATCGACCTGATATATATCGATCCTCCTTTTTTTACCGGAAACGAGTTCGCCGGCGAATCTGATTTCGGAGACACAGGCGATAAGCGCGTTGAAACGCCACACTACAGCGATGTTTGGCCGGGCGGGCTGGACGCTTATCTGCAAATGATTTACGAGCGCGCGCTGCTTATGAAAAAGCTTTTAAGCGAGCGCGGGACGATATACGCTCATGCCGACTGGCGGGCGTCCGCTCACATTCGCCTCGTTCTCGAAGAGGTTTTCGGCAGAAGAAACTTTGTGAACGAAATAATATGGTGTTTTTCGCAGGGCGCAAAATCAAAGCGCATGTTCGGCAGAAAACACAACACGATACTATCTTTCGCAAAAAAAGAATCCGAGCGTTATTTCAACGCGGGAGCCGCGCGCGCCCCTATGAAATCCGGAAGAGAAAGCTTCGGCGGAAGGTTGGAGCGCGACCCGGACGGAAGGGAATTCAGGCTCGTTTACGGCACGAAAAACAGCCGGGGCGAAACCCGGTATTACAAATACTATCTCGATGAGGGAAAAATCCCTGAGGACTGGTGGACGGATATCAACAGCCTCCAATCCGGTTCGCGGGAGAGGACAGGCTACGCGACGCAGAAGCCCCAGAAACTCATCGAAAGAATAATGCTGTCTTCGACCGAGCCTGACAGTCTGGTCGCGGATTTCTTCTGCGGAAGCGGAACGACGGGAGTTGTAGCCGAGAAGTTGGGAAGGAAATGGATAATGTGCGACATCGGGTCGGCGGCTGTCGCCACAACGAGAAAAAGAATGATGAGCGAGCAGAGCGGGCGAGCGGCGTCCGGAGAGGCTTTCCGCGCGTTCGACGTGTATACGGCCGGAGAGGATGCAGGGCCTGCCGTCGCGGCTGGAAAAGCAACTCTTGAAGCGCATCGCGAACGATCCGGCGAAGTGTCCGTAGCTCTGACGGATTATTATCCGGCGGAGATATCAGCAAGGGCAGGGGACGTTAGGGACAGGTTGGCTTTGGTGGATTTCTTTTCAGTGGATTTCGATTGGACTCGCGGAGAGTCGTTCAATCATCAATGGACGGATTTCAGAAGCGGACGCTCGAAAAGACCGATTAAGCTTCACACCGAGCCGAGAGCGATTGAAGCCGGAAGAGACCGCGCGGCCGCATGCGCCATGATAACGGACATTTTCGGCGCGACCACTATGCAAACGATTGATATAGGTTATCCCGAAAAAACCGGTTAAATTTTTGACGGCAAGGTCAAAAGGGAAGATGGCATCATTCGGATTCGTTGTTCCACTGTTCAATGAGGGGAACGATTTCAGAGACACATTTGATTTTGACGCAGTCGGGAGAATAGATGTCGGCAGGGTCGAGAAGGACGGGGAGAACGCCTACAGAGCGCGCTCCCACGACATCGGCGCTGATGATGTCGCCGACATGGACGCAGGCTTCGGGTGGTTGGCCTGCTTTTTCGAGAGCCATTTGAAAAATCGCGGGGTCGGGTTTTTCTACGCCGACGATTTTGGAATCGATGATGAAATCCAGATAACGGGCGAGTCCGGCTTCTTCCAAGAACCCGGCAACGCGGCCGTCCGCGTTTGAAATGACGCCGAGCGTGTAGCCGTCGTTTTTCAGCCGGGCCAGAGTTTCGGACGATTCAGGCGGGGCGTGGCGCCACAGGTTGTGGAGCCTGTCGCGCGCGCGGAGACGTCTGATGATTTCTAACGCCAATTCTCTGTCGTCGATGCCGACGCCCGCGAACATGGTTGTGAAATATATCTCCCAGATCATGTTGTCGTCGCGGTCGTCGCGGGACATGTATTCATCGACTCGGCGTCTCGCTTCGATCTCGGCGGCGCGAAGCCCGCGCTCATCGGCCTCTTTACCCGATTCGGCCAGTTCATCGATTATCTGGGCGAAATCAAGGAACAGCAGCGTGTTGCCGGCGTCGAAGAAGACAGCTCTTATCTTTCTGTCGTTCATAATGCGGAAATTGTAACGACGGCAAGCGGGTTTGTCTAAAAAACTTGAAAAAAGGCGGGGGCGGGAACATAATGCGGAATGGATTGTGGCGGATGAAATATCCGCGCGCATCCGCGAATAATTATGATAACGGCGTGTAACTGAATGTTTTTCACGAACGAAAACAAGGGAGCGACGTCGCCCGCGAAAGCGTTGGCGCTGTTTTTTCTGGCCTCGTGGCTGGCCTTCGCTGGTTCCGCGCGCGCGCAAGTTTCCGCGCAAGGCCCGTCCCCTCAGATTTTGTATGTGAACGCGTTGCCGATGTTCAACGCATTCGAGGCGGGGGCAGACAACAATATTCTTGCGCCCGAACACACGCGCATTTTCAACGGCAGGCTTGCGGTCGGCCCGGCGGCGGGGAATATGCTCGGATTCGCGAATCCTGTCGCTCCCCCGTTCATTACCGAGGAGTTTTCTTTAACTGTCAAATTGGATGGCGAAACCGCTGTGCCGGAAACCCAAGTGTGGACGCCGGTTGCGTTTGAGACGAGCGCGTTGGAGCGGCCCGAGTTCGCCCTGATGTCGCGGATAACCACTGTCCTCAATGAGACGGCTTTTATGTTTGATGTTCAGATAAAGAACCAGAGATTCGAGCCTCGCGAAGCGGAGATGGCGGTCGAGATGAAAGGCTTCATCGGCAAACCGGGAGCCGCAGAGTGGGGAATGGAGCGTCCGGCGGCGGCATATCCGGCGATGGCCGTATGGGACGATGGATTGTCGATGCTGGCCGCCGTGTCGCCGGATGGCGGGGTTTTCTGCCGTTCGACAATGCCCGGCGCGAGTTTTAAGGACGGACGGCTGGTCGCGAAAACGCGTTTTGAATCGAGAGAGATGAAGAGTTTCGGTTTCCTGTGCGCGGTCGGAGAGATAAAGGACGCGGTTGAGACGCTGGATAGACACAAGGACAAGATGCCTACGGATATTTTCGATGAGAGCCGGAACGCGCTCGACCTTGAGATGTACGAAACGTTCAGAAGATGGCCGTGGCTCAGGACCATGAACATGGACCTGCTCAAGTTCTACAACAGATCGGTTATGGGATATTTCATGTCGAGGTGGAGAATCCCGGAAGCGATGGGGATGGAACCGTTCTGGTCGAGCGGGGGAAGCGACGGCAGAGGGACGGCGAGCGGGCTTAGGGATTTCGCGCGAGTGTCGAGGATGTTGATACTGGCGGACCCCGCCGCGGCGAGGAACCATATAAGGTTTTATCTCAACGTCGGGGCGGATGCCGCAGCGGGATTCAGCCCGATCGGCCTTGCGGGCGTCGGCGCTCCTCATCCGTACAACGATTACAGCGCGGTTAAGGCTGTATACGACTATGTTGCCATCACGGGCGACGCGCGGTTTCTGGTATTCGGGACGAGGGGCGGCAGGATAATAGATGTTCTGAAGGCAATAGCCGACCGGGGCGCCGTGGAAGGAGAGCCTCCGACGCTCATCGATTACGGCCCGAACGAGACTTTTCTAAACCTTAAGAAGCCGGGATATGAGCATTTCGCGCCGACTCCGAACGCCCGCCGGGTGTGGATATACCGCGCGGTGGCGGACCTGATAGAGATGGTCGGCGATGACAACGGGACGGCTCAGGCGTTCCGGGCCAAGGCAGACGCGCTGTCGGCGCTGATAAACGAAAAGTTGTGGGACACGGTGGCGAGTTGGTACGAATCCATAGACGCCGAAGGCAAGCGCCGGCATGTATGGGCGAGAGACGCGCTGGACGTTTTGCAAACCGGAGTTCCCTCGCCGGAACAGGCGGAGTTGCTGATAGGACATATAAATCAGTATGATTTCCTCGCTCCCCGGGGCGTTTACAGCATGGCGTTGCGGGAGGCGGGGGGCGAAAATCCCGGCCCTGACTGGGAAGGCAATCTTGCCGGGATAGCGGACGCGCCGGACCTTGTCGAGACGCTTTACCGTCTGGGGAAACCGGAAAAAGCGGAGGAGCTTCTGAACAGGATATTGTGGGTTGGCGGGGCGATGCCTTACTATCCGGAGACAGTCAGGGTGGACGAGCCGGGCTACGACCGGCAGGGAAGGGCGAACTCGATAGCCTCGCTGGCCGGAGCGCAGGCGGTGATATTCGGAGTGTTCGGCGTGGAGTTCGGGCTGGACGGCTCCGTGACGGCTCTGCCGCGCGCTCTGGCGTCGGACTTCCGCACGGAGATAAAAAATCTTCGCGTCCGCGGCGTGGACATAACCATGAAGATGCTGGACGGCAAGTTTTATCACAGGCTGAACAACTATCCGGAGGCCTCGTCCCCGCTGGGCGAGCGCGCGACGATGATTCCCGGTTCTCAGATTATCCCGCTCAGCGTCATCGACGAAAGCGGCGGGTGCGGACAGATTCGGTAGCGCGTTGTTGACACGCGGACGCCGCGCGGGTAAATTCACTTCCACATGGTCGGAATGGAGAACAACTATATGAGCGGCATGACGAGGTTCGGGATGTCGATGGAAGAAGACCTCCTCGACAAATTCGAGAGATATATGAAACGAAAAGGGTACACCAACAGGTCGGAGGCAATCAGGGATTTGATCCGCGACGCGCTGGTGAAGGACGAATGGGACGGGGGCGAGGCGGACTCTATAGGAACGGTAACCATTGTTTACGATCATCACTCGCGCGAACTGTCGAGCAAGCTCACGCACAGCCAGCACCAGAATATCGGGCAGGTAGTGGCTGCGATGCATGTGCATGTTGACGCGCACCATTGTCTGGAGGCGCTCATCCTGCGAGGCAAAGGGCGGGATATCAAAACTCTGGGAGATCATATTGTTGGCACGAAAGGCGTCGTGCATGGACAGATGACTTTCACCACGCTCGAAGCGATAGTTTGAGCGGGAGATTGCTAGGAATTAAAAAAAAGCCCGCGCGCGGGCGGATTTCCTCAACGAGGCGGACGACATGCAAAGATACAGAATCGTGGACTATTATGATTTCCCGATAGACACAGTGGTTGACCTGCTTATGGAAACCGAGGGGCTTTACGACCTGAAAGACCTGCCGAACGTCCAGACGAACACGCCATTGGATTGCCGGGACGAAGGCGACCGCAAATTGATCAAAAATAAATGGTGCGTTCACGGGCAGATACCGAAGGCCGCCCAAAAACTCATCAAGCCGGAGATGCTCACGTTTGTAGAGGATTCGGTCTGGGATCGCAGGGACAGGACTTATTCGACGAAAATCATACCGAACTATCTGTCGAACCTGATCAATTGCCGCCATAAGCTCGAATTTTACGACAACGGGGACGGGCGCACCCGCCGCGTGTTGAGCGGATTCTTCGAGCTGAAGGTTCCGATTATCGGCCCGCTGTTCGAGCTTGCTGTCGTTCAGCAACTGAAGAACAATGCGGAAGCGGACTTTAAGATGGGAAACAACGCTATAAAGAAATATGTGGTAGAACACGATTACAAGCCGAAAACCGGGAGCTGACGCGGCCCCCTGCGGATTTTGCCGACGCCGGCGCGCAATGACCGATACTGCGGCAACCGCGAACATCCGGCGGCGATAAGTCCGACAGGCTGAACCTGAAAGACAGTCCGCAATGAAAACGCCCCGAACCGAAACCGTTCCAGACGCCGCGCATCGTTCAATTCCTTGGACGACGGCGTACTTAACGGCGGACGCGATTCTTTTCATTTCCGGATTGTGGTTCTGCGCTAGAACGGCTTATCTGAGAATTGATGGGGTTGCCGGGATTCAGGCTCCGCTTGCCGCGTTCACTTTTTTCTCCATATTCCTATTTGTTTCGCGAAACATCAGCTTGAGAATCAGTGGAGGAAGAATGGCTGCGGGGCTTGCCCTCGAATTCGCCGTCCTTCTGGCGGCGGTTTCGGCTCCTCCTCTGATAATAAGGACGAGCGTTCTTCCCGCGCGCATTTACGATGTAGTATATTGGCTGACAGTCCCGCAGGGAGCCGCGCGCTCGATAATCGAACATGCGCCGGCGGCATCGGCGTTGGCGGCGGTTTTTGTTATTGCTGCGGCGCGGCTCGGCCGCCGTCTCCCGTTTCCACGGTTCGCTGCAAGGACGGCGACGGCGGTCGCGATAGCGGCTCTTGTGGCTTATCAGCATTATGCGGCGCCTCGAATCATTCTGTCCGGCGGCGATTTTACCGGTTTGCCTGGAGTTAAGACCGTCTGTCCGAAGGCCGAAAGGCTGGGAACCGTCAGAGACATCGCAGTTTCAAATGATGGAGATGTCTGGCTTGCTTCAGGATATTCCGGTCTGTTCAAGGTTGAAAACGGCTGCGCTTCGTTGAAAAGGGCGAAAGCGGCATCGGCACATGCGTCGTTCGACAAGGCGCTTACTCATCCTGAAACCGGCATTGTTTACGCTCTCGATTCAGGAGCCGCGCTAGTTTACGAAGTGGAGCCGGAAAAAGCCCGCGTCATCAGGACATTCTCGGTCGCGACGGACTGGAGTCGCTCTCCGACTGCAATAAGCTTGCATGGAAATCTTCTGAGAGTCATATACTCCGGGTTGCCGGGACTGGCGGAATTCGAGATTGACGCAGGGGAACAGGCGGGCGGTCTGCGTTTTACGAGGGAGCCGGGAGTTGGGTTTCGCGCTGGCGGGTGGGACATGTTGACTCTGAGCGGCGGAGAGGTAGTCGCATTGGCAGGCCCGGCGAAAAAGGGCGGCGGCTCTTGGGTCGCCCGCATTGACCCGTATTCGTTCCGCGTCGAAGCGTCCGCTGTCTCGCCGGGGACGGGCGGCGCTTTGGCGTTAAACGGCAAAACGGCATTCGTCACATCAGTTTTCGAGCCTGTCGCCCGAGAGATAGATATTGAGCGATTGAGGGCGAGGCGCGAATTGCCGGCAGCGTCGGGCGCGCGCGTTGCGGCGGTTTCCATCCCTAATCAAGTCCTTTTTACGGCTGGGAGCAGAGATGGAAAACTGGTTTTAACTGATATAGAATCAGCAACACTCCTGCGGGAGAACCGAGTCGGAGGAAAGGTTTTCGCGTTGAGGACGGACCAGAAAGGGAAAGAGCTTTATATCGCCGCGTCAAACGGAGTTTTTGTTGTGGACATAGAGGAATACCTGAAACCGGGCGATGCGGCCGTGGAGAAATGATTAATGGAAAGAATTGGAAATAGCGCTAATAGAACCATGTCGGAAAAAGTTGTGAACGCCATGCTGTTGCCGATAGTTGAGTTCGGCCCGCTTTTTTATTTCGGGTGCATGATATCGGGCGCGGCAGGGCGTCCCGCCGGTTCGCAATTCGTTTTTGCGGCGCTGGCGGCTTACGCGGCGTTAGTGTTTGTGGCGGCTGCTCTGGCTTTCCCAAGAAAGAAGTCCGGAGAGCTTACTTTTGTTTTTATGACTGTTTTTGTTTCCGCTTATATGACCGGCATGGCGGTTGTGCTTTGGACGATAGTCTATTATCCGGTCAAATGGCTTGTTCAAGTCCTCTGAATATCAAGAGCGTTATCCGTACTGGTTTAACTCAACGCGTCGACTAAAGAAGAAACAGGTATTCGGTTTTCTTCGAATCAGATCCTAAGAAATTCTCCGAGGATGCGGTTGAACTCTTCGCTTTGTTCGTACATCGGGGAGTGCCGGGCGTTGCCTATGATTTTCACCGTCGAGTTCGGGATTTTCGACGCTAGTTTTTCCGCCGCGTTCATTGACACCACATTGTCCACCGCGCCGTGGACTATCAGGGTGGGTATGTCGTAATCCGACGGGTATTCAGGCAGAACCCAGTCTTTGAAGGATTTGATGTAGGACATCATAGAATCGGCGTCTTCCGGGGACACGATGGAGTTTCGTTCTTCTAGGAGGGAGTCGATTTCAGGAGTGAGGTTTCTGCGGTCGATGTTGACGTTGCGGGAATAGAAGTCGATGGTTATTTTGTTCACGAGAATAGAGAAGGTGGGAAGGAAAGGCATAAGGGCGCGCTGGAGAGGTTTTGCGGTCATGTCGGTCGGGGCTCCGACGATTGTGACGGAGCGGAGCTTTTCAGGGATGCGGGAAGTCAACTCGAGCGCCACGACCGAGCCGAAAGAATGTCCGAGCAGGTCTAGTTTTTCTCCTTCGGGGACGAGTTCGCTGATAAAAGCCTCCATCGCGTCGGCGGCGACGTAGAGTCCCGGCTCTTCCGAACCGTGTTCACGGCTCATGCCGAATCCCGGCAGGTCGGGGGCAATACAAAGTCTTCGCGAGGAAAACTCCTCGAACTGCATTTTGAAATCCACCGCGTTAGCCATCAGTCCGTGCATCATAAGCAGAACGGGGCCGGAACCGGCTTTCAAATAATAAAGATTCGCGTTGCCCGCGTTGATTTCGTGTCTCTCGATAGTTGAGTTCATGGCGTGTTGTCCGTCTCTCCTTGAAGGCAATTGCTCTCCGGGCGCGCCGGAGCATTCATTATTATATCAGCGATGGCGAAATTATGTCGCGATGCGCGGCAACTTCTGATGAGGGCGGTTTTTAATCGAAAGACCATGCCGGCCGGAGCCGGAATTAATTGACAGCGCGGCTCTCTTAATTTAGGATAAAAGGCGTGCCGCGCGGCGGCACAATTTATTAAATGCAAAGGAACGGTTAAATGAAACAGTATTTTACCACTGCGTTCTGGATAACTTTTTTCGGCTCTGCCACCCTCGCGCCTTCCGGTTACATCGCCCTGTTCATAATATCTTTCACCGAATCGTGTTGTTTCATAATTATGCCGGACGTGTTACTTCCGTTCATAGCGTTTGGAAAATCGCTGGAAATGGTCGTGCTGATAACTTTGTGGACATCGTTTGCGTCGGTGGTCGGAGCATGTTTCGGATATTTAATAGGAAAAAAGGGCGGACAGCCTCTGCTCCATAAATTCTTCAGCCGGGAAAAGACGGACAAAGTGGAAACGCTGTTCCAGAAATACGACATGTGGGCGATTGGCATCGCCGCCTTCACTCCCATTCCCTACAAGGTTTTTACTATTTCAGCGGGTGTGTTCAATCTTAATATTCCGAGATTCATTCTGGTGTCCGCGATTTTCAGGACGACTCGCTACATGTTGATAGCCATGATATCTTTTTACTTTCTCAATAAGATGGGGTGGACGCCGAAGGATGTGGAAGGCTACCTGCACAGCTCCGACTTCGCTCTGCTGACGGTAGAGATAGCGGGCGCGTTCATAGCGCTGTATCTGATAATAAGGTTCATAAGCAAGAAGAGGAAGGCGGCGGCGCAGACGGCGGCATAACGCCTGCGGGGCGCCGCGACGCCCGGAAGGGGTGGCGCTCGTCATGATAATAGATGTCGCTTTCGGCAAAGGCAAACTTGAAGTTGACGTCCCTGACGCCAACCTGTCCGCAATATACCGCAAGAAAAAAATGGAAAAGAAGTCCGACCCCGAAAGAGCGGTCCGGGAGGCTCTTGCTGTCCCCATCGGTTCTCCGACCTTGTTCAGAACAGCACGCGGCAAATCGTCTGCCTGCATAGTAGTCAACGACATTACCCGGCCGGTTCCGAACAGCCTTATTCTTCCCCCGATGATAGAGGAACTGACCGCTGCGGGTATTCCGAAATCTAAAATTATTCTTCTCAACGCGACAGGCACGCACCGTCCTAACATCGGCGCGGAGGCGGTCGAGCTTCTGGGCGAAAAGATAGCAAACGAGTTCGACCTGCTAAACCATGACTGCTTCGACGCCGCCGCGCACAGAAATATCGGCGTCACCGCGTCGGGCACGGAAGTAAAACTCGACGCCAGATATCTCGACAGCGATGTGAAGATATTGACCGGGCTTATCGAGCCGCATTTCATGGCGGGGTATTCAGGCGGAAGAAAAGCGGTGTGTCCGGGCATAGCGTCGATAGACACGGTCAGGCGCATTCACAGCCCGCATTTCATGGAGATGCCGAACGCGACAAACTGCGTGACCTCCGAGAACCCGCTTCACGCCGAATTGACTGAGATAGCCAGAATGGCCGGCGTGAATTTTATTTTGAACGTGGCTCTGGACGAGGAGCGGGATTTGTGCGGGGTATTCTGCGGCGACCTTGAAGCGGCGCACCGAGCGGGAGTCGAGTTCGCGATGCGGCACGACATGGCTCAGGCGAAAGAACAGGCCGACATCGTCGTCACGTCGGCTGCGGGATATCCTCTGGATAAGACGTTCTACCAGACAATTAAAGGGATGGTCGGCGCGCTGAACGTCGTCAAAGAGCGGGGAACTATTATAATAGCTTCAGAGTGCGGCGAAGGGCTGGGGAATGACACTTTCTCGGCCTGCTTGGACAAGTTCTGCGAAATCGGCGACATCGAAAAGTATATAGAATACATATCGAAACCGGAGAATTTTATTCCGGACCAGTGGCAGGCGGAAAAGTATGTGGCGGCGCTTCGCAAGGCGGAAGTGGTTCTGGTGTCGCGGGGCCTGACAGAGAAAGACATAGCGCGGGCGAGAGTCGGCTCCGCGCCGACGTTGCAAGCCGCGCTGGACGCCGCGCTGAAAAAGCGCGGGCGCTCCGCCCGCGTGGCGGTGATTCCGGAAGGCCCGTATGTGGTTCCCTGCCTGTGCCGATGACGCAGGCGGGGCGAAAAACGGAGGTTCTCCTATGAAAACATTCGTCTTTGCGGCAGCCGTTGCGGCGCTGCTATTCTCTGTTTCTCCGGTGCGCGCTCAGGTTTCTCCGGCGCAGAAGTTCCTTGCCGGAATCGGCTGCGAAAAGGGCCTGATAATGAATGGAGACGATCTGGGCAGGTCGAAGTGGAGCAATGAGGGCGTTCTCAAAGCCGCCACAGAAGGAGCGCTGACCAGCACGAGCCTTATGACCGCCGCGCTCGGCGCGCAGGAAGCTTATGAAGTAATCAGAAACAGTCCCAAGCTTGATGTCGGCGTTCACCTCACGCTAGCCCGCGACGACGCGCCCGGAAACCTTTATTCCCCGTTGTCCCCCGCAGACAAAGTGCCGAATCTCCTGAATGAGCATGGCTTCTTCATAACCGACCTCAACACTCTTTTCGCAAAGGCTACTTTAAGCGAAATGGGAATGGAGTTGACCGCGCAGGTGGATGCCGCGTACGCGAATGGCGTGGACGTGACGCATCTGGACTGCCACAAGGGCTTCTATCATCTTTACGACAAAAAATCGCTTTCGGTGACGCTCAAACTGGCGGAGAAACACGACCTTCCGATAAGATGGACGGGACGACCGAACGACCCGGCGCTGGTTCGCGCGGGCATCATCGTTCCGGATTTCACGACTATGGTAAACATGAAGGACCCTTACGAAAAGAAAAAGGAAAGTTTGCTGAAGGTCATCGGCGAGCTTAAGCCGGGGATAACGGAGGTCGTGTTTCACCCGGCGGTCGGGGGATGGGACGAGGCGGAAGCGGAAATGAGAACGGGAGACCTCGGACTCGCGCTTGACCCGGACATTCGGGCGGCTATAGAGAATTCGCCCGGTCTTTGCCTTGTCGGCTGGCGGCAACTCCGGGATTTCCAGCGCGCCGGAAGGAAACCGATTGATTGAACAATCTGAACTCTGACGACACACATTCGGGGAGACGGCAATGAGAAACATAATGCTGAGCATCGTCGCGGGGGTTGCGATATTATCGTCCGCCGCGTTAGCGGCATCGGCGCAGCCGCAGTCGAGGCCGGGAGGGGACGCGCCTGTTTTCGCGGACGGCGCCAAGGCTCCTTTCGCCACTTTCCTTTTCGACGCCACTCCGGTAATCGAGCGCGTGTCTCATACGCCGGCGGAACCCGGCGCGGGCAGCCGCGTGAAGGTGAGCGTGGTGGCTCGGCAGGACCAGATCAAAGCGTCTCTCCCAGTGTCTCGTGTAAACCTTTTCTACTCCGTCGACGGCTCTCCGTGGGAGGGAGTGGATATGGCGCGCAGCGACGCCGATCCCGATTATTTCTTTGCGTATCTGCCGCCGCAGAAAGCGGGCGCGGAGGTTTCATACTATGTCGAAGCGGCGGACACGGCGGGCAATAAAACCACAGAGATGCCCGGCCCGGCGAGTTCGGTTCCCGGCGGCGCGGCGAATTTCGTCGGCGTGGACGACGCGGAAACTGAAGACTATGTGGTTCCGAAGGATATAGACATTCTGAGGCTGGAGGTCGCGCACGATCAGGATTCGTTGCTGGTCAGGCTGAAGACCGCCGGGAAGCCCGGAAAGGGAGACGCGGCGGGCAGGGGAGCATACTTCTATTTCATGCCGATGCTGAACGCGGAGACGGGCGGGGGCGGCATGGCGGAACTGTTCAACACCCCTCTTCTGGCCTACGCTCCGTTGCTTTCCAGCTATCTCGGCGTGGAGCCTCAGGGTCTCTTCCTGCTCTCAAGCCTGCTTGAGACCAAGAAGCCGATACCCGGAGCGGATGTAAAACTGCGCCGGGGCGACGACGAGCTTCTGTTCAGGTTCAACCGCGCCGCGCTTGGCCCTAACAATGGCGGCGAATACAAGACGATGGCGATGACCGCCGCAGTTAAAACTCTCGACGGCCTGCTCCCGTGGGAGGCGTCCCCATACCTGACTTTCATAATGAGAAACCATAAATATAGAGTAAGAGAAGGCGGCCCTGACGCAACGCCGATTTATGCGGGGGCCGCGGAGATAGATATCACCCCGCCGGTAGGCATTCCTCTTGCCGGATACGCCGGGAGACAGGGAAAGCCTTCGGACGGAGTTCTGGACCCGCTCATGGCGCAGGCTCTGGCCCTTAAGGCCGGAGAAGAGTCTTACATATTCATCACGTCGGACACGTTTCTTCTCAGGCGCAAATTTCATCAGGAAGTGGCGCTCAAACTGGAGCGTTCTATCGGAATCCCCCGCGATCATGTCGTGATCTCCGCCTCGCATTCGCACTCGTCGTCCGGGGCGATGTTCCCGGAATTGGCGCTTCTGGCGGGAGACGCAGACCAGAAGCTATACGCGGACATCGTCGACAGGTTCGTGACGGTGGCGAAGGAAGCGCACGGAAAAATGCGTCCGGCGCGAGCGGGCGCGGCGTCTGCTCATGCTCCCGGCCTGACGCTCAACCGGCGGCAGGAAGGCGGCCCGGTGGACGACATCGTCCGCGTCGTCCGCTTCGACTCTGCGCTGGACGGCTCGCCGATAGCGGTCATATTTAATTATTCGGCGCACCCGACTGTTCTCAGCGAATCGAACATGAAGTTTTCGGCGGAATATCCCGGCTCGGCTCGGCGCGCGCTAAAAGAGGCCTTTCCCGGCGTAGTCGGCATGTTCATGAACGGAACGCTTGGCAACGCAGGCCCGGCATGCCCCGGCGACTGCGGCTCAGGCCCGGATAAAACGCGCAGACAGGGAGAGCTTCTCGCCGCGGCGGTCGCGGACGCTATGAAAACTATCAAAACTTCCGATTCCCTCCCTGTACAGTTCGTGACGCAGGAAATCCTCGTTCATCCTGAATTGGGGTTGTGGACGACGATGGCCGGGTTGCGGATGGGCGAATTCGCAATCCTTACCATACCCGGAGAGATGTTTGTAGAACTGGGGTTTCCGGTCAGGGCGCGCGCCGCCGAAATGGGCGTCGAGACCTGCGTTCTGGCGGGCGTGACGAACGACACTATGGGTTACATCATCCCGGAAGAATGGTATCACAAACATATTTACGAGGCCACGTTCGCTATGTTCGGGCCGAAACAGGGCGAGTTTGTCAGGGATATGCTTCTGGATATTCTGGCGCAACTCAAATAAGGCCGCGAGGCATAACCGGGGGCCGTCGCTTGTTTCCGTCAGTATTCGTTGGATTAAACTTTTATCAGATCGTCTTGCGACATGCTCCAGCGCATCTTTCCCGCGCCTTTGCCGGGGAACCCCTTGAATGATACTTTTATCATACCGCCTTTGTCGATGCTGATGGATTCTTCCGGCGGCATCCCTGTGAAATAGCCGACCAATTCCGTCAGATAAGGCTGATGTCCTACGACCGCGACATTTTCCTTGCCGATGAGTTTGTTCAGCATGGTATCCACGGCAATTTCAGAGCCGGGGGCGGCGAGTTCGGGCATTTCAAAAACGAAGTTCCTGCATTTCTGATGTGCGGCTATAAGATATGCCGTTTGAGCGGCGCGCGCGGCGGGACTTGTCAGGATGTAATCCAATTGTCCGGCAAGTTTGAATATCCCCGGAAGACTTGCGGAGATCTTTTTCTCGCCTTCGCAGGAAAGCGGCCTTTCGGAATCCGGTCTTCCGCCTCCGGCAGGCTCCGCCTCGCTATGCCTTATGAAATAGACGTTCATTATAATCCGCCGCCGGTTCAGCGTCCGGTTTCTTTGGCTTTGCCGGCCGCAAGTTTCATGAACCACTCGGCCCGTTTGTTGTCAGGCTCAAGCTCGAGAACTCTTTTCCAGCTCTTTTCCGACAGCGAGTATTGCTCGGTTTCGAGCAGGATGCGCGCGATCCAAACGTGAGCCGCGGCAAAATCAGGATTCAGTTCTGCGGCTTTAGAATATTTTGTCAGAGCCTCGTTGAGCATCCCTTTTTCGTAGAGGTTGAAGCCTTCCCTGTATGCCACATAAGCGTTGCCGCCGACATCCTTCATCCCCTTAGCTTCCTTGAGCAGCCAAGCCGCTTTCTTGTCCTTCGGATCCATTGATGCGAGCTTTTCGAGAATGGAAACCGCCTCGTCGAGCATCCCCTCCTCGACATAAACCCTGCCCAGCCAGTAGTATGCCTCAAGCAGGGAAGGGTCGAGTTCAACGGCGAGCTTCAACTGGTGGATGACTTTATCCATGTCCTCGCCGAGGTTGTAGAAGTTGACGCCCATCCATCTGCGGGCCGCGGCCGCCCTCTTTTTAGCTCTGTCAATGACTTTGCCGTTAGGAAACAATTCGATATATCTTTCCCAAACCTGAACCGACATGCCGTGCCATTTAGCGGCTTCGTACGCCTCCGCGAGTTTTACGACCAGAGCTTCTTTCTCGCCTTTTGATTCGATAACTTTTTTGTATTCAGCGGCGGCCTTTTTATATTCTTTTTTCTGCATTAGGGCGTCGCCCGCAGCCTCGTCCGCGCCCGCCCGCGCCGCCGCGAACAACATAGCCGCCGCAACAATTAGAACCGCCGCCGCGCTCAACCTGTTTTTCATTGAGTCTCACCTCTGTGTTTAATTATCTTTATTTTAGACACGCAGGCCCGCCGTGTCTAATGCTGATGACGGCATTTTAAAAAAACTTTCACCCTCGAGTTATTCAAATCCGGGCGACGCAACCGGGATGCGCTCCCGAATCGACCGGCGCGGCTTGTGTTGCGCGGGCGGCGCGGATGTGTTTGAATATTCGCGGACGGCATTTCTTTAGGAGGATTATTTCGGGGATGAATAAGATAAAAGCGTTTGCGATAGCGGCGGCGGTTTGCGCGATTATAGAGATAGCGTCGGCGGTCGATTCGGCGGCTCAGGATATGGACTTCTCGTTCGACGCGGAAAAGATCGCCCAGTTTATGAAGTATATCCCTCCGATAATCAGCTCGGTGAGGTTCTATCCGGCGGACCCGGGGCCGGACGATGCGGTTAAGGTTGTCGCGCGGGTGGGCAGGCTTAAACTTTCAGACGATGATTTCGAGACCATGGACGAAGTAAAGCTTTTTTATTCGACGGACGGCGGAGAAACATGGGAAAGCGCGGACATGGTGGAAGATGAAGACGGGCTTGAGTGGGAAGGCGAAATACCGCCCCTCGGAGCCGCGGGCGGCGTGGCGTTTTACGTGTCCGCCACAGACACTGCCGGGAACATCGCGCGAGTTATGTCGCCTGAGGATACGATGCCGGGCTGGGAGCCGGGAGGGCCGGGGTCGCCGTTCGATTATCTGGATTTGATATTCGAGCATGAAGAAGCCGACCCGCGCGAAATACCGGCGTATATGGACGTGCGGGCCGTTTGGTTCGGCTATGACGACGACAAGTTTTATTTCAGAGTGGAGTTCAAGGAACAGCCTCGCCCCGGCACGGTCGCTCCTCTCGACGCGAACGTGTATCTGTTCGCGTTGGTGAACAGGTCTCTCGTGTTTGATCCCGCGTTGTTGCAGAAGGCGCGCGCGGGCGCGCTTGAGGGCGCTATGTCGGAAGCGCAGATAATGGAGATGGCCCAGAGCGTCTGGGCGTGGTACTACGCTCCCACCATCGAAATAGCTCCGGCTATCGAAGGCGTGAAGTTCCCCGCGTCCGCGCTGATACATCCCGGTAAGATAGACTGGGAGGAATCCGAGGCGAACAAGTCCGATTACAGAGTTCAGACATTGAAATTCAAGGAATACTCTGCGGAAGTTTTCGACAAAGGCGCGTTCGGATACAAAATAAACGGCAGCAAGATGGATATATGGTTCGACAGACGGTTGATCGGGCCATCCGAGCGAGACACAATCAATTTCGTGACAGGCAATCTGCGGCTGGCAGGCTCTGACATTATGAAAGCCAAGCCGCTCATGGGAGACATCTCTCATTCCGCGTCGATTGTGATGCAAGATTACTATTACGAGGTCGAGTAGGCGGATTGCGGCAGCCGGTTCCCGGAGTTATTTCGCTGAAGCGATGGTTTTGCCCACAGCGGCGGCGACAGCGGCGATCTGCTTCATAGTCTGAGCGAAACACTCGAAGTCCAGAGACTGAGGGCCGTCGCTAAGAGCCGCGCGCGGATTCGGGTGAACTTCTATCATAAGGCCGTCCGCTCCGGAGGCGACAGCGGCGAGCGCTACCGGCGCTATCTTGTCCCTCACTCCCATTGCGTGGCTGGGGTCCACCACGACCGGAAGATGGCTCTCGGCTTTGATATACGGTATCGCGCACAGGTCGAGCGTGTTGCGGGATGCGTCCGAAAAAGTCCTTATTCCTCTCTCGCACAGCACGATTTTCTCGTTTCCCTCGCTCATTATGTACTCTGCGGACATCAACAGGTCTTTGACAGTGGCGGACATCCCGCGTTTGAGCAGCACGGGTTTTCCGCTCTGGCCGACCATTTTCAGAAGAGAGAAGTTCTGCATGTTGCGCGCGCCGATCTGAAGCATGTCGGCATCCTCCGCGCAGACTTCGAGAGACTTCTCGTCTATGACCTCGGTGACGAAAGGCAGCCCGGAGGCGGCGCGAGCCTCCGCCAACAGTTGCACGCCCTCCGCGCACAGGCCCTGAAACGCGTATGGCGATGTGCGGGGTTTGAATGCCCCTCCGCGCAGCATGGCGGCTCCAACGGAAGCTATGAACTTTGCGGTCGATACTATCTGCTCTCTTGACTCGACGGCGCATGGACCTGCCATGACCGTAAGCGTCCCGCCGCCTATCTTCACCCCGCCGACTTCCACCGTCGTGCACGTCTGCCTGAACTCGCGGCCAACAAGCTTGTACGGACGCGACACATGAATGACATTGATGACTCCCGGCAGTCCCTCTATTGTTATAGAATCCACCTGTTTTTCATTGCCGAGCACGCCTATGGCCGTTCTTTGAGAGCCGGGGATGGCGTATGGTGTGAATCCAAGTTTTCTCACTTCTTCCTCTACCGCTGAAATCTGTTCGGGGGATGCGTTGTTTTTCATTACTATAAGCATGGCGGCTTGCTCCGTGGTTGTTGTCGGGCGCGCAATGGGCGCGAATATAATATACGCCAACGCGGGCGAGAGCGCCACCCGCGCGCGAGCTTCCTCTTTGCGGCGAAAAACGCTGTGCCGGAAATAGCCCGCATTCGTGGAAATGGCGGGGTATTGCTCTTCTTGGCTCGTCATGCTTTAATTCTGTTCATGAACCGCGTGGAAAATAGAAAGCCGCCGCAAGGCCTGCTTATGAAACCCGTCCGCGTCTTCAAGCAGGACGTTTACGACGTGGACGAGATATCGGCAAGAATCAGGGAATTTCTGGAAGCAGACGGCGTGAAACTGAAAGGCGCGCGCGCGCTGGCTCTGTTTTGCGACGACTCCGCGGGCGGGGGCGACGCGGACGCTAAAGGCGTCCGGCCAGAGGTCGTCATAGCCGCCGCCGAAGCGATGGCCGCTCTTGGGGCGGAAAAGATAGCGGTCGCCGGAGTAGCGCATCCCGGATGCGCTTCCCGCTCGAGCAGGTTCTCCGCCGAACAAACAGCAAGGCTGCGCGCCGCCGCGGAAATCGAGGACATCCGCTCGATGAGCCGCGCAAGGGCGAATCCGGACAACCCTCTGACCCAGATGGAATTCAGACTGCCGAAGATATTGCTTGAAAGCGATTTTGTTCTGTCGCTTCCGAAAGCGAAGACCAGCTTGACCACGACTGTGTGCTCGTCTATGGATTTGACCCATCAGACTATGAGGGACCCCGACAGGCTGGCGTTGCATGACTTTCGCCTGCATCAGAAACTTGTAGACATACACGCATGCCGCGCGCCTGACTACGCGGTATATGACGCGATAGTCGCCGGCGAAGGGCAGGGTCCGATGAATCCGTCGCCGCGAAAGCTTGGGCTCCTCGTCGGCGGCTCCAACCCGGCCAACGTCGATGTCGCGATGGCGAACCTGATGGGATACGGCATTCACGATGTCGCGCATCTTAGATTGCTGGCGGATAGAGGAGAATGCGCGTCGAGCGCGGCGACGATGGACGTTCGGCCCGAGGGCGCGATAGGGCGCTCGGCGCGGTTCAGAGACGCCGAATGGGATATCGAAGGAGCGTGTCCGTGGATAAGCGTTACTGGAGGCGCGGAGAAGTATTGTCCCGGCGGTTGCGTGGGTTTCATCAGGCAGGCGATGGACGCGCTAGTCGGCGCGTCCGCCCTGAACGGGACTCCAGCGCATATTATCGCGGGCAGGCCGGTGGGCCATCCCGATACGGTTGTGGATAGGCAGCGGACGCTTGTCGTCGGCGATTGCTCTCAGGCGCTAGCAAATATCGGCGTGTTCATTCCCGGATGTCCGCCCGATATCTCGGCCATCGAGTTTGAGATGATGAAGATATTCGGAACAAAAGGCGCGAACGGCTTGAAGACTAGAATGGCCGTCAAAGCGGGGATGACTCTTGATGCCGTAGTGGACGCTCTGCGGCGCGGCGTTTTCGACGGGAGCGGGCCGGGCGGCGTCTCCGCGTCCGAAATCGCCATCTCCGCCGTCAAGCGCGTTCTCGATCAATAATTAGCCGCGAAGCCCCGATTCGGGAAATGCGGCTCGAAATATTTGGCCGTTTTTGTTGATTTTGCTTGTATAAGCGGGAAAAATAAAATATTATGAAACGGTTCAGGCAGTAGTGTTGAATATATAATCAGAGGCGAGCGCTCAAGCGGGATTCGCCGAGACAATGACGCGGGGTGATAGGCTGTGGACATTAATCAAATAGTTCTAGTGTTCAAAAAAAGCAGAATCTTTGACGGGTTAGGCGACGAAGACCTGAAAAAAATGGCCACCGGCTGCTCGGAGCAGTCGTTTCCCATAGGAACGGTTATTATTGAAGAAAACGACCCTCCGAAAGAGATGCTTTATGTCATAAGGCAGGGCGAAATCGTGGTGTCCGTGGCTCAGGCGATAGTGGACAGTTGCGAAGGAGCCGACGGCTCGGCGATGATAACCACTCTCGGCGAAGGCGACGCGTTCGGCGAGATAGCCATAATCGACGAGATGCCTCATTCGGCCACCGTCACCGCAATGTCTGATTCCATTGTCATTCTGCTTCCGATGTCACATTTCTACTCGCTCGTCGAAAAGGATAAGAACATTGGCTATGTGGTGATACGGAATTTGGCCAAACTGATATGCCAGAGGCTGAGAGGCTCCAACTTCCTGACGAAACATTTCGTATCTTGGGGAGTGCCGGACGCATTCGAAGAACAATCGAAGTCCTGAGGAGAACAAGCGATGAAGTTGAGCATAGCGGTGTCCGAGCCGGACGCCAAGTTCAGCGCGCTCGCGTTGAAGGGCGAATTTGAGGACACTTTCAGAGCGGCTTCCGGAGCCGGGTTCGACGGAGCCGAACTGCATGTGCGGAATCCGGCGACCGTGGACGCCGGGCGCGTCAGTAAGCTTCTTGCGGATTTCGGGCTTGTAGCTCCGGCCATAGGAACCGGAAGGGCTTTCGGCGAGGACGGATTGTGCTTTTCATCCCCAGACGAGAAAACGCGCCGCGAAGCAGTCGAGCGGATTAAATCTCACATCGACTTCGCCGCCGGTTTCGGCGCGATTGTCATCATCGGCCTCATAGTCGGCAAGAACCCCGTCACGCCGGAATCGGAACGGTGGGCGACGGAGTGTCTGGCCGAATGCGCGGGCAGGGCGGAACGGCGCGGCGTCAAACTCGCCGTCGAGCCTATCAACAGATACGAAACGTCCTTCATTATCACCGTCGAGGACTGCCTGCGTTTCCTTGACAAAGTGGGCAGCCCCGCGTGCGGCGTTCTACTCGACACTTTTCACATGAACATTGAAGAAGCCTCCATCGAAAACAGCATACGTCTGGCGGGAAGCCGCGCGGCGCACGTTCACATCGCCGACAGCAACCGGCGGCATCCCGGCGCGGGTCACATCGACTTCCGCTCAATCGTCGAAGCCCTATACGGCATCGGCTACGACGGGTTTCTGTCCGCAGAGATATTTCCTCTTCCGGACCCCGAAACGGCCGCAGTAAACACTGTCGAACACATGAAGAAAATCCTTGCTTGGTGAAAACCATGGGGCGGACAAGCTCTCCCGAAAAGGTTCAACTCTTCTGCGGAGCGATATACTCCCCGCAAGCAGACATGGAGCGCGCCAAGGCCGACCTAGAAGCCGCTTTCGGCCCAATCTTTTTCTCAAGCGAAGTGTTCGACTTCAATTTCACCGAATACTATTTCGGCGAGATGGGCGCAGGATTGAAAAAAATCTTTTTTGCATTCGAGAATCTGATAGAGCAGGACTTCATATCAGAAGCGAAACTGACCGCCAACGAGATAGAAGAGAGACATTCGAAACTTTCCGGCGATGGCGCGTCTCATCTCCGAACGGTGAACCTTGACCCCGGATACCTTTCGTCAGCCAAGGTCGTTCTTCCCACCACAAAGGACAACTGTCACAGGATATATCTCAAGGACGGCATTTACGCTGAAATAACTTTAAGTTACACAAAACCGGCGTTCAAACCCTTGAGTTGGACGTATCCGGACTATGCGACGCCGGAGTATATTTCTTTCTTCAACGAACTGAGAGCAAGATACAGAAATAAGCTTCCGAAGATGTAACGCGGGGAATTTCGTTTGGGAGCGCTGGAGAGGGCGGCTATTGCGGGCCTCTGGGAGCGCCGGCGCGGCGCGGCTTGTTCAGATGCCTTACCATCTTCGCCATGCACCCTCCGTTGATATACTCGATTTCATCCACAAGCTGGCTCACCAGATATATCCCTCTGCCCCGGTCTCTTCTTATTCCTTCGGGAGCCGTCGGGTCGGGTATGCTCGAAGGGTCGAAACCTTCTCCCTCGTCTTCTATTACGAATTCAAGCTTTTCGCTGTACAGAGCGCAGGAAACCTTCACCTGTTTTTTCGGGTCAAGCTTGTTGCCGTGCTCGATAGCGTTTATCCCAAGCTCGTGCATGGCGAGCTTCAGGTTCCATATTTCATCCGGAGCAAGATCCGTCCGCAGAAACAACTGGCTGATTAGCTCGTTAACCTTGTCAAGATAGTCGTACCTGCTCTCGAACTCGAACTTAATCTCGTGTTTAATGCCGAGGTCTTCGCGGGCGCGGCGGCGCTTCTCCATCGTGTCGTTTATCGCCTTCATCAACTTCTGAATCTCAAACGGCTTGGTCACATACTCGTCCGCGCCAGTCTTGAACCCGGTAACGATGTCCATCTCGGCGCTCTTTGCCGACAGCATGATGATTGGGATGTGGTTATACTCGCGCTGAGTTTTCAGCCGCCCGCAAACGTCGTATCCGTCTATGCCGGGCATCATAATGTCTAGGATAATCAGATCGTATTCTTTCTTTGGAACCAGCCGGAGCGCGGTCTCGCCGTCATACGCCTGATCGACCGCGAATCCCTTCACCGTCAGGTATCGTTCGAGCATCCGGCAGAGGTCTCTGTCGTCGTCGACAACGAGTATGTTTTTCTGCTCAGACATTGCAAAAGTTCCCGCGCCGCGCGGACGTCCGCACGGCTATTCTTTCAGCATTTCAGTAATGGCGGGAAGGGCTTCCTCCACCTTTTCGCGCAGAACCACCGCCGCATGCGAGTCAATGTAAGTGTTTTGAAGGTTTATCACGATGACGGATGCCCCGCCGGCCAGCGCCGCCTGCGGAAGCATAGACGCCGGAGCGACGGTCAGCGACGAGCCGACCACCACCATGACGTCGCAACTCTCAGCGTCCCTCTCAGCCTGCACCAGTTGTTTGAAGGGCAGAGGCTCTCCGAACAGCACGACGTCGGGCTTGATAACTCCGCCGCAGTCGCAACGCGGAACGCCTCCGCCTGACTCCAGCCTCCGCACAATCTCGGCCTGCTCGATTTCGGCGCGGCAGTTCATGCAGTGAGCGAACGCTCCGTTGCCGTGCAACTCTATGACTTTGCGGGAGCCTGCCCTCTGGTGCATATTGTCAATATTCTGCGTTATCACTGAATGAAGCTTTCCCATCCGTTCCCATTCTGCCAGAGCAAGATGCGCCGGGTTGGGTTTGGATTTCTCGACCACTTTCGACAACGGCCCCATGAACGAATAAAACTTTTCCGGGTTCCTTCTGAACGCGTCTATCGTGGCCACCTCGATGGGGTCCACCTTGTCCCACAACCCTGAGCCGGGGCTTCTAAAATCGGGTATCCCGGACGGAACGCTTATTCCGGCTCCGGTGAGCGCGACCGCCCTTTTTGCGTTCTTTATTAAGTCGGCGGCTTTGCGCGCCAGTTCGACGTTCAAGATTTCCCTCCGGACTTGCCGTCGTCTTTCACTTCCTTGCGGCATGACTTCATGTCCACTCCCAGCGTGTCGTAAAACTGCGTGAACCTGTCGTAGCCGTGAGGATATCCGGTTCTGAGCCTGAACACCCCGTTTCCGTCCGAGAGCAGGGTGACGGGAATCCCGGTTGCCATGTGAGGATCGACCATCTTCGGAGCTTTGTCCACATCCACCGCCGTTACATCCACACAGTCCGCGTACTCGCGTTTGAACCTGTTAATCTCAGGCATGAGCCTCATGCAGTAGCCGCACCAGTCGGCCATGAAAAAAGTCAGGTGCGGCCTTTTCTTTTTTAACGAGTTGGAGATGGATTTCTGATATTCATTAGGCTTCGCCGGGGCAGCCAGCGCCGAGGATATTTCTTTTTCCTGAATATCCACCACCCATACCGCGTCAAGCCCGGTTTCTGGTCTCAAAAGAAAAACCGTAGGAACGAACTGCACATCATAAGCGCCCCTAAGCGCCGTGTTGTCTTCGGCCTTTATCTCGAAAACTTCCGCTTTGCCGCCGCGCGCCGCTTTTTTCACCGCAGGCAGCGAGTCCCGGCTGTCTTTTATCGTGTCCGAGTAGAAATAGAGAATAACCGGAGTTCCCTTGCGAAGAGAATCTCCCACTTTTTGTTCAATCCTTGCCGAGGCCGATGCGGCCGGAGCGGGTTTTGCGGGCTTGGATTTTTCCTTGGAGGCTTCGCTAAGTTGAGCGCCCCACATTGCTATTGCCATCACAATTACCGCTGCCGCCGCAATTGCTGATGTTCTTCGCCTCATGACGCATGCCTCGCTGTGTTGTTCATCAAAACATTATAACACATTTTTGCCGTTTTTCTCTGTTTTTTACGCCTAATAGCTCTTTCGATGCCTCGCGTTTTAACCCGTCGCCCCCACATTATGACAATGATTGTTTTCGCAAGCTTATTACACTTGCGAGGAATTGCGTTATTACAAAAATCGGCTGATTCACTATTTTATATTTGACACGCGCCGCGTCCTCAAGGTACGATGAAACTCGTATTATGACTATGTCAACTTTATGGGAGGCGCAAATGGAAGGAGATTTGTTGTGGAGTCCGTCTAAGGAGCGCGCGGCAGACACCAACATGTTCGCGTTCATTCAGAGAATCAACAAGAAATACGGCAAGGATTTCAAGGAGTACGAGGATTTATACCAGTGGTCTATAGACAACATGAAAGATTTCTGGGCGGAGATGTGGGACGCCGCAGGGATTATCGCATCCGAAAAATACACCGCAGTTATAGACGATGAAAAGAAAATGCCGGGAGCGGAATGGTTCGTCGGCGCGAAGCTGAACTTCGCCGAAAACCTCCTCAGGCGCAGAGACGACAAAACGGCTCTGGTATTCTACGGCGAGGGCATGGAAGAGCCGGAACGGATGACATACGCCGAACTGTACGACAATGTGGCGCGAATCGCCAAGTCGCTCAGGGAAGAAGGCGTCGCCGCAGGAGACCGCGTTGTTGGTTTTATGCCCAACATGCCGTGGACAATCGCGGCCATGCTCGCGGCCACCAGCATCGGCGCGATATGGTCTTCCTGCTCGCCCGATTTCGGAACCAAGGGCGTTCTCGACAGGTTCGGCCAGATCGAGCCGAAAGTCCTGTTCACAGCCAACGGCTATCAATACGGCGGAAAGAAGTTCGACTCGCTGCAGAAAGTGAGCGGAATTTTCGAGCAACTTTCGTCCCGCCCGAAGATAGTTGTTGTTCCTTACACCGAACAGAACGCCGATATCAGCGCCGTCCCGAACGCCATCCATCTGAAAGATTTCATGTCGAAAGAGGAGGGGCTTGAGATTAAGTTCGAGCAACTCCCCTTCATGCATCCCCTTTACATTATGTACTCATCCGGAACGACGGGACTTCCCAAGTGCATGGTTCAGAGCGCCGGCGGAATCCTCATCCACCACATAAAAGAACTTATGTTTCACACAGACGTGAAACCCGACGACAAGCTTTTTTACTTCACCACCTGCGGCTGGATGATGTGGAACTGGATGGTCTCCACGCTAGCGCTTGGCGCCACCCTGATTCTGTTCGACGGCTCTCCGTTCTTCCCGGACCCCGGCATCCTCTTCAAAATCGCAGAAAAGGAAAAGATGACCATCTTCGGCACGAGCGCGAAATATATAGATTCGGTGCAGAAAGAGGGATTGAAGCCGAAGGAGAAATACAATCTCGGCTCCCTGAAAGCACTGCTCTCCACCGGGTCGCCGCTGTCGATAGACAACTTCGAATACGTCTACAGCGGAATCAAAGACGATATATGTCTTTCGTCGATATCCGGAGGCACGGACCTGAACGGATGCTTCGCGGCGGGCAACCCGATGGGGCCGGTTTACGCGGGCGAGCTTCAGTGCCGATGTCTCGCGATGAAGGTCGAGGCTTACGACGACAACGGCAAACCGGTTCTTGACAAGCAGGGCGAGTTGGTCTGTTCAATGCCTTTCCCCTCCATGCCTATCTATTTCTGGAACGACACGGAAGGCAAGAAATACCACGACGCGTATTTCGACGTTTACCCCAACGTGTGGCGGCACGGGGACTTCGTGAAGATAACCAAAAACAAAGGCGTCATCATGTACGGCAGGAGCGACGCGACTCTCAACCCCGGAGGGGTGCGCATCGGCACGGCGGAGATTTACAGGGTGGTCGAGAACATCGGCGAGGTCGCCGACAGCCTCGTCATCGGACAGGAATGGGAGGGCGATGTGCGCGTCATCCTTTTCGTCAGGCTTCAACCCGGCGTCGAACTGTCCGACGACCTTGTCAAAAAAATCAAGACCGCCATCAGGAACAACTGTTCGCCGCGCCACGTACCCGCGAAAGTTATCCCCATCGCGGATATCCCCTACACCATCAACATGAAGAAAGTCGAAATTGCCGTTAAGAAGATAATCCACGGACAGGAAGTGAAGAACAGGGACGCGCTGAAGAATCCGGAGTGTCTCGAACTTTACGCTGGACTGCCGGAATTACAGAGTTAATCCGGCGCGGCAACCACGAATAGCATCCTAAACGGCGCGGGCGCAAACCCCGCGCCGTTTTTTTTGCGCGTCAGATTGATAACCGCATGTTTATGACATCGCTGAAGGGGGTTATACTAAGCGGTGGGCGCGGCCCGGCGGGCGAGGTTGTGAAATGGCTAGAACAAAAAAACTTTCTGAAATCGAGATGCTGATTGACCGCCTTCGCGACTCCGAAGATTATCAGGACCAGTTGGTGTTCGCCCGCAGATATCCGCCGCGCAAGGCGGTGTATTCCCAGTTGAAACCGCCGCCGCCGGGGCTGTTGGCGTCCAACCTGAAGGCGCTGGGCATAGAGAAGCTTTATTCGCATCAGGCGGAGGCGGTGAGGTTGGCGCGGGCGGGCCGAAGCTTGGTTCTCGCCACCGACACTTCAAGCGGAAAATCCCTGTGCTACAACATTCCTGTCATTGAGACTATGATGTCCGACCCGGAGGCGCGCGCTCTCTACATTTTCCCGACCAAAGCTCTCGGTCAGGATCAGACGCGGATGATCCATGAGATGGCCGACCCGGAATCGGAATACGACGAGACGCGGGCGTTTCATTCCGTCAGGATGGGCCGCCGCGCGTTGAAGTTCGGCACGTACGACGGGGACACTTCGAAGGAATCCCGCTCTGCTCTGCGCCGCGAGGCCAACATACTGCTCACCAATCCCGACATGCTTTCGCTGGGGATACTGCCGAACCATTCGCGTTGGTGGAGCGGCTTCTTCCGCAACCTGCGTTATGTCGTGCTGGACGAGATACACACATACAGGGGAGTGTTCGGCTCTCACGCCGCGAACCTGATGAGACGCCTGCGAAGGATTTGCGCGGCATACGGTTCCGACCCGGCGTTTATATGCTGTTCGGCAACCATAGGCAATCCCGGCGAGCACGCCTCGCGCCTTGTCGGGGGCGACGTCGCGGAGATAACCCGAAGCGGCGCCCCGGCGGCAGGCAAGCTGTTCGTCATGTGGAATCCCCCTCTGGCGCGCGGCTCCAAGGAGGATCGCCGAAGCCCGATAACGGAGTCTATCAACCTTTTCTCGCACTTGATCGGCTCCGGGCTGAGGACAATCGTTTTCGGCAAAGCCAAGCCGACGGTCGAGGTGATACTGCGGATGACGCGCGAGAAGCTTATGAAGAACGATGTGGGGCCGGACGCCATCGCGTCATACAGGGGCGGGTATCTGCCGTCTGAAAGACGCGCCATAGAAAGAAGCCTCGCGCGGGGCGAACTGCTGGGGGTGGCATGCACGAACGCTCTCGAACTCGGCGTGGACATAGGCAGCCTAGACGCGGCGGTCATCAACGGGTTCCCCGGCTCAATATCAAGCGTATGGCAGCAGGCGGGGCGCGCGGGCCGCAGGCACAAGCAGTCTCTCGCCGTGATGGTCGCCTACCCTGAGCCGCTTGACCAGTACCTGATGAGAAACCCCGATTATTTTTTCGGCTCTCCCGTCGAGCGCGCGGTGATTCACCCTTCTAACCCATACATATTGGAGGCGCACCTTCGCGCGGCGGCGGCGGAGCTTCCACTGAAGCGCTCCGAAGAGCCGGCGTTCGGCGAAAACTTCGTGCCCGTCGTCCGCAAACTGATAAAGAAGGGCGAGCTTGTGGAGAGGCGCGGCGGCGCGTGCTATGCCGGCGATGACTATCCGGCGGCGGACATCAATCTGCGCTCCGCCGGAAACTCCCGCTATTGCATCATGCTCGAGGACGGCAACGTTATCGGCGAGATGGAATCATCGACCGTGCAATGCTATCTGCACGAGGGAGCCGTATATCTGCATCAGGGCGAAAATTATTATGTGAAGAAGCTGGACACCGAGAAGAAGACGGCGGTCGTGTCGAGGAAAGACATGCCGTACTACACGCGCTCGCTCAGCAGGGAATGGATAACGGTCGACCGCGAGACGAAGCGCGCGCGAGTCGGCGCGACGGATGTTTTCTTCGGATACGTGTTCGTCACTTCGCGCGTCCACTCATACAGAAAAATCAGGAACAAGGATAAAAGGTCGATGGGGACGGAGGATTTGGATTTTCCGGAGGAGAGGCTGTGGACGCAGTGCTGCTGGTTTTCTCCGAGCGAGAAACTGGAGAGGCGGCTGCAGGAGCGCGGAATGGACCTAGCGGGAGGGCTGCACGCTCTTGAACACGCGACTTTGGCTATGCTCCCGCTGCTTGCGATGTGCGACAGACAGGACGTCGGCGGAGTGTCAACGGACATGCATCCCGACGCCGGGAACAGACCCGCGATTTTTCTCCACGACGCCTACGAGGGTGGAATGGGGCTTGCCGAGGCGGGCTTCAACAGAATCGAAGAGCTGTTCGAGAAAACTCTGGAGCTTATTTCCGGATGTCCCTGCGAAGACGGATGTCCGTCCTGCGTGCAGTCGGCAAAGTGCGGCAGCATGAACAATCCTCTGGATAAAAGGGCGGCGGCGGAAATGCTGAAGACGATTCTAAAAGGCGGGTGAGGGCGGAGCGCGGAATCAGGCTTCTTTCAGCGTTCGGCTGACGATGTGCGAAATATTGTCCGCGTCGTCGGGCAACTCGAAAATCTTGTTTTCTAAAAACACCTTTAGCACTTCCGGGTCGAGCTTTCCGGATTCCGATTCCATGCGAAGAATATCAAGAGACCTTTGAACGGGGATGGCGGGTTTGTACGGCCTGTCCTGAGCTGTCAGCGCGTCGTAAACGTCCACCAGAGCGAGAATCTTTCCTTGCAGCGGAATCTCGTCGCCGCGCAGTTGATGGGGATATCCTGTTCCGTCTATTCGCTCGTGATGACAGGCTGCAAACTGAGGCACGTGCCGCAGCCTTTTCGAGAACGGTATCTGGCTGAGAATTTTGAAGGAGCTTTCGACGTGCGAGTTCATGTTGCGGCGCTCTTCTTCGGTGAGGTTGCCCTTTTCAATTTTAAGAACTTCCGCTTCGCGGGGGAGCAGGCAGTGATGTCTTTCGCCGTCCGAATCGATGAAAGTTTTCGCGGCGATGGCGTCTATGCGCTCGGCTTCCTGAGGCTTCACGAAACCGGGTTTGTTAATTCTCTCAATGAATGCGAAATCCATGTCCACCGCGGCTTTTCTGCGCTCAAGCTCTTCGGCGAGGGCGGCGAACTCTTTTGAGCCGCCGCCGCGCTTGAGTATCTCCGCCTGTTTTCCCAGAGAGGCGACGTCTTCGGACAGCTTGACGCTCTCGAATCGCTCCCGGATTTTCGCCAGCTCTTCGGGATACAGTTTGTTTTCTTTCACAAGGATGTGCTCGCGCACTCCTATCTTTCCCACGTCGTGCAGCCACGCGGAGTATTCCAACTCGCTGATTTCCTCTTCGGAGAAACAGCCCATCGCGCGGGCTGTGGCGGCGGCGAACCTCGCCACCCTTCTAGAATGGCCGGCGGTCGCCGGGTCCCGCTCGTCGATGGCGCTCGCAGAAAACCGCACAAGCGCGTCGAACAGGTCCGTCACTTCCTTGTACAACTGAGCGTTGTCTATCGCCACCGCCGCCTGCGACGCCAGCGACATCAGTATCCTCTGGTCCCTCGCGTTGAAAGCGACCACCTCTTCGTCGATCACCTTGTTGATCAACTGGACCGCCCCAGTGATGTCCCCGTTGCGGTTCACCATCGGCACGGTCAGCATCGATTTCGTCCTGTAGCCGGTCTTCTGGTCTATTTTGCGGTTGAACTTGAAAGGTTTCGTTTTGTCGATTTTATACACGTCGGGGATGTTGAGCGCCTCCGAAGTGGAAGCGACGTATCCGGCGATGCTCGAATGATCGATTTGAATCCTTATTTCCTTGAGCAGATCGACATCCACCACATGGAAATAAAGCTCCTCCTTGTCGGGATCGACGAGGTACAGAGTGCCTTTGTCGGCGTGAAGGAGTCCTTTTGCTTCGTCGATGATTCGGGTGAGGAGCGAGAAAAGGTCGATTTCCGAGCTGATGGCCACGCCTACGTCAAGCAGTTTCGTGGTCAGAGTCTGAAGTTCCTCAAGTTCGGACTGAACGTGCCTGACGTGTTTTTCAAGCGAACTGAACCTGTCTCTGAACTCATTGAGCGAGCCTTCAACGAAATCCTCGTTGCCCGCCGTGTGCTTATTCAATTTTTTTCTGACAGTCGCCATCCGGTGAAACCGCCGATCAAGAATTCCTATGATATTAAATCACAATTCCGTGATTAGCGCCACCTCGTTGCAATTAGGAAAATGAACGCACTTTATGCAGTCCGCCCACACCTTGTTGGGAAGCTCGCTCATGGCTATCCGCTCGAAGTCGAGTTTTTCGAAGAACTCCGGCTTGTATGTCAGAGTAAAAACCTTAGGAAGACCCAGTTCTCCGGCCTCCTTGAGAGCCTGTCTGACGAGTTTGGAGCCGTACCCTTTGTTCTTATGGCGGGGAGCGACGGCCAGCGACCTTATCTCGGCAAGGTCGTTCCAGCAGACGTGCAGAGACACGCAAGCGAGGACGACGCCTTTTTTCTCGACAACCATAAACTCGCGAATCTGTTCGTATATGGCGTTGAGCGAGCGGGGGAGCATCTCGTTTTTGCGCGCGTAGTTCATTATTAGTTTTTGAATCTGCTCCGCGTCGTTCACCGTTGCGTGGCGCAACAGAGCGCCGTTCGCCGTCACGCTTTTTCTTTTAGCCATCCTGTCAACTCCAGCCGCGCCTTAGCCTTCGCCCGAAAAGAGGATTAATCCTGATCGGGTTTCTGAACATCCGGTTTATTTGGCGAGTCCGGGGCGGACGGTCCCTTCGGCCCCTCGATCTCGCCGCCTTTGATTTTACTTTGTTTTTTAAATCTTTCCAGTCTGAGAAAATTTTCCGGGCTGTACGGGTTCTTGTGCAGTTCCCCTCTTGTCTGGTGCAGAGTGTAAACAACGTCCGTAAGCAGGTTGAGCGCGCGGTTGAGCGCGGCCTGAGCTTCGGAGTCAACTGTTTTGAAAGAGGCCCCGCGCCGGTATGCTTCGTATATGATGGAGCCTTTTTCGTTTGCGAAATCCATGTCGGTGTCCACCCTCGCCGGGATGTCCTTAATGACCGTAGAGCCGTCAAAAAGAAAATTGAATTTTTTCGCCGTCGGCTCGAAATCGGAATGAAAAAACATTCTATGTCCGGCGGTTTCGAGAGGGCGGAAACTTGAGGAAGGAGGCGCCGGTTCGAGCATGTCTAGAGCCACGCGAGAGAGCGCGCCCAGTTCCGCCGCCTGAACCGGGCCTTCGGCTTTAGCGTCTATCAGCCGTTGCATTCTTTTTATGTGATATACGAATTTTTCCATTCCTCTGAATCTGAGAAGTTCAGTGGAAAAACCTTCTTTCTGTCTGACCAGTTCGTCGTAAAGCTCCGGGCTGTTCTTGACGCCATCGAGATAAGCTTTCTGGTTGGATTTAACAATGTTGCGGAGCGGAGTAGGGAAGTGAGCCGAGGCGGAGAGAGCGGTATTTTCATGAACCGCGTCAGTCCATGCCGCAGCCCGGACGCATACTGCGGAGACTATCAACAGCGCTGAAACGAGAACCTTCAACGCGTTCATCCGTCAACCTTCTCAGAGGTTCCAAGTTCGTGGACTTTTCTGTTAAGCTCCTCCATCTGCCTTCTCATCCGGAGGATGATGCGGACGCCGGCGAGGTTGACGCCTTCCTCGCGGGTCAATTTCCTGATTTCCCGGACATCGTCGAGGTCGCGCATCGAGTACATCCGGTTCTGGGTGTCGGTGCGGCGGGGGATCACGAGTTGTTCCCGTTCGTACATTCGGAGAGTCTGCGGGTGCACGCCGAGCAGTTCCGCCGCGACGGAAATTATATATACAGGCTCATCGTAACCGTGGAAGCTCATAGACTCATTCCTGATGGAGTGGAAAAGCGGCGGGAGCGGTCAGCCGCTCACGCTTTTGACAAGCGGAACGCCCCAGCGGAAAACCCACACCCATATCAGGGCTATCAGCCCTATGCCGACGATGGAAAGCGCTATCATCTTCCAGTCGTCCGCTCCGGCTTCGCCGGGTTCCTCCGCTGTTTCATGAACAAGCCCGCATTGCCCGCACACTTTCCTGATTTTCATTTCTTCTTTATCTTCAGACATGGCATTTTCCATCCGCATTTTGCTTAATGATATACCAAATGCCCCGCCGAATTCAACTTAGAACAAATAATGAGCGGCGTCATTTCTCGTCGCGCAGAGCGGAATCCGGAGAGAACAAGCCGTTTTGCGGCAAATAAAAAAGCTAATGCCGGCGCGATTTTCTCATCGCGGAGAATCATGCAAAAATCATTTTTCAATCGTTGACTGGGGAAGACGCTGAACATATAATATCAACGGTCGCGCGAAGGAAACGACGCGCGGCTGTGGCCGAAGTCTGAATAATATAGACACACAAAAACCGGCAGCTCGAGGATTTACGGCAGGCTGTTTGAAAGTCCGCAGACCAACCGAATCCCACGCAAATGCTCCGGCGGGCGGCGGTCGCGCGCGGCAAGGTGAGAGAAACGCTACTTTAATTATAGATAGGGGGAATGACCTATCAGCGACGCTGCTGCAAGCGTAGGTCTTGTAAATTTCAAGATTAATCCCAATTTCGTAAATGTATTAAAAGCGCGAGGCGCGAAAAATCTTTCGCGTTGCATTCAATGCATGCGCTGCGGCGTGGGTTGTCCGGTGGAATTCGCGATGGATTACAACCCGACGCAGATAATCCGCATGTGCGCGCTCGGCATGGAAGACGAGGTTTTGAAGAGCAGAACCATCTGGATGTGCTCTTCGTGCGTCACATGCACGACGCGTTGCCCGATGGAGATAGACGTCGCGGGCGTAATGGACATCCTGAAAGAGATGGCGGTCGAGCGCGGGATCGAGTGCCCGGAGCCGAACACCAAGCGGTTCCACGACATTTTTATGGGCATTGTGAGAGCGCGCGGCAGGATGAACGAGCCGATGCTGTTCGGCCATTATAAGCTCCAGACGAAGTCTTTCATGGACGACATGGAAATCGGCAAGGAAATGATGAAAAAAATGAAGATTAAGTATTCGCCCAAAGTAAAGGGGCATAAAGAAGTTAGAAAAATCATAGACAAGGCCGGACCGAAAATATGACCGAGACGAAGACTGCGGCAAAGCGGTTCGCGTACTACCCCGGATGTTCGCTGAAATCGTCGGGCGGAGAATATGACCACTCGACCCGCGCCGCGCTGAAGCATATCGGGGTCGAGTTGACGGAGATACCCGACTGGGTGTGCTGCGGGGCCAGCTCCGCTCACAACCTGAGCCACGAGCTTGCGTTGGCTCTGCCGCTAAGGACTCTGATACTAGCGGAGCCTGCCGGGCTTGACGTGCTGGCTCCCTGCGCCGCCTGCTACAACAGATTGAAAGTGGCGGAAACTTCGGTCGCGCAGGACCCCGATGTTAAAAAGCGGATGGAAGAAATTGTCGAGAAGCCCTTCGGCGGCTCGATAAAGACGGTGAATATCCTAGACGCTCTTGAACAAATCGGGTTTGGCGAAACGCGCGCCCGCGTGGTGAAGCCGTTGGCAGGGCTTAAGGCCGTCTGCTATTACGGTTGTCTGCTGACTAGGCCGCCTAAGAAACTGACGGGGTCCGACCCGGACAACCCGACGGGGATGGACAATCTTCTGGCTGCGCTTGGGGCGGAGCCGAAATTCTGGTCGTACAAGACGGACTGCTGCGGCGCGGGGCACGCGATGGCAAGGTCGGACGTGGTCAAAACGCTTGTCGGCAAGTTGAGAGAAGCCGCCGAAGAGGCGGGGGCCGAAGCTATCGTCACCGCCTGCCCGATGTGCCACGCTAATATTGACATGAGACAGGAAACGGAGCCGGGAAACAGGATGCCGGTGTTTTTCATCACTGAACTGATGGGACTGGCGTTTGGACTGCCGCAGGCTCAAAGCTGGCTGAAAAAGCATCTGGTGGACCCGCTGCCTTTGTTGAAAAAACTGAATCTGCTGTGACATCGCGGCGGCGGCCGCATATCTCCGGAAGGACACCGAACATGACGGAAGAGAACGTCAATCAACAAGAGAGCGAATCGAAAACGGGAAGCGAAAAGATCGGGGCGGTAATGGTTGTCGGCGGCGGCATAGCGGCCATGCAATCTTCGCTCGATCTGGCCGACTGCGGTTTTCAGGTTCACATGGTCACAAATCAGCCCTGCATCGGCGGCAACATGGTGCGGCTTGACAAAGTATTTCCCACCAACGACTGCTCCATGTGCATAGTGTCTCCCAAGCTGGTCACGGTCGGCAACCATCCGAACATCAACATCGTAACTATGTCGGATGTGCAAAAAATTGAAGGAGAACCCGGCAGGTTCGACGTCTCGGTGAACAAGCGGGCGAGATATATTGATGAATCAAAATGCACAGGTTGCGCTGAATGCGCGGGCGTGTGTCCGGTGCATATCCCGAATCCCACGAACGAATATCTGAACGAGTTCGGAGCCGCGTTCCGGCTCTATCCGCAGGCGGTTCCCAACTGGTTCGCCATTGAGAGGGAGAGGACGTCTCCGTGCAAGAGCGCCTGCCCTGCCCACATAAGCTGCCAAGGGTATGTGCAGCTTATTGCCGAAGGTCGCTTCAAGGACGCGCTGGAAGTTGTCCGCGCCCGCAACCCGTTCCCGTCGGTATGCGGCAGGGTTTGTTTCCATCCGTGCGAAGAACAGTGCACGCGGAACAAAGTGGACGAGCCTGTCGCCATAAATAATTTAAAAAGATTTATAAGCGACCTTGAGCTTGAGGAAGCCGGGATAGTCGGAAAGGCGTCCGGAATCGACCGCCCGACCGACCCTTCGAGAGAACCGTGGAAGACGAAGGAAAAAGATGTCGCCGAGAGAGAAGAAAAAGTAGCGGTGATAGGGGCCGGCCCGGCCGGGCTTACTGCTGCATACAGGCTGGCGCAGGGCGGATTCCCGGTTACGGTGTTCGAAAGACTGCCTGTGGCAGGCGGAATGCTCGCTGTCGGCATACCCGAATACAGGCTTCCGATGGCCATCCTGAAATATGAGATAGAAAGAATCGAGCGGGCCGGAGTCGAGATTAAACTCAACTCGAATATCGACGGCGCGGACGGCGTAGACAAGCTTTTCAACCAAGGGTTCAAAGCCGTGTATATCGCCGTCGGCGCGCACAAAGACATGAAACTCGGCGTCAGCGGCGAGGACGCGGCGGGGGTTCTGTCAGGAATCGAATTTCTACGAAAAGCAAAACTTAACGAAGAAACCGGAATAGGAAAAAAGGTTCTGGTGCTGGGCGGCGGGAACGTGGCTATCGACTGCGCGCGCACGGCGATGAGGCTCGGCGCTTCGCAGGTGACGCTGGCCTGCCTCGAATGCAGGGAAGAGATGCCCGCGTGGCAATGGGAGATACACGAGGCCGAGTCTGAAGGCGTGTCGGTTTTGAACTCATGGGGCGTCAAGGCTATCCACGCGACGGACGGCAGGGTGTCGAAAGTCGAATTCAAGCGCTGCTCTCAGGTGTTCGACGAAAAAGCATGCTTCAATCCGATGTTCGACGACAGCGTCGCAACCAGCGTGGAAGTCGACACGTTCATAATCTCGATAGGCCAGAGGCCCGACGTCAATTTCAGTGGGAACGGGTCAGGAGTCAAAGTCAGCGGGCGGGGAACTGTGGTAGTCAACGAAAAGACGGCGGAGACGGACAGGCCCGGAGTTTTCGCTGGCGGGGATTGCGCGCGCGGCCCGTGGATGGCTATCGGCGCGATCGCGGACGGACAGAACGCGGCTGTTTCAATCATGAGATATCTCAACGGCGAAGACATGACCGCGCCGAGATATGAAGACGAAATGCCTCCGGCGACGGACGCGGATCAAAAGACGATTTCTTCAGCCGCCAGAATACCCCGCAATAAACAGGCGGAAGTTGATCCGGAAGTCAGAAAAAAAAGTTTTATCGAGGTGGAAAAGACATATTCGCCGGAACAAGCGGTGGCGGAAGCGAAAAGATGCCTTTCATGCGGCCCGTGTTCGGACTGCCGAATGTGCGAGATGATATGCCAGCAGAATGCGATAGATTTCAATCAGACCGATGTTGACATGAATCTGGAAGTGGGCGCGGTGATACTCGCTCCGGGGTTTGAAACGTTCAACCCGAAAGGCAGACTCACCCAATACGGCTATGGGGTTTATGACAATGTGTACACCAGCATCGAGTTCGAGAGGTTTTTGAGCGCCTCCGGGCCGACGGTCGGGCACATTCGCAGGAAGTCCGACAATAAAGCTCCGAAAAATGTGGCTTTCATACAATGCGTCGGCTCTCGAGATGCTACTGTGGGGAATGAATATTGCTCCGGCGTGTGCTGCATGTATACGGCTAAAGAGGCCGTCATAGGCAAAGAACACGAGCCGGATATGGATTGCACAGTGTTCTGCATAGACGTGAGGGCGCAAGGCAAAAACTTCGATCGCTACTATGAAACCGCGAAAAACGTGTACGGCGTGAAGTACGTGCGCAGCGCCATCTCCGGAATAAAAGAAATTCAGAAAACCAAGAACTTATTGCTCACATATATGGGGGAAGACGGAAAGCAGGCCACTCAGGAGTTTGAAATGGTTGTGCTGGCGGTAGGCCTTGAGCCGACGAGCACGAACAGGAAAATCGCCGACATATTCGGAGTCAAACTGAACGAATACGGATTCTGCGAAACGGATCCGTTATGCCCGACCAGCAGTGGAAAAGAAGGAATATATGTCGCCGGAGCGTTTCAGTGTCCGAAGGACATCCCCGACTCGGTGACGCAGGCGAGCGGAGCGGCGTGCGCGGCGATGATAGACTTGGCGGCGGAACGCGGCACCCGCATTACTCCTGTGCAGTATCCCCCTGAAAGGGATGTCGCTGGAGAAGAGCCTCGCGTGGGCGTTATGATATGTCGCTGCGGATTCAACATAGGCTCGGTGGTGGACGTTCCGGCTGTCGTCGAATACTGCAAAACGCTGCCGGGAGTGGTTCACGCAGAGGAGAGTCTTTACACATGCTCTCAGGACAATCTTGACCACATTATCGAAGTCGTCAACGAGCATAAACTCAACCGGTTTGTCATTTCCTCATGCACGGTGCAGACGCACCTTCCGCTTTTCCAGCAGACTATGAGGCTGGCGGGGTTGAACAAGTATCTCTTCGAATTCGCCAACATTCGCGAACACGATTCATGGGTTCACAAGGAGAATCCCAAGATCGCCACTGAAAAGGCGAAGGAACTGACAGCAGGAGCGGTGGCGAGAGTCAAAGAACACAAAGCCCTCGAGGTTTTTAGAAACGAAGTCATTCAAAAAGGGCTTGTAATCGGCGGAGGGCCTGCCGGGATGACCGCCGCGCTGGCTATTGCCGATCAGGGGTTCGAAGTTTTCCTTATCGAGAAAGAGAGCGCCCTCGGCGGAAACCTCATAAACAACATTCATTACACTGTGGAAGGCTCTGATGTTCAGAATCTGTTGATAGACCTGACCACCAAGGTCGAGGCCCACCCGAGAATCAAGGTCTTCAAAAACTGTTCGATCAAGGAAGTCGCAGGGCATGTTGGGCACTACTCGACGACGTTGTCGACAAAAAAGACGAAATCCGAAGAGGCGCAGACGATTGTCGTGGAACACGGCATTTGCATAGTGGCGTCGGGCGGAAACGAGTTCAAGCCCGACTTGCCGTTCTGGGACGACAAGCGCGTGATGACTCAGTCGGAACTGGGCCGCGCGCTGTACACCGGAGACAAAAAAATCACGGAAGCGAAGAATATCGTAATAGTTCAATGCGTCGACCAGCGGAATGAAAACAGGAAATATTGCAGCAAGATATGTTGCAGCCAAGCGGTGAAGAACTCAGTAAAGATTAAGGACGACAACCCCGAAGCCAATGTGTACGTGCTGTACAGGGACATTAGGACATACGGGTTCAAAGAGCTGAACTATCAGGCGGCCAGAGACAGGGGAGTCGTGTTTATAAGGTTCAAAGACGGCGACGACCCCGTTATTAGCAAGGAAGGCGCGGCGTTAAGAGTCAGCGTAAACGATGACGTTTTAAAGAAGGAACTTGTCTTCGAGCCTGACGCGCTTGTGTTGAGCGTGCCTGTGGTTCCGTCCGACACAAACGGAAGACTGTCCGATCTGTTCAAGATACCCGCGGACGCGGATGGATTCTTCTGCGAGGCGCACGCGAAACTGAGGCCTGTGGATTTCGCAAGCGAGGGGCTTTACCTTTGCGGCGTGGCGCATTCTCCGAAACCGCTGGAGGAAAACATACAGCAGGCGAGAGCGGCGGCCAGCCGGGCGATGATAATTCTCTGCAAGGACTATCTGGAAAGAGAAGGCATGGTCGCCCAAGTGAATGAAGAGCTTTGCGCGGCGTGCCTTACCTGCGTGAGGGTATGCCCATACAATGTGCCGTTTATCAATGAAAGAAACCGCGCGCAGATTAGCGGAGTCGAGTGTCAGGGTTGCGGGTGTTGCGCGGCGGCTTGTCCCGCGAAAGCCATTCAAGTGGAGCAGTTTAGAGACGACCAGATTATTTTGCAGGAAACGGCGATTATCTCTAAGGCTCTTCAAAGAGAGCTAGTGACGAAATAAAAAAGTTTTTAATGTCGGAGGCGAAGGCGAGGCCTATGCTCTCCGGGAAAAGAAAGGCGCGCAAACATGGCTGAAAGAGCCGATTTGATGAGCACGGTTCCGGACCCCGATCCTTTAATGGAGAAAGAGCCGGTTCCGGGTTTCGAACCGTTGATAGTGACAATAGCCTGCCATTATTGTTCGTACGCGGCGGCTGACTTGGCCGGCTCGATGAGGCTTCAATATCCGCCCAACATCAGGATTATCCGGACGCCATGCACTGGGAAGGTTGACGTTCTTTACATCCTCAAGGCGTTTGAAGAGGGAGCGGACGGCGTGTACGTGGCCGGATGCGAAGAGGGGGGATGTCATTTCGACATAGGCAATCTGTACGCGAAACAGAGAATATATTACGCGAAAAAACTCATCCAGCAGGTAGGGCTTGAGCCGGAACGCGTCGAGATGTTTAATATAGCAGCTTCCGCAGGGCCGCGTTTCGCGGAGGTGGCCGCGCTGATGACCGAAAGGGTCAAAAGACTCGGGCCGTCTCCGATAAATATAAAGAGAATATAAAAACGCTGAAAACTCAAGGCGCTCTGGAGAGGGCGTCTAAAATTCGCGGGGTGCGCAGATGATTATTGCAGAACAGAAGCCGTTGGAAGAAATCCGCGAAATGCTCGGGGACGCCAAGAAGGTCATGGTCCTCGGTTGCGGAGCCTGCGTGACGATTTGTTTCGCGGGCGGTTCCAAGGAAGTCGGGATACTGTCATCCCAGCTTCGCATAGCGGCGAAAAAGGACGGCAAGGAGCTTGAGGTGATCGAAGACACCATCGAGCGGCAGTGCGAAAACGAATTCTTCGAATCGGTAAAGGACAAGATGAAGGAAGCGGACGTCGTTTTGTCCATCGCCTGCGGCGTCGGAGTGCAGACGATAGCCGAGTTGTTCCCGGACATAATCGTTCTTCCGGGGCTGAACACGACCTCCTTCGGAAGGCCGAAGGAACCCGGCGTTTTTGCGGAGTACTGCGGAGGGTGCGGGGACTGCATTCTGGATTTGACGGGGGGTATATGTCCGATCGCCCGCTGCTCGAAGAGCCTGCTGAACGGGCCTTGCGGCGGATCCGAGAACGGCATGTGCGAAGTAGACCCGAAGACGATTCAGTGCGCGTGGCATCTGATCTTCGAGAAACTCGAAAAGATGGGAAGACTAGATCAGATTGAAAAAATCAACCCGCCCAAAGACTGGTCAAACAGCATGTCGGGCGGAGTCCGCAACATAGTGAGGGAGGATCTCCTTGAAGTCAAACTCGAATCTTGAAAAAGTATTTGCGTCGGGACAGTTGGCGGTCACAGGCGAACTCGGCCCGCCGAAGGGCACGAACATAAAAGTCATCGAGGAGAAGGCGAAACACCTGAAGGGGATGGTGGACGCCGTCAACCTCACGGACAACCAGACGGCCATAGTCAGGTTGTCGAGCATCGCGTCGGCAAAAATCCTGCTGGACATCGGCCTCGAGCCGGTGATGCAGATGGTGTGCAGGGACAGAAACCGGCTGGCTATGCAGAGCGACCTTTTCGGAGCCGTCGCGCTCGGCGTCCGCAACATGCTGTGTCTTTCCGGAGACCATCAGGTGTTCGGCAATCACCCGCAGGCGAAGAATGTTTACGACATCGACAGCGTGCAGATGATAAACATGGTGAAAACCATGCGAGACGAAGGCAAATTGCTGAGCGGCGACGAGATAGACGGCGAGTTTAAGATGTTCATCGGGGCGGCGGAGAATCCGTTCGGCGACCCGTTCGCGTCGAGAGTGCCGCGGCTGGCGAAAAAGATCGCCGCCGGAGTGGATTTCATTCAAACCCAGTGCATCTACGACATGGAGCGTTTCAAGAAATGGATGGAGGGGGCGCGGGCGCGCGGCCTCCACGAGAAATGCTTCATCATGGCGGGCGTCACTCCTCTGAAATCCGCCGGGATGGCCAACTACATGAACAACAAGGTCTCCGGCATCAGCATCCCTGAGGATATCATCAAGAGGATGAAGGGCGTCCCGAAAGAGCAGCAGGCTGAAGAAGGCATCAAGATAATGGTCGAACAGATCGATGAACTGCGGAAGGTGGAGGGCGTAAAAGGCATCCACCTGATGGCGATAGAATGGGAGCACAGAGTGCCGGAGTTGGTGGAGCGGGCGGGGCTGCTGCCGAGACCGAAGTTCGACTGAACCTGCTGTGCGCGGGCGGCCTGTTGACAAGGGCCGAAAGAACGGATAGATTACATGGAAGCGGGGCGCGCGAAGGCGCGCGCCCCGCCGTTCTAATTTTATGAATATTGTTTTTATCGACAATTACGACTCGTTCACGTTCAATCTGTTCCAGTATTTCGGCGAACAGGGAGCGGAAATGAGCGTGTTTAGAAACGACGCCGTCTCGACCGCGGAAATAACCGGGATGAGGCCTGACGCGATTGTGATATCGCCGGGGCCGGGGACGCCGGACGACGCGGGCGTCTCGCGCGCGGTCATCAGGGAACTGGGCCGCGACATCCCAATTCTCGGAGTGTGTCTGGGCATGCAGTGCGTGGCCGATGTTTTCGGCGGCCGCGTGACGCGCGCTGAAAAGGTCATGCACGGAAAAACGTCGCTTGTTCATCACGACGGCTCAGGAATCTTCGAAGGGATTCCCAACCCGGTCGTCTGCGCCCGGTATCATTCTTTGATTGTCGACGCGCTGCCGGGTTGTCTGCGGATAACGGCGTGGACGGAAGACGGCGTCGCGATGGGAATAAGCCATGAGCAGTTCCCGATTTGGGGAGTACAGTTCCATCCCGAATCTTTTCTGACGGAAAAAGGCAAAAGCATGATAAGAAACTTCATGCTGATGGCGGAAAGGCATGAGAGGAATGTTTCAGTCCGGGGCGCGTGAGCCGCTCATCAGGGAAATAGAACTGCCAGCGTCTTTCGAGGAATGTTACGGACGCATCGGCTTCCGCTCTGCTTATTCCGCTCTTTTAAGCGGAGGATCGGACTATCCGTTCGGCAGGTTCTCATATATCGGCTGCGATCCTTATCTAGTCTTCCGCTGTTCAGGCTCTCACCAAACAATCGAACTGCCGGACAGGGTGGAGTGCGCGAGCGGGGACCCGTTCGACACGCTGAAGAAAATTATCGAAGGCTGCGAAGTAAGAAGCGACTGGAACGAGGCTCCGTTTTACGCGGGAGGAATAGGGGCGTTCGGGTTTGACCTCGGACAGTTCATCGAGCGCCTGCCGCGCCGCGCGGCGGTCAATCTGCCTCTTCCCGATTTGGTTTTTGCCGTTTACAGGACAATCCTCATACACGATCGGCTCTCCGGAAGGACGCATCTTTCGTCGGTGGAATACTCTGCGGAAGGCGGCGACGCAAGCGCGGCGGAGAAATGCGCCGACAGGGCAAGAAGATGGATGAAAGAGCCTGTCGTCGAGGCTCCCGCGCCTTCTATAGCAAAAACCCGCGCGCCGGTTTCCAATTTCACTAGAGAACAATACTTGCGGGCGGTGGAAAAGGCGCTGGAGCACATCCGCGCGGGGGACATTTATCAGGTGAACCTTTCCCAACAGTTCCGCGCCGGATTGTCCTCTTCGCCGCATGCCTATTTCAAAAAATTGAGAGATATCAACCCGGCTCCGTTCGGCGCGTATCTCGATTACGGGGATTTCAAGATAATCAGCTCGTCGCCGGAGAGATTTCTGAAGAAGAGCGGACGGGAAGTTGAGACGCGCCCGATTAAGGGGACGCGTCCGCGAGGCGCGGACGCAGCAGGCGACGCCGCGCTCGCCCGCGAGTTGATCCTCAGCGAAAAGGACAACGCGGAACTTGCCATGATAGTGGACCTCGAGAGGAACGACCTCGGCAGGGTGTGCGAGTTCGGCTCCGTGGCGGTTACAGAGGAAAAAACGCTCGAATCATACGCCACGGTGCATCATCTTGTGGCCACTGTAAAAGGGGTTTTGAGGGAAGGCTGCGGGCCAGTGGAACTGTTGAGGGCGTCTTTCCCCGGCGGCTCGATAACTGGATGCCCGAAGATACGCTCAATCGAGATAATCGACGAGCTTGAGCCGACTAGGCGCGGTTTTTACACGGGATCGATAGGCTGGATCGGTTTCAACGGGGACATGGACACGAACATCGTTATAAGAACGCTAGTGGCGAAAGGCGGGGAAGTGTGGTTTAATGTTGGGGGCGGAATCGTGGCGGATTCAGACCCGGCGGCGGAGTATCAGGAGACTCTGGACAAGGGGAGGGCGCTTGTGGAGGCTCTTGCCGCTGGGGATGGCAATCGCGATTCTTCGGCAACAAAACGCGAGCGCGCGAAATAAACACGGGACAGGCGGAAATGGACAATAAAAATAAAAAGAAAATCGAAAAAGCGGTAAGAGACATACTTGAGGCCATCGGAGAAGACCCGAACAGAGGGGAACTTGTGGAAACCCCGGCCCGCGTCGCAGCGATGTATGAGGAAATATTCGCCGGCATGAACTGCGATCCCAAAGAGGTTCTAAAGGTATTGCCTGATGGGGCTTTCGATGAGATAATTATGGTCAGGGATATCCCGATTTACTCGATGTGCGAACACCATTTGCTGCCTTTTTTCGGGAAAGCGCACATCGCATACATACCGTCTGACGGAAGGATAACAGGTCTCAGCAAACTGGTTAGAGTAACGCATATGTACTCGCGAAGGCTTCAGCTTCAAGAAAGGCTGACCAACCAGATAGCGACGGCCATAAACGAGATACTTCAACCTAAGGGGGTGATGGTTGTAATTGAAGCGGAGCATTTGTGCATGGCGATGAGAGGCGTCAGGGAGGCGGGGACGATGACTGTAACGTCGTCCGTCAAAGGCGCGTTCAGGACTCATCAGAAGACTAGAATGGAAACGCTCGCGCTGCTGCGGGACAAGAAACATTAAAAATATTAAAATAAACGACGGAGGGTGAAATGGATATCAAAAAGATCGATCCGACAAAGATGGCTGACTGGCAGATCGCGGAAGCCTGCGAGAGCGACATGAAGCCGGTCAAGCAACTTGCCGACGAGCTGGGACTGCTCGACGAAGAGCTTATCCCTATGGGCCACTATGTCGGCAAGGTGGATTTTACGAAGGCTTACAACAGGCTCAAGAAAAGGCCCAACGCGAAATACATAGAGGTGACGGCGATAACGCCGACGCCGCTGGGAGAAGGAAAGACGACGACGAGCATGGGGCTGGTTCCCGGACTGGCGCTTCGCGGCAAGCGAGTGTGCGGAGCCATCAGACAGCCGTCGGGCGGGCCGACTTTCAACATCAAGGGCAGCGCGGCGGGCGGCGGCCTCGCACAGTGCATCCCCCTCACGGAGTTCTCTCTGGGCCTCACCGGCGACATTGACTCCGTCACAAACGCTCACAATCTTGCGATGGTGGCTCTCACCTCGCGCATGCAGCACGAGCGCAACTATACCGACGCCATCCTGAAAGGCAAAGGGCTTAAGCGCCTCGATATCGATCCGAAAAGGGTCGAGATGAAGTGGATCATCGACTTTTGCGCGCAGGCGCTCCGCAACATCGTCATAGGCATCGGCGGAAAGATGGACGGGTTCCTGATGGAGAGCGGATTCGCCATATCGGTCAGCTCCGAAGTTATGGCAATACTGTCCGTCGCCACCAGCCTTGCGGACCTGCGCAAACGAATCGGCCAGATAGTGGTCGCGTACAGCAGGGACGGCAAGCCCGTCACCACAGAGGACCTCGATGTGGCCGGAGCCATGACCGCTTGGATGGTCAAGGCGTTCAATCCGAACATTATGCAGACGATCGAAGGGCAGCCGGTGTTCGTGCATGCCGGGCCGTTCGCGAATATCGCTGTGGGCCAAAGCTCGATTGTGGCGGACATGATAGCCACCAAACTGGCCGACTACCACGTGACGGAGTCCGGATTCGGAGCCGACATCGGGTTCGAGAAATTCTGGAATATCAAGTGCAGGCTCAGCGGAGTGATTCCGAACTGCTCGGTGGTGGTGGCGACGATACGCGCGCTGAAGATGCACGGCGGAGGGCCGAGGGTCGCCCCCGGCCAGCCGCTAGACAAGGCATACACTCAGGAAGACCTCAAACTGCTGAACGCCGGAATGGGAAATCTGGTCGCTCACATTGAGACCGTCAAGAAGGCGGGAATCAACCCCGTGGTCGCCATCAACAGCTTCTACACCGACACGCCGAAGGAAATCAAAGCGGTGAAGAAGGCGGCGGAAGCCGCCGGCGCAAGATGCGCGGTTTCCAGACACTGGCAGTTCGGCGGAGCCGGCGCTCTGGAACTTGCGGACGCCGTCATCGACGCCTGCGAGGAAAAGAACAAGTTCAAACTTCTTTATGAAGACAAAACGCCGTTGAGAAAACGCATCGAGCTTATCGCCAAAGAAGTCTACGGAGCAGACGGAGTCGAGTTCTCCCCTACGGCAAATGAAAAGGCCAAAAAGTTCGAGGCGGACAAGAAGTTCGACAAGTTCGCCACCTGCATGGTGAAAACGCACTTGAGCCTGTCCCACAATCCGACATTGAAGGGACGACCGAAAGGCTTTATTCTTCCCATAAGGGACATTCTCATATATGGCGGCGCGCAGTTCCTAGTGCCGCTGGCGGGAGACATTACCTTGATGCCCGGAACCGCGTCGGACCCGGCGTACCGCCGAATCGACGTCGACACGAAGACAGGCAAAGTCAAGGGGATGTTTTAATCGAATCGAGGGAAAACGCGCTGAGCGCTCTTCGCCCCGCGCGTGTTTTCCTTTTTTTGCCTTATGAAACGCGAGAGAGGAATTTGAGATGAAGATTGCGGTGACAGGAAAAGGCGGCGTCGGAAAGACCACGTTCACGGCCATGCTCTGCAACTCCCTCGAAAAAGAGGGCATAAAGGTTCTGGCAGTGGACGCGGACCCGGACGCGAATCTTGCCGCGACTCTCGGTTTCCCCGAGGACAGGCATCCCACGCCTGTTTCAGAACTCAAAGACCTCATCGCCGAGCGCACCGGAGCGCAGCCCGGAACTTGGGGAGGCATATTCAAGCTGAACCCCAAAGTGGACGACATACCGGACAAGTACTGCCTCCGGCGCGGAAGCCTCTCCCTGCTGGTAATGGGAACGGTGGAGAAAGGCGGCTCCGGCTGCGTATGCCCGGAGAGCGCGTTCATCAAGGCTCTCATCTCTCATATGGTCTTTCAGAGCGACCAGCATTTGATCATGGACATGGAGGCGGGGCTGGAACATCTGGGCAGAGGAACCACGCGCATGATGGACGCGCTGGTGGTAGTCGTGCGCCCGGACGCGAAAAGCTCTTCGACCGCCCGCCGCATCATTCCGCTCTGGGAAGACCTTGGAAATAAAAAGATTCTCTTCGTCGGCAACGAAGCCAGAACTCCCGCCGACGTCGAGTATCTGAAGAAAGAACTGAAAGATCATCCGCTGCTGGGCGTCATCCCGGAGAGCGAGAAAATCCGCGACTCCGGAAGAGAGAACATGACGCCGTTCGAGGATGAGAGGGTGAACGAAGTAATCAAAGAAATCCGCGCGAGGCTTGAACAGGAATTAGCAGGGAACTGAAAACCCGACGCGGAAACAAGGCGCGGACCCCGCGCCAAAGCGCATTTAGAGGCATTGCTAAAGGAGGCATTTAAATGGCGGAAGAAAAAGCCAAGAAAAAAGAAAAGAAACAGCCGCAAGAACAGTCCGCTTGCGAAGCGACCTGCGAAATGCTTGGCGAGAACACCGGCGGAGAATACGTTACGGTGTTCGACAGATCCGACTCAATGGAACCGCGCTGCAAGTTCGGCTCGGACGGCGTATGCTGCAGGATATGCGCCATGGGCCCTTGCAGGATAATCCCCGACAAGCCCGGAAAAGACAGAGGCGTCTGCGGGGCGACGGTAGACACCATTGCCGCGCGCAATTTCATCAGGATGATCGCGGGCGGAGCGGCCGCTCACTCCGACCACGGCCGCGCGGTGTGCGAAACCCTTCTTGAAGTGGCAGAAGGGAAAAGCAAGGACTATACCATTAAAGACGAGCAGAAAACGATTAAAGTGGCGATGGATCTCGGAATCGAAGTCGGAGAACGGCCGATCAACGAGATAGCCGCCGACATAGCTAGAGCGGCTCTGGCTGAATTCGGAAATCAGCATGGAGAACTTAAGTATCTCAGCAAAGCTCCTCTTAAGAGGCAGAAGATATGGCGCGACCTCGGCGTCGCTCCGCGCGGAATCGACCGCGAAGTGGTGGAAATTATGCACCGCACTCACATGGGAGTCGACCACGAGGTGGAAAGCCTTCTCATGCAGGGAGCGCGCTGCTCGCTCGCCGACGGATGGGGCGGCTCCATGCTCGCCACCGATTTGCAGGACATCCTGTTCGGCACTCCGGAACCGATCATAAGCAAAACCAACCTCGGATGCATCGACCCGAACATGGTGAACGTGATTGTCCACGGCCACGAGCCGCTGCTGTCGGAAATGATCGTGGCGGCCTCTCAGTCCGAAGACATGATAAACGCCGCGAAAGCTGTCGGCGCGGAAGGCATCAATATCGGTGGAATATGCTGCACCGCTAACGAAATTCTGATGAGACACGGAATTCCGCCGATCGGCAATTTTATCACTCAGGAACTAGCCGTTTCCACCGGAGCGGTGGACGCGATGATAGTGGACGTCCAGTGTGTGTTCCCATCTTTGCCGACTATCGCAAAGTGCTTCAACACCGCCGTGATTACCACGTCCAAGATAGCAAAGATGGACGGAGCTAGGCACATCCAGTTCGACGAGCACAACGCGTTGGCGACCGCGAAGAAGATCATCATGGCCGGCGTAGAGATGTTCAAGCAACGGCCCGCAAACGTGCATATCCCCCAGATTACGCAAGACTTCGTGGGCGGTTTCAGCCACGAGTCCATTAACTATCTTCTGGGCGGAACTTTCAGAGCTTCGTACAAGCCGCTTAACGACAACATCATCAACGGCCTGATACGGGGAGTGGCCGGAGTCGTAGGTTGCAACAACCCGAAAGTGAAACACGACTGGGCGCACTTGGAGATGATAAAAGAGTTGCTCAAGAACGACGTGCTCGTTCTCACCACCGGATGCGGAGCAATAGCGGCGGCGAAAGCCGGTCTCTGCTCCCCGGAGGCGGCGGCAAAATACTGCGGCGAAGGTTTAAGACAGGTGTGCGAAACCGTCGGCCTGCCTCCGGTCATTCACATGGGGTCCTGCGTGGACAATTCGCGCATACTCATTGCCGCCACGGCTATGGTCAAAGAAGGCGGACTCGGAGACGATCTGTCCGACCTGCCCGCAGTCGGGGCCGCGCCGGAATGGATGTCCGAAAAAGCGATTTCTATCGGCCAGTACTTTGTCGCTTCAGGCGTTTACACCGTCTTCGGGACGACTTTCCCGACGCTGGGAGCGCAGGAGACCACGAAATATCTGTTCGAAAAGATGGACGAGAAATTCGGTGGATGCTGGGCGTTCGAGCCGGACCCGATAAAGGCCGCTCAACTCATGATTGCGCGCATCGACGCCGCGCGCAAAAAACTCGGAATCGACAAAGCCAGAGAACGCGTGCTCTTCGACATGGAGAAGCGCAGAGAGTTGGCCTGAGCGGATGAATATCGAGCCGAATGAAAGGAGATATTGACAAATGTCAAAAATTATCGCGGCTGCGGCGATTCGCGGCGCCCACAAGATAGTCGATGAAGCCGAAGAAAAATTTAAACAGGCGATGGATAAATACGGCCCAAATCAGGATGTGGCCTTCCCCAACACCGCCTACTATTTGCCGATTATCTACGGAATACTAGGGGAAAAAGTTGAGAAGCTCAAAGACATGGAGCGCATTTTTAAGAAGTGCAGGCTCCTGTTGCCCGAACACGTGAGGGAGAAATGCCATCTTCCGTACCTCGGCCCGGTGCTGGACGCCGGTATGGCGACATTCTTCGCGGAGGAAATGTTTGAGGCGATACGCTACATAGACGATCCGAACTTTTACGTCAGGGGCGAGGACCCCTCCGAGAGCAATATATGGCTCGGAGCCGCCGACGACGTGATTCTGAGAAAAAGAGGCGTCGAGTTCGTAGACGGAACCGCGCCCGGATTCGCGGCCATTCTAGGAGCCGCCCCGGACCCGAAAACCGCCGCCGACCTCGCTCTCGAAATCCAGAAGAAAAACCTTTACATCTTCATGGCCGGCGAGAACGAGGGAAAACGTTTCTCCGAACAGCTCGTCGAGGCTGGCGTGCAGATAGGCTGGCCCACTAGGCTCGCCTCCTTCGGCCCCACCCACCACGCCACTGTCTTCGCCATCGGTTTCGCCACCCGCGCCGCCATGTCCTTCGGCGGCATCAATCCCGGCGAATACCGCAAGATTCTCATCTATAACAAAGACCGTTGCTTCGCTTTCGCCATGACGATGGGATTCGTCACCGACGAGTGGTACGCGAACGGCGCGGGAGCCATCAACTGGGGGTTCCCGGTAATTGCGGACACGCCGATACCGGAAATCCTTCCCACAGGCGTCTGCACTTACGAGCATGTCGTCTCCAATCAGCCCCACGACAAGATTGTCTCCAAGGCCGTCGAAGTCAGAGGCCTTCAGATAACCGTCACCGAAATACCCGTGCCGGTGGCTTACGGCCCGGCCTTCGAGGGAGAGCGCGTCAGAGGAGACGACATCCATCTCGAATGCGGCGGCGGAAGGACTGACATGGTCGAGGTCGTCACCAGCGTCAACATGGACGAGATCGAGGACGGCAAAGTCATCGTGGTCGGTCCCGAACTGACAGACGTGCCGGTCGGCTCCAAACTTCCTCTCGCCATACACGTGCAGGTGGCGGGCCGCAAGATGGAGTCCGACTACGAGCCTATCCTCGAACGCCAGATCCACCACCTCATCAACTACGCTCAGGGAATAATGCACATCGGCCAGAGAGACATCGCATGGCTTCGCGTCAGCAAGAAAGCGGTCGAGAAAGGCTTTAAGCTAGAACATCTCGGCAGCATTCTGCACGCCAAGCTGCACACTGATTTCGGCGCCATTTTCGACAAATTGCAGGTGACTCTCTACACCGAACCCGACCAAGTCAAAATGATGTTGGAGAAGGCTAGGGCGATATACAGGGAGCGCGACGCCCGCGTCGAAGGCATGACGGACGAAACGACTCCCACGTACTACTCCTGCCTGCTGTGCCAGTCGTTCGCTCCCAACCACGTCTGCGTGGTCAGCCCGGAAAGAACCGGGCTTTGCGGCTCTTACAACTGGCTAGACTGCAAAGCGTCCTATGAAATCAACCCCACAGGCCCCAACCAGCCCATCGAGAAGGGCGAAACGCTAGACCCGAAGCTCGGCCAGTGGAAGGGCGTCAACGAATTCGTGGAGAAGGCGTCCCGCGGAAACGTGACTCACTACAATTTCTACAGCATCATGCAAGACCCCATGACCACATGCGGATGCTGCGAATGCATAGCGGCGGTATTGCCGATGTGCAACGCGGTCATGACGGTCAACAGAGACTACACCGGGGACACTCCCTGCGGAATGAAGTTCACTACTCTGGCCGGCACGGCCGGAGGCGGTCAGACCACCCCGGGTTTCGTCGGCCACTCGAAATACAACGTCTGCCAGCGCAAGTATCTGGCGGGCGAAGGCGGACTCCTCAGAATGGCTTGGATGCCCAAGAGCCTCAAAGACGAACTTGGCGACAAACTGAAAAAGCGCGCCGAGGAACTCGGTTACCCGAACCTTGTCGACATGATAGCCGACGAGACCGTGGGAACCACCGAGGAGGAAGTGCTCGCGCATTTGGAGAAAGTCGGGCATCCTTGCCTTACGCTCGAATCGATTCTTTAAGATTGAAATCAGGCGGCTCAGGAAGCCGTCTGGTCGATTTTATGATATAAATAACGCATAGGATATCGGAGGTGCGATTGAATGGCTCTTACAGGAATTGAAATCTTCAAGCAGTTGCCCAAAACCAACTGCAAGGACTGCGGGTTCCCCACATGCCTTGCTTTTGCGATGAATCTGGCGGCTGGAAAAGGGGAACTTGCCGATTGTCCGCACGTGTCGGACGCCGCCAAGGAAACGCTTTCCGCGGCCTCGGCTCCGCCCATCAGGCCGGTGAAAATCGGCGCGGGCGACTACGTTGTCACCGTCGGCGGCGAGACCGTCGAATTCAGGCACGAAAAAACTTTCGTCAACCCGACTCCGATCGCCGTTATGGTGTCGACTGATATGAGCGACGCCGATGTCGAAGCGAAGATCAAAATGCTCGACACGCTGGTTTTCGACAGAGTCGGCTTGAAACTCAAACCCGAAATGGTCGCCGTGAAGGACGCCGGCGGAGACGCCGCAAAATTCTCGGCCCTAGTCTCGAAAATCCTTTCCATCAAAGCTTGTCCTTTGATACTCGTAAGCTCGAGCGCGGACTCCCTGAAAGCGGGAGCCGAAGCGTGCGGGGACAACAAGCCGCTGCTCCACGCCGCGACGGCGGAGAACGCCGACGCGGTGGCGGCCATCGCCAAAGAGAAAGGATGCCCGGTGGTCGCCAAGGCTGACAGCCTCGACGCTCTGGCGCAGCTCACCGAGAAACTCTCCGCCGCCGGTCTTAAGGACATCGTGCTGGACACCGGCGCGACGGACATCAAGAAGGCGTTCGAGGAGCAGATTATCATCCGCCGCGCGGCTCTGCGAAAACTGTTCCGCCCGCTCGGATTCCCGACCATCACATTCCCTTGCGAAATGTTCGACGACCCGATGATGGAGACCCTCGCGGCCGCCACCATGATAGCCAAATACTCCGGAATCGTCGTCCTTTCCGACCTCAAAGGCGAAACGGTGTTCCCGTTGCTCCTGCAGCGCATGAACATCTTCACCGACCCGCAGAGACCGATGGCCACGGAGCAGGGCATATACCCGATCGGCAATCCGGACGAAAATTCTCCGGTGCTCATCACCACGAACTTCTCCCTCACATACTTCATCGTGGCCGGAGAGATCGAGGCGAGCAGAGTCCCGTCGTGGTTGCTGATAATCGACAGCGAAGGGCTTTCCGTGCTCACCGCGTGGGCGGCCGGCAAGTTCGTGGCCGACGCCATCGCTCCCTTCGTCAAGAAGTCCGGCATAGAGGATAAAATCAAGCATCGCAAGATAGTCATACCCGGATACGCCGCGCAGATAAGCGGAGAACTCGAAGAAGAACTGGCAGGATGGGAGATTCAAATCGGGCCGAGAGAGGCTTCCCACCTGTCGGCGTTCCTGAAAAACTGGTCGGCGGCTTAACGAGCGCCGTTTTCGAACTGAAATGAATACAACTTTTAATGGAGGGTGAAACTGTGAAACTTGTCGGAGAAAACATGAATGTGATGTCAAAAACACTGGGGCCGGCCATGAGAGAAAGAGACGCTTCGCCGATCAGAAAGATGGCCGAGAATATCGCGTCTAAAAATGTCGATTTCATCGACATCAACCTCGGCCCCGCCCGCAAACAGGGCGCGGAGATGATGGAATGGGTCGTCAAGACCGTCAACGAAGTCACCGATATTCCGCTCTTCCTCGACACCAGCAACGTGGAAGCGATGGAGGCCGGGCTGAAAGTCGTCAAGCGCGACAAAGGCAAACCCGTCATCAATTCGGTGTCCGCCCGCCCGGAACGCATGGAAGCCCTTTTCCCGCTCGCCAAAACCTATGAGGCCGGCGTGGTGGCTCTTCTGCTAGGCGTAGACGGGATTCCCCGCGACGAAAACGAACGCGGCATTCTCTGGTCCGAACTGATGGTTAAATGCACCGAGTTCGAACTGGCTCCTCAGGATGTTTACGTGGACCCGATAGTGCTTCCCGTCAACACGCAGCAGAATCAGGTGCAGGGATGCACGAATTTCATGATGATGTTCAGAGACATCGCGCCCGGATACAGCAGCACGTGCGGGCTGTCCAACATCTCCAACGGCGCTCCCGAACACCTGCGCCCCATCCTCAACCAGACCTACTCCGTCATCCTGAACCACTTGGGAATGGAGTCGGCGATTGTGGACTCGTTCGACGCCGACCTTACGGCGTTCGCACGCGGCGGCAAGGCTGAAATCCGCGACCTGATTCTCAAAGCGGTCAACGGCGAAGACATAGACACGGCTTCTCTTTCGAAAGACATGCTCGACTATGTCAAAACCGCAAAACTGCTGCTGGGCCAGTCGCTTTATTCCGATTCTTGGCTTGAGCTTTAATTGCGCGTCCGAATCCGAGGCGCGCTCCGCGCGTTAGAAAGGCTGAGAGATGAGTTATACCATAGCGGTCGCCGGAAAAGGCGGAACGGGCAAAACGACAGTCGCCTCTCTGATTGTCAAACGGATAATCGATAGAAAGGCCGGACCTGTGCTCGCCGTTGACGCCGATCCCAACTCCAACCTCGCCGAAGCTTTCGGCTCGGATATCCCCGTGACCGTCGGGAAGATCATGCACGATTTTCTTGAAACGAAAATCGACATCCCGATGGGAATGACGAAGGAGTCTTTCCTCGACTTTAAGTTGAACACGGCGCTCATCGAGACCAAACACCTCGATTTCATCGTGATGGGCAGAAAACACGGGCCGGGCTGCTACTGCTACCCGAACGTTCTGCTCAAGAACTTCGTGTCGAAACTCTCCGGCAACTACCCGTACATCGTCATAGACAACGAAGCGGGGATGGAGCATCTCAGCCGAAAGAACGCGGAGGTAATAGACCTTCTGGCGCTCGTGGCGGACCATTCGGTGAGAGGGCTGCGCGCGGTCAAGCGCGTTCTCGAACTTGCGGACGAACTGGACATAAAAATCAAAAACCGGATACTTGTCGTGAACAGGTTCCGGCAGGAGAACGCGGAGCTTCTGGCTCCCAATATCCGGGAAGTCGGCGTGGATAATGTGTTTACGATAGCGGAAGACCCGCTGCTAGTGCGAGCGGACGCCGAACAGGTTCCCGTGATGCGGATGTCCGAAGACCTCGAAGCCGTCAGAACCGTCGCCCGCATGACAGACGAAGTCGTGCTGGACGCCGCAGGCGGCTCCTGATTCTTTTTTGAAGAACCACAAAGGAGGCGGTCATGGACTGCAAACTCGAAAAGAAAGACGACTGGAAAGGCGACAAAGTCGATGTCATAGGCGAATGCTACGAACCCGGATTGCCGAAAGGCAAACTGGCGTGGAAAAACAAGGTTGAGTCCCGCGCCGAATACATCGAGTCCCTGAAACAGTCGGAAAGATATTGGTACAGCAAACCCGAAGATTGGTTCGGAAGCGAAAAGCGGAAGAACCCTGCCTGATAGATTTTCCGAGGATGCGGCCGCGAGCGATCCAGCCCGGATTCCGGCGGCCTGACTGTGTTTACATTAAACCGGAGGTGACATTGAAATGGCATTCGAAACGCCGAAGATCAATTATTCAGGAAAAATAAGAGAAGTGAAGCTCGGCAAAAGCAAGAACGTTTCAGTGGGCGGGGAGAGCGCATATCCGCTCTACCTGTTCGAAGGCGAAAACCCCAACCAGCCCAAGATAGCGATGGAAGTGTTCGATCTTGCGCCCGAAGAATGGGCGGACGCGGCCATAGCTCCTTTCAAAGATGTGGCCGGAGACCCGGTCGCTTGGGCAAAGCTCAATGTCGAACAACACGGCGCGGACATGATTGCTCTCTATCTCGTCAGCACCGACCCGAACGATAAGAACATGGACGCCGCTCAGGCCGCCGAAACGGCGAAAAAAGTCGCTCAGGCCGTTGACGTCCCAGTTATCGTTTACGGAACAGGAAGCGAAGAAAAGGACGCCGAAGTTCTGGCCAAAGTGGCAGAAGCCTGCGAAGGGCTTAACGTCATTATCGGCCCGGTTCAGGAAGCGGGACACAAAAAGATAGGCGCTCCCTGCATAGGCTACAAGCACACCGTTTCCGCCAACACTCCCATAGACGTCAATTTGGCCAAACAGCTCAACATCCTGCTCGGAAACCTCGGGGTTAATGCAGACAACATCATCATCGATCCCACCACTGGCGGTCTCGGCTATGGCATCGAATACACCTATTCGGTTATCGAGCGCATACGGATGGCCGCGCTCACTCAGCAGGACGCTCAACTTCAGCAGCCCATCATCTCGGTCCTCGGCAGGGAAGTATGGAAATGCAAAGAAGCAAAAATGGGCGCGGAAGACGAAAAATACGGAGACCCCGCCAAACGCGGCATCCTCATGGAAGCAGTGTCCGCGGTGTCAATGATTATTTCCGGCGCGGACATCGTCGTTCTCAGACATCCGGAAACAGTAAAGCTCATCAAGCAGTATTTGAAAGCGTTTTTCAACTAGAAGAGAGCGCGGCGCGCGCGGTCCGGCAAGGATCGCGCGCGAACATGCGCAGCCCGGCGGAGGCTTCGCCCGACCGCCGGATAACTATCTCATAGAGGGGGGTTTTATGGCTCAGATTATCGATGGAAAAGCCGTCTCCGAGCAGTTGAAAGCGGAAATCGGGGCTGCTGTCCTTAAACTCAGGGAAGAAACCGGCGTTCAGGCCGGGCTTGCGGTCATTCTCGTAGGAGAAGACCCCGCGTCTCAGGTCTACGTCAAGAACAAAGGCATCTCCTGCAAACAGTGCAATATCAACTCGATCGAGCACAGGCTTCCCGCCGACGCCAAGCAGGAAGACTTGATGGCTCTGATTGATAAGCTCAATAATGATCCTGCGATTCATGGCATACTCTGTCAGCTTCCTCTGCCGAAGCATCTAGACGAGAATCAGGTGCTTCTCGCCATCGACCCGGCCAAAGACGTCGATGGATTCCATCCGATGAACGTCGGCAAGTTCATGACTCTGAAAAAGTTCAGCGACATGGCGGACGCCGGAGTATTCCTGCCTTGCACGCCGTACGGCTGCATCGAGTTGCTCCAGCGTTCCGGAGTGAAACTCGACGGAGCCAACGCGGTCGTCATTGGCCGCAGCAACATCGTCGGAAAACCCGTCGCTATGATGCTGATGAGCCTCAACTGCACCGTCACCATCTGCCACTCGCGCACGAAGAACTTGGCGGATGTGGTAAGGGCCGCCGACATTGTGGTGGCCGCCATCGGAAGCCCGGAATTCGTCAAAGGCGACTGGATAGGCAAAGGCGCGACGGTCATCGACGTCGGCGTGAACAGAATCAGCGATCCCGCCGCCAAGAGCGGAACGAGGCTTGTCGGGGACGTCGAATACGCCGCGGCTTCTGAAAACGCGGCCTTCATCACGCCCGTTCCCGGCGGAGTAGGCCCGATGACAATCGCCATGCTGATGAAAAACACTCTGATGTCAGCGCAACGCGCCGCAAATAAGTAACGCGGCTCAGCCTCGCAACATAGGCGAATAACGGATTTTGAGATTTCCATTTGCGAAAAAGCGTGGAAGAAAACTTCCGCGTTTTTTCGCGCCCGCAAAACGCCTAGCGAACGATATCGCGGCGATTTTCGTTGAGAAGTAGCGTGGAATTTGAGAAGGGCGCTAAAACAGCCTGAGAGCGGTTTCCACCGCCGCGCGGCCGATGAGCAGCACGAGATAGTATCTGACCACTTTCCCGGCGAATGAGACGGCGTAGTACCTAGCGAAATTGAAACGAATCATGCCCGAAGCGATGGCAGTCGCTGAGACCGGGGGGATGCTGACAACGCCTGATACGAAGATGACGGCTTCCCGTCCTTTGCCTAAACGCTCAAAGTCGAAGCTTTCTATCTTCTTTCTCAATTTATCGCTGATGTTCAACGAGCCTTTTCCCATCAGATAGTAAAGCCAGCTTCCGAAGTTGCTCCCGAAAGCCGCCGCGAACGGTAGCAGCCACGGGAAATCCGTGCTATATCTGGCGACCTCAAGCGTTCTCCCGAACGCTTCAATCGGCGGGACTTTGTCGATGTTTGCCAGAGTGAGCAATATCGCTTCGCTTGGCAGAAATATGAAGACGCTAGACATGAACGCCAGAACCATCATGAGAGCGTAAGCCGTCAAAAAGAGCCTCCGGCGCGTTATAGCGCGCGACGATAATTATAACGGGAAAAATGTGAATTAGAAGGCAGATTATTAATCCGGTCCGGCTGTCGGAAAAACGTTCTAAATCCTTTACGGCTGTCGGAATCAGATTTCTTTCACATGCCAGTTCCTGTCAATCCACACTGATTGAACTGAAGCGGGCAATCCCCAAGAACGGACGACTTCGACAGCCTTGTGAACCATATCCGCATGCTCTTTTTTGCATACCGGATTTCCCGCGCAGTCATGGTGAGCGACGATAACTATGTTGCGGCTGCCGTGTTTGTAAACGGATATCATAGCGCGGGCTTTTATCGAGTCGAGGTTGGGCTGTATTCCCTGCGCAAGAATCTTGTCAGGCCCCGGTTCGGTTATGTTATCAACGTAATCAACGCCGAATTTCTCTTTAATCCATTTCAGCGCCGGTTCCTGAGTCCTGCCGTCCATGCAGTTGATTTGAGTCGCAAATGTTCCGTGAGACATATTTTCCTCCACAACAACCAGCATGACATGCAACTTTGAAATAATGTTACAATATGGATTGAAATAATACGACAATCAACAAAAACAAAACTTTTATGATTTCTGCGGTTTTACCGCCGTTTTAATCCCGAATCCGTCGTTAGGATTCGGGAGCGATTGTTCAGAGCGGATGAAATGCGAGGCGCAAGGCGCATTTTTGCAGTGAATAGAACATACGGTTCATGAACAAGAAAAAGTGGCGGCAACGAAGCAGTTTGCCGCTATGAAAATCGCCCCGGTTCGTCGGTTCTATCGACGAATTCGGGTTAATACGAAAAACGAAAGCATAATGCCAATGTCTCGGATTCTTCTAGAACAAATCCGAGTTGCGGACGATCAGTCATAGCCAAAAATTCAGTTAAAAATCGCCGGATCGGGCGTTTGTGATTAATATCATTTATTTGTTGTAAAAAGCAAGTCGCACTCGATGATTTGTTGCAAAGAAAAAACCAAATAACATTGTATCCAAAGCAATAATTTGTGGTTGTGGAGGTTATAGAGCCTATGGCTCAAGAGGAGATTTCGTCGGGGGCGCCCGGAATACGTGCGTTTTTCCTGTTTAATGAAGGAAATTTGGGGTATAATAAGAATGATTTTGTATTTATTTATATTGATAGGATAATTATTAAATAAATATGATAATAAATAAACAAAATCTCAGCAGTCACCAGAGTAACCGCAAACTCGCAAAAATCATCGGAGCAAAACTATGAGAAAACCATCAAGTGCCGCGAAGTTTTTATTTTTTGTCGCGATAGCGTCGGCTATGGTTATGACGCTAAGGCCGGGAAAGGCGCTTGGCGGTCCTACATATGTGCATCTTTATGAATCTATTACTCCGACAGTTGCGGGGACGTGGACGACTGTAAATTTGAATACTCTATACGGTATTCCGGGAAACGCGGTTGTTGAGGCGGCATTTGTGGTGACTCAGGGAAACGCAGACAGGACTGGCGGCGTAAGGGCCGTAGGATCGGCGCTGAACAGATATGTCACGGTGAATAGATCATCAACCAACGGTTTAATGAATGCGATGGTTATGCATGTTCAAGCCAACGCCGCCGGACAGATTCAGTATTACGTGGACAATGTCACGCGGACTAGTTTCGTCATATTGGGATATTGGACGACCGGAACTTATGTTGAACGATTCGCCACCGTAAGCACGACGGCCAATAGCACATGGCAAACAGTGAATGTGGCAGTCGGAGCCGGGATGGTCGGTGAATTCGTGCTCTCGAACCGCACCACGACGGACAAATATCTTGGCGTCAGAGAAGTCGGCTCGACCATTGACAGGAGAGCATATTCAAGAAGGCCCACCAGCGCCACCGCAAATACCGTCACAATGCATTCAAAAGTGAACGCCTCGAATCAGGTTCAGTTGTATCTGAGCGACAGGGCGAACAGCACGGTTTATTATGTCGGGTATTGGAGCGCGTCGCCTGAGGAGCAGTTCACGGAGCTGTTTTCAAACATCGGCAAACCGACGGCGGACGCCACATGGCAGGATTACAATCTCAGCGGTTGCTGCGGGACTGGGTCTCCGACGGCGCAATCGGTGGCGGAGGTCGCGTTCGAGAACGACGCGACGGTTTCAAACAATATTGGAGTTAGAGAAACAGGAACAACGACTCCTGCGAGGATGTTCAATCTTAGAACTTCAGGAGGAGCGGCAAACATCGGCATTTTCGGAAAGATGCACGCGCAGGCGGATTTCAGTTCGGGAGCCGCGATTCAGAGATATCATCAACGGGCGACTAATAACAATGCCGCTGGAGGAAGAGGAAGCTTTCTGGTTACTGGCAACTGGTGGACCCCGCCTAATGCCACATCATACACGAACAATGCCGAGTCGGCTCTGAACAATCTTGGAGCGAGACCCGGCCAGTCCGCCACAGTGACAGGCTCAAAATTCGGCTCATCTTGCCTCGCGGCTGTCAGTTCGGTTAACTTAGGAACTTATGAGGTCGCGTGCGCCGATGTATCAGCATGGAGCGACACGTCGATAACATTCACCGTCAACGACGCGGTCAGCGACTACGGAGGCGCCGGCGCGCTGGTGGTCAAGGCGCGGGGGAACAACGACCTCACTCCTCTCAACTTCTACGTGTACCCCAAAATCGACAGCATTACGACTCCGTCTGTGGAGAACGCCGCGAGAGAGTATGACGCCGGTGACGCGCACGGAGTGATAACGATAAACGGAAAGAGGTTCGGAACAGGCGGGACGGTAACGATACTGGGCCAAACGGCGACAGTGAACTCGTGGACGGACACTGCGATCGAGGTCAGAGTCCCAGCGACAATCCCGGACGACTCCTATACGGGCGATATCGTGGTGACCCGCACTACGCCTGCGGACAACAGAACGGCGACTTTCACCGGATTCAGGATACTGCCGAGGATAACCGAAATAGCGCCGCAGTGCGGCGGCGCCGGGCTGGCTGTGACAATCACGGGAAATCACTTGTGCCAGTCTGGAACGTGCCCGGCGGCGGGCAACAGGTCGAACGCGACCAACAATGTGGCGAACAGTTTGGACCAGATGGTTCCCGACGGGAATATATCGGGGTGGACGCACGCTTCGATATCCCTGACAGTTCCGGTTGGAGCGACGACCGACGACGTCTTCGTCACCAGCGGAACGTACAAGAGCAACGGAGTAGGCTTCGTATATGACGACGCTGCTCCGGCGCAGAGCGGTCACGCGCCTGCGAGCGGTTCATACGTGGAATCATCAGCGATATCAGTTGACCTCGCGCTGGACGCCGAGGGCGTGTGTAGATGGTCGACCGCGAACCAGACGTATTGGGACATGCCGTCCGCCAACGAGTGCTCCGGCGGAGGAACCACGGCGATATCATGCGCGGTTTCCGGGCTGGCCGAGGGGGACAACAACATATATGTCGCCTGCGCGGACGGATGCTCTAACTCGGTTACTCAGCAACTTGTTTACAAAATCGACTCAGCGGCTCCGACCCAATTGACATGGAATCCTGACAAAGGCGCGATTGTATGTTCGACGAGTCCAGCCGTACAGGTGACAGTCGACGAAAACGCATGGTGCAGATGGTCTCTGACGGACAAAGACTACGCGAACATGACTGCTCCGGGAGACGGGACCTGCGGTGGCGGAGGCACACAGAATCTCACTTGCGCCACATCGGGGCTTATTCCCGTAAACGAGTATCTCTACATATCCTGCCGTGACGCCAAAGGCAACGAGCAATATTGGCATAACAACGAGGATATCAACTACGTCGTGGACATAGTCGCCCCGATCGGATTGACCAATAGTTCTCCTGCGAACGGCGCGACGAACGTGGCTTTCAATCCGACGCTGAAAGCGGCGGGCGCGGTGGATGCGGGCGCAATCTCTTACTATTTCCAGATAGCTTCCAACTCCGGGTTCACGGCAGGGTTGCAGGAAAGCGGATGGATAAGCGTCTCGGATGAATGGGTCGTGCCGGTTTCGCTTCCCGCGGACACTGTTTACTACTGGAGAGTCAAAGCGAAAGACACGTGCGACAGGGAGTCCGCTTACACCACGGCGTTCTCGTTCAGAACGATACCCATGACGCCGGTAATAACATTTGCCGGGTTCTCTCAGGCGGCGGACGCTTCCGGGGAACTGACTGTCACATATAATCTGACGGATTTGAACAACGACACGGCGAGGCTGCTCATTGAGTTTTCCGCTGACGGAACGAACTGGAATCAAGCGAGAATAAAAAGTCCCGCAAGCGCCGGCGCGGTTGACAACACGGGGGTAAGCTCCGGGACGTCCACAGGGCAGATAACGGGAGTTCCCACGCCGCAGACCGGAGCGACGTTCGTGTGGCTGACTTTGAGCGCGGAAAACGAGGGGGGAGCGTTCCTCGAAGAAGACGACACTGTGTACATGCGCGTTACAACTTTCGACGCCGCGCAGGGAGAAACAAAAGTTTCCGGGTCGTTCAAGGTGGACAATCAGGCTCCCAAGAACTACAACTGCTCCACGCCGCCGAACGGCACGACAGGGGTTTCTCCGACTCCAACGCTGACGGCGGCGGGCGCCACTGACATATCCAACGTCGAATACTACATCCAATTGGCGGAAGACGAGGCGTTCACGACCGGGGTTCAGGCGAGCGGATGGCAGTCTTCGATTTCTTGGAACCCGGCGGCGTTGTCTCAGAGCCAAATGTATTATTGGCATGTAAAAGCAAGGGATCAATTCGGAAATGAAGGCGATTTTTCCGCGCCGACATGGGATTTTCTGGTGGCGGACGACGAGCCTGACGCGAGCGTAACTTCAGCATCGCAGACGTCGACGGACGGCTCCGGGGTCGTGACGGTCACGTACAATGTGTCCGATCCGCAGAACGACACAGTGTCTCTTCTCGTGTTGTTCTCAGTTGACGGCGGATCAACATGGAGGCAGGCGCATATACAGTCGTCTTCTGCCGGGGCAGTAAACAATACGGGAGTCAACTCCGGAACCTCCACAGGACAGATAACAGGAATAACCACTCCGAGGACGGGAGCCACGCTGACTTGGCACACGCAAAATGCGAACAACGAGGGAGGCGCATATCTCGGTGAAAGCTCTAACGTGTATGTCAAATTGACTCCCAACGACGGTGTAAACGCGGGCGCCACGAGGTACTCTACGTTTTTCACGGTAGACAATGTTGCTCCGACGGGAGTAGGCCTTCAGTATCCTGAAATAAACGAAACCTACGTAGGGGTGAACGTGACGCTTACGGCTCAGCCGCCGAGCGACATCAGCACGGTTCAGTATAAATTTCAAGTGGACGCCGCGTCTGCTGACTGGTCGGCCCCCGGACTTCAGGAAAGCGGATGGGAGCCGTCGAACTCTTGGGCGGTCTCGTCTCAATTGAATTATGCGACGGAATATGATTATAGGGTCAAGGCAAAAGACCAATACGGCAACGAGGGGACATGGGTTGCGGTTCCATGGAGATTTACCACGACGCCGGCTCCAGACGCTTCCGCATGGCCGTTCGATACGCCGGGGGATTATTCCTTCAACGCAGCGCAGATAGCTGTGGAGTCGGGAATGGCGAAGTTGAAACCCAACGCCGACCCGGTATGGATGAACGACAGTTGGCTCTATCGAAAAGCTGTGACGGTGAACAATTCAAGCAATCCGTTCCTGCTGACGGATCAGCAGGTCAAAGTCGAGCTTAACAGCGTTGTGTTCAACTTCGCAAAGGCGAGGGCTAACGGAGAGGACATAAGGTTTACGGACAGCGACGGAGTGACGGCGCTCGACTACTGGGTCTCTTCATATAACAGCGGAGCGCAGACGGCTACGATATGGGTTAAAGTTCCGAGCGTGCCGCAAAGCTCTACGAAAACCATATACATGTATTACGGGAACGCTTCCGCTCCTGACGCGTCGAGTTTGAGCGCGACAATGAACGCGCAGACTTTTACGGACGGAGCCACTGCATGGACGAATCTGGCTTCCTCGACAAACGTCAATCTGACATATAACGGCAACGATGTCATATTGGGGTCCCCGCTGATAGTGGACGGCACAGTGGTGGAACTGGACTGCGACGCGGGCTGCTATTTTCCATACATCAGAGTGGTTAACGGCGGAATTATTAAGACGACAGCGCAGAAGGCATTGAAGCTAACCGCAAAAGAGATATATGTGGACGCCACATCCAAGATAGACGCGAACCGGATGGGGTATCCCGGAGGCCCGCAGAACACGGTAAGATACGGAAGGAACGACGGGACGAGTCCGAGCGGGACGCCCGGCGCTGCGGGCGGCTACGGCGGGCAGAGCGCGGGCACGACAGACGGCCCCGGCGGCGGCGGCGGAGCGCACGGGGGTTTGGGAGGCTCAGGCGGAGGAGCTAACGGAACAGGCGAGATTGCGGGCGCGGGAGGCGGAACGGCTTACGGAAACAATTCGAATCAAACGGCGTTTTTCGGCGGCGGAGGCGGCGCTGGAGGTAAGTCGGCGAGAGGAGCGGACACAGATAGAGGCATAGGCGGCGCGGGCGGCGCGGGCGGCGGAATTGCGCTGCTGGACGCTGAAACGATAACAATACTTGGAACGGTCAGCGCGAACGGAGAAGCCGGACGGCAGGGCACGTGTTATTCGGACACCAACAGCGGAGGCGGAGGCGGCGGCGGCGCGGGCGGCACAGTGGTTATTCGGGGGATGAACGTCACGATAGCCTCGGGCGCAATCCTCACGGCGAACGGCGGCAACGGCGGCCCGCAAACGATATACGCGGGGTCCGGCGGCGGCGGCGGCGGCGGAAGGGTGAAAGTCTTCTGCGCGACATGTTCGATCGCCGGGGCCATGTCGGCTTCCGCAGGCACAAGCGGCGGCGCTTCTTACGCAGCTCCCGTTTCGACAAACGGTACGGCCGGCACAACTTACCTGTCGCCCGGCGGCTCGTTCGTTTACACATACGATTTCGCCAACTCGGTTTCAGGTTCGATTGTGTCCAACAATATCTCGTCATTCTTCCTCGGCGGGACATTCCACGCTCAGAACACGCTTCCATCCGACCCGTCTGCGGGTTCTCTTGCTTTCCAGATACAGAGAGCTTCGGATTCTTCCACATTGTGTTCCATAACTCCGGCGCAGGCGGCGGCGGGATTCGATGCTTCGGGATGCACGCTGGCGGATGTTCCGGTGAAACTCCGCGCAAACCTAGGCATGACTATGGCTCCGGGATCGCCCACTGTCAGAAACTGGACTTTTAACTATTACACTAGGAACCGCGCGGACCTGACCATCCCGACATCCGTGGGGTCCGAACTGGCGTTCACTTACTTTTCAAACACCCCGACTATATCTCCCGCCGCCTCAATGGGGCAGGTCTTTTCTGAAGTCACCGAGTTCGTCGCTTCCGTGATTACCGGAACAGTGGAATTTCAGATAAGCAACAACGGAACGAACTGGTATTATCACAACGGAACAATTTGGGCGCAGCAGACGGGCGGCGGTTATCCATTGCAGACAAACACATCCGCCGAAATTAACGCGAAGGTCAGTTTGTTCGACAACGAGGTAGGAGACGGCACGTTCTTCTTCAGAGCGTTTCTGGCGTCGGACGGAACCCAGAAGGCGGAACTGGACAACGTCAATATCGTGTACACTCTTCCGGCGAGGCCGGTGGTGACGGGACTTGCGCCGTCGAGCGGAGTGGCGGGGCAGGAAATAACGATAAACGGTTCCGACTTCGGATTGTCTCAATCCTCTTCGACAGTGACATTCAACGGAATCGCAGCCGGAACAGCAAACTATTGGAGCGCCACACAAATAAAAATAAACGCGCCCGCCGATGTCGCCACAGGGCATGTGGTCGTCACCGTCAGGAGCGTTCTTTCGGAGCAATCCGGCAACTCTCTGTTTACTGTCAGCGCGCCGTCGATTTCAACAGTCACGCCGTCTCAGGGCTACGGCGGGGATATTGTGCTGATAGAAGGAAATAATTTCGGATTAGTCAAAGGGCCGTCCACGGTGAAATTCCATTCAGGAGTGACTGCGACTTGCGACACTTGGGGCAACGCCGCGTTGATATGCCGCGTGCCGTCGGGCGCTCAAACAGGAAACATTACCGTGACCACAAGCGGCGGAACGGCGACGTCGATGTTCACAATTACAACCGACACGTCGATGTGGCCGTTCGTGGTTCCCGGCGACTACACGAAATCTAGCGCGAGCATACTGATAGACGGCGGAGCGGCTTATCTTGACGTGGTTAACTCGCCTGCATGGTTTAACAAAAGTTGGACGACGAGGCGCGCGCTGACTGTTTCCAACTCAAGCGGCGTCGCTCAGACTGACTTCCAACTCCCGGTATATCTTAGCGTTTCAAATTTCAACTTCGACATCGCGCAGCCGGATGGCGCGGACATAAGATTCACAACCACCGACGGAACTACTCTAATTAACAACTACTGGATACAGAGTTATGACAGCGTTGGAAAAACGGCGGTTATTTGGGTGAAGGTTCCGAATGTGCCGACGGGGGAAACCACCTTGTATCTTTATTACGGCAACCCGTCCGCCGGGCCTCTCTCGAACAAGGCGAACACGTTCATAGCCGAATCTTTCGCGGACGGCGCGGCGGCGTGGACTCAGACTAATGTCTTGTCCGATATTGAGATAACGCCGGTTCCGGCGCACATAGCCTTCCAAACCAGCTCAATCCCCAGAACATGCGACGAGAACTGGGGCAATTCCTGTTTCGGCTGCACCAACTACAACAATGACTGCACCACCTGCGCTCCGCCTTGCATACTCTGTTCCGGCGCCAGTTGCGTCGGTTCCGAAGCGATAGACGCTCTCAGGGTGAACGAAGGAACATATTTCAGGCCCGGTTCCAACTTCACTGTGACCGTGGATTACCACGCGTACGGCAGCAACAGGTTCTCCATAAGCTATCAGCCTCCGGGAGGGGCGTGGACTCAGCTGTCCTGTTCCGGTCTGATCGCCGCAGGAAGCTACACCTACACCAGCCCTGCATACGCTCTCAACTCCACGCCCGGCGTCCACAAAGTGAGGGCTGCGATGAACTACAACGTTAACTGCCCGTTCACTTGCGCCACCCAGTATTGCGACACGGACGAGCTTGAGATTTACGTCAGCTACAAGCCAAGCGGATACTTTACGTCGGTCGCTCTGCCCGGTTTTATGGGGGCCACATCGTTCACTTCTCCGAACGCGCAACCTGCGGGCACGACCTTGGGGTATAAAATAGTCAAGGTTTTAGACAATAATGAATTATGCTCGATAACAAGGGCGCAGGCTAACGGCGGATACACGATTACGGCGGGTACGGACTGCGCCGACCAGACGGTTCCCGTTTACATAAGAGCGGATATGCAGTCCGCCGACCCCATGCAATCTCCCACAGTAAATTCTTGGACGCTGAATTATTTCAGACGCAAGATCGCGAGCGTTTCCGTTTCTGCTTACGGGGCTTCGCAAGCAAAACAGTATCCCACAAGCCGCCCGACAGTTCAAAACAACACCGGTTTGAGCTTTGAAGAGATAATTTCGTTCACAGATATCCTTTATCCCGACGGGAGCGATGTCACATTCCAGATCAGCAACAACGGGTCGAACTGGTATTACCACAACGGGACTGCGTGGGTTCCCGCGTCGGGCTACGCGCAGTCGAATTCCGGAACGGCGGTTTCTCAGAAAATCAATACTTTCCACAACGACGTTGGTCCCGGAACATTTTTCTTCAAGGCATACCTGAACTCTAACGGGTCGCAACCGTCCGGGTTGGACGGTGTAAGCGTCAACAAAGCGCAACTGACTTTCTCGCAGATAGTAAACAACGGCGCGGGCGACAGATATGTGCAAATTTATAATCCGTTCAGTTCCGACTACAACCTCGCCGGGCACGTCATCGGAATCGGACCGGGCATGGAATACACCATCCCGGCAGGTCAGAGCATTCCGTCGAAAGGCCACTACATAATCGCAAAAAGCCAAGCCGATTTTATAAGCAGGTTCGGTTGCGAAGCTGCGCACGTGAAAGAATGGAGCGGGCTGGATATGTCAGCCGCCGGCGACGAAGTGTACCTGAAAGCAAACTCCGGCGCCTCAAGCTCTATAGACCTTGTAGTGTGGGGAGCTTACAACGGAGCGCAACTGCCCGAAGGCCAATTCACCGCGCCTCCCGGTTCTCCCGCGTTAACGCATGCCGCAGGGAAAGCGATTCGAAGGGTAGTCGAGGGATACGAGGGCAACGAGAGGGACTCAGGATCGGACGCGGATTCATCGCCGGAGAATGAAGAAGACCTAGCGGCTACTTTCATGGAGGATGAGCCTTCGCCTTTCTGCGCGCCTCCTATGAACGGGACAGTGGAAATCAACGACAGCGACGGATACACGAAGATAGCCAATCCGGTCATGACTCTAACCTGCGAAGACCCGGTCGGAGTGGATTGCGACGCGCAGGACTCCATGAGGATGGCCTGCTCGGAGGCCGCGCTGGCTTCAGCGTCTTGGATGCCGTTTGAAAAGAAATGCAACGAGCCGGGATACAACTGCGCGTTCAATATCGCGACAGGGTCAGGTTGCTCTTCCGGCGAAGGCGAAAAGTCGGTATATGTCGAGTTCCGAAACGACATGGGCAATATTCAGCCGACTCACCCTTCGGACTCCACCATCTACGATTTGACGCCTCCTTCGATATCTCAGATTCTCGTTTATTCCGACAAGGAGACTTATCTGTGCGGAACAGCGGATGGATGCGCCACCCTTTCTCCGTCGACAGGCGGGACGGTCTATTACAGCAATCTGGGCGGACAGGGACATGGACAGAAGATGACCGTCGAGCTTGTCTGGGACGACCCCGGAGGGGCCAAGTACGAATATCGCGGGCAGTACGCCTTCGGCGCAAGCCCGACTTATGACGGGGCTAATACCGGGCCTGACATCGACGGCGCGGACGGATGGAAACAGGTTTACACGATTGATTCCGGCGAAACGGATGAAATAGGAATCAAATTCACTGTTTATGACAAAGCCGGAAACTCTTCATTCGTTGCTCTTGATTTCGTCATGGACAATACTGCTCCGTCCATAACTTACGTATGGCCGGCAGCCGGCGGCAGAACCAACTGGTACAAGGACGATCCCGGCAATGTCGTCAATATCGATTTCGGCTGGGTGAACAAGTGTCCTCTGCAATCGGCTCAGTACAGAATCGGAACAGGCTCATGGACGAATATTTTCTCGTCTTTCATGACTTCCGATTACACCAACAACTGGGGATTGAGTTGGGCGGCGGTTCCCGAAGGCTCAAACTCCATCAGCGTCAGGGCTTCCGACGGCTGCGGCAACACCGCCGAACATTCCTATATCGAAAATATTCAAGGGTTCATTTTTAGAAAAGACGGAACGGCGCCATCAATAACCGGCGTTATGCTGACATCGAACGCGGAGGACTATTTCTACGGCACATCGGACGGTCTTGACTGCGCGAACGTCGGCGCGTATCCCGGAGTTACCTGCGCGGCGTGGTTCAACAGCGCGACAGGAGAGGGCGCGGGGCAGACCATCGACGTTTCCGTGGCATGGACGGACACCGCCTCTTACAACAGGGCGCAAGGCTCCGTCGCGTTCGGCTCGAATCCGCCGCCGGACTATTTCGGCCCGCCATGGAACATCTATTACACGGCTGCGGCCGGGGTCGGCAACCAACTCGGAACGGAAGTCAGCGTCTATGACGAAGCGGGCAACAAATCGTCCGTGAAGATAGATTACAGACAGGACAACGTCAAGCCGGTTTCGACTATAACGAGTCCGGACGCCGGCTCGTGGCAAACCGCCGACTTCGCGTTGACAGTCACGAACACAGATGCCGCGCCGAGTTCCGGTCTGACTTCGTGTTATTACAGGGTGTTGAGCGACTCCGTTGAAACGGTGGCATGGACGACATACGCGTGCGCCGGGAATCCTCCGGCGATAACCGTAGGCTCCGGAAAGAACTGCGACGTCGAAGGCTCAAACATTTGCGAAGTCCAGATTTACAGCAGAGACAAAGTCAATTCGAGCGTTGTCGCCTCGCGCGTGTTCTCAGTGGCGTGGCAAGGGCCTGTTATCACGAACAACATCGCCGGATGCCCGGCTTGCGACGACACATGGCGCTCGTCGGCCGGGACAGTTTACAACATCGATTTCTCTGACAACGGCGTTCTGGATTCCGGGGAATATACGATATGGACGGGGCCGAACCGAACCGGCTCCATGCTGAAGGACTGGACGGCAATATTCGGGCCGGGGCTAGGCGCAGGCTCGTTTGCGACTGACTTCCAGATTGATTTCGATTCGGCGCAGAACGGAATCAACTATGTTTCGGTCCGCGCTTCCAATATTGCGGCTCTTTCGACCACATTGACCGACGCGTTTTATCTCAGAAAAGATACGCAGGCTCCATCCATGCCGGTTGTGACGGGCTACGACAGTTCGGCGATGAATGTTGTTTTGACGGACGGCGAGTGGGGCGCTTACGCGAATCCGTATTTCGTTTGGTCGGCGGACATAGACAATCCCGCCTCGCCCGCGCCGAATTCTGGCGTCAAGCAATTCAACATCTATTTCGGAAACAATTCTGCGGGAGTTCCGGACACGACAACGGCCTCCGCCTTCTATGAGGTCGCTCAGGTTTTGGTAAGCGGAGAAACATATTATTTGCGGATCGGCGTCGAAGACAACGCGGGAAACGCCGCGGCGGCCCAGACTGTCTTTGTCTATAAGTATGACGACACCGGGCTTAGCGTCGTCGCCACGGACTCCGCGGCGTTGTTGACCAACAATGTCACAAAGGGCCAGCAGAACGTCGTGTTTGCGCGGCTCGACCTCAGTTCCGCCAACAGGACGGTGGACTTGCTTTCGTTAAAAGTAGAACTCATCGGGTCCGACGCCGACATCTCAGCCGCGAGACTCGCTCACGATGTCAACGACAACGGCGAGTACGATTCGGGCGTGGACTCGCTCCTCGGCTCTGACAAGACCTTCGCTTCGGGAGCGTTGACCTTCGACGGGTTCTCGCTGTCAGTCAACACGACCGACACGGAAAGCTTGCTCATTCTGCTGGATATTTCCGGCTCAGCCACGCAAGGAAACACAGTTGGAATCCGGATTCTTGAGTCAAACATAACAGCGGACGGGGCGGTGGCGAGTTTCGCTCAATCGCCATTCTCCACAAGCTTGGCGACGATAATGAATCCGGCGGCTTTGACTTCCGCGTTCGATTACATCACGACTCCCATAAACACGGAACATGACTTCACTGTGAGGGTGACGGTGACCAACGCGGCAGGCTCTTCCCGCGCCGACACTGTGGCTCCAGTTCCCGTTGAGTTGACAAAGAACTATTCGGACGGAGCGACTGTGTCTCTCGTCAGCGGTCCTGTCCCAGCGTCGGCAAATCTCTCCGCCGGACAGTCTCAGACGTTCGTCTACGCCTTCCGCGCGCTGACGAACGGCTCCGTGGCGTTCGAACTAGAGGCTGTTGGAACGGAGTCGAACCTTAAGACGTCCGCGACTTCAAATCTTGCTCAATCCAATCTCGTAGTGATAACGAATCAAGGCCCGTTGCTGTGGACATTTGACGACGGCGGCTCGACGGACAGCTTTTACGGTTCCGCCGCTCCCGCCAGAAATCCGATTAACGAACAGGTCATTTATATCGGCAACGACAACAATAAGCTTTATGCGATTAGAATCGCCGACGGAGCCAAGAAGTGGGAGTACACAGCCGGAAGCCCGATTAAGAGCACGCCTTATGTGAGAGACTACGTGGTGTACTTCGGCGACGAATCCGGCAATTTCTACGCCGTAAGGGACAACACAGGGTCCGCTTCTCTCGAATGGAGCAGGTCGGTGGCGTCGGCGGCAATAAGGACAAGCTCCACAAGATGGGTGAACGAATCTTCCGAAGGCCGGTTGTACTTCGCCTCTCTCGACGGAAAGATGTATTGCCGAAAAGCGTCGGACGGGAATCCCTGCACGGACTGGTCGGATGTGAACCTCGGTTCGCCTGTTTATTCGACGCCCGCCAGCGCCAACGACGGCTATATTTATGTGGGAGCCTCTAACGGAACCATCGCAAAAGTTGATCGGACCAGCGGAAACGTGATAGCAATGTACACGGGATACGGCGGAATATCCGCGTCCCCGTTCATGTATCCGAAGGATCCCGCCGTTCCTCTGGACGGAGCTTGGCTCTGGATAGGCGCTCTCAACGGCTCAGTGTACAAGATAGACTCCACACTGCCTCCCGGAAGCGAACAGGTCTGGTCTTTCACTACGTCTTCCCCCATACCTGCCCAAGAATTCAGAAACACGATTTTCGTGGACGTATTCAGCGGCGGGGCGGGCAGCTTGGCCGTTTACGCAGGGAACGACAACGGCTGCGTCTACGCCATATCCGACGAAGGCGAACAGATGTGGAAGTTCCCTCCGGGCGCTGAGGCGATAAACGGAGCGGTGTCGGGATGCATACTTCTCGATTTTACCACCAACAAGCTCTATTTCGGCGCGGAGAACCACCACTACTACGCGTTGCAGAACAACGCTACGGCGCCGACTGTCCTCAGCGGGTGGCCGTACTACACCGGCGGCCCCATCGTCGCCTGTCCGTCGCTGTTCGGCAGCGTGGTGATGATCCCGTCGACCAACGGCAAAATCTACGCGTTTACGAGGTAGGTGACTTATGACAAATAGAATCAAAGGGCTCGTCTTCTCCGCTCTAGCGGCGGCGGCATTGACCGCGTCGGGCGCGGCGCGCGCTTCGGATTGGCCCATGTTCATGAACGACGCGGCCAATTCCGGATGCGCATCCGCTCCCGTAAACCTGCCTTTGGCTCCCAAGTGGTCATTTAATGCGGGCGCGAAGATCGTCGCTTCCCCGGTCAAGTCGGCGGACAAGGTTTTTATAGCCACGCGCGACGGCGTTCTTTTCTCCCTGAACGCGTACACAGGCGAGTTGATTTGGCGTTATGAGGCGGGGGCCAGAATCAGCGCCGCTCCGGCGGCGGCGGACGGGCGCGTTTTCATCAGCTCTCTCGACGGCGTGGCGCACGGCATAGACGCGGCGACGGGCAACGTCGTATGGCGTCATTCAACCGGCGGAATGAACGCCGGCTCGCCAACGGTCGCCCTCGGCAGGGTGTTCCTCGGCTCCGGGCATCCTCATAACAGCGTAATAGCTCTAGACGCCGCTACAGGCTCTCTCTTGTGGCGCTATGCTGTGGGACAGCCTGTTCTTTCCACTCCCGCCGTCACTGACGCCGCTCTCTGGGTGGGCGCAGGAGACGGAGCCTTCCACGGTTTGAACCCCGACACCGGCGCGCCGTTTGCCGTCGTCCGCACTAGAGGCCTGATTTATTCGGCCTCTCCTTCCATACTCGCAGGCGTCGCTTTCGGGGCGGCCGGCGAGTTCGATAAAAATGTGTACGCTTTCTCCACCGGCGACGGCGCTCAAAAGTGGACGGCCTCGCCCGTCCCCGGCGACAGCCAAGTGAAAGTGTCATCCGTCTCTTCATGCGGCGGCCGGGCTTTCATTTCAATCGGATACCCGGACCAGAAAGTCGCCGCTTTCGACGCCGCTTCCGGCGGCGTTATATGGACTCAGAACGCGGGTTCCGCTGAAGGCAAAAACTTCCATCCCTCGCCTGTGGTCGCCGGGAACATAGTGTTTGCCGCTTCCGCCGACGGCGCGCTCCGCGCGTTCGACTCTGCTTCCGGCTCAGCGCTCGCGTCGCTTTCAATCGGCTCTTCGATATCCGCGACTCCAGCCGTCGCCGACGGAATGATTTTTGTCGCTTCTTATGACGGCGTCGTGAGCGTTTATTTCGGCGCGGACGCCGCTCCTCCGGTCGTTTCGCTCTCCGGCCCGACGCCGAATCAGTTGACAGGCGGAGAAATCGTTATTTCAGGAACTGTCTCCGATTCCAATCTTGAAAGATATTCGATAGAAGTGGGAGAGGGCGCGGCGCCCGAATCTTGGACGGCCCTCGATACAGTTTACGGAAAGAATGTATCCAACGGCTCTATTGGCGTTTGGAGTCCGGCTTCCGACCTTGATTCCGGCGTTTACTCTTTCAGGATAACAGCTTACGATGTCGCCGGAAATTCGGCTTCCAAGACGGTCTCGTTCAGGCTTGACAACGATCCCCCTCAATTCGCCGGGCTTCAGTCTATTTCGCTGTCGGAAGACGGCGGTTCGATTATACTTTCGTGGAGTCCCGCGGCGGATGAAAGCGCTCCCCTGACATATCCGATCTATATGAGCGAAGGGCCGGGAGGCCAGAATTTTTCCTCGCCGGTAAGGGTTGCCGCCGGGCTTTCTTATGAACTCTCCGGGCTTGCCAGCGGCACGACGTATTACGTCGTCGTCAGAGCGTCCGATGCGTTCGGCAATGAAGATTCGAACACGGTCGAGTTGAGCGCCGTTCCCACAAAAGACACTCAGTCGTCAGGCTCCCCTGTCGCCGCCAGACTGTACATCCCTCGCTCCGGCGAACTTGTGGAAGTTCCCGGCGGCGAAGGCGCTTTGGACTCCGAGGGACGAAAAACGATTCTTTTAGTCGATTCTCAAAACAGGACATTGATATCCTACACGGACACCTTTTTGACGTCCCTGAAAGCGGACGGGAAGGATTTTGTCGAAATCTCCGTTAATGTTTACGATGTGAACGGCGCTCAGGCTCCGGGCATTGCGGTGTCGGTCTCAGGAGAGACAAGGAGCATGTCCGGCGCAGCCGCGGCATCCCGCGCCGCTCTTTCATCCCCGCCTCCGAGGACGACCAACAGACTTGGAAGAAGCGTTTTCCAAATCTCGTCCGCGCAGGCCGGTGATTTCCTGATTCAAGCCGACGTTGACGGACACGACTACGGCCCGGCTTTCAGAGTGGCGTATCAGGCTCCGCCTCTATCGATAAGCGAGGCCCACGCGTATCCCAATCCGTGGAGGCCCTCTGTTTCGTCGAAACTCTGCTTTGCCGGACTCATGGCGGGCGCGCCATCCTCCGTGATAATCAGGTTGTTCGACATTCGAGGCTCTCTCGTCAGGGAAATTTTTGCGCCGGACGCGGACACCGGAACCCTTACGCCGAACGGCTCTTATTCGAATCTGGCATGCTGGGACGGAACGAACAACGCCGGAAAGCCTCTCGCAAGCGGGGTGTATCTGTACAACATCTTGGCTTCTGACGGAACTGAAAGGATAAATATCACAGGAAAATTCTCAGTCGCGAGGTAAAACCCCCGCGCGGGCCGGGGCAGGGCTGAGAATGGGGTTTAGTATTTTCTCCGCTTCCCGCCGCGCTTGAATTATATTAATATGATACGTCGAGGTTTTCACGCGCCGGATATGACCGAGTCGCATTTTTCTCGTGAAAAATCCGGACTAGCAATAGAAATTGAGACTCCGCTTGCATGGCGCGAATGGCCCGCTTGAAAAAAATACTGCTTGCTGTTGAAAAAACATTTCGGACATTTAAGAGCGCGTCGCGCGCGCTGACGCTCGCCGTCGCAGTGTTTCTTGCCGCATCAGTCGCGGCCGCTTCTGAAGATAATCCCCCGGCGGACTCCGCAGGCGTTTCTCCCGGCGCATCCGCCCGGTTTTCGGAACCGATGGAGCCTTCCGGCGCAACCTCCACCGTTCAGACGATTCAACTCCCCGGCGCGGAATCCGCAAAAAGCGACAAGCCCAAAATGGAGTTGGATATCAACGGGTTCAGGTATTTGAAATTCAGGGGATACGAATCGTCCGGCAATTCCGAGGAGTTCCAGTCCCGCGAAGGCCTGATAAACTTCGGTGAAAGAATCGAACAGGGAACCAATCTGACAATAGACGCGAAAATGGGAGAAAGCTTCAGTCTCGAAGGCAAATTCGACGAGATGCCCTCTCAGGACCGCCATATGATGTTTCGTTTGGAACGCGGCGACTACGGAGCCACATTCGGCGATTTCACAGCCGACCTCAAAGGCGGCGCGTTTTCGCCTCTGTCTAAAAGCATCGAGGGATTCCAAATCGACTACAATACGGACCGCGACAGCGTAACCGCCGTCACTTCCCGCGCTAAAAGCTCCACCAAGAGCGTGGTAGTGACAGGCCGCAATATTAAAGGCCCTTACGACTTGAACGCCCGCGATCTGGTTCCGGAGAAAATTGAAGTGAGACTCAATGAGATTGTGCTTTCCCCGGACGAATACGTTCTGGACGCATTCCTCGGCGAAATAACTTTCAACCGCATACTTGGCCCCAACGACATCGCGACGATTTCGTTTGAGCAGAAGCTTCCGGGCAGCCTGACCGAAGGCGCGATTGTCGGTTTTTCAGCGGAAAGGAAGTCCAAGAACGGCAAGTTCGTTTACGGCTTCACCCGGCTGGAACAACAGGCGAACAGAGAGTCGCGCAGGTTGACTGAATCAGTCTCTTCCGAAGTTCCCGTCGTCAACGGACGCTACCTAGAAGTCGGCAAAGGATACATAGTGCACTGGGACTCCGTGAGAGGCTCGGAGACAATCGTCAAAAACGGCGTCGAAACTCTTGAGCCTAACGTCCATTACAACTGGCAGGGAGAGCTTCAGGCGCATGAGATAGACGTCCTTTTCGCTCAGGGCAGGTTCCTTCTGCGCGACGAGCCTCTGCCGACGGACACGTTCGCCGTCAGCTACTCGTATTATCCCCTGCAGACGTCGCTCCGCGAGGCGCTGAAGGAAGAGTTGTCTCTGGACATAACCGGAACCATAGGCTATCCCGCGAGGAGCTACATCTATTCCGGCTCGGAGAATATTTACATCTGTTCGGACGCCGAGTTGTCCATCTGCCCGACGCTCCTCGTCAGAGGAGACGACTACACGGTGGACGAAAGGCTTAACAGGGTGGTATTCACGACGCCGAGGAACTCTCCGAACGAGCGAGTCAGGATCGACTACCGCTACTATCCGGACGCCTCGGCTTTTCAGTCGGAGTACGATCACACAATGAACGATTTCAGGCTAGCCTACAAGGACGACGGCCTCTCGCTAGAGTATGAACGCGCGATGAGCGAGGCGGACGTCTCCTCCCGCCCGATACCCTCCCTCAACGAAATAATCCTTTCTCCTCCCGCCGCCGACATCGAATGTTTCAGGCCGGATATGAATAGGCAATGCACATTCCCGACCGCGAACAAAAACATCGTGGCGGGCACGATGGTCGTTTATTTCAACGACAGGATATCTCAGGAAGGCGTGTTGAAGAATTATGCGGACTACACAGTCGACACAGAGCGCGGCGAGATAACGATAAAAATCCTCATCCCCGCCGGAACGACCATCATCGCGGACTATCAACATAATCCCGACATGGAAGACGGCCTGAAAACGGGAACGCGCGACCGGCTCGCCGCTCGCTTCGACAAAGGCGCGACGGCAGCCATGTTCTCGCTCGATACCGGAGACACCTTTTTCACTCCTATCGGCGGCGCTCCCAACATGGAGACTAAGCGCCTTTCATACGGCGTTTCGCAGAGGGTTTCCGACAACATTCAGCTTTCAGCCGACTGGATGAACACATTCACCGCTCTGGACATCCTCGACACTCACTCGCGAAAAAACAGCTCCTCGAAATATTCGCTTTCGATGTCCTCGAAGATGTTCTCTCAGTTGAGAGTCGATTTCGACCAGCGCAAGTTGACGGACGATTACAGCCCTTCGCGCGTGGACAATCAGGAGGACAAGATTACGGCCTCGTTGGCCATGCCCGCGCCATATCTGAAAAACGCGGATATCTCGGCTGGGTATTCGACAGCCGACTTCAACGACAATGCGTCCGACGGCTCGGACACCGGAACGGTCAGCATGAGGCTCGGCTTCAACTGGCGCAGTTCGGAAACCCTTTCCTTCAATGCCGAGCTTGCTTCCAACGACGTGGACACGGACGGCCCTCAGGCGCAGTTCACTTCAGGAAACAGGTCTCGCAAACTCGGTCTTAAATGGGACCCGATTCCGCTCATTTCCATAGGCGCGGACATAGATTCTCAGACGACCACGGACTCGCGCGACACCGTCGCCGACCGTGAGATTCAGCGCTCCAGCCTGTCGATTTCCTCCCGCCAGTTCGGCAGGGTGAAAAACATTCAAATCAGGCTTATGCAGAACGATTCTCCGAGCGTCTCCGGGCCTTCTTCCGGCGCCAAGAGCCTCATGGTTTCCTCCGGCATAATAATAACGGACGCTCTTTCGTACAATCCGTCCTTCTCCATATCCGATTCCTATTCGGGAGAAACATCTTCGTCTAAGAACACCACATCGCGGCATGAATTCGACTTCTCTCCGGCCGAGAAACCGTATCGGGCGAGATTCTCAATTAAAAATTCGGTGGCGGATTCTAACAACTCTTCAGGCGCTTCATCCACTGAATCCGACAACTGGAACCTCACTCTCGACTATGTTCCCTCGCAGGTCTGGAGCTATTCGGTCTCATACCAGATGGACACATATTCGGCGACATCCTCGGAAGGATACGACACGTCGGTTTTTCAAGCGCGCGCCGCCCGCAAACCGAACCCGACTCTCAACCAGTGGCTCCAATGGCGGATACAGTCGCGCACAGGCTCTTCCGGCGAATCATACAACTCTCTGGATTTCGGAATGGAAAAGGAACTGACAAAAATAATGTCTTTCAAGCTGACTTACCGGATGTCCGATTTCGAGAGCGAAAGAGACCTTCTGCGCGGCTACTCCGGGCACGTGCTCGAAAGCGTCCTGCAGGCCAATTTCTAACCCTCATGAGAAAACTCCTGATGCAGAAACATTTCCGTTTCGGCGCTCTCGCGCCTGTCTTGCATGCGAATCCGAAATAACGCGGAAGGATGAGTTTGATTGAAAGATAAATTGGTCGGATACGGTCGGGTGGCGGCGTCCGCCGCCACAGGCATCAACCTCGTCCTCGGCTCTCTCTACGCGTGGAGCATTATCAAGAGCGCGCTCGAAACCGAGCTTGGGATGGACGCCGCGTCCGCCGCTATCCCTTACACTCTTGAATGTCTGGTCTTCGCGCTTCTGATGGCTCCCGCCGGGAAGTTTCAGGACAGGTTCGGCCCCCGCGCCGCCGCCTCCCTCGGCGGGTTGCTGTTCGGCTCCGGTTTCATCGTCAGCAGTTTCTGCCCTTCCAGCGCCAATCCCTTGCTTGTTCTGCTCCTTGGTTTCGGCGTTTTAACTGGAGCGGGCACCGCTCTCGGTTACGCGTCCACCACGCCCGCCGCCGTCAAATGGTTCCCGCCTGAAAAACACGGGCTGGTAATCGGCATAGTCGTCGGCGGAGTCGGCATGGCCGCCGTCTATGTCGCGCCCCTTACGGAATTCCTCCTGAATTCGGAATCCTTCGGTTTGCAGGGAACGTTCCGGACTTTGGGAATAGCATTCTCCGTAGCGATTATACTCTTCGCGCAACTGTTGAAGAACCCGCCCGATAAGGACGCAGAGAACCGCCGGGCAACAAACAGCGCTTTCCGCGAAAAAGAATCACGCGACAATTTCTGTTGGAAAGACATGTTGAAAACCCCTCAGTTCTATCTGCTTTGGACGATGTTTTTCTTCGGAGCCGGCGCCGGACTGATGGTGATATCATTCGCAAAGAGCATGGCTGTCGGAAGCATCAAAGAAATCGGATTTGCGCTGGTAATCGCGCTCTCGGCGGGCAACGCGGGCGGCAGGGTGGTTTCCGGCTTGGTGTCGGACAAGATTGGCCGCATCCGCGCGATGCTCATAGTTTTTGTTTTTCAGGCTGCAACGCTCGCCGCGATGTCGGCCCTGTCTTCTTCGCCTGCGGCGGTCATGGCCGGCGTCGTCTTGGTCGGCTTCAACTACGGCTCGTGCCTTTCGCTTTTCCCGGCGATAACCGCCGATTATTTCGGGCTTAAGAATCTTGGCGCGAACTACGGAGTTCTTTACACCGCTTGGGGAGTGGGGGCGATCTTCGCCACCGTCGCCGGAAAGATAAAAGTCGCCACAGGCAGTTACACCCCCGCGATGGCGCTCGCGGCCGTTTTGTGCCTTGTCGCTGCCGCTCTGTCTTTGCTTGTTAAAACGCCGTCCGCAAAGAGCGCATAGTCGTTTTCAATCGCGCGCGGAAGCGTTCTGGGGCGTGGCGCTTTCTTTACAACACATGGATTATCGGATAGACTTTTTCTCGTTTTAACAGTGGCTTTTTCAACCCGAATCCTTCATTGAAATTCGGGTTTAACGAACGGCGGGTCGGAAGCGGCGACCGTTCAGGAGAGCGTTCTTTTGTTTGTGCTCATTATCTACAACGCGGTTCTGATAGCCGCATATCCTTTTCTGCGGCTTTATTTTTTATGGCAGGGAGCGCGCTCCGAGAAGTTCACGGGAACTATGCAGGAGCGATTCGGCAGATATCCCGCCGTCAAGCGCCGCAAATCGGGCGAGCGCGTGATTTGGGTTCATGCTGTTTCCGTCGGCGAGGCCGTCGGCGCAACAAAGTTCATAAGGCTGCTGCTTGAGAGGGAAAAAGACGCGTCGATAGTGGTCACCACAGCCACCAAAGGCGGCATGAACATACTTGAGAGTTCTTTCGGCGGCTCCATCACAGCCGCTTATTTTCCGTTCGATTTTCCGTGGGTCGTCAGTCGCGCGTTGAAAGCGTTCAAGCCTTCCGCGCTGATTCTCATGGAAACAGAGATATGGCCGAACCTCACGACGGCGGTCGCGCGACGCGGCGCTCCGGTGATCCTGTTGAACGGCCGCGTGTCGGACAGAATGGCGTCGGCGGGAGCGATGGTGAAAACAATTTACTCAAGCGTTTTCAACGCGATGCGCGCTCTCGGGATGCAGACGGAAGAGGACGCCGCGAGGATTATCCGGCTGGGCGCTCCGGCGGCGAGAACACATGTCGTCGGCAACATGAAATTCGACGCCGCTCCCGACGCTCCCGACGCCGAAAAGACGGCAGAACTGAAGGCTCTCCTCAATCCCGGCTGCGGCCCGGTTTTCACTGCTGGAAGCACGCACCTCGGCGAAGAGGAGATGATACTCGACGTATTCTCGCGTCTCAGAATGAAACGGCCGGACTTGAGGCTTCTTCTTGCGCCACGGCACATTGAGCGCGCGGCGGTTGTTCTTGATCTGGCGCGGGCCTCGTTTCCGGACGCTAAACTGCGCTCATCGCTGGCTTCGGCTGGCGTCGTCCCAACTCCATCTGTGGTGGTCATGGACACCATAGGAGAGTTGAGGCTGGCATACGGACTTTCCACACTATGCTTCGTAGGCGGAAGTCTGGTGGAGCGGGGCGGTCACAACATACTCGAACCCGCCGCCTGCGGCAAGGCGGCATTCTACGGTCCGCACATGATGAACTTCATCGCCAGCGCTCGCGCCCTAGAAGCTGGCGGCGGCGGCGTGATGGTTAAGGACTCTGAAGATTTGTTCGCGCTGCTGTCGCGATTCCTCGAAGACGAAGAGGCGAGGACTCTTATCGACTCAAACGCATTCAAAGTCATCATGCGGAACGCGGGCGCGACCGAGCGCGCCCACCGCATCTTTAAGGAATCCTCCTTATGATAATAGACTCCCGGAGCGGTTCCAAACTATATCCCATCATGTCCGGCGAAAAGAAAGGCGCGGCGGCGGCTGTTTGCCGCGCCGGCATGTTTGCCATGTCCGAGTTTTACCGCGTCGCTCACGCCGCTAGGATGAAAAAACTTTCCGCCGCTCCGGCGCTCAGACTCGATGTTCCGGTGGTCAGCGTCGGAAACATTACCCTCGGCGGCACGGGCAAGACTCCTATCTGCAGGATGCTCGCCTCCGGTTTTGCCGAAAGAGGAATGAATCCCGGCATAGCGACTCGCGGCTACGGAAGGGAAGGCTCAGGCTCTATCATTCTTTCATCCCGCGCCGACGCGCTTTCATGGCACAGTTGCGGAGACGAGCCGATTTTATACCTCGAGGACAGCAGGCCGGTCGCGGTTGACATTGACCGCGCGCGCGGCGCGCGCTCTCTTATCGACCGTTTTTCTTGCGGCTCGATTGTTCTCGACGACGGCTTTCAGTTTGTTACGCTGGCCAGAGACGCCGACATCGCCGTGATCGACGCCTGCAACCCTTTCGGGTTCGGAAAACTTTTCCCAGCCGGTTTGCTCAGAGAGCCTCTGACCGAGTTAAAACGGGCAACATTGTTCTGGATGACCCGAATAGACGCGGCGGGCGCGGAAAAAACAGCGCAGACCCGCGACGCTCTCTCCAGCATGTTTCCCGGAACGCCTATCGTCGAATCCGTCTATAAAATATCCGGAGCGAAAAGGATAGGGGAGGGAGAATCTCCCGGCCTCGACAGTATTAGAGGGGCGAGCGCTCTGGCGGTGAGCGGGCTTGGAAATCCCGAACAGTTCGAAAGAACGGTGGCTAACGTCACCGGCGAGGCGGTCATCGCATATAGATTCACGGACCATCATCCCTATGGAGACGCGGATTTGGAGCGGGTGGAAGACGCTGCGGCTCGTGCCGGGGCCGACTGGATCGTGACCACCGAAAAAGACGCCGTGCGCCTGCCCGGCCATTTCAAACCGAGACGCGCATGGATCAAATTGCTTATCGACGTCGATATCGCGTCCGGCTCGCGGCATGTCGAGGACATTCTGAATTTGCGACGGGATACTGCGGGCGGGGCCGGAGCGCTATAATATTTACTATCGTCGCGGTTACAGCGGCGGGCGGGGATAACATCTGATGACTGGATTCGACATAAGCGGCATCCCCATAGGCGGGGGCGCGCCTTTTGTTCTAATCGCCGGGCCTTGCGTTCTCGAAAGCGAGGATAGCTGTTTCTCCATCGCGAAGGAACTGAAGAGCATCTGCGGCGAAATCGGCGTGCCGCTCGTATTCAAGGTGTCATACGACAAGGCAAACAGGTCGTCCGGCTCCTCCTTCAGGGGACTCGGCATCAAATCGGGCAAAAAACTATTCGCAAAAGTCAAACGCGAGCTTGGACTGCCTGTGACCACGGACGCCCATTCAATGGAGGAAGTCGACGAGATTGCTCCTTTCATCGATATCATCCAGATACCCGCTTTTCTTTGCAGACAGACCGACCTTGTCGTCGGCTCCGCCAAGACAGGCAAACCGGTCAACATCAAGAAAGGCCAGTTCCTCGCTCCATGGGACGTTCGCAACATAATCGACAAATGCCTCGGCGCCGGAAACGATAAAATCATTATTACAGAGCGCGGCTCCACATTCGGCTACAACAATCTGGTGGTGGACTTCAAGTCGCTGCCGATAATCAGACGGTTCGGATATCCGGTCTGTTTCGACGCCACGCACAGCGTGCAGTTGCCCGGCGGGGCCGGCACTTCCAGCGGCGGACAACGCGAGTTCGTCGATCCTCTGGTCCGCGCTTGCATGGCGGTCGGCGTGGACGCGCTTTTCCTCGAAACTCACCACGAGCCTGACGAGGCTCTTTCGGACGGCCAGAATATGGTTCCGTTGAAAAATCTTAAAAACCTGTTGCTTCACGCGAAAGCGCTGGACGCGATGGTGAAAAAGCAGGACATGATATGAAAAATAAAACAGCGGCATCGCGGGTTGTCCTCGCTCTTATGATGATTGTCTCCGCATGGGCCGTTTCAGGCTGCGGCGGCGGGGGCGGCGGAGGCGGGGCTTCCACCCCCACAGACCCGACTTTTTTTCTCACTGTCGACAGCCCTCTGTACGACGGACAGACATACTATGTTGATAAAATAACTGTCTCAGGCAGCACGAACTCAAACGCAACGGTAAAAGTGAACAACGTCGCCGTCACAGTCGCGGCCAACGGAACTTTCAGCAGAGCGAATGTGGACATCTCGTCTATTTCAACCATTACAGTGGTCGCAACTCGCTCCGGAAACACGAAAACCGTAGCTCGCACCGTGAACTATCAGAACCCCTTAAATTGCGATATATGCGGCATCGCTTCAGGTGAAATGGTGTACATAGCGCCTGACCCGGTGTCGGGGTACAACAGAGTATTCGCAGCCGACCCGTCCAGTTCCGCGACAGCCCGCAGGATTTGCGAAGACCTTCCCGGAAGAGCGCACTCGTACGCCGCGCTCTCTCCTATCGGCAAACAGGTGATTTTCGTCCGCGACGACGGCTCCGGCAATCAAAGCATCGCCAAGGCCGCCTGCGTTTCAAATGTTGAAACCCTGACCACGCTGGCTTCCGGAACAGACGTCAGATACAGCGGTCTTTCATGGAGCCACGACGCATCGAAAATCGCTTACTCATCCGACGCTCCGGGTCAGTATGACATCTACACTATGACTTCGACCGGCGGAAGCGTCACAAGAATAACGACTCACTCCGCCAGAGACGAGGCCCCCGCTTGGCAGCCCGGAAACAACGCTCTCGTATATTCGTCTTACCGCGCGGTTGACGGCGGAACAGGCTCGGCGTCGAACTCGAACCTCTGGAAAATCACGGTGAATCCTCTAGGCGCGGCCTCGCTTCTTTACGATCCGTCCGGCGCAGGCTCTCCCGCTTGCGCTGCCGGCGACGGCGAATGCTCGGCGAGCAATCCCGACATCGAGCCGAACGGCAAAGTCATTTTTCAGTTCGACCACGAATGCGCGGCCCCCGGCGGCGGGCAGGTCCCTCCCGTCGGCGACACTTGCTCCGACCTTTTTGTGATGAGTTCCGTTTCTTCAGACCCGGCAGTCGTTTCGTCAGACCAGATTTATCTTGCGCCTAAATGGAACGCGGCGGGGAATTCGATTGTTTTCGCGGACAACTCAGGTTTGTCGCCTTTGATCAAGAAGATTAACTTTACAGGCTCCGTTCCCGGAGTAGTGTCTTCAACGGGCGTAACGGGCTACCACCCCGACCACTGACGGGGTGGTGCCATTTCACAACTGTTTTTACTTCTTGAAAGAAGTGTGAAGCGAGACGCAGTGTTCGCCGAAGCAAGGGGCGGTGGACAGTTCCGCTGAATGCTTGGAGACGCGGTCCAGAACCTCCGCAATGTCGTCGCGGCGGACATTCCCGCAAGGCAAATCCCGCCTGTGAAAACAAGGATACACTGCCCCGTCCGCGTCAATGACGAACGAGTCAGTTCCCATCCCGCACCGTTTAGGTTTCAGTTTCCCGTCGCGATATATGTCGTGCGTCAACTCCAGATAATCCTCGTAACCAAGTTGAACCGCCCAAGGGCGCAGCTCCGAATACAACTCCGACCACTCGAACTGGCTGAGCGAAGCCGGGCTGATAGTGGCGCGCAACGGGTTCTCCGCGGGTATCCATGCGGGCTGGAAAACCAGCCCGGCGTCCAACGCGCGCGCAAGCTCCGTCACATGCCGGACCAAAGCCGTGTTTTTGCTCGTCAGCACGAATATGAAAGAAAGAGCCGCGTTTTTGAATCTCGCCGCCAGCGAAATCGTCTTCTTGTCTTCGAGCGACAGATCGTTCAGCGAAAGGACGAAAACATCCAGCCCCGCGCGGTCCAGCCTCGCTACTCTGCTCGAATCAAGCAGCCTCCCGTTAGACAGCAGATAAGTGTTGAGCCTCATCGCGGTAGCCGCGGAGACTATTCTCTCAAGATCGTCTCTCAACAAAGGCTCTCCGCCCGTAAGGTACACGTTGCCGACATTGAGCAACATCAGCCGCCTTAATATCGACACTATCTTTTCAGTGTCAAGTTTGGACTGGACCGCTCTTTCCGGCTGGGTGTTGTAAAAGCAATAGGAACACTCATCTCGTTTGTCGCAATCAGTGTTAAGGACGATGAAAGCGTTTTGTGGCCGTATCATATCCGCCCGCCGCGCATGAATTTGCGCATGTTGATTATAACCTCAAATGTTATCAGTTGAACAAATACCGTCCAATAAGAATTCAGCAGACAATGCAAGAAAACTGCCGGCGTCTTAATCGGATTCCATCCGCGCTGCCGCCGTGACAGCCACATCGACAACGCCCGAACAGTCGGACGGTATAATCAGGGTTTTCCTCTCAGCGGAATAATCCCATTCGGCGCCGCATTCGGATTCTACGGCAATCTGTGGCGAGCCGCCGAAAAGTTCCGGCGGAACGTATATTTCCGTCGGAGCGCGTATCTTATCGTCCGCGGAGTATCTGTATCTGAATGTTTTTGCCGTCGAATTATATTGCATTCTTTCAGGCGCGCCTGCCGTGTAGCGGGGGTAGGGGCGGTGCAGGATGGGCATTTTGTCCGGGTTAGGATTCCCTGAATCGTCCAAAATCCCCCAGCCGTAGTTGCTTCTTCCATAATCCCACACGGCGGACGACGCGAACAGCCGCTCCTGCATCAGCATGTTTTCTTCAAGCCATGGAGGCATGAAATTATAATCCTGCCATCCGCACATTCCGAATTCGCCTATAAGCAAAGGCGCTTCGATGCCCGCGGCCTCCTTCGCGAATCGCCTGTATTTCATCCGCGCGTCCGCCGGAGTCTCTTTCCCGTCCACGGAATAGCCTTTTTCGCCGTATGAGTGCGCGTAGTATGAATGCGGAGCCCAGATAAGATTGTCGAAAGGCATCTTCTCCGTGTAAGCAGGAAGAAGCACGTTCACAGGAGGCGGTTCAAGCGCCACCGGAGTGTCCGGGTCGATCTCGCGTATCGTCGCGACGACGACTCTGTAAAACGGATATAGACAGCATTTCTCAAAATTCCCGTAAGACAACGCGCCGTATGAGAACGGCTCGTTTATGACGTCATACGCGAAAAGCCCCGGAGTCCCCTTCAGTTCGGAAGCCAGAGTCTTCCACAATCCCGCGAATTTCGATTGAAGTTCCTCGCTGCCCCAGAATCTGTCGGTCTCCCGCTTTATCGCGTCCACGAGTATGCCGTGCCCGGATTTCTCTTTGCACATCCAGTCCGGGATCATGCCCGAAGCGCACCATTGAACCTGATGGACATCCGGCATCACATAGTAACCGCGGCTATGCGCCATGCGGATGAAATTCTTGTAGTCATCCAGTTTCTCATGCCGGAAATCGCCCTCTTCGGGTTCCAGCGAGCGCCACGACATTGGCAGGCGGATGAGGTTATACCCGAACGGCTCTATCGCGTCGAGGTCCGCTTCTCCGTAAGGGAAAGGGTCGCGGTAAGCAGCTGGCATGTTCACGCCTCTCATTATCGCAACTCTCCCGAACTGGTCGCGAATGAAATCTGAACCTGCCCGGAAACGCAGAGTTGTGCCGGGACGGTAATCACAACCGTTTTCCGCCGCCGCGCATTGCGATATTAAAAACGCCGCGGCGATTATCGTTAAAAAAAACGCAAACAGTTTATTATTCATCGCGCCTCGCCGGAATGAGTTTATAGTTGGAAATGTGAAACTCAAATCTTTTCCACTCTGTAGTCGAAGGTATCCTTGCCCGCCGAAATCAGCATGAAGTGGTGGAAATTGTTTTCAATATCGGGAGTCAGCCTGCCCCCGGCTCCGCCGGAAACTATATGCGTCACTCCGTTGATTTCATACACCGCGTGGTGGTGTTCGTGTCCGGTCAGAACGGCGGTCGCTCCGCCTTTCTCAATGAGAGAGCGGAATCGGCCCGCGTCGTCTCGCATCGGCGTGTCATATCTGACATTGAGGAAATTTGCGGGCCTGTGCATGAATACTACCTTTTTCAAATCAGTTTCGAGCGATTTTTCGAGCAGATCGTAGTCTGCGTCTGAAAGAATAAAGTTGGCGTTGTTAAGCGCGATGAACCTTACTCCGGGAAGATCGAACTTAAAACAGGACGCGCCGAATCTCGCCGTCCATTCGCGCTGGTCCGCGTAATCTTCAAAAGCGGTGTCGTGATTTCCCATCGCGCAGATTACAGGCATGTTGAACTTCTTCAGTTCGCGCTGCAAAAGAGTGAAGTTCGCCGGGTTTCCAACCTGAACGGTATCTCCGCCGATAAGAACGAATTTGACTTTGAGATCGTTAGCGGCTGAAATGATTTTCTTGAACACGCCTCTGTCGTCAAACGGTATATGCACATCCGCGCAGAAAATGAAATCGAACGGATCCGGCAGAGCGTCCGAGCCGAGTAGCCGGGCAAGCATCATCCCATTAATCGGTTTTCCTTTGTATTCCTGCGCAAAGGCGCTTGAGGGAAATTGCGGCAGGAAAAGGAACGCCCCGCCCGCTATCCCCAGCCTGATGAATTCCCGTCTGCTTATGTCTCTTCGGTTGTCCGGCACGACATCCTCCGTAACATAGAGGATACTGTTTCTGATTCATAATAACCCTCCACTTTATGCGAGTCAAATCAAGGAAGCTTTAATGCTTGCTCTATACGGCTTTGTTTCGCGACGAATGCGTAGTCGGCCTTTTTGAGCGAGTCTTTAAACGACGCTCACAATTCGGTTATACTGCTGAAAACGCGGAAGACGGCATTCATGATAAAACGTCCGCGCTGAAACGTGAAAATGAACAGCGGCTGAGAGGAATCTTCTTAACCGTTTCGGAGACACAGCGTTGAAAACTGACATAAAAGAAACGCCGGGCGCGTTGGAAGAGACCGGAGCGTCTATGTTGTCGCGGGAAGCCGTGCGGGAATGGCTTATCAACTTCCAGCACGCCGAGGTAATGAAGCGGTACGAAGACCTTGAGCACGGAGACCGTTTCAGAGAACTGTTCACCGATTATATGTATCCGAGCTACGCAAACCGGGGGGCGTACGAGTCGCGCAACGAAATGTTCAGATGGGTGGCTGCGGCTCAGAAAAGCGGCAAACTCGACAGGCTTCTTGGCGCCGCGCAGTTCTTCGTCCACAGATATCTCGATATCCTCAAAGGCGAGAAAGACCTTTCCAAATATTTAAACAACGTGGTCGAGACATACGACCTAGCTGTAAAGATAGACGAATGTATGATCGACTTCCTTCATGAACGAGCGCGGAGCATGGACGACCTTAACCGCGAAAGCTACAGGCGGGCTTATGAGAACTGCTCGACATGGGAGCAGCGGCTTCTTCAGATTGAATCTCTGGTTGAAAGCGGAGAATACGCGAAATCCATAATTGAAAAGGGCGGGTTGGTGGATTTTGTGATTGAAAGGATACCCCAGATTCCGCTGATGTCCCGCAACCGGTTCGTTCGGGCGTTGAACGAAGCTATTAAGATGATTAAAGCGGCATACAGAACTTTTAAAGCGTCTAGGGAGCATCTCGATTACATACGCGACACCATACGGTCGCGCGAAATCGCATACGTCGAGTCCATGCTGGGGCCGATGCCTGAAAGCGCTAAACTTGCGGGAGACATTTCAGGAAATGAAAAAAATAAATCGTAAAACCGTCCCGCTCTGCGAAACGGGAGTAGTGGAAGGTTTTTTCGGCAAACCGTGGTCGCGCGCGGCGCGGCTCAGGACAATCGAATTCATGGGCGCGGCGGGACTGCAATCCTACATCTACGCGCCTAAAGACGACATCTATCACCGGATGAACTGGACGACGCCATATCCGCCCGCTGAGTGGCGGCGCGTGTCCGAAGTCATCCGCGCCTGCAAAAAAAACGGCGTGAAATTCATCTGGGCCGTCAGCCCCGGAATGACCATGCACTATTGCAGAGACGCCGACTTCGAGCTTCTCGCCGAAAAGTTTGAAAGGCCGGTCCCCGACGGCGTCAGTTCCTTCTGCCTTTTCCTAGACGATATCCCGCCGGAGCTAGTGCATGAAGACGACCGCAATGCTTTTTCCTCATTGGGAGAAGCGCACGCGCATGTGTGCAACCGCCTTTTTGAGAGATTGTCGGCAAAAGTCGAGGGCGCGAGACTCTGGATGTGTCCGACCGACTATGCGACGGTGTCTCCGACGCCATATCTTGTGACAATCGGCAAGCTGCTTCGACCCGAAATCGGAGTTTTCTGGACAGGGCCTAAGGTTGTTTCTCCCAGCATCACAGTTGATGACGCCAAGACGTTCGCAAAAATAGTACGGAGAAAACCGCTGCTTTGGGACAACTACCCTGTGAACGACTATAACCGCCACAAATTGAACATGGGGCCTCTGCGGGGCCGCGATCCTGAATTGCCTTCCATGGTGGCAGGATATTTCACGAATCCTATGAATGAAGCTTCCGCATCAATGGTTCCGATGCTGACAATCGCCGACTATCTTTACGATCCTGCCGGTTACGACCCTGACGAATCAGAAAGAATCGCGATAGAAAACACGGCAGGCAAGAAGGGCAGGGCGGAGCTTGCCGATTTCTGCGACGCATGGCCGGCAGGTTTCTTTCCCGGCGAACCGAAAACAGAACTGCAAAAAGCCGTCGAGCGCTCGCGCGCCGGGAATTCCGCCGATCTTATTCTCATCCTTAAACGGCTGGAGTCGCTTCAAGACACGTTTAAATCAACGCCCGAATTAAAATTCATCTATTCCGACGCGGCTCCTTTTCTGAAAGGCTTATCGTTATATTCGAGAGCCGCGCTTCTACTATTGGAACTGAAAGACAATCCGTCGGACGCAGCCCTGCGCCGCTCGTTCAAACGCGAGTTCATAAAAGCGGAACGCTCTAAGATGCAACCCGGCGGAGGGCATTTATTAAGGAAATTCGTCAATGATATATATGAAACGACTTAATTCTCTATTGATACAGGAAAGAACAAACAGGGAGGCGCGGCAATGTCGAAAATATGGACATATCAGCACAAGACGAAAATAACATTCGGAGCGGGAGCGTTGGAGAAGCTTCCGGACGAGGTCGGAGCCGCCGGGGGAGGGCCAGCGCTCATAGTCGCCGACCCTGCCATGCGCGCGATAGGCGCTCTGGGCCGCGTCGAGGCTCTGCTAAGCGGCGTCGGCGTAGCCGCCGTCTACGACAGCGTCTCTCCCAATCCCGAACACACGCAGATGGACGAATGCGCGGCTCTCGCCTTGAGCGCGGGGTGTAAAACCATCGTCGGAATCGGAGGCGGTTCCACTCTCGACGTGGCTAAAGCGTCCTCAGTGATAGCCTCCAACGGCGGCCCTGTTATGGAATATCTCGTCGGCGGACGCGCCGTGTCGAAACCCGCCATGCCCGTGATAGCAATCCCAACCACTGCCGGGACAGGCTCTGAGGTCAATCCGTTCATGGTCGCAACGGACTCTCAGAAGGACCTCAAACTGGCATTCGCGCCTGAGCAGGCTTTCCCGCGCGCCGCTGTTCTCGACCCAGAACTGCTGTTGACTCTGCCAAAAAGGCAGACGGCTTCGACAGGCGTAGACGCGCTTTCCCACGCCTTGGAAGCTTACTGGGCAAAGCGCGCTCAACCGGTTTCAGATATTAACGCGCTCGAATCGGTCAGGCTGTCTTTCAGATGGCTGCCGACGGCGTTTGAGGACGGCTCAAACATCGCCGCCCGCGAGAAAACCATGCTGGCATCCCTGCTCGCCAGCCTCGCTTTCTCTTCGACAGGCACTTGCGCGTGCCACTCCATTTCCTATCCTCTCACCGCAAGATACGGCCTAGATCACGGTTTCGCCTGCGCTTTCACTATGCCTGAGATTCTGGAATGGAACTGGGAGGCAATGGGCGAAGAAAAACAAAACGCCCTGCTTGCCGCGATGGAAGCTCCGGACGGCGCGTCGGCGGTCGCCAAACTCCGCGATTTCTGCGCTTCGCTCGGAACGCCTCAGAAACTATCCGACATCGGGGTCAAACCGGAAGATTTGGAGTCCATACCCGCGCTCACGGCTCAACGCAACCTCGACAACACACTTTGCGACTTCACTAAAGCGAATGTGATAGATATTCTCAAAAAGAAGATTTAGCAACCCGGATTAGTTAAAAGAGCCGGCGAACCGGGCGATTTTCATGGCGGCGAACTGCTTCTCCCCCCAAGCCGCGTTAGGTGTGCCACCCTTTTTTTCCAGTAGGGGCGCGGTTTCCGCGCCCAATAACTGCGACAATTCGGGGCGGGGCAATCCCGCCCCTACTTCAAAAATGCTCCTTGCGCCTAGCATTTAATCCGCTCTGAACAATCGCTCCCGAATCCTAATGAAGGATTCGGGTTTCAAATTTGAGCCAGCGACGGATTTCAGGGCCGTAGGATTCGCTCCATAACGAAATATTTCCAGTAAAGCTAAAGTTTTTCGCCGCATGGCCGATTTATTAACAGTAGCGAAAGCGCCGGACACGTTGGCGAAGTATATCTCAAGGCGCTTTCAGGGCATCACGGGGCGGGTAAAGTTAGACGGTGGTTCCGGGGCAAGCGGGAAAAAAGGATTTTTCCCGTAGCGGCAGTAAAATACATGGAGGTAGCGAAATGATATCGGTAAACACCAATATCTATGCGCTCACGTCACAGAATTACTCCAGGCTCAATCAACTGGAATTCACCGAAAAAACCACTCGGCTCTCATCCGGACTGAAAATCAACTACGCTTCGGACGATCCGTCCGGCATGGCGATTTCATCAGGCATGAAGGCGCAGATGCGAGGCGTAAGCGTCGCTATCGGCAACGCTCAGGAAACCCAATATCTGTTGGACCTGACCGACCACTATGTTTCGGATCAATGGGACGTTCTGTACGAGATGCGAAACCTTTGTTTGAAGCTCGCCAACATAGCGGTAAATAACGCAAACCCCACCGCTGTTCCCGGGTCTGTTCCGAACATGAGCGACTGTTGGTCCCTCACTAAAGAAATTGAGATCATGCAGGATCATGTTTACAGAGCGTTTCATAACAAACTTGATCTTGGCGCTCCTTTCCACACCGCGAGGTTTAATTTTAATCAGAAAACTATTTTCGGCGCTGATTCTATGGGCAACAGTTTCGAATTCGGGCTTGCGGCGCAGGTCGGACCAGACAATTCCACATCAAACCAGATTGATATCGTAATCGACAACCTGAAATCAGAATTTGCCGGATTCACAACTCCTTTCACCCCGCCGCCTGCCTTCAGCAATGCTGGCTACAACTACTATCTCGGATATGCTCATGACATGCTCGATAGAGTCGACAGCATGATGGAGAAGATGAACGAAGTTCGAGTTCAAGTCGGCATCCTGCACGAACGGCTGGACAAAACCATTAACGACCTGAACACTCAGTACATCAACGTCTCGGCTTCGAATTCGCGCATTGAAGACGCGGATTTCGCCGACGAGATATTCGAGTATACCAAGAACATGATAAAGCAGCAGGGCGCTACGATGATCGCCAGCCAAGCCAACGCTCAGCCCTTGATAGCCGTCCCCTTGCTTGACGCCATATATGATGGATTGGATGGACAGAAGATGGTCGGTTATTCGGGAGTCGCCTCGGACAGATAAAGCAAGCATCCGGACCGCGAAAGCAGAGATCCGGCGAATATATTACAAACGAAAACACAAAAGCCCGGCCCGAAAGGCCGGGTTTTTGGTTTGAGTTCATTCAAGCGACCACCGTAACCCGGCATTATCCTGAAAAACGGATTGATCTATATGAAAACAGGGTAAATAAAAACTAGGGATATATATGACGGAAAGGGGTGGCGCTTATGAAATTGACGGTTGATTCGGCGATGATCGAGAACAACAACATGATAAAATTGACAGGGGAGATGGTCGGCGAATACCTCGAAGCCCTTATATTCGCCATAGACGAGGTCAGAAGCGGAAACAACCTGCCTGTGATAATAGACATGGCCGGATTGACGTTCATTGACAGCAAAGGAGCAGCTTTTTTATTAAATGTGAAACAGAAGTTTAACGACAGAAAAATCGCGTTGGCCGCCGTGCCTGCGGATGTGAGAAACACTCTCGCCCGATTGCATATAGATGAACAGTACAGGATATTTTCGAATAAGGAAGAGGCTCTGATGAGAATATAAAGACCCGCAATGTTGTTGCTTAACAGCGCTCCGACAGGCAGTCTGAGAATCCATTGTCAATAATAATGCCAATAACAAAGCCGATAATTGTGATTAGACGCGCGCTTGGGCGGGTATATTAATAGTGGAGGGGAGGTGTGGACAATGAAAAAGACGGCGGCGTTCGCGGCGGTAATCATATTGCTGGCTGGGTCAGCTTGCGCGGCTGAGTTCTGGGATATTTACGCGGAAAGGCTGGCAAAGAACTATTCGGTTAAGGCCGGAACCATTCCGAGGCAGGGCGATGGAGATTTGTTGGAGGCAAGAGAGATAACGGCTTTGCTGACCAAGTCTTTCTCGCAGAGCTTCGGCGTGAGGTTCTCTGAAAACGCGAAAGACAGGCGCGCGCTCGTGTTTGTTTGCGTATTCTCGAACGAGCCGGAAAAGTGTTACATAGACCCTGTGGTCAGAGCGACTTTCAGCGAAACGAGAATACTGCGGTCGCCTTCATTTTCGCAGAAGTTCTTAAAGAAAGCCGTCAGGAAATATTCTCATTCATTGTCAAAACCGGATTCGATTTCCGCGACAAAAGCCCGCTCTGAAGAAGTCCCCAACTGGAAAGCTTTCAATCCGAGGTTCGCCGTAAACTTGAACGAATTAGACCTGATTCTCGCCTCTCCGTTCCACACTTTTGCAGGAATCTATGCCGAGCCGAGGTTCAGCGCGAAAGACGGGCCGGCCATAAAACTGATGAGAGGAAAAGCCGCATTGGATTTCAGACGCGAGGGAGTTGTTTTCAATTATTTGATAAAGGACGAATCAAAAGGCTCCGGCAAGGTGAAGATTACGATAATGCCGGAAGGCGAGATATACATTGACAATGTGGTCTTCTTCTGGTGATCGAACAGAGCCTAGCTCACAGCCTGTGCAAAGTCGGATGCACGCATTCCCCGTCTGATATTGTTCTGCGTCCCTGAAAATCCACAGAACGAACATCCGGATACACTATGCAGTTTCTTCCTATGATAGTGTTGTCGGGAATCTCCGATTCCATGCCGACGAGAGTGATGCTGGAATTGAGCGCGTCGGGCTGCTCGATATTCGGGCGCGCGTCTCCGTAACCGCCTATCACGCTGTCTCGCCCGATGTTGGGCTTCATGTCGTTATGCTGCTGGCGGGATACCGTGTCCAGTATTGAGCGGCGTATTATCGTTCCGGCGCCGATGTGGTTGTTTGGCATGATGAGAGAGTCGTACACTTCCGCCCCTTTGTCGATTCGCACGTGAGGGAATATTATTGAGCGCTCGACGTGACCGTCAATCAAGCTCGCTTGGGTTATTATCGAGTTTTTCACGCTCCCGTATTCGCATATCTTAGCGGGAGGCTCGAACCGCAGCCGAGAGCGCAACGGGTTCCTCACGTCGTACAGGTTCAGTTCCGGCATTATCTTTATCAGTTCCAGATTGGACTCGAAATATGAATCGATTGTTCCTATGTCTCGCCAGTATCCCTCGAAGTTGTACGCGAAAACGCGGTCCTCTCCCAGCATTTTCGGCAGCATCCCGTATGTGAAACTTATCGGGCTGCCTCCGCTTGTGCGGTCCTCTTCGATGAGCCTTCTGACAAGCACATCCAATGTAAAAACATAAATGCCCATTGAGGCGAAGTTCGTGTCGATTTTCCCCTTGGGTTTTTCGACGTATCCGGTCACTTCTCCGCTCGGGTTCACCTTCATCATTCCGAACCGGTTCGCTTTTGAAGAATCCACCATCGTTCCGGCTATTGTCAGGTCCGCTTCCATTTCTTCGTGATACCGGACGATTTTTCTGTAATCTATGAGAGACACGTAATCTCCGGGGACGATGAGGACGTACACCGGATTTTTATCCAGAATGTAATCGAGCCTTTTAAAAACAGCGTCTGCGGGGCTTTCGTAGCTTTCATTTTTTCTTTTCGGGAAAAGCGTGTCTATTCTCGCGATTCCTCTGTCCATCGTCCATGCGAAGGATAGGTGTTTGAGAACGGAGTCAGGCTCGTACTGCAGAAGCATGCCGATGTCTCTGAAACCTGAGTTTATTATGTTGGAGAGCACGAAATCGATGACACGGTACATGCCTCCGAAAAGGACGACGGGTTTTGCGCGCCTTTGTGTCAGTATGGAAAGCCTTTCCCCTTCGCCTCCGGCAAGCACCATGCTCAAAACCTGAACCATTATCCCGTCGCCTCCATGTATTGTCTCGGAAATTATAACACACCGGGCATTCCGGCATAAGCCGTTGGGAATTTATTCGGTTGAGAGAATGCTTTATTTCGCAAATAAAGTCCTGAATAATCGATATTTGACGGTTTTGGCGCCGCGTCTCGGTTTTCATTGTAAAGTTATTTTAAAAACTGTCGTTATAATGTAGTACAGTAACGTTATGCGTGTTTGCGTCATGACCGAGAGGCCAGTCAATGATATACACTCTTGTTAAAGACATAGAGGAAACGCGTGTCGTCACCGTTCTGGTGGAGGTCATACAGTTTACGAATTACGAGGAAACCTTTGCCAAGGTTAGAAGCTCATTCAGCGATTACAACTGCAATATTTGTTTAGACCTTTCAAGAGTGAAGTTCATGGACAGTTTGGCGCTCGGGATGCTCGCGCCGCTGCTGTTGTTCGCGCGCCGTTTGGGCGGCGACATGGTAGTGGTGATAAAAGACCCGAAAATCAACGAGTTGTTCGGCGCGTTGCATCTGAATAAAGTGATAAAGGTGTTTAACAGCGTGGAAAGCGCTGTCGCATGGTTCAGAGAAAGGGAGGAAGCCGATGTCAGCGATTGAAGGCGGAGGAAGCGCGGCGCAGATAACATGGATGGCTGGCGGGCTTTATAAGAGCGCGACATGGCTCAGGGTCATGGCCGAGGCATTCAAATCGATTGATGAAAACAGGCGGCCGCTCATCGAGCAGGGGCCGTGGACTGCGCGCACGGACAGCATTCAGCGTTTTGCCAGATTCGACTCGTATGCTTGAGGAGCCGCATGATCGAGAAACAAGACAACATGGATGTTGAGACGCGCCTCAGCGGCGGCGCTATCGTCATCACCCCGCTAGTCAACGAGATAACCCACAACAACAACAGAGGCTTCCTTAACTCCGTGAAGGATTCTTTGACCGACCGCTCCGGCGACGTGGTGATAGATATGTCCAACATTCAGATCATCGACAGCGTAAGCCTCGGTTCTCTTGTAGCGGCATTGAAATATGTGAGATCGCGAGGCGGGGAGATGTTTATTGCCGGGGCCGCTCCCGCTATTCTTCAACTATTCGACATGCTGAATTTTAGAAGCATTTTCAAGATTTATGACAATGTCGAAAATATCCCCTGAAATAATCATTCTGTTTTTCGAAATTGACATTATTAAAATTAGCGGTTCACGCGGATGCTGATTGTGATAGAATTTATTGCGTAGGCCGCTGTCGGCGGAGGGAGCCGGATGTGAGGATTCGCAGAAAAGGAAAATTCTGTGTTGTGTGTCCGGGCGGAGACCTGTCGATGATAGAGGACTCCTCCCGTTTGTCCGAACAGTTGGCCATACTGTTCGATTCCGGCGACCATGCGATATGCGTGGACCTCATGGAATCCCCTGTTATCAACTCAAGCGTGATCGGAACGCTTCTGAGGTTCCACGAGAAAGCCGTCGCCGAAGGCGGCGAATTCGTGGTTTTGAACGCCAGAAATGTAGCCCTCGAATCGATGCTCCGAACTCGCATGAACCAAGTGATACGCTTTGTTCGCTCAGAAGAAGAACTCTGAAATCGCACAAAAATATGCCGATGAATGCGCCGCCACGCCCTCGCGTGTACAATATTTCTGGGAGGCGGACGGATGAAACGCGTCGCGTTTGCTACTCTTGGCTGCAAACTGAATCAGGCCGATACCGAAGCGATTAGGTTCGCGTTCGAGCGAGCGGGGTATGAGTCCGTCCCGTTCTCGAAGGATGTCGCGGCCGATGTATATGTGGTAAACACATGTTCGGTGACAGGCTCGACGGACCACCAATGCCGTCAGATTTTGCGGCGAGCCGTCGCCATGAAAAACGCCAATCCCGGCTCGGTCGTGGTGGCGACAGGCTGCTATTCTCAAGTCAATCCCGGCGAGATCGAATCGATGGTTTCCGGCATAGACATCATTTCCGGAACGCTTGAAAAAGACCGCATCCCTGAGCTTGTCGATGAAGCATTGAAGGCAGGGGAGGGCGCGCCGCGCAGGGCTATTGGCGATGTGTCCAGACAGAAGAAGTTCCGCATTATGGAAATTGAAGGGATGGCAGGGCGAGACAGGGCGTTCCTTAGGATTCAGGAAGGATGCGACAGACGGTGTTCATATTGCATAGTGCCTATCGCCAGAGGAAAAGAGCGAAGCGCTCCAATGGAATCGGCTGTCGGCATGGCGGCCCGGCTGGCGGCGAACGGTTACGAGGAAATTGTTCTCACTGGCGTTCACATAGGTAGATATGGAAGAGGTTCCGAAGAAAACAAAACGCTGGCCGACTTGCTGCGCGCTTTGCTTGATGTGAACGGAATTCGCAGAATAAGGCTGGGATCAATCGACCCCGGAGAGATTTCGCCCGGTTTTCTTGCCGCGCTAAAAAACGGCAAGGATAAAATATGCGGCCATTTCCATGTTTCCCTTCAGAGCGGGGACGACTCTATACTGAGGATGATGAGAAGAGGCTATGCTTCGGACGAATACCGCCGCTCGGTTGACTCATTGAGAGATATTTTTCCTGAAGCCGCGATAGGAGCGGACGTGATTGTGGGATTTCCCGGCGAGAGCGAAGAAAATCATCTGCGAACGAAAGCGTTGCTCGAATCGACAAGGCCGTCTCATCTGCATATATTCAGATATTCGCCGCGCGAAGGAACGCCGGCATCGGAGATGCCGGGGCAAGTTTCTGATGAGATAAAAAAGCGGCGGGCGAGAGACCTGTCAGCGATAAAAAAGCGGTTAGGCGAGGAATTCAGGCTCCGGCATGTGGGTGAACGCGCGGAGATTCTATTCGAGTCGCGCCGCGATCCTGCGACTGGGAGGCTGACGGGCCTGACGCGCAACTATATCCGCGTGTTTGCCGAAGCAGCGGATGAACTGAAAGGCCGGATCGCATACGGCTCTCTGCGCGGTCTTTTTTCGGACGGAATGACGGCTGATGATATCAGGATTGATTGCTGACGAGTTTGCCCAGACGTTCGTTTCACGAAACAAGGTCTGCGGCAGGATTGTTTGATATAATTCATCAAACGACATGGCAGGTTCAGCAAATGGTCGCGCAAATGTCAGATAAAAAAAACAGAAAACGCGGATTTCACAGGGCGGCATGGACTATGTCTCTGTTCTTCATCGCCGCGTTTTGTTCGGGATGCGCCGGCGACAGGGCTATGCCGTTTGCGGTCGTCTCCGCTGTTTCAGGCGAAGCGTGGAAACTCGCTGCCGAGGAAGTCGAGTGGAAGCCGGCGTCCGAGGGCGATTCTCTGAATGCCGGAGACAGGATAAGAACCGGAGAAAAAGCTGCCGCGATGATAGTTTTCAGAGACGGAGGGGACGCAAGATTGGCAGGCGGCTCCGAAGCTTTGATATTGGGAATTCGTCTGGAAACAAAGTATGAGGAAGGAAAAGTCCCGGCGAGGGGCATATCCCTCTACCGAGGCGAGGCGTATATTGTCGCAAAAACGCGGTGGTCGGAGCGAAGAACCAAGCCTTTCGAGGTAGAAACTTTCTCAGCGGTTGCAAGGATGGGAAAGGCGAGGCTGTTTGTAAGAGAGGGCGGAATTGAAGTAAGCGCCGCGCAGAAAGGCTCGGAATTCTACTGCATGGCAGGGGAAGCCGACATAACTGATGTTGACGAGCAGTCGATTCTTCTCAAGCAAGACAAGGCGGCGTTTTTCGGAATAAGCGGAGCCAGAAGCGGGCCGGATGGATTTGACATAGCAAAAATGATGAAATATCTGTCGGCATGGAACGATGTTCTTGACGCCGGAGGCCTTGCGGACGAGGCGGCAAAAATCGGAGCTGGCCGATGTAGAGATAAAACTGTTGAAATACCCGCCGGATATGTGGTGGTGGAAAGACCCAAGGGCGGGAAAGCCGACGCGGTGTTCGTGGATTCATTCTGTGTGGACATTTACGAGTTTCCGAACGAAGAAGGGCGGATGCCGATGGAAACGCTTTCCCCAAAAGAGGCGGAAGAGAAATGCGCGGAAGCCGGAAAGCGGTTGTGTTCCGGCCCGGAGTGGAACCGCGCATGCCGCGGGCCTCAAAAATCGCTGTATCCCTACGGTGATTATTACGATGTGTCCGCCTGCAACGCAGCAGGAACTAAGCTTCAGCCTTCGGGCGCTCATCCTCTCTGCACAAATGAATACGGCGCTTTCGATATGTCAGGAAACCTGTGGGAATACACATCGGAAGACCAAAAGCATTATCTTGAAAACAGCGGGCTTAAAGAAAGAAGGGGCGGTTCGTGGCTAACGGGGCCTGAACAGTCAGCTTGCGCGCGACCGGGCGTTTACTCAACAATGGATTTGGGGTTTACCGGCGTAGGATTCAGATGCTGTGACGACGCTCCTTCGCGAAAATAACATCTGCGCAATCAAGGATAATTCATGTGTCGAGTCTTCAAGAAATGACAAAACAACACAAATATATCTATTTAACCGCGACCGCTTTATGACCAATAGTTGAGAGGCGTTTTTTGTCCAGTCCGTCCATAAGATAGAGAATATGCGCGAGGATGAACTCTATAAAAACGATGAACAGTATTTTTATCGGATAACGGAGAACTTTGATAAAGAGGTTGTCCGATTTCGGAAGCAGGAAAGTTTTTACATAAGCAGTCTGGGCTGCCATTAAACGAAAATAGCCGCCGATAGGCATGATTTCCCACGATGAGAAACCGGCGACTTCGAACAGCCGCGCAAATCCGTAAGGGGTGTATCTGAAAAAGTCGTAAGGAGCCTGATGCACGAATTTCTCCATCGGCGCGGAGACGAAAACTTTGCCGCCTTTTTTCGTCGCTCTGCATATCTCGCTTAGCACTGTCTGCGGGTCTCTCATGTGTTCGAGAACTTCGGTGCAGATGACCGCGTCGAAAGAGCCGTCTCTGAAAGGCAACTGTTCTAGGTTTCCTATAACGTCGATAAGATTATATCTCCAGTTAATGTCTCCAACGCACAAGTCGACGGTGTAGTAATGATGGCCGTCGACGCGCACTTGGTAGTCGGGGTCGCCGGCGGCGGCGTCAAGCACGAGAGAGCCTTTCGGGAGTTTCCCGAGTTCGTCTCTTATGAATTTGATGATGTCCGCTCTTCCGTCCAGTTTGAGGTTTTTCATATAATCCTTCAATTCCTTTTCATTAAGAGCGCGTTATTCGTCTGCGCTGCGTCCGCCGATGAGCAGGTTGTAAGCGCGCGGGGTCAGGCGTTTCGCCGCGACGGCGATTAAAGTAGTCGCCCCTGCGGTAATGACCCATGTGATAGAGTAAAACGCCATTATTTCAGAGTCGCTTCGAGGGAAATTAAACTTCATATAGAGTTTCTGGAGCAAGTCGAGGAAAGGAACATGAACAGCGTAAACGAAGAAGCTGTATTGCGAGAGTTTTCCCAAGACGAGATCAAGACTTCCGCGGGGAACGGCTGAACATGTCCAAAAGAAGAGTATTCCGAAGAGGACGGCAAGTTTGTGCATAACGGAATGAAAAGAGGATATCGCGTCCGCGCTGATGGCCCAAAGAGTGAAAGCGGCGCAGAGCGCGTAAACGACGCCGATGAATGCCGTGAAGCGGTCTAGTTTTTTAATGTCCCATTTTCCCGCCCAGACGCATGCGGAGAAGAAAAACACTGGAAGCGTTTCATGGAGGTCCGACAACAGCATGGCGTCCGTGTCGATTCTAAAAAACCAGACGCCGCACATCGCGGCCATACCCGGCAATGGAGCCTTCTTCGCGGCGAACCAGACCAGCGGAGAGAGCAGCGTCATTATGAACAGGTCCCTGATGAACCACAATGGCCCGATTGTGGGCAGCATTAACAACTCGAAAGCGCGGCGCAGTATTAGAGCCGCTCCGGTATATTCGTTGATTGTTGTGTCTGTGACTGTGTCCAAACCTGAGAACATGGGCACGGAAAGAATAGCAGTCTTCAGGGCGAGAGCAATCAAGCTCCAAAGAATAAATGGAATCAGAAGAGTTCTGACTCTGCTGAAAACTTTTCCTTTGTAGGATTCAAGCGTTGCGTCGAAGTCCTTGAAAAGAAGAAAACCGGAAATGAGAAAGAAAAATGGAACGCCCATGCCTCCGACCAGCCAAGAGAAAAAGACTATGAGCAGCTTAGTAAAATCGTTGGAAGCGGCTATGTCGTTGTAAATAAGGCCCGCCGGAATGTGGAACAATACTATCGCGAGCATCAGAGGATATCGCAGAATCTCGATTCTTCGTGATATGTCGCTGTCTATCATAATCGGCGTTTGACCGTCTTCAATTTCAGCGGCGAATCTCCGTAATTATTTCACTATTTCGAAAGAATCTATCTTGTTGCCGCCTTGATCGATGGCCGAGAAACCGAGTTTCTTTCCGTCAATCGAAATAAGGCTGAAGTGATAGACGAACTTATGCATTTGCATCTGCGGCCACTCTTTGTATTGAGTGTCGTCGAGGCTGCCGCCACCGCCGCCTGTGATGATGTAATATGGGCCGCCGGGGCGTGGCCACTGGCCGCGCTCGTAATCGTGAGTGTGTCCGGAGAACACTATGTCGATGCCGTATTTCTCGATGAGAGGAACCAGATGAACGCGGGCGGAGGCTTCTCCGTCATAATACCCGCCGGCCCAGCAGTTAGAGTACGGAGGTTTGTGCATGAACATGAAATGGAAGTCGGCCGCTTTGAACTCCGGCGACTCCAGTTCTTTGAGGAGCCAATCGTACTGCTCGGTTCCGGGAACTACGCCAGCGCAACCGGCCTGCGCCTGCTGGTTGAGCATTATGAACCGGCTGTTACCGTAAGTGACAGCGTAATAATAGCCTTCGTTGGGGGGCAGAGCCATGTATTTCTCAAACCAAACGACCGGTTTGCCGCAATCGTATCTGCAGTATTCATGATTTCCGATAGCCGTGAAATAAGGAGTATTGATTGCCAATCTGCGAAGGGGATAGAACAGTTCCCGCGCCCATTGGGAGTAATCGCTGCCGCAGCCCACTTCATCCCCGACGTTTATGATGATGTCGGGCTTCTCCTTAATCATCAGGTCAACTGTCGGTTCGAATATCATAGGGTTGGACTGGTTGTCGCCCCACACGGCGAATTTGAAAGGAGTGTCCCGATTGATCGAGGTTTTAAAAGTGGATTCTGGAGCGGCGAGCTTGTTGGAAACAGCCAGATACTTATATTCTGTTTCTCGTTCGAGTCCCTTTATGACTACTTTATGAAAAGTTGTCGGGGAGGGGTCGGAGACGACATCGGTCAGTCCGTCCCGGCCATAGTACACTACTGACGGAGCGGGAGCTTTTGTTTCCCACGCCACAGTTATCTCATCCGGTTTGACGTTTTGAAGGTAAGGGCCGGCGTTGAACACCGGATAGAGCGCCAGAAGGTCTTGCGTCGGCGCAAGAATGCTTTTTACGCGCTCCAACCCGGCGACAACCGCGTCTATGTCTTTTTCATTCTTCAGCGCTTCCATCTCTTTAATAGCTGCTGATACTGCGTCAGCAAGGGGTTTGTGTCTAGCGGGCAACTGGTCGAATAGAGACCCGGCGCTTTCGAGGAGAGAGGCGACATCCTCGGCGGGTTGTCTGACGGATTCCAATCGGGACGCGCGAACGCGCGCGTAATTGAATTTCCCTTTTTGCGTCATGTCCGTGATTTTTACTCCGAGCGTCACACTTTCGCCGGGTTTGATTTTACCTGTGACGTCGAGCGAGCCTGCGGCCGTGAATGTCTTAATCCTTTTGCCGTTGATATAGATTTCCAACGAGGTCTTTCCGTCGAATTCGAGGAAAACAGGGCTGTCCCCGACGGGATAGCCGTTGATTTCAGAGGGCATGGTGAAGTCTGTGGAGAAAACGCCCGACGGCTCTTCTCCCCAAGAGCGGGGCAGGTTTACCGCGAGCAAGCCGTCAGTTGCCTCGCCGGGTTTAATAGGTTTCGCGCCCGGTTTAGAGTCGAGCATCCAGCCGCCGATGTCCCGGCGTGCCACATCCCGGAATCCTTGAGCCGTCGCTTGAGCGTTCCTCGCCATGACGACATCATTCTTAGCGGCTATGCCCATCTTGGCCGTGCTGACATAAGGTTTCATTCTCACGAGGTCGGCGGGAGGCTCCGCAAAGCATTTCAGACTTGCCGCATTAAATCTCGCGACGGCAACCGCCATAATGACAATGATGATTCTCTTTAAGTTCATAATCCTCTCCTTTGACACAATAGCTTTTCCATTTTATAGCCATATCCGGATTTATGCCAGATTAACATGATTTCCATGAGGTTTTTTGCGACAAGTTTGTTTAATTGCCTGTTTGGTTTTTGGAAGAGTGTTAATTTGTAATTGTTGCGTATTATAAAGAGACAGAGTAAGAGCTAACTTTTAACATCGAATTAAAAGGAGCGGTTTTTTCTAGCGTTGCCCGCATTAAGTCGCGGCGCTATTCTATAATTGCATACTAGTCCGGATTTCTTATAAAAAAAGTCCGGACTAGAGACGTCCGGCAGCGGCGAGAAGGAAAAGTAAAAGTTTGACAGAACAGGGAGAAAGAACAAACGCGTGGAGTTGCGCGCCTGAAGAGCTTGAGGCTGTCGGCAAAACGATGGCCGCGTTCGCCGAGGGCGGAAACCTGACCGCCGCTCTCATCGCAGTGCAGCAGGAGGTCGGATGGCTGCCTGCGGAGGGCATGAAAATAATCGCCGCCAAGCTTGGCGTTTCCGAAACTACAGTTTACAGCGTGGCTACTTTCTATAACAGGTTCAGGTTCGTGCCGCCGGGGCGCAGGCAGATAAGCGTCTGCATGGGAACGGCCTGCCATGTGAAACGCGGCAATATTATTCTTGATTCATGGAAAAGACGTCTCGGAATAAACGAGGGGGAGACAACGCCGGACAGGGAGTACAGTCTAGACAGGGTGGACTGCGTAGGATGCTGCGCGATGGCTCCGGTTACGGTCGTCGACGGCGAGGCTAAAGGCAAGATGACTCCCGCGTCAGTGGACGGTCTTCTTGTTCAACACGGACTTGAAGACGGGCGCGGCCCGGCTGCAACGGAAAACGGCGGCCCGGAGCGCGGTAATAAGGATGACTGACACGATATCCGACATATTCGAGACGTTGAAAGAAAAGGCCGCATCCGAGAGCGCAGGGCTTAAAGGCGGTGCGGAGGTCTTGATAACGGTCGGGACCGCAACCTGCGGACGGTCTGCGGGCGCGCTTGAAACGCTTGCGGCGATAAAAGCGGCGGTCAAAGAAAATTCAATAAACGCTCGCGTGATGGAAGTCGGATGTCACGGCCACTGCTACGCCGAGCCGCTTGTTTCAATATCGAAGCCCGGATGGCCTGAGATATACTACGGCAACATCACCGAGGGACTTGCTCCTTTTCTGATAAAGAATTTTCTTGTGAACGAAGACCCGGCTCTGGAATGGGCGCTTGGCGCGGTGGAAGAAAACGAAATCGTGCCGTCCGTGTATTATTCGCCCCGGTTCGGCGGCGAGCTTCGCCGCCTGCTTGCCCGGTGCGGCAGGATTGACCCGGAGAATATTTTTCATTACATCGCCGAGGACGGGTATTCAGGACTGGTCAAGATCTTGAAGGCATCTCCGGTGGCGGCGATAGACGAGATAAAGAAGTCGGGGCTTCGAGGTCTGGGCGGCGCGGGGTTTCCGACATGGAGAAAATGGTCGGCGGTGGAAGCATCTGCGGCGGAAAAGAAATTCGTGATTTGCAACGCCGACGAGGGGGACCCCGGCGCGTTCATGGACCGGACGCTCATCGAAAGCGATCCGTTCGCGCTCATTGAAGGCATGACGATAGCCGGATACGCGGTGGGCGCGAAAAAGGGTTTTATCTACGTAAGAAACGAGTATCCTCTGGCGGTGGAGAGGATTTCGTCGGCTGTGGCGTCGGCGAGGCGGGAAGGATTGCTAGGAACGGACATCCTCGGAAGCGGGCTGGATTTCGACATCGAGGTTGTTCAGGGCGCGGGAGCTTTCGTCTGCGGAGAAGAGACGGCGCTTATCAACTCTCTTGAAGGCAGGCGGGGGACTCCCCGGTTGAGGCCTCCTTTTCCCGCCGAACGCGGATACAAAGGCTGCCCGACTCTTGTCAACAATGTGAAGACGCTCTCATACGTCTCTTGGATAATGGCGCGGGGCGCCGAGGAGTTTGCTTCGGTTGGAACGAAGGACAGCAAGGGGACGGTCGTTTTTGCGCTGGCCGGAAAGATAAGGAACCCCGGCTTGGTTGAAGTCCCAATGGGGACGACTCTCAGAGATGTTATTTTTGAAATCGGAGGAGGAATTCCTCCGGTGATAAAACCGTCCCAGCTTCCCGGAGAGAAACCAGTGATGAAGGCCCGCGCGTTCAAGGCCGTGCAGATAGGCGGGCCGTCCGGCGGATGTCTGCCGGAGTCTCTGCTCGACACTCCTGTGGATTTCGATTCATTGCGGGAGGCGGGCGCCATAATGGGTTCCGGCGGCATGGTTGTGATGGACGAGGACAACTGCATGGTGGCCGCCGCAGAGTATTTTCTGGATTTCACTGTGAAGGAGTCTTGCGGCAAATGCGTTTTCTGCCGGGTCGGCGTCAAACACATGCTCGACATCCTGTCCCGCATAACGAGAGGCGAAGGGGCAGAAGAAGACCTTGCGACTCTGGAAGAGCTTGCGGACAAGGTGAAGAGAGGCTCGTTGTGCAACCTCGGCAAGACAGCCCCGAACCCTGTGTTGACCACATTGAGGTATTTTAGAAACGAATATGAATCTCATATTGAGGAAAAGGTCTGTCCAGCGTGCGAATGCGAGAAGTTAATCGCATATTATATAGATTTGGAAAAGTGCAGAAGGGCGTGCGACGCCTGCGTTGGAAGTTGTCCCACTGAAGCCATTTACACGAGAAGCGACAGGCTTAAGGCTATAGATCAGGAGAAATGCGTCAAATGCCATAGTTGTCTGGAGGCCTGTCCGGCGTCGTACGACGCGGTGTTCCTTGTGTCCCCGGCGAACGCGATACCGGAACAGAAGCCGGATAAGAAATCGGACGGAGCGCGAGACGGCGGCGGCCCTGAAAAACGGAAAGAATAACATGACGGAAGATGTCACGATTTACATAGACGGGCGCGAGATAAAAGCCAAAGCCGGGCAAAGCCTGTTGCGCGCGGCTCTGGACAACGGCGTTTATATCCCGAATCTCTGCGACCTTCGGGAAAGAGAGACTCCCGAAGCGTCTTGCCGGCTTTGCTTCGTCGAGTTGGAAGGCGTCCCGGAGCCAGTGACGAGCTGTTCGACGGTAGTGGAAGAGGGGATGGTCGCGCGGACTGACTCATGGCGAGTCAGGGAGCTTGTGTCTGCGGCTTTTGAGCTTCTAATGACAACGCATCCCGTTGATTGCGCGGCGTGTCCCGGCAACAAAAGATGCGCTCTTCAGGAAATCGCCAAGAAGATGAAATTCAAGCTCAAATCGGGCAGGCTGCCTGAGATTCTCCGCGACGCTCCGCTCGATCTGAGCCATCCGAGGATAGGCTATGATTCCGACAGGTGCGTGATGTGCGGAAGGTGCGTGTATGTTTGCAACGAGGAAGTTGACGCGCGCGCGATTGATTTCATCCACAGGGGCCTGAAGATGACGGTAGGCGTTTTCGGCGGCGGCCCGCTCGCGGAATCCTCCTGCATTTCATGTATGCGCTGCGTCGAGGTGTGTCCGGTGAAGGCATTCTACGAAAAAACGAAAGAGACGGACGTATGAGCAGGAGGGCGGCGGCGCGCCGTCTCCGGTTGCGCGAAATCGCGGCCTGCAATATAATTTGATGCTATTCGCGATATGAATACGCGACTTCCGCTCGATAGGGCGGGGGCGCATGAACAAATCGGGGTGACATTTTGAAAAAGATTCATGTGGCCGGGTTCATTCTCGCCATGCTCCTCATACTGTTTTCGACGGTGATTTATCCGCCTCTCACGGCGATGCTCCAGTCGAAAGATTCGGTGGAGTCGGCGGAATTAAAAATTGCGTCGGGCGATCTAGCCGGAGGGTTGTCGGATTACCAGCACGCTTTAAATCTCATCAAGAAAACTAAAATCCTGCCTATCGAGATTAACGACAGAATAAGAAACACGCTTTTTGCCGCGGTGGACACCAATCCTATGGAGTCGCACAAGATAGTGGAATTCTTTCAGGTCAACGACATCGAGGTGGAATGCCTTCGAAGAGCGCTGATGTATCAGGGGTTCGTGGCGCTGGCTATAGACGCCGCCAAGAAGTCTGAATTCGACGATGTCCGTCAGGGACTTTATCTCGCCGCTCTTTGGGGCGGAGAGTGCGAGGTCGAGGAGAGAAATCTCAATCAGTTCAAACGGCTTCTCGACTACTACAGGACGAAGTCCGGCGACAAGTTCATCGAAGCCGACTGGATGAGGAAAGCGTATGAAGGGCAGCCGATAGCGACGGCTGAGAAAGCGGCAGCCGCGCCCGCTCCAGCGCCTGAGCCGTCAGCGCCGGCTCAGCCTCAGCCGCCAAAAGCGGAAGGAAAGATTCAGCCGCCCGCCGCCGAACAGAAGCCGGAAAAAGCTCCGCCCGCCTCAGATGCGAAACAGCCATCCGCTCCGGCCCCGTCAGAAAAACCTGCCGCCGCGCCCGCGACGGCTCAGCCCGCAGCGCAGGAACAGAAGGACGGCGGCGCCGTTCCTCGGATATCTCCCGATTTGATTATGGAAACATCCGGGCAGGATGAAAAAACGCAGTCCGGCTCGGCGCTATCCAAAGCTTTGAAGCCCGTTCAAAACGCATTGTCAAAGATAACCGGGCTGTTCAAAAGAGGGAACAAAAAAGAGAGTCCCTCCGCAAAAGACGCAAAAATAGCAAAGCCGCAACCGAATAAGCCCGCGGAAAAGGGCGCGTTCGATATCGCGAAAGAAACCAAACTGGCCGCGGAGGGAATCATTAGCGTAATCGCGGTTCACGGCGTAAGACCGGAAACGGTTTACTTCTCCGGCGACGGAGAGGTGGTCTATGTCACTTTCTCGTCCGCCAATATCGGCGACAGAAAGCTTGCGGACGAACTGAAGAATGTTTTCAAATCGGTGCATGAGAGAATAACGGTAGACAACAGGATTCCGCTCAAGACGATGGTGATACATCTGAAGGACGCGGACGGCTCTTCGCGCGCCCATTGGAATATCGAATATGCCGACTATATGGAATACAGAGACAAAAAAATAAGCGGCGCTGAATTCAGGAAAAGATGGAAAGAGAAGATATTCTGATATGACGCCGCGAAAGAGAACCTCTCCGGCGAGCGGCAAGTTCATCGTCGTGGAGGGAATAGACGGGGCGGGCACGACCACCCAGTCGGCGCTTTTAAGGGACGCATTGGAGCGGGCAGGCGCGGAATGTTCTCTCACCCGCGAGCCTACCGGCGGCCCAATCGGCAAACTTATACGGAATTTCTTGGAAAAGAAAATTGATCCGCTTCGCGACGTGTACTGCGACGAGAAGGCGGAGAGAGACGTTCTTTCGCTGCTTTTTACCGCCGACAGGCTGGACCATCTACAGAGAGAAATAGAGCCTGCGCTAGCTATCGGTCGTCATGTCGTTTCCGACCGTTATTATCATTCCACGTTCGCATACCAGATGAAAAGCGCGTCCCATCTCAAATGGCTGGTGGAAATGAATTCCGCGGCCCGGACTCCCGACCTGACGTTTTTCATAGACCTTCCGCAAGCGGCGGCTCTCGAAAGAATGGAATCTCGCGGCAGGAAGGATTTGTTCGAAACATCCGAACAGTTGCGCCGCATAAGGGCCGCTTACAAGCTGGCCATAAGGGAACTGTCGGCGCGCGGGCATCGCATCGTCGTCATCAACGGACGCCGCTCTATTGATGCGATACATTCCGAAATGATTGTCGAGACATCGCGGGTTATCGGACTCGACTAGCAAACTCAAAATTAATAATCGATACAACCTTTGTTTCTGCGCTCCATGACCCGGCGCGCGTGTGCTATACTATAATGCGGAGGTTTCATGGATAATGGATATCGGCTCTGAAAACGAATCCAAGATATTTAAAACGGTCGCCAAGCCCGTCTATGTGTGCCACGGAGAATACGAGTTTCTCCAGAAGGAGCTTGCCGACAAGATAGTGAAATATCTCCTGAAGCCTGACGAGATCGACGTGTCGCTTGTGAAGATAAACGCGTCTGAGCCGAACGCCCTTGAAACGCTGCTTAGCGAGGCGGGGTCGCGGTCCCTGTTCTCGGACAACCGCGTCATTTACGTGGACAACGCCGAGAATTTAAAGCTTTTAAAGAGCGACCGCGCGGAAGAGGGGAAGAAGCTGCCGCCTGAGGAGAAATACACGAACTGGAAGCAGTTTGAAGCCTTCAGCGCGATGATGAGGAAACCGCCTGAAAGCGCGCGCATGATTTTCGTATGCGGCGAGGAGTTGAGAAAACCGTCCGGCAAAGGCGGCGCCATGAGGACGGAGAAAATCATGCAGCGCGTCTACGAGGACGTCGCCAAGACCGGAGTCATCGTCAGGTTCGCGCGGATGTACGACGAAGCTTATACTGAATGGATAGTGAACAGAGCGAGACGGGAGGGGTTGCGCCTTACCATCGATCAAGCCGACAGACTTCTGGACATGGCCGGCAAAGACGTGCGCCATCTAGCCAACGAAGTGGAAAAACTGGCGGTCAGGGCGGGCGACTCAAGGCAAATCAGCGACGACGACATGAGAATGATCGTCACTTCAAGCGACGATATTTATTTGTATCTGATGATTGATAATATGATGAGCGGGAAGGGCAGGTCCGCGCTTGTGCTGCTTGACAGGTCTATGGAAGCCGGAGGCGCGCCCGCGCAGATTATCGGCTTTCTTGCCTCCCGTTTCCGTCAGTTGTGGCAGGCAAGATACCTTTTGGACAAAGGATATTTTTCGTATCTGCCCAAAGAGTTCAAGTTCGGCGGAAAGAAAACAGTGGGCGAGGGGATGGCTGCTGTCACGCAAGCCGACAGATCGACGCTTTGCTCCGACCCGAAATCGTCCATACTCGGCAAGACAGAGTTCGCGGCATATAACATGCTGATTCCGGCACGGCGCATGACCCTGCGGCAAATTGAAGGCGCGATGACCCGCATCGTGGACATCGAAAGGCGCATGAAAGGCATTGACAGACCGAAACTGGGTTCCGATGTTATGATGATTCAGAATCTTATTGTGGATATTTCCCGCGACGTCAAATCGGCGGCAGTCCCCAACTGACCAACGCTTCATTCAGCGTCTCGTAATAATCTATTATGTTATCCGCGCGAAGCGCTTTTATCGACGTCATCACTTTGTTTTGAATACCGACGAATTTCACCTGTTGCTGATTGCGAGTGAACCTGTGAACGACGGTCACTATGGCTCCTATGCCGCTGCTGTCCATCCATTCGATTTCCGACATATCCACTATCACGTACGGGTCGTCTATTTTTTTCGTGAGAGTGCTCAACTCCCTGCTGTTCTCGAAGTCGATCTGTTTTAGATGAATTCTTATATGAACGTAATCCCCATCGTTGCTCACGTCGTAATCGGGATTGAGAGGGGCGCTGCATGCCGGGCAGAATCTGGCTCCGGTCGAATTCAGGTTGCCGCAGTTGGGACACTGCGCGGACTGCTCTTCCGCCGCCGCTTTCTTTTGCGGTTTTACCGAGCACGCTCCGCACTTCGCGCAGAATTTATTCTTGGCCGGATTCTGCGCGCCGCATTCACTGCAAAAACGATAACCCTGTTCCATCATGTTTTTTGCCAGACTCTTTTTTCTAGTATAGAATTCATTTATCGGTAATGTCAATCTCGGTTTGATATTCCGGAATGTTAGTACAATAATATTAGTTCGATTAATTATTGCGAGGTCGAAATGAAGGTTGGAAGAGAAACGATAAAACTGCTCGAATCGCTGGATATCAGATATCCGGACAAATACCTTTATGAGTTTCGCGGTCGCTCTTTTGTCGTAAAATGCGGCGGCAGCCTGATGGAGGACCCGTCAACCGGCTTGGCCATTCTCGACGATGTCGCTCTTCTGAAAAAGGAGGGCATAAATCCCGTTCTCGTTCACGGCGGATCGGTTCAGGCCGACAGAGAAATGGAGGCCGCCGGGATTCAGCCGAAAAGGTACAAGGGGCTTCGTCACACGTGCGAGCGCACTATCGAGATTTTAGACAGGTGTTTCGGCGCGCTCAACTCAAGGATAGTGGAAGAACTCAAATCAAGGGGCGCGGACGCCGCCGGGTTTTCCGGCGCTTCGGGCGGCGGTCTCATTGAAGCCGATATCATCCGCCCGGACGGCGTGGACATCGGGCTTGTCGGAGATATGACCGGACTGAACCGCCCGCTATGGGATTCCATACTAAACAACCAGCTTCCCGTCGTGTCCTCGCTCGGCGTGAGTCCTCAAGGCCTGACTCTCAACATCAACGCTGACTATGTGGCAACGAAGCTTGCCCTAGAAATCGGGGCAGACAAGCTTATACTAATGACGGACGTCGCCGGCGTGATGCTCGATCCTAAAGACCCTTCAACGTTGATATCGAGTCTCACCGTCAGCCGCGCAAGGGAACTTATCTCGGACGGCTCCATAGGCAGCGGGATGATTCCTAAAATTGAGTCCGCCACAAGAGCGATCGAAAGCGGTCTCAGGAAAATCCACATGATTAACGGCAGGGTTTCCCACAGTCTCCTGCTCGAAATCTTCACCGACCACGGCGTGGGAACCGAGATCAAACCGGACTGAAAAACATGAACCCGGAAACGCTTCTTCAGGGAATGGCTCCATCCGCGGTAGCCCTTCAGATAGGCATGGCCCTCCTGATATTGCTGGCGGCGGTTATGACCGCCCTCGACGCCAGAGAACGAGGCGCGCGCAAAGAAGCCGCCATCCTCTGGTTCTTTGCGATTGTCATATTCGCTCCCGTCGCTATCTTTTATCTGTTATTCAGGATGAGGCCGGTCATTCAGATACGAAAGACGAATTCTCCTCCCAATCCCCCGAAGGAAGAAAAAAAATGCTCCTATTGCGGTTCCGGCCTTGAGCCGGGAACCCGCATCTGCCCGAACTGCGGGAGGCTTTTATGACCTGCGGCAATATTGGGATGGTGGTTTCACGCGCCGTCTCTCTTTGCAGGCTCGACAGGTTCGGACTTCAACGCGCCGAATTCGTCCTCATGGAAGCCGACACACAAGAAATCGTGAAGAATTTCGTGAATGAAAGAAACATGAAATTCAGCGCGCATTGCCCTTTTTTCGCCGAGGACATTCCTCCGACAAGGACCGGACTTCTCGCAAGCATCGTGGACTCGGATGAAGACCGGAGGCTGAAATCTCTTGCCTTGATGGAGCGCACGATCTCTGTGGCGGGCGATATGGGCGCAGAATATGTCGTGGTTCACGCGCAGAAACCCGAAAACTTCGGCGGCGACAACCCTCCCGGATTTGACGAACGCGCGGCGCTGGATTCGGCTCTGAGAAGCTGCGAAAGGCTCGTCCGGCTTTCCGCTCAACACAGCGTCCCTGTCCTAGTGGAGAATGTTTTCAGGAATAGTTCTTTTTTCTCAGCGAAGTCTTTCAGGACGATTTTCGACTCATTTCCCGATCTCGGATTCTGCCTCGACGTAGGTCATCTGGACGTGGACTGCCGTTTGTATGATTTCGATTTCGACGAGTTTGTCGATGCCGCGCTGCCTTTCATGAAGGCGATTCATCTTCAGAATTCAAACCCCGATTATCCTGTCGGAGGCCGCCAGCAGTGGAAGATTCCGATTCATCCGTCTCACAAGGTGGAGGACGGGTGGCGCGACATCGAGGCTCTTTTAAGAAAAGTCCTCGCCGCGAACCCGGATTGCGCGGTGAATTTCGAGATGAGATATGGAATTCCGGAAGAAAATATTATCTACGAGGAAGGCGTAAACTGGATAAAAAGGCTGATTCCAGAGATTTTGTCCAAAAAAGACCTTGTCCGGCCAGCTTAACCAATTGACAACAATATTGATGGCGCTTATTATATTACAACTTATCTAGTCGAACCGGATTTGTGGAGAACGTGTCTTGAACGAAACTACAAGAAATAGAATTGTCGATAAAATCCGCGACCTCCCGACTCTTCCGTCGACCGTCGCGCAGATTATCAGCGTCACGAACGACCCTGAGGCGAGCGTAGAGGATTTGAAGAAAATAATCGAGGCCGATCAGGTGGTGGCGGGGCGCATCCTTCGCGCCGTCAATTCCGCTTATTACGGCTTTCCTAGGCAGGTAGACACTCTCTCAAAAGCCATAGTCATCCTCGGATTCAACAATGTCCGCTCGATAGCTCTTTCCGTGTCTATCATGGAACTGTTCCCGATGAAAAGCCCGAACTCATTCAGCTATAACCAGTTGTGGGCGCACGCGGTGGGAGTGGCCCATTGCGCCCGCTCAATCGCCAGAGTCTTCAATCCGAGGCAGACAGAGCAGTATTTCGTGGCCGGACTGCTCCATGATATCGGCCTTGTCGCCATGAATCAGTGTTTCCCTGACGACTTCATCAACTGCTACAACTCGGCGATTAAGCAAAAACGCCCGTTGTTCGAGGTGGAGGTGGAGAGATTCGAGTTCGACCACGCCGACGTTAGCCAGTTCGTGGCGGACAGGTGGCTTCTTCCATCCACGCTTTCCACCGCTATAGGCCTTCACCACAGACCTCACGAAGCGAACGACAACGATAAAATCGTTTACGCCATTCACACGGCGGACATCATCTGCAAGACGATGGCTTTCGGAGATTACGGAGACAACGCCCCGTTCTCGCTGGATTCGATATATAAGCCTGCGGCGAAGATGTTCGAAATAACTCCCGAAGGCCCTTCGGGCAACCTGAAAAAAATTCTTGCCGAAGACCTCAAAGAAGCCGAAGGTTTCGTGAAATTGTTTGACTAACGTTATGTGTCAGTTTTATTGACGGCAATTATTCTTCATTGTCGGTTTTCGCGTCACACCCGTCCCACATCGTCGAATGTCACGTCGAATATCTCATCGAAGTCCGCTATCTGTCCGTCTTCAATTTTTATTGATCTGAATCCCCACGAGGAAGGGTTCCCGCCTGCTATCCCTGCCGCCTTGGTCATTATTTGCCTGAGGCCGCCGAACTGCTTGATTTCATTGTAGTGCATGTGCCCCACGAGGATGTTAGAGCATCCGCCTTCAGCAAGGATGGCCGCAAAAGCGTCGGTGTCAGGCCCCGGAATCTTCATCGTCGAGCCGGATGAGCTTATCCTTTTGCCCCCCATCAGCATTTCAATGGGTATATGGGTGTATGCGATGATGTTCATTCCTCTGGATTTCGCTTCTTTCATGTCCGCCTGCGCCCAGTTCCACTGAGTAGGGCCGATCATCGAATTTATGAGCGTTCCGGCGAAGGCAGCGTCCGTGTTCCTCCTGTCGCGAAGTTGCGCGGGCCAGTCGAACGAATTCATCCCGAGCATCCTCAGGTTGCCGTAGTCGAACGAATGATATGTCGGCCCGTAGTTGGCTTTCCAGTATTCCAATCCATCTATGATAGTCCCGTCTTCCAGTTTCAGGTAGTACAGCTCGTGGTTGCCGGGGACTATGAAAACAGGGACGTCCAGCCATTTCGTCAAAGCCTCGTAGCCAGTCACGTAGTCCTTCGGGTAGGTTTCCGGGTTCAGCATCAGGTCGCCGGAAAGGACTATGAATTCCGGGTTGCGTTTCGTCAATTCCTGCAAAACCCTCCTTCTTATCCTCTCCATGTCGCCTTCCTTCAGGTGTTGAACGTTGAAGTGAATGTCGGTGAGATGGATGAATTCGAATTTGCGCTTGAATTCCCTGATTGCTTTGACGGCGTTCGGCTGCCTGTCCCAGATGTCTCCTCCGAAAACGGCTGTGAGGTTGAATAGAGCTTCGGGCGCGGCGGAGGGGATAAGCGCGTCGTAGGTTTTAAGGTCGCCAGTCGAGCCTGCGGGTTTGAATTCAAGCGAGAAAGTCTTATTGGGATATGCCGCCTGCTCGATATATACGCCTGTCAGCTCCTTGTCTTCCGGAGGCGCGACTGTCAGTCTGAACGAATCTCCGATTTTCGCTATGGCCGGGATGCTGAATAGGGGAGCCTTGATTTGGTTTACTCGCAGAACCGGCGCGCCCGGAACCGGAGCCAGAGGCGCTCCGAACGCGGCAGCCTCTCTTGGCGCGAACGCTGCGATTCCAAGCGGCAGCCCCGCTACTGCGGCCCCCGTCGTTTTCAGAAACTCTCTTCTTGATATGCTCATTGTTCAATCCGCCTTTTCTCAGTTGTCTGCTTCTTTTCTTACGGCTTCAAATGTCGTCTTTTCCTATTGATATGGTTTTCATGTCAACAATCTTGCCGTCTTCAACATAAACTATGCGGTATCCCCACAACTCTTCTTCGAGTTTGCTGTTATGCCCCGCGCCAAGCGTCACCGCCTCTATCACATTGTCCGTCAGTTGGCGCAGCGAATCCATGTGGATGTGTCCCACGAACACGTGCGAAATCTTGTATTTGTCGAGGAATTTGATAAACAACGACGAGGACGGCCCTCCAAGTTTTTCAGGTTTCTCTATCCCGAACCGGTTTCCGCCCTGAAGCAGCTCGACGGGTATATGGGTAAACGCGATTATGTTGTCGCCCTGAGCAGAAGCTTTCGCGACGTCTTTTCTTATCCATTCCCACTGCGCGTCATCGATGAGAGCGAAGCCGACTGATCCTGTGGCCATCACGTCTTTGTCGTATCTGTCCCTCCACCTCGCCGGCCAGTCGAACGTGTTTATTGACAGAACATGGAGTTTGCCGTAATTGAATGAATGATAAAGCGGCCCGTAGGCGGCTTTCCAATAGTCTATTCCGTCGATGACGGAGGGGCCTCTGCGGTCGATGTACATCTCGTGGTTGCCCGGCGTCATAAAAACCGGAACCTTCAACTTGTCCCTGAAATTCTCATAACCGGTAATATAATCCCTGTCGTATGTCTCAGGATAAAGGCCGAGGTCTCCTCCGAAAAGGACAAATTCCGGATTCAGCGCGGTTATTTCATTGAGGATTCTTTCTCGGATGAGATGTCTTTTGTCGGCGGGATTGCCCAATCCGAGATTGAAATGTATATCCGTCATGTGCACGAAAATGTATTTCTTCTTGAACTCCTTTATAACCTTGACCGAATTAGGCTGCCTGTCGAATGTGCCGTCCTCAAAAGTGAGAACGAGATCATAAAGAGATTCCGGCGTCGGTTCCGGGACGACGGCGCGCCATGTCCGGAGGCCTTCATAATCTGAAGGGTTGAGCAGTTCAAGCGTGGAAGAAGCGTCTTTGGCGTTTGAAAGGATGAGGAAGGCTTTCACGACCTCCTTGCCGCCTAGCGCCGCGTCCAGCTTGAAACTCTCTCCGGCTTTAACTATTGCCGGAAAGCTCATCAACGGCATCTGAATCTCTTTGATTCTCTGGACAGGAGCGGCCATCGCGACCGTCGATGCCAGAACTATCGTCGCAATAAACGCCGTCGCCCATACTCGGCTGCGCTTTATGTCGATCATATTGAAATCCCCCTTTACCATGCCCGGCCCGCGCTTCCAAACAATCTGATTTTATTTCTTACAGCTTCCTTCATCGTGTTCATGCCCGGCCTTAGAATTTTCCTCGGATCGATGACGTCCGGATTCGACGCTATGAAATCCGCCACGCCGCGCGCGAAACTCTTTTGAAGTTCCGTCCCGATATTTATCTTATGTATGCCTCTCTTGACGACCTCGACGCAGGTCTCGTCAGGAGCGCCCGACGCCCCGTGAAGAACCAACGGAACCGTCACGAGAGCGGCTATTGCGGAAATCCTGTCGAGATCGATTTTCGCCGTCTGCTTCCTCATTCCATGCACTGTGCCCACAGCCACTGCGACGGAGTCGATCCCCGTCAGTTCGACGAATCTCTTTGCTTCTTCAGGGTCCGTCAGCAGTTCTTCGTCGCCTCCCGGAGCGGAGGAAACGCCGCTCTCGACTCCGCCGACGCGCCCTATTTCTCCCTCAACGCTAACGCGCCTTGCTTTCGCCGCCTCCGCAACTTTGCGCGTTTCGGCGACGTTCGCCTCGAAACTCAGCGACGAGCCGTCGTACATCACAGAAGTGAAACCTTTTCCGACGCACTTCATTATCATTTCCATTTTCTTGCCGTGATCCAGATGAAGCGAGGCGGGGACGCCGGCGGCCTTGAGCATCTTCGGGACGGCGTCGAAAAAAAACGGCTCCCCCGCGTACTTTATCGCGCCTTCAGTGACAGCGATGATTATCGGCGATTTCTCCTCTTCGGCGGCTTCGAGCGCGGCGATGGTCTGCTCGATATTGTTCACATTGAACGCGCCCACCGCGTATCCTTCAGCTTTGGCCCTGTCAAGAAGCTCTTTGTTGGTTTTCAGCGACATGATGTTTTCCTTTCGACAAGCGGCTGCGGTTCATTCAGTCGGCGGCCCGACTTTTGTGACAAAAACGTTTTTTAGGTCAACGGCTCCTTTTTCAACGTTTTTCTTCAAATGGTCTATGATTGCCCCTTCGACCAACTGGCCGATGAGCGGAATCTTTATTTCAAGCGTTCCTTCGAACTGCCTTCTGGATTTCCCTTCGGTCAGTTTCGCCCACCTGCTCGTGGTTGAGCAAGTAATTTGTTTTTTGAGGAAGTGCGGCTCGATCTTCGTGTCGAACATGTATTTCTCGTTGTCCCACACGCTGTGTTCTATGAAGTTCAGCATTTCCGGCCTGATGATTTTCTGCGCGACCTGCGGTATCTGACCATGCACATTCCATGCAAATTTCTTAAAAAGCTTTTTTCCCTCCCATCGGCGCTCTATCTCTTTTCTCGAACTGACGTTCGGCATGTCTTCCATGTTGAGGACTTCTTCGTCTCCCGCGAGAACCGGGATAAGTTTTTCGAGCGGCCAGTTGAAATCATGGGTCATTTTAAACTTCATCGAGCTTCCTCCATTAAAAAATATCGGCCTTGGCCGATGAGAGCTTACATATTTTATAACAATCTAGTAGATTTTGTCATAAAAAACCTTTCAACCCGAATCCATAAATAGGATTCGGTAGCGATTGTTCAGAGCGGATGAAATGCGAGACGCAAGGCGAATATTTTTTGTAGGGGCGGGGCTTGCCCCCGCCCGATAACAGAGGCAGGGCGGGGGCAAGCCCCGCCCCTACGGCAAAATGACGGGTGGCGCTCGCAAACTTAATTTGTGCGTGAAAAGCAGTTCGCCGCTATGAAAATCGCACCGGGTCGCCTGCTATATCGGCGAACCCGGGTTTAATTGAACAGACGAAAAAATTAAGATAAAAAATGATTTGTTCATTTATATCAGAAGTTTGAAGACTGTGATAATAAGAATAAAATCAGGCGCGCAGGTCGGAGTTCTTTTCACAATCCAGCATTTTTGATATTCGAGAGCAAAGGTCTGAGGGCAACTCGGCTTTGCAACATTTCTTCACCATTTCGCGAAGGCCCTGCTCGAAACTGAATTTGCCGTTGCACTTGGGACATGTGTTCAGATGAGCCTGTATCTTCAGCCTGCCGTCCTCGCACATGTCGCAATCAAGATACTCATGCAACAGCAACTCGGCTTCTTTGCAGTCCATGTCCCAAGCCTCTCATTCGTTTCTCAATCAGATAATAAGTATTGAAAGAAAAAGTGTCAACTTCTCTTTTTCCGAGGGAAAGCAAGCGCCAGAGCCGTGGCCGAGAAGGCGGCGCAGAGCCATGCGAACAAATCGCCGAACATCATGTAGAAAGTCTTTGCCCGGTTCGGGCGCATCTCTCCGTAAAGGATGCTCTTTGTTAGAGGCCGAACGGTCGCCGAGAGGCGTCCCGACGGGTCGTATATTGCCGATACTCCCGTGTTGGACGCCTGCGCCACATATCTTCTCGTCTCGATAGCCCGGAGCGCGGACATCGAAGCGTGCTGGTGTATCGCCGCCGTGTTCAGAAACCACGCGTCGTTCGTTAGGACGAATAAAAATTCGGCCCCATCGTTGGCAAGTTTTCTCGTAAGCCCCGGAAACACCGACTCGAAACACACCATCGCGCCGAACTTGCCGCTGCGGGAATCGAAGACGGTATAGCTCTTTCCCGGCGTGGTGTCGTATGAGAGGGCCTGATCTGTTATCCACGCGCCGGCCGCCGGGCTTATCTTCTCGATAGTTTTCCGATAGGGGAACATCTCTCCGAACGGCACTATCTGAATCTTGTCGTATTTTCCTATCAATCCTTTTTCAGGGTCTATGGCGATAACTGAATTGTAGTTTTCGGTGTCGTCTTTCCAGTCGTAAACCCCCGCGACGAGCGTTATTCCAAGCGCGGAGAGCGCATTTTTCACGCTTTCAAGATTCCGTTCTCCGGCGAGCCATGACAAGAATGTGATGCTCTCGCTCCAAACCACTATATCCGGCTCTTTCTCGCGGACGGCTTCGTCGGTCATCTCGAAATGAGTCGAGTACATGTCGGTGAAAATACTTTGGTCCTCTTTTTCCTCCTGCTCCTCGAAGTTGGCTTGAATGAGGGCGACGGAGACAGGCTCGGCTGTTGTGTGCGAGGCCGTCATGCCGTAGATTCCGTAAACTATCTGCGCCACGGCAAGAACGCCTATCCCCGCCCATGTTTTTTTATCTGTTGCGACGTTTTTCTTTGCGAGCGCCAGAACGAACATGTTCGCAAGCACAACCATGAATGAAACGAGATAAATCCCGCCGATGGCAGCGAGCTGCGCCGTCACAAGGTTGGATGTCTGGGTGTATGCGAGAGACCACCATGGGAGAGCGAAAGTCCCGTGAGACATGGCGAATTCAAGCAACGCCCACAGGCATGCAGGAGTCAAGATTCGGAGAGCGGCGCTCGTTTTTTTTATGAAGAAAGCCGTCAGACAGGCCCACGGGATAAATATTGCCGGCACAAGGACGACAAAAGCCGCGTAACCGAGCGGGGCGGGCCAGCGCACCACCATAAGCCACCAGAAAAGAGCGGCAAGATACCCCATGCCGAAGAGATATCCGCGCAGGGCGGCTCCCGCGAAATTTGCGCGACCCAACGTCCACAAAAGCGGGACTAGCGCCGCCCATGCCAGATAGAACTGATTGTAAGGCGCGAAAGCCAATACCAGCGCCGCTCCGGAAATCGGCATTGCGGCAAGTTCAACCGCTTTCTTCCACAACGCGCGCGGCTCTGTTTTGACCGCCACGACGGGTTTTTTCTTCTTTTTGTTTTTTCCCATGTCCGTGTTTCCGTCCAGCGGATATTCTACCATACGAATCAGCAACGCATAACTTCAGGCAGGAATCTCAAAATCATCCTGCGTGTTGTGGACAAACTGGCGTTGAAGGTATAATAGCTTTGCGAGGCAATGGGAGCGGAACGTGGATAATAGCATGGAATTCAAACTGGAGGAGAGAAGCCAAGGCGACGTGGTAGTGCTCGACGTTCGAGGCAATCTCGACACACAGTCCGCTCCGACTTTGAAAGTCAGGCTGGACTCTCTTGTAAACTTCGGACATCAGAAGATCGTCCTGAACCTGTCGGATGTCGGATTCATAGACAGCACCGGGGTCGGCTCTCTCATATACGCCCAGAAGATAATCAATCCCATCAAGGGCGGCCTTCGTATTATTGGCATAACGCCTAGGAATCTTAACGTCTTTTCAGTTATGAACCTGACCGATGTTTTTTCAATCATGAAAACCGAAGAAGCGGCTGTCGGAAGTTTCCATAGCGACGATTCGACAGTGCATTAATCCGCGAAACTATCTTGTTGATTAATTCCAAAAGCGCAAAAATCCTATAACCATAATTCCCATAACTTCTGTTATTCCTACTTTTTAGTCATTGCTTTTGCCGTCATTCCTCTTATTTGCCGTCATTCCCGCGAAAGCGGGAACCCATTTTAAATAAAAGCGCTCATTGCAGCAAGCGGTAATATTGATATTCAAGCTACGGTTTAGTTTCAGCGTTGCCTCTGTTTTTGAATCTGTGGTAAACTAGTCGCGCGGCGGGAGGCCGTCTGATATATGCCCGGAGCGATACTTGTGGACGAAGTTATGAGCGCGGATGTTCTAACCGCTCGGCCTGACGTATCCACGCTCGAAGCGATGAGGATGATGGCCGTGCGCGGCGTCGGCTCTATCGTCGTGACCAACGGCGACGACAGACCGTTGGGCATATTCACCGACAGAGATTTGTTCAGCAAGATAGTTCTTAAGAATCTTGATCCGGCCTCTCTGCCGGTGGGCGAGGTTGTTACGCGCGACATTGTGTCAGTCGGCTCAGGAAGCAGCCTCGACGACGCCCATGAGATTATGATGAGCGGCGATTTCAGACACCTTATCGTCACGGACGAAAACGGAAGCATGAAAGGAATCATATCCGTCAAGGATTTGATCAGGCACAGGGAACGCGCCCTAGAGAAGAAAGTGAACGAGAAAACATCCGAGTTGATGGAAACCAGCAAGCAGTTGATGAAGTCCCTCAATACTATAGAGCGGGAAATGTATCATGCCGGCAAATTCCAGAAGCATCTGGTCGAGAAGAAATATCCCAGAATACCCGGAATGAGATTCTCGCACGTGTACGAGCAATCTCTGCATCTTGGCGGCGATTTCTTCTCCGTAAGCAGAATAGGGAAAGGCCATGTGGGGATATTCGTCGCAGACGTTATGGGTCACGGGATCACTTCCGCGATGATAGCCTTAGAAGTGAAAATGAACCTTAACTTCATCGCCGAGGGCCGGCTTTCCACCTCGGAAGTCATAGGCAAGATGAACAAGGAACTCATCCCGCTGATGCCGGAAGGCTTCTTCGTCGCGGGTTTTTACGGGATAGTTGACATATCGACGCTGGAGATGAACTACACCCAGTTCGGGCTTCCCAGACCTGTTCTTTTGAGGTGCGACAAATTCCGCGCAAGCCCTCTGCAGCCGGGAAACATGCCGATCGGCATCCGCGTTGGCACGGAGTACGTCGAAGGCAAGACGCAGGTTAGGCCGGGCGACAAGCTGTTGCTTTTCACGGACGGTTGCAGCGAGCAGAAAGACTCAAAGAAAAGGATGTACGGAGACAGAAGGTTTGTTGATAACTTCAAGGCTCTAAGCGCGCGCGGCGAGAAGGATATCGTCGGAACACTGCACAGAAACGTGAAAAAATTCGCGGGCAGACAGCCTATTACGGACGATATCGCGATTCTTTTATGCGAGTTCTCGCGTTGCGATTACGCGGATAAAAAGACGTCGCGCAGTTCAGGCGCGTCTCTAAAAAAATGATTCCTGTCAATCAAGTTTCTCTTGTCTTATTGTCGCGCCTTCTATCCAGTCCATAAGAGAGATTGAGGTTTCCGTCATCTCGACGTATGTGGAATGCGTCACCCAGTCTCCGGTGTTGACATAGAACTGAGGCCCGCCGAGCATTCGTGACAGGGCGGGGCCGTGCGTGTGGCCGAACATTGCTATGTCGCATCTGCGTTTTTTGAGAAGTTGTTCGGCCGCTTCCTCCCACAGCTTGAGGAATCTTTCCGGCACTCCGACCTCTGTTTTTTCTTTCGTAGCCGCTTTTTCGGCGTCGTGTTTCGGTTTCCTCTGAAAAATTCTTACCACGTCTCGCAGAAAGTCGGTCGCGCTCTGGTCAACCGCTTTCCCCGTCACTGCTCTCAAAAAGTCCACCGCGTCGTATATATGTTCCAGAAAGAGCGGGTCGTAATAATGCCCGTGCTCCATATAAACCTTTTTTCCGAACAGTTCGACCTCGAAAGGATGCTTGTTGTCCGGATATGTCAGCCTGAAGTTAACCTCTTCGATTTCAATGCCCCTGAGGGAAATGTCGTGATTGCCGATAAGGTAGTTGACCGGCAAACCGGCGCGGGATAGGCCGAGAATGCGATTTACGGTGTCTTTATGCCTCGGCCAGATGGAATCGCCTTTCAGCGCCGGGAAATCAAAAATATCTCCCAATATGTAAACCCCCGCCGCCGTTTCTTCGACCCGCTCAATGAACTCGAAAAAACGCTCTTTTTTCAATCTGTCCCATCTGTCGATGTGAAGATCGGAAAAGAAAACATAAGGTTTGAAGTTTTTTTTGCTCATTTGTGATTCTCTCCGGATGAATGATTCATCGGCTTGACGCAAATCATGCTGATGGAGTTTCCGTTTGAAGAGCGGGTGAAAGGAGAGAGCAGGGCGCGATCGACGGCGTTGGCCGCTAAGCGCGCGGCGTCTCTTGCAAACCGAAGTTTGGTTCTAGCGATATGCTTTTGTTTTTCGCCTATCGGCAGACCGGCTTTTTTGAAAGAGCCGGCTGAAAAGATAAGATCGGAAAGCCCCCAGAACGGAAATTCGACGGACGCGATGTTGAATCCGCATTCCGAAACTAGTCTTTTCAGGGTGGCGGGCGTGAAATAATAAAGGTGGTGCAGAGGGGCGATAAGCCCCCACTCGACTCCGAGGACTCTGGCCGCCGCTCCATCAAGATTAGGCGTCTCAACGACCAGAAGTCCGCCGGGCTTCAGTATTTCATAGGCTTTACGGACGCCTTTTCCGGGCGACGGAAGATGCTCGATAAGGTCCATCATCAGCACAAGGTCGAATTCGCAGGCGGGAAGGTCGGCTTGAATGAAATCGCATGATGACACATCAAGGTCGAATCTTTTTCGAGTCTGCTCGGCGGCGTATTCGGAAATCTCAACGCCCCGGACTGACCAGCCGCGGCGACGCCCTTCTCTCATAAAAACGCCGGAAGCGCATCCGATGTCAATCATCCTTCCCGGCGCAACCAGCTTTTCGATGCGCTTGAAAATTCTTTCCGCTCTAGAATTGTCCCCGCCAGCTTCTTTCCCGAAAGCGTTCTCTATGCCGAAGCCTTTCTCGGCGTTGAAATATCCCTCATTATAGACTTCATCTTTCAGGTATTTTTCGGTGGGTCTGGGATTGACTCGCGACAATCCGCACCCGTCGCATCTAACTATGTATAAGCCGTCCTTTTTATATAGAGGACTGCTCTCAGCGGAGCCGCAGAGATCACAATCGGCGTGAACAAGCTCGACTCCGTTTTCAGTCCCGTGTTTTCTGTCTTCGCAATTATCGTTCATATTCGTGGTTCGCGTCCGTCGCCGCGATAATATGATTATATTGATTATTATTGTTTCAAATAACGAGTTTGAAAATAAACCCGTTTCCATCTTGCGGAGAAATGGCATAAAATAAAATGGAAAGAGTGGCGGGGCGCTGAATTGATTGCGACGGTAGATGAAAGCCGTTGCTCATTTATGGAGAATCACAGGTTGAAGCGTTTTTTAAAATGGTTCGAGGAAAACGCGGCGTTGTCGCTTGTAATGCTTATCGCTTTTGTCGTCCGCGTTCACGGAATCAGGTATGGCCTTCCCGACCAGTTGCATTTGGACGAGGTACATGTAGTTTCACACGCGATCAGGTTCGGATCGGGGGATTTTAACCCGCATTTCTTTTATTATCCGGCATTTTTCATGTATCTGCTGTTCGGTTTATACGGCGCGGCGTATATCGTCGGGCATGTGTTCGGTTTTTTTCCGTCGGCGGCAGATTTCGGGATTCAGTATTTTATAGACCCGACAATGTTTTATTTAATCGCGCGAGTGACGGCAGCAGCGTTCGGGGCGGGCGCGGCGTATGTCGCGGCGGCGGCCGGCGCGAGGTTTGTAAACAAGCGCGCGGGGCTTCTTGCGGCGTTCTTCTTGGCTCTGACCCCGTTGCATGTGGAACAGTCTCATTTTGCGATTACGGATATTCCGCTTACGTTTTTCATGACTCTTGCCCTATATCTTGCGGCGCGGCTGGCAACAGAAGGCGGACTTCGCAACTACGTATTTTGCGGGATTGTAGCGGGGTTGGGAACCGCAACCAAATACACCGCCGCCCAACTTCTTGCGACGATGCTTTTCGCCCACTTAATTTTTGCTATGCGCGCAAAGAGCGGGTCGAAGGCGGGAACGCTGTTTTCAATCGCTCCATTTGCGATGTTTTTCGCTTTCGGGGCGGCTTATCTGGCAGGCGCGCCGTACAGCGTTCTTGATTTTAAAAGCTTCATCGGCGACATCAATATTCAAAAGACCCTGATGAACGACGGCTGGTTCGGGATGGAAACGCCGGTAAACATGTGGCTGCATTCGATTGTCGTATATTTAAAAGATGGAATGGGAATTCCGCTGCTGGCCGCGTCGGGCTGCGGAATAATATACGCGGCAATGCGCCGCAGACCTCATGAACTCGTTTTCCTTTGTTACATAGCGGTTTTTTACGCGATAAACGGACAGTTCTCGCAGTTCGGCTTCTCAAGACATTGGCTTGGCGCGCTTCCGGCTTTGTGTTTTCTTGCGGCGACGGCTCTCGATGCGGCTTCGGGAATATTCAAAGCAAGAAGGCGGGAGCTAGCAGCGCTGGCGGCGGTCGCTATTATGGCGCTGCCTCTAAAAACAGTTATCGCACAAAACACTTTGTTTTTAGCGAAAGACACCCGCACGCTGGCTCGCGAGTGGATTGAAGAGAACGTTCCGACAGGAGCGGCGGTTGCAGTGGAATATGGAGGGCCTCTGCTTGCCCCGACTCCCGAATCACTGTTGGGCGCTCAGGAGTTGAAGGACAGGATGGCTAATGAACGAGTGGCAGGCGCGGTTCCGCTTCCTGCGTATGACACCCGGAGTCCGTCGGACGCGGAAAAAAATTCACCCAAAAAGTACCATCTGGCCGCGCTTGAAAAAATCGAACCAAAATACAGGTTGACTTCTTCTTTTTCACTGGCGGAGTATCCGATTGAAATTTACGAGCGCGAAGGATTCGAGTATATCGTCGTTAGCGGTCATATTTACGAAAGATTCTTTGCGGCGGAGGATTTTTATCCCGAAGCTGTCGCATTTTATCGGTCTCTGGATGAAAAAGCCGAACTATTAAAGGAATTTTCATCTTCTCCAAAGGCGGGACTAGGGCCGGAGATAAAAATATATAAGCTCTCGAAAAGTTCTTATAAATAGTAATTATTTTCTCCTAAGTATTCCGGGTGGTTCGAATAATAATGTAAGAAATCCGGAAGGAAATTGCCGCGCGGCTAAATGATTTTATGGAAAATGTGTAAGGTTTTGGGCAAAAATGACTTTACAATTTTGAAGCATGGTATGTATAATGCACAACGAAATTAAAAAGGAGGAGGAGATATGAAGAAATTAGTGAAACAGTTGGCGGCGGCGGCGGCATCAGTGATGATTATGGCCGTTGCGGCTCCCGCTCAGGAGCTTGACCTGAGCATCCTGCCTGCGGACGCGCAGGAGATCGTGCAGGACAGGCTGGACACAAGGTTCCCCCCTGAATTGAAAAGCATCACACTGAACCCGGCGGCTCCGGTCGGCGGACAGCCCACCTCGATAACCGTCGAAATCTATAACGACGCGAAGAAAACGAGCGATGAAACATCCGAAGTGTATGTGCTATACATGGCCAACTTTGAAATGGATTGGAAGAGCGTGAAGCTGTCTTCAAGCAACGGAAAGACATGGACTGGACAGCTACCGGCTTTCCAGAGCGGCGACGAGGTGGTTTACTCGGTTCGCGCTATGGACTCTTCAGGAAATATATTCATTCAGGTTCCCTGCATGGTGGAAGCTGAGAATGAAGTAATGACGAAGGAATATTTCGCGGGAGACTGCGTCAACAGCGGCGATTTGAAAAGCTGCGAGAGTTTCTTGCCGAGGGGTTGCATGATGCAGATGGCGCTGAATGATTCCCCGGATGAGAATCTTCCCGCATTCGGAAGGTTGCACGATCTAAGGATCGGATTCGACGAAGAGTTCGTTTATGTTGATATGGTTGCAGGAGAGACGATTGTGGGCGGCTCGATGACCCCGACGGACATCAGGATATACGGTTCGCTGATGGTCAATCCCGATGTGATGGGCGGAGACACCAGCATGGACGCGATGTTGAAAGCGGGCGGACTGTTCGCTTATTCGCCGCTTCTCAAGCAGTTCGAGAGCACGGGCTACATCAGCGACTGCTTCTTCGGCTACCAGAGGGCTGGCGCGTGGGCGGTCGACACGAAGAACACCACCTGCATTAGCAGGAACACGAACCACCTGATAATGAAGACGAAATGGTCCAGAATCGAGTCGATAGGAGCGAATCCGAGCGGCGTTCTCCAGTTCATACCGCTGGGAGTTCAGGTTACTCTGCTCGACATGGGCGCGATGAAGTTTGACGGAAGACCGATGGATGTGGCGCGCTGGACAGCCGCCCAGTTCACCGAAGACACCTATTTCGAGGTCAAGTAATTTAGAAGTCAAAGAGAAGCGTTTCAAGGCCGCTCCGGAATCGTCCGGGGCGGCCTTTTTAATGCCCGTCTATAATGTCGCAATCCGTATGATATAATGTCGCCTGCGAGGTGAGAGGATAATGGAAATCGCTTTTTATTTGATTTTTCTAATAGTGGGGTTGGCGCTCGGAGCGGCGGCGGGCAGGGCGACGGCGGCGTCTGGCGCGGCTGTGGCGAAGGAAAGACTGGACAACGAGCGGTCGCGCTCGACTCAAGCTGAAGAGCGCGCCGGATTGGCCGAAAAAGAACTCTCATCGATTCGCGACTCCCTGACTTCAGAGATGCAAAGGACCTCCGCTTTGGAGCAGACCGCTTTGAGAGTTCCGGCGCTCGAAAACATAATAGCGGAAAAAACTGATGAAACGCTTAGGCTCCAGAACGCTATTACCGACCTGAAAGAATCAAAAAAAGAGCTTGAGACGAAACTTGAAGGTGAAAGGAAAGCGGCAGAGGAAAAACTAGCCGCCCTCGAAGACGCCAAGGAAAAGCTGATGGCGGCGTTCGAGGCGTTGTCTGACAAGGCGCTTAAATGTAATAACGAGGCATTTCTTGTTCTCGCGAAGAACGAGATGCTGAAGTTTCATGAGTCATCCAAGATCGACCTTGAGCAGCGGCAGACGAACATTTCCGAGATGATTAAGCCTGTGGCGAGCGCGCTTGAAAAGTTCGACGCGTCAGTAAAACTGTTGGAGAAGGAGAGAGTAGGCTCGTACTCGACATTGATGGAGCAGGTGAAATCGCTGAACGACACGCAGTTGAAACTGGAGGGCGAAACGTCGAGGCTGGTGCATGCGTTGAAGTCGCCGGGAGCGCGCGGAAGCTGGGGCGAGATTCAGCTTAAGCGGGTTGTGGAGCTTGCCGGGATGCAGGAGCATTGCGATTTCGAGCAGCAGCAGAGCGTGACTACGGAAGACGGACGGCTTAGGCCGGACATGATTGTGAATTTGCCCGGAGGGAAGAAAATCATCGTGGACGCAAAGGCTCCGTTCAATTCCTATCATGACGCGCAGGGCGCGACGGACGAGACGGTGAAAACGGAAAAACTGCGGGACCATGCCCGTCAGGTGCGCGCGCACATGTCGGATCTCGGAAAAAAGGCGTACTGGGATCAGTTTCAGCCCGCGCCTGAATTTGTCGTTATGTTCCTTCCGTACGAGAGCCTTTTCAGCGCGGCTGTTCAGCACGATCCGTCAATAATTGAAGAGGGCGTTCTGCAAAAAGTTATCCCGGCGTCTCCCACCACTCTCATTGCCCTGCTTAAAGCGGTCGCTTACGGCTGGCAGCAGGAAGTAATGGCGGAGAACGCGGTTCAGATAAGCAAGCTGGGCATAGAGCTTTACGATAGAATCAGGGTGTTGAGCGAACACTGGACGAAGATGGGGAAAAGTCTGGAGTCGGCCGTCGAGTCTTACAACAAATCCGTCGGCTCTCTCGAAAGAAATGTTCTGACGAGCGCGAGAAGATTTAAAAACATGGGGGTTTCAACAAAAGACGAGATTCCGGAATTAGCGCCGATAGAGCGTATGACTCGTCAGATAAGCGCTCCCGAACTTGCCGAACATGAAGATTCGCCAAAAGACATTTGATTATGACTTTGTATAAATTCATATTTTGAGAGAAGAAAAAAGAGCGCCCTTGAAGGGCGCTCTTTTATTTCGACTTCAAAACGATGCCGTTGATAATCAGCCTTTAAGTTCGGCGGCTGCAATCACGAGGCGCTGCACTTCATTGGTTCCCTCATAAATCTCCGTAATTTTGGCGTCGCGGAAATTGCGCTCCACGGGGTATTCTTTAGTGTAGCCGTAACCGCCGTGAACCTGAATCGCTTTTGTGGCTATCCACATGGCGGCCTCGGCGGCGGCGAGTTTCGCCATTGCCGATGAGCGGGAGAAGCGGACTTTCTGGTCTTTCTCGAAGGCGGCTCTGAGAGTGAGCAGCCGGGCGCAGTCGAGTTTGGTGGCCATGTCCGCGATCATCCACTGAATGGCCTGAATGTCGGCGAGCGGCTTTCCGAACTGGAAGCGTTCGCGGGCGTGTTTCTTGGAGGCTTCGAGAGCGGCGCGCGCAATGCCGAGCGCTTGGGAGGCTATCCCAATGCGTCCGCCATCCAGCGTTTGCATGGCGATTTTAAATCCGTCGCCTTCTTTGCCGAGGATGTTTTCAGCGGGGATGCGGCAGTCTTCGAACACCAGTTCAGTGGTTGATGAGCCGCAGATGCCCAGTTTGTCTTCAACTTTTCCAATGGAGAATCCGGGCGTGCCTTTTTCGACTATGAACGTGGACATTCCCTTGTGCTTCTTTTCAGCGTCTGTCATCGCGAACACGACCGCGATGTCGGCTTCTTTGCCATTCGTGATGAAGTTTTTCGTGCCGTTGAGGACCCACTCGTTGCCATCAAGGACGGCGCGTGTGCGCTGGCCGATGACATCCGAGCCGGCGTTCGGTTCGGTGAGGCCGAAGCAGCCTAGTTTGGCTCCGCTCGCTAGCGGCTTGAGGAATTTTTCTTTCTGCTCCGGAGTGGAGTTGCGTTCGACCGGGTCGCAAACCAGCGAGTTGTTGACCGACATAATGACGCCGGTGGACGCGCAGGCGGCGGAGATTTCTTCGAGGGCAAGCACGTAACAGACGGTGTCCATGCCCGCGCCGCCGCTGGCCGGATCGACCATTATCCCCATAAGTCCCAACTCGCCCATTTTGGCCACCAGTTCTGACGGGAACCTGTGGTTCTGGTCGATCTCGGCGGCTTTCGGGGCGACTTCTTTGACGGCGAAATTCTTCGCCATTTCCTGAATCATTCGTTGTTCGTCGCTTAAGTTAAAATCCATTGGATGCACCCGCTTTCGTTTTTTTATGAGCGTGACGGGCCGAGGCGCGGCTGTCGCGCCGGGACCCGCCGCTATTTTTTCTTGAAAAATCCCGTCTTCGCCTTGAGGTCTTCAAGTTCCCGGTGTTTGTTCTGCAACGAGGCCTGAAGGCGCGCTATAGTCTCGTCTTTCTGTTTTAGCATGGACACAAGCCCTTTGCCTTTGTCGCCGACCTGAGATGACAACTCCTCGATTTTCGTGTCTCGTTCTTTTATGCTTTCCTCGAAAGTTTTTACTTGCTGTTCGAGAGTGATGACTCGCGTCTGGGCGGTCTTGATCTGGTTTCGCAACTGATGAATCTCGAGTTTGAGGTTTTCAGTGTTTCTGACGCTTTTGAGCAGAGCTGAATAGTCGCTCGGAGCGCCTGATTCTTGTTTTTCCTGTTCGGCCATTCTATTTTCCTCCGTCAGACGTAGTCTAGGTAGAGGGCGCGCAGAGCCGAGTCAAGTTCGGAGATGCGCTGGCAGGAATTGCGCGCGGTTTCGTAGTCTACCTTATCATGAACCATGAGGGCGACAATGGACTGTTCAAGAGTCTGCATTCCGAAATTCTCGACCGAAGCCCTGATGCTGTCGTAAAGGTCGCCTGTTCTGCCGTTGAGCAGATGGTCTGATATCGCGGGCGAGTTGGTCATGATTTCCACAGCCGCCGCGCGGCCCTTCTTGTCTTTCATAGGAACCAGACGTTGGGCGACTATGCCCCGGAGCGTCTGGCTCAACTGAATTCTTATCTGTCGGTGCTGGTTCTGGGGGAATGAGTCAACTATGCGGTCGACCGTCTGCGCGGCGTCAAGAGTGTGGAGGGTGGACAGCACAAGGTGTCCCGTCTCCGCCGCGCTCATTGCCGCCGAGACTGTTTCAAGGTCTCTCATTTCTCCGATTACAATCACGTCCGGGTCCTGCCTGAACACCATTCGCAGACCCTCGGCGAAGGTCAGCGTGTCAGCTCCGACCTCTCTCTGCACTATGGATGAAAGGTTGTCCCGGAACAGGTATTCGATCGGGTCTTCAATGGTGATAATCTGTTTGTGGTAATTTTTGTTGATGTAGTCGATCATCGCGGCCAGCGTGGTGGACTTGCCGCTGCCTGCGGGGCCGGTGACAACTACCAGCCCTGCGTTCATCCTCGCAAGGTTGGTCACGGTGGCGGGAAGTCCGAGGTCTTCTATCGAGGGAATGTCGAACGGTATCGTTCTGATGACCATCGCGAGAGTGCCGCGCTGATACAGGATATTCACTCTGAATCGTGATACTCCGGGCAGGCTGTACGCCACGTCAATGCCTTTGTTCTTTTTCAACCGCAACTGGTCTTCGTCGTTGAGCACGTCGAAGATGAAATCGTCCATGTCGTTCGGTTTGATTCTAAGATACTCTTCGAGAGGAGTGAGGTCGCCGTGCAGGCGGATTACAGGAGGACGCCCCACTTTAAGGTGAAGGTCGGAAGCCTTCTTATCCACCATGGTTTTCAGAAGTTCGTCCAGCTTCATTATGTTAAGACGTTCTCCGCGCGTTCTCCGCGCCGGCTCTTGCCGACAATAAAGTAAATATAATTAAGCTATTATAGCAATCGCGCCGTAAAAACTGAACAACCCGACATTTATAAGCGCGAGCCGGAGAAAGGCGATTTTCTGCGTCGCCGTTCTCGGATATCCGGCGGTTGCCCCGCGCGCGCTTATCATATAATATTTCCGTGGATGAAAAACAGAGGAAAAACAAAAACAATGCCGAGGGGCGGCAATCCCGGCGGCGGCGCAAAGAGCTTCAAGGCCGAACGGACGGCGTCCGGCGCAAGTTCGGTTCTAATCCATGCGCTTGTTTTTTTCTCCGGTATGACGGTGATGGCGGTCGAATTGGCGGCGTCGCGGCTCTTTGCGCCTTATTTCGGAACCACAGTGTTCGTTTGGTCAGGGCTAATCGGGGCGCTTCTGGTGTTTCTGGCGATAGGGTATTACGCGGGAGGCCGGTTGAGCCGAAGAGGATTCGGGAGCAAAGTTCTGTTCGGGATAACGCTAGCGGCGTCGGTTGCCGCGGCGGCGGCTCCGTTTGCCGCGCGGCCCGTGATGGCGGCTCTTACGGCTAACGCGGGGCCTGCCGACAGCCTTCTTCCGGCGATAATTATCGCGGCGGCGGCGGCTCTTGCGCCGACTCTTATTCCGCTGGGATGCGTGTTGCCGCTTGCGACGGGGATACTCAGCAGGAGCGACCGCGACGCAGGTCAGGTGGCGGGCGGGCTGTACGCCGTGTCCACCGTCGGGAGCGTGGTCGGCGTGTTCGCTCCAGTTCTCTTCACATTGCCGACAATCGGGACGCGATTGACGTTCATCCTTTTCGCGGGCGTTCTGGCCGCCGTTTCGATAGTCGGCATGGCGGGAGCCAAATTTCTGCCGGTTGCCGCGGCGGCTTTCCCTCTTCTGGGATACGCCACCGCCGGAGTCCCAATGAAATCGCCTCCGCCTCTCCCGGAAATCAGGCTGGCGGAGAAAGAAACTCTGTACAACTATTCGCAGATAACCCGCGAGGGGCCGGAAGTGCGGATGCTTATTGACAACGGATGGTTCATGTACTCGAAGATTATCGAGGGCAAGGCGCTGACGGATTCCTACAGGGATTATTTCGCGCTGTCGGGGATGTTTTCGCCTGACGAGGATTTCCCGGCTGAGATACTCATACTCGGCGCGGCAGGAGGCGCGGACGCAAGAGTTCTGAAACATATTTATCCGAATGCGCGCGTGACAGGCGTCGAGATCGACCCCGGTTTGCTTGAACTGGGCAGCCGCCACATGGGATTGGACGATTACATTGACAGGAAGGTCGTAGGCGACGGGCGAGCTTTTCTCAGATCGTCCGGCGAAAAGTTCGATCTCATCGTTCTGGACGTTTATTCACAGACCTATATTCCTTTTCACATGACGACGAAAGAATTTTTTCATCTCGCAAAGGACAGGCTGACCGACAGGGGAGTGGTGGCGTTCAACGTCGCGTGGCGCTCTTTCGACGACTGGGCTTTGCTGAGGCGTTGCGCCGACACCCTCGACGCGGTTTTTCCTTCGGTTTTCATCAGGACGATGCCGAACCGGCTGAACACGGTGTTGTTCGCGTCGAAGTCGAGAGCGAATATGAACGAGCTTGAAAGAAACCTTTTGTCGAGAACGGAGATTATCCCGCGCGAGTTGACGGAGGATAACGCGGAGCACTTTCACAGCTATTCGTCCGACGGGGCAGGGAACCCGTTCACCGACGACCTTGCTCCGGTGGAGTATTATACGGACACCACGATACGAAAGGTGTTCGGAATTATCGAAAGCAAAAAACGGCGAATCAGCCGATAAACTATTCGGAGGCGGACATGACAGGAAAAGAACGGTTTCTTACAGCGCTCAAGGGAGGGCAGCCCGACGCCGTCCCCATCTGGGAGATGGGCATCAACGAGGTTTGCATCATAGACGCGGCGAAGCACTTCTTCACCGATTTGCCCGCCAGAAAACTAATCCATGAAATGAACATGGCGGAGCAACTGGCCCTGCTCAACACTCTGGTGAAGCTTCTGGACACTCTGGATATGGACGGAGTGACGATGCCGACGCTCACCGGCAGGGAGGATTTGGGCGGAAACAAAGTGCGGGACAAGCTTGGCGTGGTGTCTCACGTGACGCCGCACGGGGAGCCGTTCCCTGTGGACGGCCCGATAAAGAGCGAGAGCGATCTGTCGGGGTACAAGATGCCGAAGCCGGATGATTCGTTTATGATGGCCGTCCGGTTTGCGTCGGCTCAGTTTGCGGGCCGCAGGGCGGTGGTTCTCCACTCGCCCGGCACTTTCAAAGTAAGCTGGAGCCTCAGGGGCAGCATGGAAGCTCTGCTAACCGATTTTGCGCTGAATCCGACGCTGGCGCACAGTCTGGCGCGCATGGTCACGGACTATTGCATTGAAGTGTTCTCGCTGGCTCTCAAATGCGGCGCGGACGCGGTTATCCTCGAAGGCGACCTTGCGATGAATAACAACACTCTGATGTCTCCCAAACACTACAGGGAATTTATCAAGCCGTATCACAAGGAGATAACCGACGCCGTGCATGCCGCCGGAGGGCTTATAGCAAAGCATTCGGACGGGAATCTGTGGCCGATTCTGGACGACCTTATAGAAGCCGGATTCGACGGCATTCATCCCATCCAGCCGCAGTGTATGGACATTGGGGAAGTGAAAGCTCATTGCGCCGGCAGAGCGGCAGTGCTCGGCAATATCGACTGCATTGGCGTCCTTGTCGACGGAACGCCTGACGATGTGGATGAATATGTCAAACAGACCATACGCGTCGCCGCTCCCGGCGGTGGATACATTCTGTCATCTTCGAACTCCATACATCCGGACGTCAAACCGGAGAATTTCATCGCGATGACGAAGGCGGCGAAAAAATATGGCGCTTATCCGATAAATGTCTGAAAAATAAGCGTCGATTAGAGTTTTATTGACAGTTTGTTGAAAAAGCCGTTTTTTTCATGTCGTAGCGGCGAGTTTCATTCGACGCTACTTCTTGATTAGTTATATTAATTCAGCTAAATAGTATATAATATATAAGTTTTGATGTTCGTATTCCAAAAGATGCGGCTGTGTGTTCGCGCGCGGCTTTGCGAAAGGAAAACGCGCTGATGTCTGAGGCAAGAACCGGTAAAAGAATGAAGCGCCTGACAGAGTTCCGCAATCTGCCGGTTGTTAATGTGGCGGACGGCAACGAACTCGGAGCGGTGAACAGTTTTCTGATCGACACTGAACAAGGGAAGCTGGCGGGATTCGTGCTGGCGTCGAAGCCGGGCGGGCACGGCGTACGCGTGGTGCCTCTTTCGGCGGTGAGCAGTTTCGGAAGTTTCGCCATGACCCTCAAAAGGGACGGGGAGGCGGTTGACCTTATCGGAGACCCGTATCTTCTTTCCCTCTTCGAAAAAGACGTTCCGCTTCTCGGCTCGAAGGTGTTCGTAGAGAACGTGGACAAGACGATCGGATTCGTCAAAGACGTCGGAGTCAGCGTGGAGGACGGGGAGTTGCTCCTGCTGACGATCACAAGCGACGCCGGGTTCACCTCTCCGTACCGCGCATCCATACCTTACGGCGCGGTTGTTTCGGCGGACAGGGACACCGTGGTGATAAAGAGCGACGAAAGACTTAGATATGTGAAGATGAGCGCGGCGGGATCGGCGGGGGCCGACAGCGCGGCGCTTGTTCCTCTCGTGATCGAGGAACACAAGCTCGCGGAGGCGATGAACGAACGAGTGCGCGAGGAGATGGAGAAGGTGATGTCCGGTCTGCGCTCTGCTCTCGGCTTCGAGTTTGAGCGCCATTTTCTTTCAAAGCACAAGGAACCGATGGCATCGGAGCTGCTCGCTCAACTTAAAGGCTCAATTGAGGCGGTATACGAGAACAAATTCAACGAGGCGGCGCGCGCGTTCAGGGAATTGCTCATGGAAACCGCGCGCGGGCTGGTTAAGGGCGAGAATTTTGAGACGAGGATGGCCGCCGCCGGGAACGACGCAAAGCGAATAAACGACGAATTATCGTCGCGCATGGAATCTTCAGTCGAAGCGCTCAGGAATGAGTTGGCTGCGGCGAAGGCGGGCTTGTCGGACGCAATCAGGGCTGAGGATGAATCAACCCGGCGCTCGCTGGAATCCGTCATAGATTCGATGGCCTCGAAGTTGGAATCTGCGACTGACAGGAAACTGAGAACGTTGTCCGATGAGATAGCGGCCAGAGTGGAAGACGCTTCCCAAGCGGCCGACACGAGATTGTTGAAGATCGACGCGGGCGCTCGCGATTTCGAGAAGTCTTTGCGCGCCTCAATAGAACAAACCCGCGCTTTTGTGTCCGATGAAGTGTCGCAGGCGATGGCCGCAATGTCGGCTCAACTCGAAGAAGCCCGCGCGAAGTTCTCGGAAACTCTCGATAGGGCGGCAAAGGAATCCTCCTCGGCTTTCGCGTCGTTCAAGCGGAATATCGAAGCTGAAATCACAAAAATCAGACAGGAATCCGAGGCCGCCAAACAAGAAATCTCTCGCGCGGCCAAGGAGTCCGATTCAAAAATCGGTTCGGCGATCACAGAGGCAAAAGCTGAAACGGCGGAGTTAATAAGGTCATTAAAAGATGAATTATTCGGCAGGATGAATGATGAAATGCGCGCGGTTAAGGAAGAAATCAAATCGGTCGAGATGAGAATCCCCGCGCTTGATCCCGCCGATGTAAGAGAAGAACTGTCGTCCGCAATGGCGGAAATGGAAGCCCGGATGGACGGGATGGCGGAGAAGTCGGCGGCGACGGAATCGGCGTTGCGCGAAGCGGAAACGAAACTTGAGGGCGCGGCGGACAAATCCGAGTTGGAGAAAGCGTCGGCAAAGCTTGAGGCCGCGATAAAAGATGAATCGGCCCGGTTGACTTCTCTTATGGAAATATTCGCCGAAAAAGAAGCGTTATCGTCCGCGATGGCAGAAATGGAAGCCCGGATGGACGGGATGGCGGAGAAGTCGGCGGCGACGGAATCTGCGCTGCGCGAAGCGGAAACGAAGCTTGAGGACGCGGCGGACAAATCCGAATTGGAGAACGCTCTCGAGATTTTCAGGATGTCGAAAGAAGAAGTCGAATCTTTCATGGAAGCGGTCGTGACAACCGCCGATTATGAAGCGGACAGGATTGGGATTTATGAGAAACTTTCAGGGGAAACAGAGCGCGTTTCGGAAGAAACCCGGATTGCCTCCGAATCCTTGAAGGGCGTTTTCGAGAAATCTTTGAGCGTAATTCAATCGCAACTTGAGAGCTTGAAGGACGAGCATGAGACTTTGTTGGAAAGCCGGCTCGCCGCATTCGCTGAAAAGGATTCTTTGGAGTCGGCTCTAGCCGAAATCAGTTCCCGCGCGGATAGTTTTATTTCAAAAACAGACGCCGAATCGTCATTGTCGGAGATTCGCTCGAAGTTAGGCGCTTTTGCCGAGAAGAACGAAGTGGAATCAGCCGTCAAGGAGTTGGAAACCTTGTTGAAAAGGACGGCTGATAAAGGCGAACTGGACAGGATAAAAACTGAATTTGAGGAAATGACAGGAAAACTTGCAAGTTTCGAGGACATGGAAGCCGGCATCGCCGGGGCCGAGGAGAGATTGCGCGCGGAGTTGATGGGTTCTCTCGCGCCGTATGTGGACTCAGCCAAGTTGGAAGAGTCGAGGCGCTCTGTTCTCTCTCAAATATCCGAGAAAATAGAAGGGTTTGCCAAGGAAGTTAGCGAAAGGATAGAAAACATTACTGACTCGATTTCGAATGTCTCTGGAGTAGAGGAGAGATTGCGCGGGGAGTTGATGGGTTCTCTAGCGCCGTATGTGGATTCCGCCAAGTTGGAAGAGTCGAGGCGCTCTGTTCTCTCTGAAATATCCGAGAAGATGGATGAAGCGCTAGAAGAGATGTTGGAAAAAATCGACGGGTTGACCGTTTCGATATCTAAAGCGGAAGACGCGGCGCAGGCGCTGAATAGTATCGAAGGAAAAATATCTGAAATAGGGAAGGTTGTGGCGGAGGGAGCGCGCGCCGCTGCCGATGTTCAGGATTTAAAAGCGAGCGTGGCTTCTCTTGAATCGCGTTTCTCGAGCGTGTTGGAAGAGGTTTCTTCTTTGAGCGGCGGCGGCGAGGACGGGCTTGACCGCAAACTAATCGACCTTGACGAGAAACTTACGACTATTGAAAGGTTGATAGAATCAGAGCCTGTCCAAGATAATTCCGCGGTTCCGGAGATTTTGGAAATTGAGGAACTGAAGAAGCAAATAAGCGAACTTTCCGAATCTGTGAAAAAGATTGAATCAGGGGAGGGCGCGGGAATCGCGCGGATCGATAGCGACTCTGTGTCCGCGCTTGCGGAAGAGAAATTCGAAAAATGGAAAAAAGATTTGCAGGAAAGCGTCAACAAGGAGATGGGAATCCGTTTCGCGGAGTTGGAAAAACTTGCCGAGGAAGCTGAGAGGAAGAGCGCGGACGAAAGCGGGGCGATAGCGGAGACCGCTGAAAGGGTTTTTGAGGGAGGGCTGGAGAAACTTCGCGAGGAGATGGAGAGGGAAATAGAGAAAAAAGTGGCGGAAGCGCGGCCCAAACCGGTTGACGAAGACGCGCTGAGGATGAAAGTGACAAAGGATTTGATGGAAGCGGCGGGCGGTCCCGGAATGATCAAGCTCGCGTTCGACCCGGCCCGGCTCGCGCGCAGGGCGGAAGGGTTCCCTGAAAAAGCCACTGAGGAGAATGTCGCGGATTTCTTCGGCGGGCAACATGCCTCCGCGATGCTCGGAAAACGCGCGCCGAGGGACATTTACACGGATGATAACGTGCGCGTCGTTCAGAAGGGCGAAGCTCTGACCGAAGAGGTTTTGCGCCGGGCGCGGGACTACGGGAAATTTATTGAGCTTTCGCTCGATTTCAAGTCCGGAGAAGGACAGTCAAAAGACGCCTGAGTCCGGACGGAAACTCAAGGCGGCGCGGCCGCCGTGGAGCGCTTGTAGAATGCCGACGAACCGCATAGACGACAACTGCGTGGTTTGCGTCACAGGAGCGTCCGGATTTGCCGGATCGACCGCCGTCGATTTTCTTTTGCTTAACGGATATTCAGTTCTCGCCACGGACATGAGGGGACGCGATTTCAGCGCAGCGCGCGAGCATGAGCGTTTCATGCGCGACAACCCCAATCAGTACCGTGGCGTTTCTTTGGAGATTGTTCCGGCGGACCTTACAAAACCGTCTGACGCCGCCGCGCTGTTCAAGGGACGGCGAGTAAGATATCTGCTGCATCCTGCCGCGCTGTTCAGCATGGGTGCGGCGAAAGAAGCGCTCTGGGCGGTCAATGTGGAGGGAACTCGCAACCTCCTCGAAGCCGCCTCCGAACACGCGCCGGAACTTCTCGGCGCCGCGGTCTGGAGCACTTCTCAGGTGTACGGCGACGCCTCCGCCTCCCGCATTTCCGAAGACGCGGTTCCAAATCCAACGACTCTGTATTCCCGATCGAAGCTCGAAGAGGAGCAGGTGGCTCTCGAATTCGAGCGCAAAGGCCTTCCCGTCATAGTGATACGCCCGGCGAACGTTTACGGTCCGAGGAACTTCTACAGGATGTACCGCATGTTGAGGCCGATATCATTGGGCGTGGCTCCTCTGCCCGGCGACGGTTCTGCTGTGACCCATCTCGTTCACATAGACGATGTCACCGCCGCGGCGACGCACCTAGTTTACGTAATGGAACATCAGAAGCTGTCCGGCAAAATATTCAATGTTGCGGATGACTCCCCTGCGGACGTCAAGACCGTCATGTCCGCGGTCGCGTCGGAGCTTAGAGCGTCTTCACCGAGCCTGAAGCTTCCGCGGGCCGCGTTCAAACTTCTCGGCGGCGTCTTGCCTAAAGGAAAACGCGTGCCGTTCTTCGATTCCGACCCTGAAGAGTTCAACGATCTTTTTAAGGATTTTTCCCTAGACACGACCGCGCTGAAGAAGGCGGGATACGTTTTTAAATATCCTGATTTCCGCGTCGGCATAAAAGGCGCGCTCGACTGGTATGCCCGAAACGGGGCGCTTCCCTCCATCTGGCGCATGACACATTCAGACTGGAGCGGATACTGGTCTTCTCTGCGTCCCGAAGAGCGTCCGTTCGCCGACTATCGCCTCATTGCGGCAACGCGTGGCTGACATGCCTTGAACGCGTCGCGTTCGATTCTTAGAATAAATTAAATGAATATTGCTCAAATAAAAAGAATCGCGGTTGTGTTGATAGCGGCGCTCACTCTTGCGGCGGCTACGGCGGCGCGCGCGTCGCTGCTCGACAAAATTCAATGGAAGACCGAAAAGCATTACGGCAACGCTACTGTTCAGCAGATAGGGCAATACTACGGCTACATAGAGGACGCTCCGCTCTCGGACTATGTCAATAGGATGGGACGCTCTATAGCGAGCGTCGGCCACAGGACGGACATCAACTATGAATTCTTCATCGTCGACACCGACGAGGTGAACGCGTTCGCCGCCCCCGGAGGCTTCGTTTTCATCACTAGAGGAATGTTGGAAGAAGCGGAATCAGAAGACGAAATCGCTGGAGTGATCGGACATGAGGTAGCTCATATCTCCGCAAAACACGGGGCTAAAAGGATAAAGAAACTTCCGTTCATCCTTATCGGAATGGGCATTCTCGCGTCAAATACGGACGACAGGACGACCAGAATCGCGGAGTATGCCTTGTCTCTTGCCCAGCTTCATTACAGCCGGGAGGACGAGTACGAGGCGGACGCTCTTGGAGCGGCTTATTCAAGAGACGCAGGGTACGACCCCAGAGCGCTAGCGTCGATGTTCCGCAAACTCGAAAAAGAAAACCCGTCCGGAAATCTGTCGAAACTGGAAGTGGCGCTATCTTCCCACCCCAAGACGACCGGGCGCATCAACAGTCTCTCGGCAAACCCGGCGCTCGCCGAAACGCCGGAAGAGAGGATTTATCGAGCGATGGGATATGCTGCGCGTCATTACTATCGCGAGGCATCAGGAGAGTTCAGGGCCGCGCTGTCTCTGGCTCCATCGGACGCGCGCGCTCTCAACGGGCTTGCCTCCGCTCTGACGGAACTCGGAGAGTTCGACGAAGCTGAGAGGCGCTATCAGGACATTTTGGCGAACGACCCCGAAGACGCCGCAGCGGCGCATGGACTGGAACGCATCGAAGAACTGCGCGGCTCGGCAGCGGCGGCGCGGCGTTCACCCGGGTTTGCGTCCTTGCCTGCGGATGAAAGACACTCTCTCTCCTCGGCTCTGACGAGCGCCGCCGACGAACTCGACAAAGCCGCAGGCCCGGCAGCCTATAATTTTAAAGCGCTGGCATCCAGACTCGATGACATGCAAGAGGCGTTTTACAGAGACCTTTCCTCTTTCCGAACCACTGCGGATAAAGTCAGAAGCAACGACCGGGGCAGGTCCGCGATTCTCGAACAGGCTTCGAATTTCTTCGGCGGATATCTCGCCGCTCTTGATTATTACAAGCAGACTGGCAGAAGGCTCCTCGAAGCCGCCGATGAGATGAAAGTGAACGCCAGAATCGCCGCTTATAAACTGTCCCGCGCGGAGGAGTCCGGCGCAAACGCGGCTCAGGCGGCTCGCGAACTGGAACGCGCCATTCTTCGCATGGCTTCGGACTCGGATTTCCTTTTGTCGCGAGTGGTAGAAACCGCTGAAATCGCGCAAAAAGGATATGAAACGACGAGCGCCACGATGCGCGAGCTTGATTTCTCTCTGTTCGCTTCAGAGGAGCCGATTGACAACTTCACCGGCTCGATTCTTTTCAATCGCACAGTCGACCAGTTGGACTCTTTGGATAAATCGTTTTCCTCCACAGAGAAGATAAGCGAGTCCATTGACAGGAGCGTGGCCGGAATGAGGCGCGCTAGCGCAAACCTCAACGCCGCTCTCATGTCGGAAACGGAAAAGGGATTGCTGTTGAGGCAGGTTGAGCGCAGGTTCGGGATGAAAGCCGAAACGATGCGCTCGCTGCTTGGCAAAGGGTTCGGAGCGGCGGACGCCGTTCTGATTCACAATATGGCGGCTTCAGCGGCCCAAGACCCTGTGGAGTTCGCTTACGGCTTCAATCCCGGCAAGGACCTCCGCGAAGACGATTTTTTCTCGGGCGAAACAAAAGCGAGCGGAAACGCTCTTCTGCTGAAACTCCTTGAGGACGATATCAAAGCGGCAACGGGCAGGTTCCCCTCGGCGCATATAAGTCCCGAACCCGACCCTTCTCCGCGTTCGTTCTTGGAAAATGAGAGCGGAGACGAAGCGCTTGAGAGCGCGGCGGCGTCGCTCGAAGCGGGTGAACCGGACAAAGCCGTGGAGGCGATAAGCGAGCGCGGCAAGAAGCTGCCTGCCACAATGGCCTCCCACGCTCTGCTGGCGGCGGCGCACAAAATGCGCGACGACTCGGATTCCGCCGTCGTCGAACTCAAGCGGGCTCTCAACAAGCGGTCGGACATATTCGAGTTGAGGCTCGCCCTCGGCAACGCGTTCGCCGACTTGGAAAGATATGACGACGCGTTGAACGAATACGGAGCCGCCTCGGCGCTGGCTTCTGATAGGCCCGAATCGTTCAGCGCGACGGGGCGAGCTTTCGCAATGAAAGGCGAACTGAATAGCGCAAGCGAGAACTTTAAAAAGGCTCTGAGTCTGGGGGACTCGCGGCCGGAGACGATTGTCAACCTCGGCCTCGTGTATTATCGCGAAGGCAAGTTGGCTGACGCTCTTGCCATGTTCGAGTCGGCTCTCGAACTTGATCCCACCAACGAATCTCTGGCCGGAATGGCGGCGGCTCTAAAAAAATGAAAATAAACAAATTTGATCTCAAACGCTCATGGACAAAAAGAATCGCCGCGCGGACGGCTCTGCTGGCGGCTCTCCTGCTGGCCTCTCTCGCGTTTTCCACCGAGAAAACCCCGGAAGCCGCCGCAGGCCCGGTTGTCTTGCTTGAAGTCAAGGGAGTAATCGGCCACGCGACGAAGAATTACGTCACTCGCGGCGTCAAACACGGCGAAAAAACAAATGCGGCCGCCGTGCTTATTACCATTGACACCCCCGGCGGCATGATGGACTCAATGAAGGACATCGCAACTGCGATGATAAACTCGAAAGTCCCGGTCGTGGTTTATGTTTATCCGTCGGGAGCCACCGCGACCTCGGCTGGTTTTTTCCTGCTGATGGCGTCGGACGTGGCGGCGATGGCCCCGAACACGAGCGCAGGCTCCGCTCATCCGGTGGCGATGGGCGGCCAGCAGATGGATAAAACTATGAAGGAAAAGGCCGCCAATTACGCCGTCAAACTCATGGAACAGTACGCCGAGCGGCGCGGCAGAAACATCGACGTCGCTCGCGACGCAGTTCTGCGCAGCATTTCCGTCACTTCTCAAGAAGCCCTCGACAAAGGCGTGATTGAGATTATCGCCGAAGACGTCGATGATCTGCTCTCAAAAATCGACGGCTGGACGATCTCAAAAAGCGGACAGAAGACAGTCGAGTTTACTCCCGGCGAGGTAGAGCCGGAGTTGCTCGACGAGTTGCGCGCGCGGGGCATGGAGGATATCGACGGCGGCGAAACTATCGTTTTCGACCTAAACGAAACGGATGAGGACATTCGCGAGCTTTTCAAGACGCACGGACTGCTCGACGACGATTCCGGCCGATTCACTCTGCGCACGGACGGCGCTCCGGTGGAAAAACTTCCGATGTCTTTCCGCGAACTCTTCTTCCAGATGATAGGCCACCCGCAGATAGCCTACATATTGTTCATGATAGGCGTTTACGCTCTCATATTCGAGGTGACGCATCCCGGAGCGATATTCCCCGGCGTGGTTGGCGCTATCTGCCTCGTCATCGCGTTCACCGCTTTTCAGGTCATCCCGATAAACACAGTCGGGCTTGCTCTAATCGTCGGCGCTTTCGTTCTGTTCGTGCTGGAAATATTCATAGTCAGCCACGGTTTGCTGGCTCTGGGAGGTGTGGCTTTGATGGTCGTAGGTTCTCTAATGCTTGTGGACTCCACGGACCCCGCGCTTCAAATCAACATCTGGCTGATTCTTTCAACTGCTGGCACGACCGCTTTCCTCTTCGGGGTGGCCATAGCGGCCGTGATTGCGACCCACCGAAAAAAGGTGTCCACCGGACGCCGGGGCATGATCGGCATTAAGGGAAAAACCCTAACTGACGTCAATACGGAAGGGAAATTTTCCGTCCGGGGCGAAATATGGAACGCCCGCTCGAAATCAGGCGACCCGATACTCGCCGGTGAGAGCGCTATAGTTGTAGAAGTAGATGGAATGGAGCTTGTGATAGAAAAAATCAAAGCATAGTTTTCAGGTTTATGAGCGGCGGCGCACGGGCGCGCCGCGGCGCTACAACGCGAAAGGTTAAAGCTATTTCAAGATGAATATCTGCGTTTCGAGCAAGAGCGGAAATCCTCATTCCGCGTTTTTAGACTGATGGTTGCCCGGCAGAGATATGTAACGGTGTCCCCGCTGCTTGTTCCTGTGGACAAGTCGTTCGACTATGCCGTTCCGGAGCGTCTTACGGATGCCGTTACAGCCGGCTCAATGGTGGTCGTCCCGTTCGGCAAACGCCGCATATTCGGCGTCGTCGCCCGCATCACCGACATTAAACCGGAAAGGCAACTAAAATTCGTCGAGAGCGTCGTGGACGACTTCAGGTCGATGCCGTCCGACCTTCTATCCTTATGCCTCTGGATGTCCCGGATGTACCTTTGCCCGCTGAACGCGGTTCTTGAGACAGCCTTTCCGTTCCATCGGAAGATGAGCGGGAAGGGGATAGACCGCACGGCGTTCCAAGCGTTGCAGAGGCGCACCTCGCTTGAAAAGAACGTGACCGTCATGAAGGGCGCGTTCACGATGGCTGACGCGGACGACTTCGCCGGACTGGAACGCGCCCCCGCGCAGCGCCGAGTCATGAAGACCCTTTTGCGAGAGGGAGGAAGCCTTCCCGCCCGCACTCTCGTCCGCATCGCCGACGCCACCATGCAGACCGTCAAGGAACTTGAGAAAAAGGGCCTTGTTTTCGTCGGCTGGATGCCCAAAGACATGTCCCCTTCGGGTGAAGACGAAACCGCGCCGTCCGAAAACGACCACACTCTGAATCCAGATCAGAGAGAAGCGTTCGGCTCAGTCTGCTCGGCGATAATTCCGCAGAAACATCAGGTCTTTCTGCTTCAGGGCGTCACCGGAAGCGGAAAAACAGAAATTTACATGCAAGCCGCGAGGTGTTGCATAGGCAATGGGAAAAAGGCTCTCATCCTTGTCCCTGAAATTGCGCTTGCGACGCAGATAATCGCCCGGTTTATGAAGCGTTTCGCTGGACGCGTCGCAATCTGGCACAGTTCGCTCTCGATGTCCGAGCGCCTCTTCGAGTGGAACCGGATCGTTTCCGGGGAAGTGGATATCGTGATAGGGGCAAGGTCCGCGGTGTTTGCCCCGCTCGAAAACATCGGGCTTATTGTGGTCGACGAAGAACATGAATCGTCATATAAACAGGAACACAGACCCATGTACCACGCAAGGGACGCGGCCGTCCAGCGCGCCAAACTAGTCGGATGCCCGGTCGTGCTCGGCGGGGCGACTCCTTCGCTTGAAACCATCCACATGGTCAGGAGCGGAAAAATCAAAAGGCTCACTTTGCCAAGCCGCGTCGGAGCCAGCGAGATGCCCGACATCGCCATCATTGATATGCGCAGGGTTCAGCCCTCGCGCGTCACCTCTCTTTTCAGCCCGGCTCTCATCAACTCGGTGGCGGAAACTTTCGAGAAAAACGAGCAGTCCATGATTTTCCTCAACCACCGGGGATACGCTCAATATATCCAGTGTTTCAGTTGCGGCGAGACTATTAAGTGCCCCCTCTGTTCGGTGAACATGAAGTACCACAGGATGGAAGCCCTGCTGAAATGCCATATCTGCGGTCACAGCGAGACGAAACCGGAGCGGTGCCCGAACTGCGGCGCCGGCGGGTCGGCTCTGCGCTACTACGGGTTCGGCACAGAAAGGGTTATGAATCAGCTTAAGAGGAAGTTTAAAGACGCCCGCATTGAGCGCATGGACAGAGACACCGTGACCCGGCGCGGCGAGTACCGCCGCATAATAAACGCTTTCGAGGAGCGCGAGATAGACATCCTAGTCGGCACGCAGATGATAGCAAAAGGGCTGGATTTTCCCGGCGTCACGCTCGTCGGCGTGATCTCGGCGGACAGCATAATCAATATGCCCGACTTCAGAGCCGGAGAGCGGACATTTCAACTGCTCACACAGGTCGCGGGCCGCGCGGGCAGGCGAGACATACCCGGACGCGTGATAATTCAGACCCTCAATCCCGACCATCCCGCCATCCGCGCCGCGGCAGGCGGAGACCCGGACGATTTCTACGACTTTGAACTTAAGATACGCCGCGAAGCTCTATATCCCCCTTTCACACAGATGGCTAACTTTATAATTTCTTCCGAAGATGAAAGAGAATCCGCGTCGGTTGCCAACGAAATGCTGGCCGCGCTCGAAAAAGCTGCTAAAAACGCGGAAAAAAATGAATACATCGGATTGCTCGGCCCAGCAGAAGCTCCTTTCTTTAAGATGCACAATAGATTCAGATATCTTGTTCTACTCAGGGGAGCGTCAATCAAAGTCGTTCTTGCTGTCGCGCGCGAAGCTATGGAAGCTCTTCCAGCCACATCCCGCAAATGCGTATCCGTAGATGTTAATCCTCAGAATATGATGTGATTTTTTTTTAATCAATATTAATAACCTTTAAATAATCATCATAAAACAACCTCTTTTGCTTCGTGTCGACGTCTAAAATCGAGTTGAATAGTTCAAGATTATTAAAAAACAAATTAAATTAATCAATATCGCTCGACAAATAATGCCTTTGTATGTGGTAAATTTATTTATAGATTGAATTATTTAATAATTATTTAAATATTGCTTGACAAAGTTAATGGCGCGTTTATAATTAGTGGCATAAAGACCAAACAAACTGGTCGAAAAAATTGAGGAGGAAAGAGAAATGGCGCTGGAACTGGACAAGGTAGGATACGCGGGGATAGGTTTGCTGGCGAAGATGCAGGACCTGATCGAGGACTTCGTGGAAGGCCGCACGGAAGAAGAAGCGGAACCGGTTGTGGAAGAGGCGAAGGAAGTCAACCTGCAGGAGCGCTTCGAGCAGCTCGTAGAGCTAGGCGAGGAACGCTATGACGAATGGCTGGACAAGGGCAAAGAGAGCCGCGAGAAAGTAGCCGACAAGTTTAAAGAGCGCGCGAACAAGATTTTCTCTGAGATCGGTCTCGTCACCCGCGAAGACATCGAAGACCTCGAAGACAAAATCTCCAAGCTTCAAAGGGCGATCAAAAAGGCTCAGACCCCGTCCAAAAAGGCCTGAACTTTCAGATACGCAGGCATATATAACCGAATCGCCTCCCCATCAGGGAGGCTTTTCGGTTTTTGGCGTTGTTTCGAAAAAATGCGAGGTTAGAATGCTCGCCGCAATATTTCAAGCGCTTCTTCAAATGTGACTTCTTCCGGATTGTATATCAAAGCCCCGTCGTTTACGGCCACTTTTGCAATCGCTTCTAGTTTGTCTTCGGTCACTCCGGCATCCCGCAGCCTGTTGGGAAGACCGCTCAACTGGTTCAACTTTTTATTGAGGTCTCTAACGGCCTGAATCGCGGCCCCGGCTTTAGCTCGGTCGTCTCCCTGTATCTCCCGTTCGCAAAGGTATGGCGCAAGCTCGCCTATTTCGGCGGCTCTCTTTGCGAGGTTGTTTTCCATGCCGAATGGAAGCAGGATTGCGTTGGCTACCCCGTGGGGCACATGGCATACGCCGCCGGTCGCGTGCGCCAGCGCGTGAACCACTCCGACCATCGAGTTTGAAAACGCCATCCCGGCGATGAGCGAAGAGTTTGCCATCGCCAGACGCGCGGATTCGTCTTTTCCGTTCTCGACGCATTTTACAAGGTTCCCCATCGCCAGCTTAATCGCTGTGATTGCCAGCGAATCGGAAATCGGGTTTTTCTGCAGGCAATAATATGCTTCGATTGCGTGAGTCAGAGCGTCCATCCCTGTGGCGGCGGTGATTTTCGGCGGCATTGTCATCGTCATCTTCGGATCCAGAATCGCCACGTTCGGATAAAGCCGGTCCGACGTGAAGGCCATTTTAACGCCAGCCTGAACGTTGCTGATGACGGCGACAAGCGTGACTTCCGAACCTGTCCCGGCGGTCGTCGGCACAACCAGTAGCGGCTTCATCGCTTTTTTCAGCCTTTCCGCTCCTCTGAACTTCATCAGGTCGTCCGTCTGTTCCGTAACCACGATGTTTGCTCCCTTAGCGGTATCGATGCAGCTTCCTCCGCCGACCGCCACGAAACAGTCGCAGTTCTTCTGCCGGAACAGTTCGGCCACCTGATTGACCACCATATTGCTTGAATCAGGAGGCGTCTCGTCGAAAATATGGCCTATCTCGCAGGATGAGCCTTGAAACGCGTCTTGGACGTAGCTTATCAGGCCCGCTCCCGCCACCCCTTTATCCGTCACGACCAGCGCCCGCTTGACGTTCAACTGATCCATTTCGTGCGGCAGGTTGGAGAGCGCCTGCTTTCCGCTGATTACTTTCACTGGACAGAAGAATTCGTAGAAATCCGATTTCATTATCATGTCTCCCGATGTTTTGACTATTTTTTTGCGGCCGCGGCTATGCCGGGCAAAAGCGCGAGCATAAGTTTCAATTTCAATATTTGCTCGCTGAATGACAACTTAGGCGCGCGCTTGAATGTTTTCTTCAACACTATTCCGGGATAGAGGTAGGACTGCGCGATGTTCATCGCCCGCAGGACCTCCATAGCGATCCCGATGTCGCCGTGAACAATCGTGCGATGCTGGGCGGAAGCCGTGTGGGCTCCGATCAACCCTGCGAACAGCATCAACGCCGAATCAATGTTCTTGAAATAAAACACTATTTCGGAGTCTTTGAGATTGCCGCCGATATATCGGATCGCGCCGTTTTCTTTTCTTAAAACAACAGACGGGCCTTGGCTGAGGACGCTGAGGGCGAAAACCCGGCCTTCCTCCCATGTCGATATCTCTTTTTTCAACTTGTCGCAATTTCGCGACAAGTATTCAAACCCAACGGCCAGAGCCAGCAGCGCCACGCGCGCTATGCCGCTCTTAACCGGATAGCTCAGAGAGAACAGCTTGTTCAACCCCATCGGCTCTTTTGCTTTCGGGTATGATATGGCCGCTGATGGTCCCGCCGCCGCAAGTCCTCCACTATCTAGCCCTAGCGAATCGCTTTTATTCAAAGATTGGCTCATATATCTCCTTTCGAACGATGGCGGGGTTTATGTGTTTCATAAACGCCGTTCGCTTTACTAAATGCGCCGCTCTTTCCCGCTTTTATCACGCGATATTATATACGAAAATCCGGGTTGCAACTCATATTTCGCCACGTAATTGCGGATAACGGAAAACTATTGGTTGTCTCAATTCGCTCTCTATATAAAAAAATGCAGCCTCGGAGTTATAATCTCATGTCGGCGGTTTTAAATACGCCGGGATGATTCGGAGGCGGAAAATGAAAACGAAAATAATTTCTGCGATTGCTGCTCTGTTCTTCTTAGCTGGAGCTGTTTCAGGCGCGCTTGCTGGGATATCCGTCCCCGGAGCGGATGCTATTCCTTTGGGCGAATACTTTGAAGCGCAGGCGCTGATGGACGGCGCGGCAGCCGGGGAGACATTTGAAATCGTTTCCGGCTCTCTTCCTCACGGGCTTCGCTTGACCTCGCGGAACACGATAGAGGGATATCCTGCGGGAATCGAGAGGACGACCGCGAGGCTGCGGGCAAAGAAAGCGGACGGCTCTTTCGCGGAGTCTGACATTTCCTTTGTGGTGTCGTCAACGGATTTCAGGCTGGTATACAGGGAAATTCCTGTGGCGAAGCTTGGAGAGACGGTAAAAGTCAGGCTCGAAGGGCAGGGGGGGCAAGCTCCTTACGGAGACTGCCGCGTCGTCAGGGCCAGAACATATTTCGAAGGAGCGGCGAAACCGGGCATGAAAGCCCCGGCGGAAGATGCCGCCCCCGCGTGGCTGTCGGTGTCCCCGGCCTGCGAACTGGCGGCCTCTCCCGACAGAGAAGCGGTTGTGTTGCTGATTATCGAAGCATCCGACGCTTCGGGCGCGACTGCGAGCGAGTTCTACGCGCTGCGCTCGTCTGCGGACACTTCGGCCCCCGGGTGGATGGAGTTGAAGGCGCGCGAGTACAACAAGGATTATCAGGACAGGTTTTCTCCTTATGGACTGACGCTTGAAATCGACCCGAAAGGGGCGTATCAGCACTACGGCGATTCGGCCATCTGGACGGGAACGTATCTGGCCGGAGCGGCATATTTCTACGCGGTCACGGGCGAAGATTACGCCCGCGCCAACATGTTGAAGTCGCTCGACGCCACAACCCGACTTAGAGAAATCACAGGCGTTCCCGGCCTTATCGGCAGGGCCTATGAAAACGACGAATGGATAGGCCACAGGGATGAGCCTTACATAAAGCCGGACCCCTCGCGGTTCCAGTTTGAGATAACCGAAGGTCCGTACAAAGGATGGCGTTTTCTGAGCACCGCCAGCAGGGACCAGTTCACTGGCGTCTACTGGGGCAACGCCACGGTTTTCGACTTGTTCGATGAGCCTGAATTCAGAAGGAAAGCCTCTGAAAACATAGTGTCGATGTCGTTTCATATCTGGGACAACAGGATGCGCATACAGGATGTGGACGGCAAGCACACCCGGCACGGCATAATGTCCGGATACGGCATTCAAGGCTCGGAAGGCGGAGACCTCACTTACGACCCCTACACAAGCCCCGCGCGCATGGCCAACGGATTCAACGCCGCGCTTATACTCAACTGGTTTAATATGGCCGCCACGGTTGCCCAAGACGACGACACTCGCAAACTCTGGCGGCAGAGATACATTAACCTTATCTCGAAAGACCCCAATCCGGAGCCGGAACGTTCGTTCGAGCGCAACTACCTGTCGATCCTGAAAAAAGTTTACGTTTACGGAGAGGCTTATAACGATTATTGGGATACCTTATGGTTCAACCTGAATCTGCTCCACAACAACTACTTCCATCTTGCAAGGTTCGAGCGGCATCCGAAGATAAGAGAGAGATACCGCGAGACGCTACAATGGCTCTGGAAGGACAAGGTGAAGATGGAAGACGGTTGCCAAGCTCCCGAGAAGAGACGCACCGAGCATGAAGGCAACCCGCATTTCACTTGGCAGTACCTCGGAGCTATGGGCGACCGTGACGCGAGCGCGGTGTTCAATGCGGTCGACACGTTGATGGCGTTTCCTCGCGGGCCTCGCGCTCCTTACATCCCGGCCGAACCTGTCGAATTCAAAACAGTTCCCGGACATGACGACTGGACGTGCGAGCCTGTTCCCATCCAATACAGGCGGCCGCAGGACTTCCAGTGGCAGCGCAGCCCGTACGACCCTCATCTTTCATATCCCGAACACGACCACGGCCGCAACTTCGCCGGCGTCGACATGATTACTCCTTACTGGATGGGGCGTTATTTCGGTTACATCCCGTCATATCTGTGACGGCGGTTTCGGAATTAATGAGCATTTTGATATTCAATACCGGAGCGCTTAGAGGGCGGGCATGACTCAGATAGATTCCCAACTCAGCACCGGGCTTCCCGGTCTGGACAACACGTTGCGCGGGCTTATCCCCGGAGACAACATCGTTTGGCGCGCTGACACCCTTGAGGATTATGAGTTCTTTCTCGCTCCGTACTGGCAGAGCGCGAGGGCCAAAGGGCGCAAGGTGGTGTATTTCCGGTTCGGCTCCCACCGGCCTCTTGTGCCGGAGGATTCAGGCGTGGACATCGTTCGCCCCGCTCTGGAAGCCGGGTTTGAGAAATTTATTTCCGACCTCCACGCCGTAATCCGGGAGAACGGCCGCGGCGCTTTCTATATCTTCGACAGCCTGACCGACCTTTCGGAGCGCTGGCACAGCGATCAGATGCTCGGCAACATGTTCGTGCTGATTTGCCCTTACCTTCTGGATGTTGAAGCTATCGCCTATTTTGCGTTGTTGCGTGGACGCAACTCTTCGGACGTCATCCAGCGCATACACAACACCGCCCAAGTGATAATAAACGTTTTCAGACAGAGCGGAGAATTGTATCTCCATCCTCTGAAAGTACAGCGCAGATATTCGCCCACCATGTACATGCTGCACGTATGGGACGGCTCAGGTTTCCAACCCGTCACAAACAGCGCTTCCATTTCAGACGTTATGATGTCCGCTCCGGGCGTCAACCCCGGAGAAAACGAAGCCGCTTTGGGCGACCTTGAAAGGATTTACGCTGAGGCGAAAGAAATCAACGATGCGGTGAAACGCGGTGAACGGCCTGAGAGCGACGCGGCGGACGCTCTCTCGAAACTGGCCGGGATAACGATATCCCGCGACGCGCGGGTTCTCGAACTGGCTCGCTCATGCCTGACTCTTTCCGATGTGTTGCAGATAAAATCGAGGATGATAGGCAGCGGACAGATAGGCGGCAAGTCAGTCGGCATGCTCATATCCCGCGCTATACTTCGCAAACAAGGCGGACGGTGGCCCGACCTTCTTGAAGCGCACGATTCTTTTTACGTCGGCTCGGATGTCTTCTATTCATTTATCGTTCATAACGGACTTTGGCACATCAGAGAAAAACAGAAAGACCCTGAAAGGTTCATGGAAGGAGCGGGACAGGCGCGCAGAAGGATGCTCGTCGGCCAGTTCCCGGATTCCATCATTAAGCAGTTCGCGGATATGCTCGACTACTTCGGGCAGTCGCCGATAATCGTAAGGTCGAGCAGTCTTCTTGAAGACAATTATCTGAATGCGTTTTCAGGAAAATACGAAAGCGTGTTCTGCGCCAATCAGGGGCCTCGCGAGAAAAGGCTCGAAGATTTCATCTCCGCCGCGTTGTCCATCTATGCCAGCTCAATGAGCGAGAAAGCTCTTTCATACCGCGCGAGGCGCGGACTTCTCCAACAGGATGAGCAGATGGCTCTGCTCGTTCAACGCGTGTCCGGCTCCTTCCACAACCGGCTTTTCTTCCCGCACATCGCGGGCGTCGGCTACTCCCACAATCCTTATGTCTGGGACAAACGCATCGTGCCGGAGGCGGGAATGCTCAGGCTCGTGTTCGGGTTGGGAACACGCGCCGTCGACCGCGTGGACGACGATTACACCAGAATCGTCGCCCTCAACATGCCCGGCATGCGCCCGGAATCCAGCTTCGACAAAGTGAGAAAATACGCGCAGCGCAGAGCTGACGTGATCGACCTTGATTCCAACCAACTGGTCTTCATGTCCTTTGAGAAAATTGCCAATAGGTGCGAGGACATTCCTCTTGAGATGGTGTCTTCGCGGGACTCCGAAACAGACAGGCGCGCCGCAGCCGCCGGCATGAAAAATGTTTCCTCCCGCGCCCTCACTTTCAACAAACTCCTCAAGGAAACCTCTTTCGCCGATGATATGCGCGAGATGATGTCAATCCTGCGTGAGGCTTACGGCGCCGACGTTGACATCGAGTTCACTGGCAACTTCACTGACGACGGCGCTCTCAGAATCAATCTTTTGCAATGTCGTCCCCTGAACATCAAAGGGGTCGGGGAAGTCGCCGAGACTCCCGTTATCCCCGTCGAAAATCTGATTATGAAGTCCACCGGCGCTGTCATCGGAAAAAGCCGCGATATCAACATAGACTGGATAATCTATGTGCCTCCCTCGGTATACGGAGAGCTTCCTCGCTCGGACAGGTACGCCGCCGCCAGACTCATAGGAAAGATTGCCCGCCTCCCGCAACTCAAATCCGGCGGCAACATCATGATGATAGGCCCCGGCCGTTGGGGGTCTTCCATGCCCGAACTGGGGCTTCCGGTTTCCTTCACCGAAATCAACGCCGCCTCTGTTATCTGCGAACTTGTCGCTATGAACGACAACCTTATCCCCGAAGTTTCTCTCGGCACTCATTTCTTCAACGACTTGGTGGAGATGGACATCCTGTACATCGCTTACTTCCCGAATGTCGAAGGAAACCTGTTTAACGCGCAGGCTCTGGAATCCGCGCGCAACATGCTCGAAGAGCTTCTCCCTGAAGACTCTTCTATGAGCCGCGCGGTGAAACTGATAGAAGCCCGCTCTCTGTTCAACCGTCCGATAAAACTCAACGCCAATGTCATGGAGCAGAAAACGTCGCTATATGCGGACATCGCTCGCGAATAATCGCGCGCGACAGACTTTTCAACTGAAGAAACGAACCAAACAAAAACAAGAGAGCTATATGGTCTTGAATAGTCGACTTGAACTCGGTTACATACGAAGCGGCTTGTCGCTTCGTTCTTGTTTGACGCGGACAGAATATCATCTATTTTGTTTCAAATATCCTGACAAGGCAAAACATGGTTGTTTTGAATGCGGAGGAAACATTTATGTCTGTTGACAGTCATCGTGTGTGTCCGTGGAGGAACGCGTATTTTTTCGACAACACGCTGAGGCGGCTTTTCCAAAATCCTGAGCAGATAGTCCGTCCATATATCAATGAAGGAGCTGTCTCTCTGGACTTGGGATGTGGCATGGGCTTTTTTTCAATAGCCATTGCGAAAGTCGCGGGGCCGCGCGGACGCGTCTATAGTTGCGACATACAACAGCCGATGCTGGACGTGCTTGCGAAACGCGCCGCGCGGGCCGGCGTGGGCGACCGCATAACAACCGCGCTTGCGCCTTCAGACGGGCCGGAGCTTCCTATTCAGGCTGATTTCGCGGTCGCCAGTTGGGTTATTCACGAGGTGGATAACCTGCCGCTATTTCTCAGCCGTTTGCGGGCATGTCTAAAGCCGGGAGCAGGATTCCTTATTATGGAGCCTAAGTTTCATGTTTCTTTGCGACAATTCGATGAAACGATAAAGACAATCGAAGAGGCTGGTTTCAAATTGACGGACCGCCCGAAGATCGCTCTCAGCAGTTCGGCTTTTTTTATGTCAAACGGCTAAGATAAGATAGGAATAATGGCGCGCGGCAATCAGTATCTTCCAAGCGGCGAGATGCTCTTATCCACCTTCATTCCGTCAGCGCGAACCCGGCAGGATATCACAGCTTTTTATGCTTTAATCCGAATCCTTAATCAGGATTCGAAAGCGATTGTTCAGCGCGGATGAAAAGCGGAACGCAAAGCGCATTTCGCAGTAGAGGCGGGGTTGCCCCGCCCCAAATCGCAGCAGTTGTCGGGCGCGGAAACCGCGCCCCTATTGAACAAATTTTCGAGGCGGGAACGAAGCGGTTCGCCGCTATGAAAATCGCCCCGGTTCGTCGGTTCTATCGACGAATTCGGGTTTAATGAAGGTATATACAACTAAAGAACAAAGCCGGTCGAATCAAAAACATCCGCTAAACAGGGCGATAAAACATTGTTGTTTAGCTTGATATTCCGCGGGCGAGGTCTTCGGCGTAGAGCTTGGCATAGGCCGCAGCGCGTTTGGAGAGCTTCCGCTTGTATTCGGCGGGGAAGGGGATTTTCTTCCAGAACAGTATCCGGGTTTGAGCGGAAAGAACCTGAAACCCTTGAGCTTCTTTCGTCATCCAGTTCACGTAGTCGTCTGTGAAAGATTTTTCGAGGTTGTTGTATGTCAGGTCGGGGTAAATAAGCTGATACATGCTGCCGAGTTCGCCGGGGAGGTGTTTCCAGTTAAAAGACGAAGTGGCGATGTGCCAGCGGTAGCCGGCGAAGGTCTTGATGAGGCTGATGTCCGGCTGAGTGGCTGGAGGCGGGAACAACGAAACCATAATGCGGTCTTTCCATGCCATGCCCGCTCCGACGCCCGGTAGAACAAGGACTTTTGGAGCCTTGCGAGCGCCCTTCGCGTCCGTGAAAATGGTGTAATCAAGACTTTCAAACTCCGAGAATTTGCTCTCAACGTGAGCGATCGTGTTTACGCTGACGCGGGAGTCCATAGGAATCCATTTATCTATGAGAGCGGGAGTGTTTTTCACAAGACCGCCTCTAGCCGCGCAGCTTCTCATCACGGTCACTAGGATGTCGAATTCCTCTCGCATTCTGGCGAATCTTGTCGAGCGGCGGCTTTCAGCGATAGTGCCGCCTCCGGCGGTTTCCTTGACCGTAAGCGACTCGATTTCCGCCATCTTGGCATTTTGTTCTTTGATGATTCTCTCCAGATTAGAGACGGTTTTTCTTATATCTGCCAATTCCTTGAGTTTGCCGTTCTGGTCGGCGTCGGGGTAATAGTTTCCGTATAAATCCTTGAATATCACGAACGCGTCAAGCTCTTCTCCGGAAAGAGACTCAAGCTCAATTTCAAGTTTCCTTTTCTTTTCGCGCCGGGCGTCTTCCACTTCCTGACTTTTTGTCTTTGATTTGACTTTGGCGGCCTCTGAAGTGGGAGCAATAGCGCCGCGCGCTATTCTCTCAAGCCATTCATCCATATAGTAGGATTCGAATCTTTCGGAGGGTTGACGCGAATCTATCTCCGCCACAAGGTCTCCGATTACGGTCAAACTCGAAAAAAGCCTCGGATCCACCACGCCGAAATTCAAAAAAAGCCTTTGTTCGGGCGAGAACGCTCCGTCAGTGGCGCGAAGGATTTCCTGACACAGCCTCACGAACGACACCGACAGTATGCTGAGCGATTTTTCGAAATTTATGGCGGCGTCGGTTCTACCGGCGCGGTCGTGTTTGCCCTGATACAACTCAATCGCGCTCTCTATGTTGGCAAGCGCTTTATCGTCGTCAACGCCGAGTTTATTATAGAATTTTTCATCGACTCTCAGTTCGTCTTTTTGTTCATGATGCGGCATGTTTTCGCTCCGGCATGTAATGCGTCAAAAAGAAACCGCTGAATTACGCATCGAGAATGGAGCCTGAATACACTATCGCGTCCGTCCCCGGCAGATAGAAGTATAACATATACGAACGCGTTCCGGGGCAAAACCGGGAATAGTCAGCAGAAAACCGCGCGCAAAGAGAAGTCTCAGAGGTCCTTGAACTTTTCGGTTATAGACGCGATTTCAGCGAACTTGTTCGACACGACTGCAAGGTCTCCGCCCATTCGGTAGATATCCTTGTCGAGCCTGCCTGCGGGATTAAGTTCTGAAATGACATTCGGCTGGTTCAGGTTTGGATTTTCCTTCGCGTACGGCCACAGCCTGAAAGACCCGCCCGTGATTTCGTCTATCAGCGTGGTTTTTCCGTCGATTATGCCGTATTCGAGCTTGAAGTCGACAAGCTGGACGCCGAACTTTGCGAATGCCTCTTCAAGGATGAGGAAGACCTCGACATTGATGCGCCGCATGTCGGCGTATTCGAAGGAATTCTTTTCGCGGATCATAAAATCGATATAAGCCTCGTCGAGCATCGGGTCGTGGAGAGGGTCGTCTTTATAGTGGAATTGAACGGAGGGCGGATCGAAGCGGTCGCCTTCCGCCACATTGCTCCATTTAAGGATAGAGCCGGCGGCGACGCGGCGCGCTATCACTTCGAGGTTGATTTTTCTGTCCAATTTTTTGACCAGCGAGACTTTTTCGGCGGGGCTGGAGATGTAGTGAGTGCGAACGCCTCTGCGGTTGAGCAGTTCGAAAATGTCCCGGTTCGTTTTCCAGTCGATAAGCGCTTTGCCTTCAATCACGTCGCGCTTGACTCCGTCTCCGGCGGTGATGTCGTCCTTGAACGCCATGTACACCGAACCTGCGTCGTCAGGGTTCTGATATATGATTTTTGTTTTGCCTTGATTGATAACTTCCATTTTGCTGAAATCAAGAGACATTGTTCCCACCCTCCGTCGGCAGTCAATATTTTGGAGTGTGATTATAACATACGAGCCGTTTATATGGATAGATGGTTAAGCTATAAAACACAACTAAAATTCATACGCGCTTCTCAGCGACGATTCCGCAGGTTCCAGATTATTTTGTGTGTTAATTAAACATGTAACATTCAGGACGTCGATAGCCGCTCAAACTACTTCGCTTTGTCGGGTATTCTGTCTCTGAATATCTCTGTTTTTTCAGAAGCCAGCAAGCTTTGCAGATACGTCTGGGCAGCTCTCTGTTGCGCGTCGAGATTTAATTTTGCGTATATCTGGGAGCTTGCCAGTTCAAATGGGGCGATGTTGCCGTTTTCATCAGTAAAAAGGCTCCTGTTCTCATCGTAATACCTTTTTACGATTTCCGGCGACACTCTCGATTTTCCGCGTATTTCCTCCTGAAAAACCTTGTTGGCGAGTTGAGCGCGCCTGAATTCTTCGACTTTTTTCTGAATATCCGGGTCTTTATGATAACCTTTTTGCAAAGCGGCGTCGGCCATAAGCTCCTGAGATATTCTTGCGCTGAGCAGTTCGATTTTTTCTTCTCTTGATAACTGGCTTGGGTCCATCATCGTGTCTCTGACAATCTGATCCAAGTCCGACAGCGTAATCTCCACGCCTTTGACCACCGCTACGATAGTTTCCTTTTCGGCGTCCGTTTTCTCGCCTTCAACGGCGCGGCGCGCGTCCATGAAGCGTCCGGTTTTTTCCATACACTCTGAAATCAGCGGCGCGGATTTCTTTGCAAAACTCCCGTCCGGTTGGATATAGTCGATCATTACGTAGTGGGCCAGAGCATTGTCGCAGTCAGACATCTTTTCTCTGTATATTTCCGCAATGGCAAAATGGATTTCCGCTTTGTCCGAAGCGGTCAGCCCTGACACCGAAAGGCTTCTTTCGTATGCTTGTATAGCCTGTAGATTCAAACCTCGCTCGGACATCTCGGAGGCGTAGTCTCCCATCCATTTTTCAATTTGACCGGAAGACGAATCAGGTCTGCATCCTGTAAGGAGAAAAGAAAAGAGCGCCATGACAATAGATAAACACAATATGAATGAAAACCGATTAAACAACTTAAATTTCATTTTAGTTCCGCCTTTCAGTTTATGCGGCCGCCTGCGAACGCCTGAAGTATTATAACAGGAACATGGCGCATTAAAACAATAAAATGCGCGCTTGAGAATGCTGCGATTAGACAAAATGACATTTTGATTAAAACGCGCAACAAAAAAAACCGCGAGCTGAATGCGCTCGCGGTTTCGGTTGCGTGTTGCGACTAAAATTAAAAAAGTTTCAAAGGCTCGTAATTTTCTTCTTTTATCCAGTCCGTCATTTCAATGAGTCCGACGCGGACGTCGGGGTATGCGAACTTGAACCCGATGTCTTTAAGCTTCTGGTTGGAGAAAATGTAATCGTACTGAAGGTAGCCGACGGTCGCGTCTTCGAGGATGGGGCGTTTGTGAGTGAGGTGGATTGCGCCTGCGGCGGATATCTTGGCGGCCAGATGGCCGATGCTAATCAGGATGTTTCTGTCCAAGCTGATTTTAATCGGCATGGTGGGTCTGCCGAGAAGACCGGCTATGAGGTACAGGAAGTCGGACACGCGGATGCAGGAATCGTCGATGAGCGTGAAGACTTCTCCGTTTGTCTTTTCGTCCGGCGCTTCGAATAGGAATATGCCGGCGCGAGCCACGTCTTTGACATGGATGGAAGGCAGTCTGACTTCAAGCTTCTCCGGCACCGGTATCGCTGGGGCGGCTGTGGCAAGTTTGACTATGTTGATGAAGCCGTACCTGTTGCGCGGCCCGTAAACAGGAGCGGGGCGCATCACCGCCACTTTGATTTTTCCTTCTGCGGCATAACCGAGAAAGAGCTTTTCCTGCTCATATTTGGAAATTTCGTAAGCGTTTCCGGGGTTGGGCGGATTCTTTTCGGTAACGGGGAATATCTCCTGCACGCCGTAAACGCCGATTGTGCCCCAGAGGATAATTTTGTCCACGCCCGCGGCAACGCACGCTTCTAGAAGGTTGCGCCCGCCGTCAACATTGATAACGTTGTTGGCTTCCAGCGTGGCGCTGTAGTCAAAGAGCGACGCAGTATGCATAATGCATTTGACGCCTTTCAGAACTGCGGGAAGCGTTTCAGGCTTCGTGAGATCGGAAGGGATGAACTCCACTCCGAGAGAATCGTAATAATCTCTGCTTGCGGTGCGTTCGCCGACTTCGAGGTCCGTCGCGCGCACTTTATATCCTTTTTCTTTCAGCATTTCCAGAACGACACGACCGTTGAAACCGCCAGAACCTGTAACGAGAACTATCTCGTTTTTCATAAAACCCGGCCCCCTTGTTATTTTTTTCACATGCGCCTTGCGATTAGTAGTTTAGCAGAATTTTAAGCGCGCGGGCAAGGGTTTTAAAAATATTGAAATTTGTGTAATGCATTGCGGACAGGCAATACGCGGGCGCGGATAATCGGCGGCATCGTTTCGCGTCTGGGCATGATATGGTTGAATTCGTTTTTCGACATGTATTTAAGTTTTCCCGGTAGTATAATATGCGGAGACGACGACAGGGGAGGCGCATGCATGGTTAAAGCGAAGAGTCGGAGAAAACCCGACCTTGTGGGACGCGTCGAACAGGACGAAGTCAACGGCGTAGACCTTCCGATAGTGGTGTTCGAGAAATGGTGCAAGGGATGCGGAATTTGCGTCGAGTTCTGTCCTCAGGGCGCTCTGATACTAGACGAAGCCAAGCAGAAAGCAAAACTGGCCAAGCCATCGGATTGTGTAAGCTGCGGCGTGTGCGAACTGAGATGCCCTGATTTTGCCATCACGCGAACAAAAAAGAAAGGGGGAAGCGGCAATGGAGAAAAAAGCGACTGAAGCAAAAGACGGAAAGAATAAGGGAACGTCGCGGCAACAGCCTCAACAAAAGGCCAAACGCGCCGCCGCTTCCAAGAGCGACGCCGGCCAGATCGTTCTGATAAGCGGCAACGAAGCGTGCGTTGAAGGCGCGCTTGCAGCCGGTTTGGGTTTCTTCGCCGGTTATCCGATAACTCCGGCAACTGAAATATCTGAAGTTTTGTCCACACGGCTGCCTGCGGTGGGTGGCAAATTCATACAGATGGAAGACGAGATAGCCAGCATGGCGGCAATAATCGGGGCGTCCATAGCCGGACTGAAATCCATGACGGCGACAAGCGGGCCGGGGTTTTCCCTGATGCAGGAAAACATAGGGTTCGGAATAATCGCGGAAGTTCCGTGCGTGGTTGTCAACGTGATGAGGGGAGGCCCAAGCACGGGTTTGCCGACCAATCCGGCTCAGGGCGACGTCATGCAGGCCAGATGGGGCCGTCACGGAGACCAGCGGATAATAGTTCTCTGCCCTAATTCAGTTGAAGAGTGTTACACGCTTACCATAAAAGCGTTTAATTTTTCTGAGAAGTATCGCACGCCGGTGATACTGCTGATGGATGAAATCGTGGGGCACATGAGAGAGAAAATGACTCTGCCCGCTGAGGCGAACATACCGGTGGTCAACCGTGTCAAGCCGTCAGTGCCTCCGGAATGGCACATCCCGTATGAAAACACGCCGACTGGCGTTCCTCCTATGGCCGCATTTGGAGACGGATACCGCTATCACATTACGGGACTGGTTCACGACCAGCACGGTTTCCCGACACAGAGGCAGGACGAGATAAAGGAATTTCTTACGAGGTTAACAACCAAGATAGAGAAGGCGCGCAGAGAACTGATAATGGTCGAGACGGAGTTTATCGACGACGCGAAGGTGGCGGTGCTATCGTATGGTTCAACATCGAGGAGCGCGCGGCGGGCGGTGACGATGGCCAGAAAGGGCGGTTCCAAGGCCGGGATAGTCAGACTGCTGACGCTGTGGCCGTTCCCGGTCAGAGCCGTGCAGAGGCTGTCGGAGCATGTGGACGCGATAATAGTGCCTGAGATGAATCAGGGGCAGTTGGTGGGAGAAGTCGAAAGGCACGCATGCGGTCGTTGTTCAGTTGTGCCGCTCAACAGGTTCGACGGAGCGATGATAGAGCCTGAAGAGATACTTCACGCAATTCTGGAGGTAGAGTGAGATGGAGCGCACGAAACTGGTTCACAAATACCTCCGATCCGAAAAGAAATTCCCTCATTTGTGGTGTCCCGGCTGCGGAGACGGGATTCTGATGGGGGCGATGATAAGGGCGATAGACAGGCTGGGGCTGGATCAGGACAACGTGGTGGTGGTTTCTGGCATAGGGTGTTCGGGGAGGCTCCCTGTGTATGTGGATTTCAACACGCTTCACACCACGCACGGCCGGGCGCTGTCCTTCGCCACCGGCATAAAGCTTGCCAATCCGAAACTGACCGTGATAGTCGTGATGGGAGACGGAGACGCGACGGCGATAGGCGGCAACCATTTCATACACACCGCGAGGCGCAACATCGACCTTTGCGCGATAGTGATAAACAACAACGTGTACGGAATGACGGGAGGACAGTATTCGCCGACGACTCCGATGGGAGCGAAGTCCGCCACCTCCGCGTTTGGCAATATCGAGCGCCCGTTCGACATCTGCGAGCTTGCGCGCGGGTCTGGCGCCTCTTGGGTCGCCCGCGGAACCGTCTATCACGTCCCCATGCTGGACAATCTGATAATGAGCGCGATTACGAAAAAAGGGTTCTGTATGCTCGAAGTAGCCGCTTATTGCCACACCACTTTCGGAAGAAGGAACAAGATGGGAAAGCCGACTGACATGATGCGCTGGATGCGCGACAACAGCGTAAGGACAGAGGCGTTTCAGAAACTCTCGGATGAAGAGAGGATGGGCAAGATGGAGATTGGGATTCTTGCCGACTTCGATTATCCGGAGTATTGCGAGATGTATGACGAGGTAATCCGGAAATCCGGAGGCGGCGCATAAAGATGAAAATAGAAAAAGAGAGAATAAAAATAAGGATAGCCGGTTCAGGAGGCCAAGGGGTCATTCTGGCCTCGATAATTCTTGCTGAAGCGGCCGGGATTCACGACGGGCGATACGTGTGCCAGACACAGAGTTACGGGCCGGAGGCCAGAGGCGGCAACTGCAAGGCCGAGGTGGTCATCAGCGACAGTTACATCGATTACCCGAAAGCGAAGAATCTTGATATTCTGATGTGCTACAATCAGGCTTCTCTAGACGAGTATTTTATGGACCTTAAAGAGACGGGAACGCTTATCGTCAATTCGGATTTATGCTCTCAGATACCGATCTCGACGGCATACGAGATTCCGATGACTTCGCTTGCAAGGGAGAAAGCCGGTTCTTTGCAAGCGATGAACTCCCTGTCGCTCGGCGCTCTTGCGGAAGCGACCGGAGTGGTGTCGAAAAACGCCATTAAAGCGGCGGTTCTTTCGCGTTCCCCGAAAGGAACCGAAGCGTTAAATATGAAGGCGTTGGAAATAGGATTTCTCGAAGGCAAAAAGGCAGTGGGGCGAGCCAAGAATCGCGCCCCGGCGAAGTTCTCAAGGCTTATTCTGATGAACGATTGACATTGAATCGGGCTGAAACGCGGCGGAATTCCGAATGAACAAAAAGAAAATACTCTCGCTTGCGGTTCTTGCGGCGACATCCGCTATGTTCTCGCTTGCGTTTGTGTTTATGTCAGCGTCCCGGACCGCAGAATTAGGGATTATCCGCGCCCGGTTTTCAATTGCTCCCGCGGCGAGCGGCGAGACTCTCCTTGCGATTTACCCGTTCGGCGAGGTTTCAGCAAAAACGCATTCAGCCCCTGTAAAAATCATTGTCGGGCTGGAAAGAATTCACGAGGAGTCCATCGACGAGATAATCGCAGACGGCGTCGGATTCGACGACCTTCTTGAGACAATGAAGGATAATGCGCAGAAGGCGGTAGGAGAATTTATCCTAGTAGTGTTAGCTCTCGCCGCCGTAGGCGGAGCCGCCGGAGCTTCTATAGGAAGAAGAATCAGACTAATTGAAATCATTTTAGGAGCGGGGATCGGACTCGCGTCAGCGGCGGCTTTGGGCGCTGTTGTGCTAACCCAATATCAGTTGGACGCTTTCAGACAGCCGACATACCGGGGTCTAATAACATACGCGCCGGAGATTGTGGACAACATTAACAGGAGCGTCGAAGGAGGCAGGAACCTTCGCAAATATGTGCGGGATATGGCGGCCAACATGTCGTCGTTCTATGTCGAGTTGGACCGTTACAGCGAGAAGGAAAATGCCGGCAGAATCAGAATCCTTCACATCTCGGATATCCATAATAATCCTCTCGCGGGCGACTTCGTGAAAGTTCTCGTCAAAGGCCTTTCGCCGGATTTGATAATGAACACAGGCGATATGACGGACATGGGAACCGCCCTTGAGCTTAAATTGATGGATTCTTTAAAAGGCATCAGCAAGCCGCACTTTTTCGTGTCAGGAAACCATGATTCGCCGGAAGTCGTCGAAGAGTTGAAACGGGATTTCGGACTGCGGGTTCTGGACGGCGATATCGCGGTTCACGGCAAACTGCGAATAATCGGATTCGGCGACCCCAAAGGCAAGGTTTCATTCGACGCGGAAGTGGACCCTGAAGAGACGCTTGAGGCGACAGGAAGGATAATCGAGAAACTATCGAAGTTGAAGAAAAAGCCAGATGTCTTGATGGTTCACAATCCTGAAATAGGGGCGGCTGCGGCGGGGCTGGCGCCGGTTGTATTGAGCGGCCACGCTCATTCGATAAGCGCAGAAAGGATAGGGGACTCCGTTTTGATTGTTGCCGGAACGACGGGAGCCGCCGGAGCCAGATATATCGAATCAGAGGAAAAGCCGAGTTATTCCGCCGCTTTAATAACCCTGCATGTAGACGAAAATGGAGCTTTCGTTTTCGACCATGTCGATCTGATACGGATGAACCAGAGCACGGGAGAGTTTATGGTGGAAAGGAAATTCCTTCCCGCTCCCGAAGAGGAGTTTGAAGGAAAAGAAGTTTCAACAGAGAAAGAAATCCAAGAAGCAAAGAAATGAGCGACTGTTTTAAAAGGCATTTAATTCACCCCGGCGCTTGTTAGCCGGGACGATATGGATATTATGTTGGAATGCGCGCGCCGGACGGACTTGAGCCATCCGAAGATGTTCGCAAAAACAATATTATTAGAAGGAGTGTAAAATGGTCACCGCTAAAACCAATGAAGAGGTCCTTAAGATAATTAAGGACGAGGATGTGAAGTTCGTAAGGATGTGGTTCGCGGATATACTGGGCCGCGTAAAAAGTTTCGAGATAACCAGAAGAGAGCTTGAGAACGCGATGGAAAGCGGGATGGGGTTCGACGGGTCTTCGGTGACAGGGTATCAGGACATCGAAGAGAGCGACATGGTGGCGTTTCCGGATCCGACGACGTTCAGGCTCGCTCCGTGGCGGCCTAAGGAAAAACCGGTGGGCCGCATGATCTGCGACGTTAAGACCCCGCAAGGGGAGCCTTACGACGGGGATCCGAGGCAGATTCTGAGGAAGGCCGTCGAGCGCGCCCAGAAAATGGGCTTTGACAACTATTTCGTCGGCCCGGAGCCTGAGTTCTTCTATCTGAAGCAGTCCGCCGAACTGGACCCGCTCGATAAGGGGACTTATTTTGATCTGGACCTCGATTCCGCCAGCGAGGTGCGGCGCGAGACGGTGCTCGCCCTTGAGGAAATGGGAATCAAAGTCGAGTATAGCCACCATGAGAACGGTCCGAGCCAGCATGAAATCGACATGAGGTACGGCCCGGCTCTGGACATGGCGGACAATGTGATAACGTACAGAGTGGTAGTAAAAGAAGTGGCGCGCAAGCACGGCCTTCACGCCACATTCATGCCAAAACCGCTGTTCGGCGAAGCCGGAAGCGGAATGCACGTGCATCAGTCTCTGTTCAAAGGCGGACGCAACGCGTTTTTCGCGCCTGAAGAAAAATACAATCTGACCAAAGAAGCAAAGCATTTTATCGCCGGACAGTTGACGCACGCCAGAGAGATGAGCGCGATTTTCGCGCAGTGGGTGAACTCGTACAAGAGGCTGGTCCCCGGTTACGAGGCTCCCGTTTACATCGCATGGTCGATGAGAAACAGGTCGGCGCTCATAAGGGTTCCGATGTATCATCCCGGACGGGAGAACGCCACTCGCATCGAGTTGCGCTGCCCGGACCCCGCCTGCAACCCGTACCTTACTTTCGCGGTGATGCTCCATGCCGGGCTTGACGGCATTGAGAAAGGCTACGAGTTCACCGAGCCGATGGAAAAGAATCTTTACGAGTTGACTTCCGCAGAGAGAAAACAGCTAGGCATAAAGTCTCTTCCGGACAACCTCGGAGAAGCGGTGGCGATCGCAGAGGAAAGCGAGCTTGTCAGGCGCGCACTCGGAGATCACGCGTTTACAAGGTTTATCAACGTCAAGAAAGCGGAATGGGAAGAATACAGGATGCAGGTCACCAGATACGAACTTGACAAGTTGCTGCCGATTCTGTGAAAAGTTGAGGAATCAAGATTTCCCCTCGCGCGTTTTCGGCTGAATGTAAGACGCCGACGATACAGGGGTTTTACGGCAAGATAAACTTCAAAAAGGCGGGTCCTCTATATGGGATCCGCTTTTTTGCATGTTTCTCCGTTTTCCATATGGTATACATGTACGAGGCATTAAAGGATTTTACCCATTGTGCTGGGTGGGCGCCCACAACCCAGTTGTGGGTGTTCGATAGGTAAAATCAATTAAGAACTGGTAAAACTATCACACCCTTGAATTTTGGCGATTCATCGCCGCTATTTGAAATGATTCAAACCGATTCGTCTGATTCGCCATCGAAAAACGAATATAAGCATTAAGCTCTAGCAAAGTGGTTAAACAACTTTTTCAATTGTGGATCCAAAACGCCGATGTCGAGAACTGTTTCAAACGTGTTTTTTAAATCAAAAAACGTGAGTGCCGGCTCCTTCTCGGTGACCGGAAACTCTGTGGTGCGGCGATGTAATAAGCTGGTATGAAGATTCGTCGAGCGGGCAGGTCGGTATCCCGTCCGGAAAATATCTCGGATTGATTTTTATATCGTCAAGCGTGTCCATCGGCCATGTGGCCTCGAACTGATAATAACTCTCGACTTGAGTGTTGATTATCGCCCTGTTCATCTCGCAGGACTGAACTCTAGCCATGCGGGTGTTGACCATGAACCGGGGAATCACTATTGCCGCAAGTATGCTGATGGCGATTACTATTAAAATGACCTCGATAGCGGTGAACCCGGATGCATTATTCTTCATGTTTGGCCTTTGTCCTCGATTTTAGTTCGCAAGCTTCGCGAAAAAGATCGCGACGCCGAATCGCTAGAATCGACATCTAAAAATATGTTACAATAAAAAACCGCATGTGCAAAATGTTTTTATTGTGTCATTTATTTATTTTTGCAGTTATTCTGTCATGCGAAACGATACGAAAAGCTTATTCGTTAGGGTTAACGCCAAACAATATCTATTAAGCAAATAACACAATAGCAATAAGCATATTTGCTGAATCGTGATTGCGCTATCGCTTATTATTGATAATATCAATGATGATAAAGCGCCAAATAGCACAATTACGACATATAGGACAGCCGATTGTATTTTGTCTTCTAGTGAAAAGTTTGCTGGGAACCTTTTTCAATCAAACTGACATGTCCAAAGTCATCGGCATGCGCGAAACAAATCAGTAAATGAACGGGCCGTAGCAGACGGTGGTCATGATTTCAGTAATCTCATCAATAGAATAGACTCGTCCGCGGCCTATGCCCGGACACATAGCTCTCAATTTTTCCCATTCTTCGGGGTTTGAAATATTTTCTGGCCAGAACGGGAACGAGCTGCATTGCGCGGGGCGCACCTCGTATATCGAGCAACCGGAAGGCTGGAGGAACCTGCAAGGCTCGTCGTCGTCGAAATTGAATTGATAGACGCCACCCAGATGTCTGTTCAGATGCGCGCTTATGAATTCTTCCGGAGACATTTCAAAGAACTTGGCCATTGCGGGAATTTCGCGCTCATGCACGAACACCGCGCCGGGAATCTCGCAACACTTCACGCAGCCTCGCTTGCACTCGAATCGGAGTCCATCGGCAACGTGTTTTTCAGTTTCTCTTTTTTCAGCCATAGTCTTGCGGCTTCCTTATCGGTCGCGGCTGAGTCCGCGCGCCGTCATTTGATATTCTCTCTCTTTTTTATCGCCTTGTAAAACACTTTTAGGTTGGGCGAGATTAGCGCGCCGATAAACGGTTCCAGTTTTTCTATGGCCCGGCGCACAAGATTTTCCGATATTCCGGGGATTTTCATTGGATCGACCCACAGCCTGCCGTCGATTTCCACGCGACTGCCTTCGGGCGCGTCGATGTAATGTGTCACTCCGTCGCAATGAAAATATTCTGTGAAATGGTTGGTGATGATTTTCCATTTGATTGTCAAGTCGGCGGGGTCGCAGATGAGTTCCTCGCGCCAGCGCAGCATGTCGGGTTTCACAACCGCTCGCGCTATCAGCGGTATCGCTCCGTCGCCGTGAAACATGAGCATCCAGCGTTCGACGCCTTCCGGGGATTTCTCATGCGTCTCCGTTTTTATCATAGTCACATTTTTTATATATTTCTCCAGACCGTCGAAATCCCGCGTCGTTGTTTCGAACGCTTTTTCCTTATCGCACGCGAACGGCTCGATCACTTTGAATTTGTACATTAGGAAACCCTCCGCGCGTCTATTTTAAGATAAAAGCTTCGCGTCGAACCGGCAGCGTCAAAAATATTTCAAACAACTCTGGATAATGACATATAATGAATAAACTCGAAAAGCGGCCCTGCCGATGGAGGAACCATGAGAAAGAAGTCGGACATACAAATAAAAATATTCAAAGGCTCGCATAAAGAAATGGGCGCCCAGCAGGGGCGCGCTTGCGTGGACATCATTAAACACTCCCATTCAATGTTGGCGACTTCTCCTGAGTTAAAAGCCATCAAGCCTTTCTTTCTTCCGACCGGGCTGTTCCTCAAACTGGCAAAAATGAAAATGTGGGGAGATTTCGCGGCGGGAATCAAGAAGGATTCGCCTCGTCAGCACGCCCGGCTCGAAGGCATAGCAGAGGGCGCGGGCGAAGGTATGAAGCACATGATTTTCCTTCAGTCGATGGAAATAGAGATGGCAAAGACTCATTTTATAGGCGGCGCGTGCAGCGCGGCGGCCGTCGCCTCTGAAAGGTCCGCATCCGGCGAGCCGATTATTATCAAAAATTTCGACTATCCCGAATTTTTCTCCCCCACACATCTTGTCCGCATGGACGTTCCGAGCGACGGATACCGCGTTCTAGCAGCGACTAACGCCCCTCTGGCGGGCAGCCACGACTCTATTAACGAGCATGGTCTTTCCATTACTTACAACTACGGCTACGGGCAGGACGCCTCCTCAAATTCGGTTCCCATGACTATGGCTCTTCAGGACACTCTAGAGAAGTGCAAAACAACAGCCGAGGCGATAGTGTTTCTGAGAAAAAGCAAGTATAACGGGTGCGCGCTTTGGATGATTTGCGATGCTCAGGGCGACCTGCGCTCGGTCGAAATCTCGAAGACTATGGTGGATGAGCGTAAGCCGAAGGAAGGCGTCATTGCCCACACGAACCACTATCTGACTGAAAGGCTCGCGAAAGTTGACGTTCCGCCGTCCGCCGTATATTCGAGGACCAACGTGCCGGCTCTTCGCGGCAAGAGATGCAGAGAGTCCTCCGAAGTCAGGCTAGCCCGGCTTGAGGAACTTCTCTCCAAGCAACAGAAGTTTTCTGAGGAAGACCTTATCAGGATTTTTTCAGACCACGGCGCGGACGGCATCGGCTCGGACAACACGGTGTGCAGGCACAGCGATTATTTCTGCACCACATTGTCCGTGATACTCTATCCGGCGTCGAAAAAATTCAAAGTCCTTTACGGACACCCTTGCGAATACGAATACGCCGAGTTCGCGTTTTAGCCCGCATTGGTGGGAAATCCTGAATCCTTCATTATGATTCTGGAGCGATTATTCAGATCAGATGAAATGCAAAGCTCAACGCGCATTTCTGAAGTAGGGGCGGGGTTGCCCCGCCCCAAATTGTCGTAGTCATTGGGCGCGGAAACCGCGACCCTACTGAACTAAGAATGTGGCGGCAACGAATCAGTTCGCCGCTATCTAAATCGCACAGGATTCGTCGGCTCTACCGACGAATCCGGGATAATGCCGGTTAGCCCGCGAAAGCAAACCTATTTTAGCGTTCTTCCGACGGCCGCCGCCACAGGTTTCAACTCTTTTTTCATCTGTTTGAAATGTTTGAAGTTAAGCGTCTGCTGTCCGTCGCTGAAAGCCTCTTCCGGGCGGGGGTGGACTTCAATTATAAGAGCGTCCGCGCCCGCCGCGACGGAGGCTTTTGCCATAGGCGACACAAGCTCCCAGCGTCCCGTTCCATGGCTCGGATCGGCGACCACCGGCAGATGCGTGAGCGATTTCGCCGCCGCCACCGCGTTCAAATCCAGCGTGTTCCTCGTATAAGTCTCGAAAGTCCTTATCCCGCGTTCGCACAGCATCACCTTCGGGTTGCCTTCTTTGACGATGTATTCGGCGGCCAGCAGCCATTCCTCGATTGTCGCCGACAACCCGCGCTTCAGCAGCACCGGTTTATCCACTTTGCCGCACTCCTTGAGCAGATTAAAGTTCTGCATGTTGCGCGCCCCGATTTGCAGTATGTCAGCGTAGTTGGCGACTTTTTTCACGTCCCGCCCCTGAATGACTTCGGTGATAATAGCCAGCCCGGTTTCCTCGCTCGCTTTTGCCAGCATCTTCAATCCCTTCTCCTCGTAGCCCTGAAAGCTGTACGGGGAAGTGCGGGGTTTGTACGCGCCGCCCCTGAGGATTTTTACCCCGGCGGCTTTGAGCATGTGAGCGCACTCTATCATCAGCGCTTCGCCTTCCACCGCGCACGGCCCCGCCATCAGCATTATCTCTTTTCCGCCGATTTCTATCCCGTCCCTCACCTTGATAACGGAACGCTCCCTTATTTCCCGGCTCACCATTTTGTACGGCTTGAGAATCGGCACGACGTTTTCCACGAAGGGCAAAGACATGAATTGCGCCATGACCTCGTTCTTGTTCTCCACGTTCGAGCCGACCGCGCCGATAAGGGTACGCTCTTTGCCTTCTGAGATATCGACTTTGTAGCCCATTTTTTTGAGCCGGTCGATCACCGAATTCTTGTTGTTGTCCGTTGCCTTGTGAGAAAGAATGATAATCATTTCGCGCCTCCATTTGCGCCCGGGACGGAGTCGTTCTCCCCGCGTTTTTTTTTACAAACGAAAAAACCGCGGGGTTTGATGCCGCCCCGCGGTTGTGTTTTCGGTCGGGCGCTGAATCTCAGCGGCTCAACCGCGCAACCGTGGGGTGACCCCAGAAATAATAATAATAGCCGCTCCAAAATGCGCGCCTATTATCCGGTTGCATTGTTGTTCCGCTCATTTCAGCTTCCAATCCTTTTCGCAGTCAATCTAGCACAGGGCGCAGGCGGTGTCAAACCTAAATATCCGGAGATTCCTACGGCTCTCTTGCTCCGCCCGCAAGACCGATGCATTTTACATTTTCTGATTTGATTTTATAATCTATCACAGCGTTCACACTTCAGACGGTTCGGGGAATTTGTCTGAAAAAGATTGCGGCGCGCGAAACTTTCTGCCCGCGCGGCTGTCAGATTAAGGGAAATGATTGAAATGGCGACACTTTTGATTGCGGACGACAACAGGGATATTAGGGAACTGTACAAGATGGAATTCGAGTGCGAGGGATATGCGGTGGTGACGGCGGCGGACGGCGTGGAAGCTCTGCAAATGACCAAGATTCATTGCCCCGACCTTGTTATTCTTGATATCGGGATGCCGGAAAAGGACGGGCTTGAAGTCATCGGGGAGATATCGAGGCTTAACGGGGGCACTCCGGTGATTGTGAACACGGCTTATCCGCTGTTCAAGATGGATTTCAGGGCGCACCACGCCACGTCTTGGGTGGAAAAAAGCTCGAACACCGACCCGCTCATTAGCGCGGTCAGGCAGATTGTGGAACCGGACTTTGAATCCGGTGGCAACGGAGGAGAATGACATGAAAACGAAGACGAGAATTGCATTGGTGGCGACGCTGATCATGGGGATTATGATCGGCCTTGTGATTGCGGCGCGGTTGGACCTGATACCGATTTCCAACGCGGCGGACGCGTCAAAGGGCGGCGTGGACGGCAAAGCCTTGCAACCCTCGGCGGCGGCTCTCGACGTCCAGAACGATTTCGTTCGGGTCGCAGACCTTATTAAACCGAGCATGGTCAACATCAACACGGCCAAAATCGTCGAGATGCGCTCGCATCCTTTCTTCGGGTTTTCAAACCCCTTCGGCGAAGACGACGACATGATGGAAAAGTTTTTCGGCGGCAGACGCCAGCAGCAGAACCAGAAACAGGAATTCAAACAGACCAGCCTCGGTTCCGGCTTCATCATCAAGTCGGACGGCTATATCCTCACCAACGCCCACGTCGTCAAAGACGTCGATGAAATCATAGTTAAAATTCCCGGCGACGAAAAAGAATATGACGCAGAACTGGTCGGAGCCGACCAGTTGACGGACATTGCGGTTATAAGGATAAAGGCGGACAGGCAGCTTGCCGCCGCGCCGATAGGCGACAGCGACAAGGTTAGAATCGGCGAGTGGGCCATAGCGTTCGGCAACCCGTTCGGGCTGGAAAGCACGGTGACCGCCGGGATAATCAGCGCGCGCGGGCGCGTCATAGGGCAGGGGCCTTACGACGATTTTCTACAGACCGACGCCGCCATAAATCCCGGCAACAGCGGCGGACCGCTCGTGAACATCCGGGGCGAGGTCATCGGCGTCAACACCGCCATCTACTCCAACGGCGGCGGGATTATGGGCGGCGGTTCGGGCAATATCGGCATCGGCTTCGCCATCCCAATCAACATGGCCCGCGAAGTGTTCGAGCAGCTTATTGAGACAGGAACGGTTTCTCGCGGATATCTCGGCATCTACATTGACGACATTACCGAACAGTTGGCTCGCGCGTTGAAGATTGAATCAAAAGACGGCGCCATCGTCACAAACATAATCCCCGACGCTCCCGCTGACAAAGCAGGCATGAAGGTCGAAGACGTAATAATCAAGCTGAACGACATCGACATCAAGAATGTCAAACAGCTACAGAAAGAAGTGGCGAAACTCGGCAAAGGCGCAAAGGCGACAGTGACCGTCATGCGCGACGGCAAAAAAGTGAAACTGAACGTAAAACTCGACGAACGGCCCGACGAGACCGCCGACGCCTCGCAACCTAAAAAAGACGACGCAAAGACTTCGCTCGGAATGCAGTTGCAGTCGCTGGATGCGAAGACGGCAAAGCAGCTTGAAGCGAAAACGGAAAAAGGCGTCGTCGTGGCGGGGGTCGAGCCGAACGGCCCGGCGGACAAAGCCGGCATCATGCAGGGCGACATTATCATCAAAGCCGACAGAAAAGAAGTCGAAACGCCCTCCGACCTGCGCGAGATTATCAAAGACGTTTCGAAGGGCCGCAAAGGCGACGAGCCAGTTGAAATTCTTCTCGTAATCGAACGAAGAGGCTACAACAGATTCATCGTCGTCGAGATGCCGAAATAACCGAGCATCGCCCGGCAAAACGCAAACATTGACATAGCGCAATCTATCAAAAAGCTTCGCGACCGAACAGTCGCGAAGCTTTTCTGTTAGTCGTCCCTCCGCGCGCGTCTGCTTCGCCGATTGCCTCAGCCTCTCACCAAAGACAATAACAAATCGATTATGTCTAAGCATAGGGAGCGGAAGGATGATATCTCTGCAGAAAATGTAATGCTTTTGCTTCATCGGGACTTGCGTTGTATAATGCCATTATGAGGTGATAAATTGTGAGAATAAAGGATAGAGTCATCAGCGAAATTGAAAGGATGACGGAAGAAAGGCTCGGCGCTGTTCTTAAGTTCATCATTTCTCTTGAAAAAGAAAGCGCCGCGCCCGGAACAGCGGGAGAAACGAAGTGGGGAATTCTTGCTCTCGAATCCGGAGCTTTTGATTTCTGGCGCAATCCCGAGGAAGTTGAATACGCTATTGATGACCTGAAAGAAAGAAAATGAACATAAGTCCCGGCATAGTTTCACTCATAAGATTTCCTCAGTCCGATCTTCACAAAGGAAAATTCCATCCAATTGTCGTTCTGGCGTCTTTGCCCGGTCCATACGACGACTGGCTGATATGCGCTGTTACCTCACAACTTCGACACAGCATCAAGGATTGGGACGAATTGATTTCGACGGATGATTCAGATTTTAATTCGTCGGGTTTGAAAATTGCGTCCTTGATACGCATAGGAAAACTAGCGACAGTCGAAGCCGCCCTTCTTGAGGGCGTCTTAGGAAGAATAAGCGATGAACGCTTGGAGAATATTCTGAAAAAACTTACAGACCATTTGCAACGACGAAGCGATAATATGACGCTATAATAGAAATCATCATTATATTACTGTTTCCAAAATCAAATTTCATAGCCCGCAAAAACCAGAACGATCACCGCGCACAATGATGAATCTTATAGTTGCAGAAATGAAAACACAGAAACGGACAAAACAACAAATATATCGGTTGAGGTTAGAGTGGTTTGAATAATGATTTAATCTTTTGTGAGGAAAGGTCATATGTCATCGAAAGAAGGCAAATTGCTCAAGAGGGTTTTTAATGATAAATCCCAGTTAGTAGACATATTTTTCATCTGACTATTATTGTATTTTTCAATGTTATAAAAACTTGAAATTCTCCATTTCCCATCTTTGTATAATAGTTGCATCCAATCATATGCTGAGAGCGCGTCTTCAAAAACTTCTGACAAACCGTCGAGAATGCGAACTTCTTTTTGTGATGACAAGAAAGTGTTGAAATCAGTATTCATATCGTCGAAAAGCTCATTTAGAAGATCTTTCAAAGAATCGTAACCGCAACGGCATTCAAAATACTGTTCTTTGCAACCAATATGTTTTTTGAGGTGAATATATTGCAAATGCCAAAAATACAATTCATATTCAAGTTGAAAATCGTCAGATATTTGAGTAAGAATATGAAAACTTATGTCAAAGTCATCTTTCATAATCAATTGTTTCTCATTTCATATTTTACTATATCATGTTGATTGATCATACCATTTGGGAACTATATATGAGAAACAGGAATTCAGATTGTTTTTGCGGTTGAGAATTGGGCTTGCCGATGGCCTGATGAGTTATAACATACTTTGCATTTACATGCTTGCCTGATAGGGCTTGTTTTGCGTTCGAGTCAGGTTCGAACAATCGAATCGCGGATACCGGCGCTGTTAGCCGGGGATGATTTTGAGGGCGAGTTTTCTTAGGGCGTGGCGGAGGGTGAAGTAGATGAACTGGGCGGCTGAGCGCGCGTCGCTCATGGGGGAAGGCATCTTGAAGACGCTCGGCATTTTTATCAGCAGCTTGGAGGCTCCTATGGGGCATCCGGCGAGCCTGATGACGCGTTTCGCTTCGAGCCTGCCGTCAACGCGGGAGCAGTCGCCGATGAGAAAAGCCGTCTGGCCGGGATGTATGACATCGCCTTTGTAGATGCCGGTGACGACAGCGCCGGGGCGGGCGCGCGCGACGGAGCCGGGGCGGCGTTTGTCTATCGTGCCGAGGCATCCTTTGACCGCCGCGAGGCAGCCCCCGTAACAGAAGTTCTCGCTGTCGGACTCCCTGCGCACGGACGGCGAACAGTTCGGCGAGGGAGCGTTCTCCGGCTCGTGTTCCGGCGCGTCTCCGCAATAAAACTTTATCGGCGTGTCCACCGCTAGTATGTCCTGATATTCGCTTGTCAGCCCCTTTGTCTTGGATATGATTTCATCCAGCGGATAGTCCCCTGAAATACTGATGTCGTCGAGGTCAATTGAGCCGTAGCCTCTGTCGCGCGCGATGCGCAGATGAACGATTTCTTCGGGTTTGTAACCGAGGGCCGCGCCGGCGACCGCGTCTGCGGCTAGCGGATTGTTCGACACCAGCAGCAGGCCGAGATGGAATCCCTGAGGCGCGCTCTCAAACCCGTGCCCGATGTGTATCGCGTCCGTGACGACGCAGTCAGGATATCCGATTTCCAGCATATCCACTATCTTGTCGTTGAGCCGGTTGTCGTGGACGGCCATCCGGTCCCGGTGCTGTAGGATTCCTATGTTGAGCTTCAGCGCGTTCGTCACTTCGCAACAGATATGATACTTCAGTTTCGGGACCCAGATTTTCGTGTCGGCTTCGAGGATGGAGCGGGGGACGTGGAACCCTTTCTGAGCGACGGCTTTCTTCAAGTCCACCCAAGTCGCGCGGTCCTCGTTAAAATCGACAAGTCGCACTTTGAGCCGACGAGCGAGGGCGTCGTAACCGGCCTCATGCATGAAAAGTCCGGGAGGTATGCCGAAGCCGGAGGATTCGCCGATGGTAATCTGCGATACTTCGGGTCGGGTTTTCAGGTGATGAGCTAGAGCTTCCGTCACTGCCGGGTGAGTGTGCGAGTGATGTATGTATTGCCTGTTTGCGGTGACGACGTTGGGTTTTATGAGAGTTCGCCCGCGCGGGTGAAACTGCAGTTCCTCAAAACACTCCGCTATGATGGCTCTGATTCTCGCCGGGTCGGCGGTCTCGCAGCGCCTCAATATCACTTTCGGTTCGCTCATAATCGAAATTATAGACCGTGAACGCCGCGGAACGCGGAATTGATGAAAAAAAACCATCAATGATGTATATTATTCGGGGTCGCGCGAAGGTCTGCGCGGCCTAATATTTTAAGATGGGATCAACTTTGCATGGGCAGCGAAAGCGAAAGACTGATGAAGCTTGCGGATAAGTGGTGCGCGCGAAACTATGAGCCACTCCCGGTGTGCATATCGAAAGGCGAAGGCGTATACGTGTGGGATCCGGAGGGGCGCAGGTATATGGACATGCTGAGCGCGTACTCTGCGATGAGCCACGGGCACAGGCATCCTAAAATAGTTAAGGCGCTGATAGAGCAGGCCGGGCGGGCGACCCTCACATCTAGGGCGTTTCACAATGACATGCTTGGGCCGTTCCTCGAAAAATTGTGCGCGCTGACGGGGTTCGAGAAGGCGTTGCCCATGAACACTGGGGCGGAAGCGGTCGAGACGGCGCTTAAGGCGATGCGCAAATGGGCGCACGAAATCAAGGGCGTCCCCGACGGCCGCGCTGGAATTATCGCCGCCGCCAACAACTTTCACGGCCGCACCATAGCCGCCATCAGCATGTCCACCAGCGATACGACTAAGAAAAGCTTCGGCCCGCTTCTTCCCGGAATCGACATCGTCCCGTTCGGGGACGCCGCCGCTCTTGAGGCCGCTATTACCGAGGACACGGCGGGCGTTCTGCTTGAGCCGATACAGGGAGAGGGCGGGGTGGTGGTCCCTCCAGACGACTATCTGGCCCGCGTACGGGAGATTTGCGACAGGCGCAACGTTCTTTTGTGCCTAGACGAGATTCAGACCGGGCTCGGGCGCACGGGAAAAATGTTCTGCTTCGAGCATTACGGAATCCGGCCCGACATAGTCACGCTCGGAAAAGCTCTGGGCGGAGGCGTTCTTCCGGTGTCCGCAGTCTGCGCGAACGAGAACGTGATGAGCGTTTTCACTCATGGCACGCATGGAAGCACGTTCGGCGGCAACCCTCTCGCCGCCGCTGTTGCGATAGCCGCGATGGACGCGCTGCGGGATGAAAAAATGGTCGAGAACTCCGCGATTATGGGAGAATTTTTCATGTCCCGCCTTCGGGAGCTTAAGCTTCCCGGCGTTTCTCTGGTTCGTGGCAAAGGACTGCTTGTCGGCGTGGTTCTTGAAAAACCTGTCGCTCATGACAAATCGCTTGAGTTGCTCGACGCCGGGCTGCTGGCCAAAGACGCCCGGCCCGACATCATCAGATTCGCTCCGCCTCTTATAATTACGAAAGACCAGATAGAAGAGGCCTTGGGCATTATTGTAAAAGTTTTCAAATAATCGCTCTTAACAATGAAATCGCCATCGCCGAAGCGCATGGTTGAAAAGGATGGTTGCCGACTCTTGAACTCCAATCTGAAAAGACATGGCATCGCTTTGATTGTTTCCGCTGTTTTTACGGCAATGGCGGTTTTGGTTCCGTTGACGGCGTCGGCGTCTGAAACAGCGGAACAGTCGCCGAAGAAATCTCACACTTTGAAATTCCTGACGTACAACGTCTGTATGCTCCCGGATTTCATAACATTTGACCGCAACCTGCTGGTTCCGACGGAAAAAAGGGCCACGCTCATCGCCAAGCTCATCAAAGACTATGATGTCATAGGGCTGCAGGAAGCGTTCATTCCGGAGAGAGAGGTTTTTCCGCGCAGGCTGAAAAACCATTTCGTGGCCATGGGGACAGGCTCGCCGACGTCCCCGACAGGAAGCGGATTGTACATTTTCTCAAAAGGCGAAATACAGAGGTCGGTTTTCGAGAGATGGAAAGAGCAGTTCGGAGTTGACGCTTTCAGCCATAAAGGATTTCTCGGCGCGACCACGGTTCTGCCCGGCGGGCTGGAGATAGACATTTACACGCTGCACGCGCAGGCGGGATTCGGTCCCAAGCCGAGAATCGAGAACTATAAGCAGATGATGGCGGCGGTCGAGAGGTTTTCAGGCGGTACGCGGCGGCCGGTTATCATCCACGGCGATTTCAACTGCAATCCCGGTGAAGAGGATTGCGATTGGCTCCTTCAGAATTCAAAACTAAAAATGGCCAGCGCTCATCTCGACCATGTGGACCATCTTTTCTACGACGAGAACGGGTCGGACTGGAAAATAACCATAGAATCAGCGCGGTGGGTGTTCGACGAGTTGGTTTCGGGACGACTGATTAGCGATCACAACGGGATGGAAACGATAATCCGTTTCGATGAACGTTAATAATGAAACGGCATTGATTTCGCTGGATTATTTCAAACTGCGCGTTAAACCGAATACTGCCAAGAGAGAAAAAAGCAACATTTATCCCGGATTCGTCGATAGAGCCGACGAACCGGGGCGATTTTCATAGCGGCGAACTGCTTCGTTGCCGCCACATTTTTTTGTTCATGAACAATAAGTTCTATTCACTGCAAAAATGCGCCTTGCGCCTAGCATTTCATCCGCTCTAAACAATCGCTCCCGAATCCTAATGACGGATTCGGGTTTATTTATTGCCGTCATTCCCGCGAAAGCGGCAACCGTTTTACCTGCTAACATCAGCCGCGCCCATGAGCGGCGCATTATTGCTTCAGCGCAACATAAATCTCAGGATATGCCGAGGCGCTCGTTGAGTTTGGTTTTGCGGCTGAAGACGATGGCTTCGCCGACGATGTCCGGAGACAGCCTTCCGGCAAGCTCGGCCAATTTGCCGATTGGCGAAAGCACGGCGCGGGAGCGCCGGTGGCGGATTAGCTCGGCGAACTCGCGCGCCACTTGCTCCTGTGTCATGTGCGCCGGGCCGGGCGGGACGGCTCCTCCGTCCGCGCTGACCACTTTCTTCTCAGGGTCGTTTTCAGTGAACCCGACATAGACGACGCCGACATGCGCGCCGTCCGGCCCGATCTCGCACCTCAACGCGTCCGCGAATCCGCGAAGCGCGTGCTTGGTCGCGCAATATATCGTCGCCGTCGGCAGCCCTATCAGACCCGCTATGCTGGACGTGAAGACGACACTGCCTTTGTTGTTCTTCAGTTGATCGAGCGCGCTGAGCGTCGGATATATGCACCCCATCAGATTGATGTCCACCATCGAGCGGCAGGCTTCGGCGTCGAGGTCTTCGAGGTTGGCGCGCATAGATACGCCCGCGTTGTTTACAAGGATGTCCAGACGCCCGAACTCCGCGACTGCGCGAGAGACCATGTCGGCGCAAGACGCAGCGTCCGCGACGTCTGCTTGAATAGTGAGGACGTCGAAACCGTCTGAGGCGAGAGAGGCGCGGGCGCGTTCGAGCCGTTCGGCTCCGCGCGCGGCGATGGCGCAGCGGGCGCCTCTGCGCGACAGTTCGCGCGCCACCGCAAGCCCTATCCCCCGGCTGCCCCCGGTTATGAGAGCGGTCTTGTTCTCGAAATGTTTAGCGGCCATGCTCATCGCCTCTTTCCGGCGCGACCTCGCGCGCTCTTGATGTGCCCGTTTTCGGCGAGCCATTCGTACGCTTCCTCCACCGCCGTCTCTATCGGCGTCTGCGGCAGGGCAAGCTCTCTGACCGCCTTCGCGGCGCTATAATACGCGCCGACACACGAACTGCGGGCCATTTCATAGGATAGTTCAGGCTGCTTTCCGGTTATGTTGCTAATAGCCGATCCGGCGGCCCCGGCAATCATCATTATCTCTTTGGGAATCTCAAGCGCGGGCGGCTTGAAGCCCGCCACGCGCGCGACCTCGCTGAAAAATTCCTTCATATCCATATTCCTGTTGCCCAGAAGGTAACATTCCCCGGTCCGTCCTCGCTCGCACGCCGCAAGCATTCCTTTTGCCGCGTCTCGCGCGTGTATGAAGTTGCGGCCTCCCGGCGGGTAGAACGGCGGCCTCATTTCGGCGAATTTAGAAATCATTTTCCCTGAACTGGGGCCGGAATCGAACGGGCCTATCATAAATGTCGGATTCACCACCACAACGTCCAGCTTGCCGTCGGCGGCGTGCTTCAACGCGATTCTTTGAGCTTCCAGCTTGGAATCAAAATAGGCTAGACCGAAATCAGCGTATTTAAAAGGAGTCGACTCGTCTCCGGGCCGCTCTTTGGTTCCATACCCGAACGAACTGGCGGAACCGACATGGACGAACCTCTTCACGCCCGCTTTGACCGCCGCGTCCAGCATATTCCGCGTGCCTTCCACATTCACGGCGGTGATTATGGGAGACTTGGGCGGCCAGAGAGCGGTGGACGCCGCGACATGGAACACCGCGTCGCATCCCTTTGCCGCTTCTGCCAACTCTCCGGCGTCAAGGATGTCTCCGGTTATTCGCTCTATCGGAAGACCGTCGAGAGTGCGAGACAGGCTTTTCGGATGCACTATCGCCCGCGCTTCGATTCCTCTTTCTATCATTTCCCGGACTAGGTTGCCTCCAAGAAGCCCGTCTGCTCCAGTGACAAGCGCTTTCATATTATTCATCCTCCCTGCCGCCGATCTAACCTTGTTATTTCCAGCATTTGCGAAAGGTTAGGTTAAATTCGGCGATATGTCTTGACAGTCTTTGACCGCTCGGTTAACATAATGACAGGAGTTGACCATTCGGTCAAGATGTTCGCAAATAATTATGCGCTCCGACTGTTTCGGCGGTGATTAAGATGAACACACTAACGAAAAAAGACGTCGTCACCGAAAATGAAGCGAAGGTGTCCGAGCCGGACGCAAGAGAAAAGATTTTCAGGGCGGCGGAAGAGTTGTTTATAGAGCGCGGACACGACGGAGTGAGCGTTAACGACATTGCGGAGAAGGCGGGAGTCGCGAAAGCTCTTGTGTTCTATTATTTCGAAAGCAAAAAGAACCTGTTTGACAACGTGTTGGACGTTTACTACAAGTCGCAGGCGCAGGCATTGATAGGCGCATTGACCGCGGGAGGGACTGCGAGGCAGAAGGTTCACGCCGGAATGGAAGCGTATCTGGATTTCGTGGAGTTGAATCCCGGTTACGCGCGGCTTATTCAGAGAGAGATATGTTCTAGGTCGCAGAGTTTGGAGAAAATAGCGCAATACATGGAGCCGTTGCAGAGGTGGGGAGAGGTCGCGTTCGGGGCTTTGCTGCCCGGCGGCGGGGCTGTCGCGCCCAGACATTTTTTCGTCACTCTGTTCGGGTTGGCGATAAATTACTACACATACGCGCCCGCGCTTGAGTTGCTGTGGAAGGGCGATCCTCTGGCTAAAAGCGCGCTGGCCGAACGCAGGGAGCATGTCAGGATGGTGGTCGACGCAATGCTGGACAAGTTTGCCGACGCGTCGGTTCTGGACGGTTGAAGCGCGACCGCGCGAGGGAGACTAACGATGCTGACTCTTGAGAAAAACAAAAACCGGATTGCCGAGTTGCGCGACAGGTATATTCTGGAGACTCCGAAGATTTCAATCCAGCGCGCGAAATATTACACCGAAAGCTGGAGGAAGACGGAAGGCTCCGGACTGACCGCAGGCGAGCGCGTGGCTCTCGCTATGAAGAACGTGTATGAAAACATGGACATGCATGTCGAGCCGGAAGACCTCATCGCGGGATACTGGACGGAAGATTTCATGGGCATCCCAATCGACATTGAGCGGGGAGTGTTCAACGGGGTTTTTAAAACCGAGCTTGCGCGCGGATCGATAATGAGATTCAGATTCAAGTCTCTAGGCGGCGCTCTTTCGTATCTTGTCGGCAAACGCGGTCTGCGGGATTTCGCGCGAAACATGAAAGCGTCCCGCGCCGCCGGGCAGCAGCCCATGAACCTTGAAATAAAAACGATGGACGAGCGCGAGATAAATAGATATGTGATTGATCCGGAAGACAGGAAAGTTCTTGTAAACGAGCTTCTTCCGTTCTGGGAGGGAAAAACGGTCGTCGAAGAGGTAGACCGTCGGTTGATGTCGTCAGGTCTGCTCGGCGACGACATGCGGGAATTCAGTCTCGCGCTGCCAACTATCACCTCCCGGCAGACTATGATGGTGTCGATCTGCTCGACGATATCCTCTTATCAGGGGCACGTGATAATTGATTTCGACACGGTAGTAAAAAAAGGGCTTTTAAAGATGAAGGAAGAGGCCGCGCAAAGGATCGCGGCTGCGGCGGACGATGAAACGCGGGCTTTTCACCGCTCTGTTGAAATGGCTCTAGACGGCGCCATTGTTTTCGCGCGCAGGCTGGCAGACGCCGTTAAAGCCGCGCTCGAAGACGAACTTGTCCCGGAATGCAGAGTCGCTCTTCGCGCCGCATTGGAAAACTGCAAAACCGCTCCCTTGATGCCGTCGGAGACTTTCATGCAGGCTGTTCAAGCGGCGTGGACGGTCAAGACGGCGGTGGAGCTTGCTCATCCGGTCAACCTCCACAGCTTCGGCAGGATGGATCAGATATTTTATCCTTATTACAAAAAAGACATCGAGGCCGGAGTAATAACGCGGGAGGAAGCGCGCGCGGCGCTCGAAGAGCTTTTGCTCAAAACAATGTCCCAGAACATACGCCCGGAATCGAACATGCTGAGCAATTTCTATCACCGGTTCCTCGGTTCATCGCCTGTCACAGTGGGCGGGGTGAAACCCGATGGGACGGACGGCACAAACGAATTGACTTATCTGTTCTTGGAAGCGGCCGCGAGAGCCAAAGCGGTGACCAACGTTTCTCTCCGCGTGCACAAGGATTCTCCTGAAGACTTGCTTCCGGCGGCGGCGGAAGCGGTTTTCACGGGCGGCTCGAATATTTCTCTTTTCAACGACGATATCAATGTCGAGTCGATGCGGCGGCACGGTTTTTCCGACGCTGACGCCCGCGACTACGCCGTGATGGGCTGCGTCGAGATGCTGTGTCCGGGCAAGACCGGCGGCATGAGCGCCTCGGCTCTTCTTCTTTCCCGGCTGCTCGACCTAACTTTGCGCAACGGCAACTCGCTCACCATGATGGGCCTTATCAAAAACGTCGGACTCAAGACCGGCGAGCCTGAATCGTTCGACTCTTACGAGAGTTTCGAGGATGCTTTTCTCAAGCAGGCGCGGCATCAGATAAAACTCATCGCCGACGCGTCGAATATCAAGGACGATGTCTTCGCCGACATGCTTCCCGCTCCTCTGATCTCGGCGTTCATGCAGGGATGCGCGGAAAAGGGCAGGGATGTCGTCAACGGCGGCGCTCTGTACGACCTCAGCGGCATTTCCTTCATTAACAGCATCGCCAACGTTTCCGACTCTCTTCTAGTGATAAAAAAACTCGTTTTCGAAAAACGCAAGTTCGCGCTCCGCGAAATAATCGAGGCGATAAACGTGAACTATGCCGGACTCGAGGACCTTCGGCGCGAGATAGCCGGAATTGAAGGAAAATGGGGGAACGGTTTCGCGGAGACAGACGAGTTGGCGCGGCGGGTGACAAACGCGATGTTCGATGAAACTTACAAATACAAGACCAGCCGGGGCGGTGTCTTCGTCCCGTACGTGATAAGCATGACCACTCACACGATAGACGGCAGGCTGTCCATAGCCACGCCCGACGGACGCCGCGCAGCGACCCCGTACGCCGCGAGCTGCAATCCATACAACGTCGAAAAGAATGGCGTGACTGCGGCTATGCGGTCGGTCGCCTCGCTTGATTTTACGCAGATACTAGGCGCGGCGGTGAACATGAAGTTTCATCCCTCCGCCGTCGGCGGAACGCAAGAAGCGAGGAAGAAATGGGCCGCGCTCATACGCGCATATTTCAAGATGGGCGGCGCTCAGTTGCAGCCCACCGTCGTGTCTTCCGAAACCATGCGCGAAGCCCAGCAAGACCCGGACGCGCACCGCGACCTGATAGTGAAAGTCGGCGGATACAGCGCTTATTTCACCGAACTCGGCAGGGAGATTCAGGACGAGGTGATAGCCCGCACAGAGCAGTATATCGCCTAAAAGCAAATAAAATCCGGACGCGAACGGCTGTAGAAAGCTTCGAGCGGACGGCTCAAACACTAAGAGGAGGTTGGGAAATGGGGTTCATCAGAAGCAAAGAGGAAATTGAAAATTATTATGGATTCGCAACACGAAGGTTCGACGGGGCGCAGATGCTCGGCATCATGTACGAGACGGAAGCGGATGTGATAGCGAAACTTCTGCCGCCTCCATTGGAGCCTGCGGCCGAGCCGTGGGCGCTTTCCTATATCTCGAACTTTCCGGACACGAACCTCGGGCCGGGATACAGGGAGTGCGCTCTTTTCATCAGGTGCCAATATAAAGGCGAGGTCGGCAACTACTGCCTGTCCATGCCCCTCGACGGCGACGACGACCGGATTTTCAACGGACGGGAAATCTACGGATTCCCGAAGAAAACCGCGAAGATAACTCTGAACCGCGAAGACAAAGTTGTCGAAGGAACCGTCGAGCGCAGAGGTGTTAGATTCGCGACCATCAGGGCTGAACTGGCTGTCAAAATGGCCGAGCCGCCACTCAAAGTCGGCCCCAGTTTCCTCTTCAAGTTCATGCCCCGCGCCGACCTCAAACCCGGCTTCGACGGCCCGATTCTTCTCGTCAGGCAGCGGACGGAAATCGTCTATCATTCTTTCGAGATGGGCATGGGCAAAATCACATTCGAGCCTTCCGCGCACGACTCTTGGAGCGAAATCGTCTGCAAGCGCCCGGTGGCGGCATATTTCTTCACAAGCGACACCATCATGCATCCCGGCGAAGTCGTCGGCGAGGCCGACCCGGACGCTTTCCTTCCTTACTCGTTCGCAAGAACTGACTGGGGGTTCGAGAAATGATTGATTTCAAACCGACGCAGGAACAGCTTGAGTTGCAGAAGATGGCAAAGAAGTTCGCCCGCGAGGTGATAAGGCCCGCCGAGCTTGCCATAGATAAAATGCAGAATCCGGACGAGGCATACGCCAGCCCTGAATTCAGGAACACTTTAAGGCAGGCTTACGAGTTGGGATTCCATAAGATGACGATAAACGTCCAGCACGGCGGGCTTGGGCTTGACCCGCTTAGCACCGCGCTGGTCTGGGAAGAACTCGCTGTCGGCGGCGTGGGCATTCCCGCCACTCTGCTCGCCGGAATGGTCGCCCCCGCGTTCCTCAGCGTTCTTGCCGGCGGCAAAAAAGAACTCATCGAAAAACATGTCGTTCCTTACTGCGATGACACCAAAGCCGAGCACATATCCGCATGGGGCAGCTCCGAAGGCAACATCGGCTCGGACGGCAGCAATTACTACGACCCGTGCGTCCATCACGAAACATCCGCGAAAAAAGAAGGCTCCGAATACGTCATCACCGGAGCAAAATCCAGCTTCGTCAGCAACGGCAGCATAGCCGACCTGTTCCTCGTGTTCGCCTGCGTGGACCCGTCGAAGGGGATAAAAGGTTCAGGCGTTTTTCTTGTTCCGCTGGGGCAGGGCGTCGAACGCGGCAAATCCATGGACAAGCTGGGCATGAGAGCGTTGAATCAGGGCGAAGTGTGCTTCGACGGCGCGCGCATCCCGGAGGGCAACATGATAATGCCGCCCGGAGACGGCTATCCCACCATCCACAACGCGATAAAGACAGTCGGCAACATCGGCGTCGGATATCTGGCTGTCGGGCTGATGCGCGCCGCGTATGAAGAAGCGTTGCAGTACGCCAAAGAGCGAGTGCAGTTCGGCAAACCGATATTCCAGCATCAGGCAATAGGCTTCAGGCTGTTCGAGGCGTATCAGGCGATAGAAGCCGCGCGCGGACTCCTCTGGAAAGCCTCTTGGACGCTCGCCAACAAATTCATGGGCGACCTCAAGCTTTCCGCCGCCGCCCGCGTCTTTGCCACCAACCTTGCAATGAAGCACACCGTTGAAATGGTCCAGATACTCGGCGGTTACGGCATCTCCAAAGAATACAACTTGGAGAAATACATGCGAGACGCAAAACTGCTGCAAATCATGGACGCCACAAACGAGATAATGACCATCAAAGGCATGGCCCTGCTGTGAACTGAATCGGCAGCGAGCAGTTATAACAGAACCGAAAAAAGGGGACACCCATCGCGAAAAACCGCGCTGATTGTCCCCATTTTCTTTTATTTCGCGCGCCCGCACCGGGTTTGAAAGCCACGCACGGGAGCGTGAACCCGCCACAATGAACGACACAATATTTTCATCGTTACCAAGGTCACCTTGGTAACGATGAGTAAACATGGCTCTGCTGTAATAGATGCGAATCGAGTGAATAGAGACGAATTCTTATGTTGCTATTCGATCTTATCATGTTGCTTGTTGTATTTACTGACAATTAGATTTAATATATTATATTAGTCGTCACAGAGTGTGTTTTGAGATATGCAATAATTTTAAGAATACGGTGATTTATGCCTGACCAGTTTAAGCATTTGTGGCCGCTTTCAGAAGATGAGTTAAAAGATATTTGGAACAATGGAACTATAATATTTGATACGAATATTTACTTAAATATTTATCGGCTTCAAACAAAAGAAAGGGAAGGTCTTATAAAAACAATTGAAAACGAGAAGATATTAGGAAGGATATGGGTGCCACATCAGGTTGCAAAGGAGTTTTTCGATGCCCGGATTAAATTAATAGACGATCAAATAACGGAAGCAAAGAAAGTTAGCAAATATTTTAACGATATCGATGTAGTATTAAAAAACATTATCAACAGTATTGATGGATCTCAAGGATCAAATTCGGTAATACAATGGGATGAGTTAAACAAAAACATAGAGAAGGTGTTATCTGAAGCTAAAAAAAGAATTAAGGATGACATTGAAAAATATCCTATATCAAGATACAAAGACCCTTATTTGGACAGGATAATATGCATTATGCGAGGTCGTATCGGACAACATTTCAATGACGATGATTTGAGAGATTTGTTTAAAGAAGCAGATGGTAGATATTCTAAAAAAACGCCGCCCGGTTATTGTGACAATAATAAAGAAGGAGAAAATAAATATGGAGATTTCTTAATTTGGAAACAAACAATAAATGAAATGGGTAAGCGTAACCAGCATACATTATTTGTCACTCAAGATGACAAAGAAGACTGGTGGCTACTTATCAATGGACAAAGAATCGGTCCAAGACCTGAACTTCGTAAAGAGTATAAAGCAGAAACTGGCAAGGATATTCATTTTGTCTCATACGAATATTTTATTAGGGGTATCACAAAACACACTAGTGTTGGACTTGATGACCAATCTCAAAGCAAAATCGTAGAAGCGCTGAAGATGGATAATACGATATCAAAAAATGATAGGATAAAATATCTGTTTGAAAATCAAATGTTGAGGTTAGTAATGGAGAATTGGTTTTTAAGAAATTATGAACAGAATACAATCGATGTTTCTACTGATAGTATATTAAACACGGATGATAGTAAGCAGACATGTGTTCCAATCGTAGAATTGATGAATAATTATCCTACAACAGACTTACGCATTATACTGGATGTCGCAAATAGTATCAGCAAAAATCATGGATATGGATGGATAAAACGCAATCAATCATCTTCGTAAGATGACAAGGTAACGCTTATTAGCATGCGGCAATTGTCAGGGGATGCGTGATTGATGCTAGAATACAGTAATTCTTTCATCGTTACCAAGGTTGCCTTGGTAACGGATGAGCCGGAAGCTCCGCTTTCATTGTCATTGGTTCTGCGTTGCCAAGGAGACCTTGGCAACGATGAATAACGACCTTGGCAACGATGTGTAACGGACTTGGCAACGATAGTGGATATTAGTGGGCGGGCAACGATGAGTAACGGTCTTGGCAATGATGAGTAACGACCTTGGCAACGATAGTGCATATTAGTGGACGGATAACGATGAGTAAGAAAGAATCTTTGCGACGATGTGCAACGCTTAATTGTACAATGTTTTGAATGCTTCATACACGAGGAATGCGGGCCATACGATGGCTTTTAGGAAACCGACGACGCCGGAGCCGAAGGTTGTTGCATTGCCGATGAAGTATACCGCCGCGCCGATAAATCCTAATCCGTATACTGCTTGTCCGCCGTGGTTATGATGGCGAACATGGTTGCTCTTCCCCGGAACATCGCACACTTTCGATTCTTCGCTCATGGGTTCCTCCTGCAAATCTAAATTATATCCCGGTTTTCCGCCTTGAGATATTGTATCAGACGCTTTGAGCGCATGTTACAGTAATATACAAATTCAACGCAATTGTTCTTACTCATTGCTTGCGCGCTGTGAGCAGTGCATATACTTCAGTATGATAGATTATCAGTCATACAAATCTCCGATGGCATATTTTGGCTGTGTTCTGCTAGAATCATCGTTAAAGACACTTGGCTCGCAGTTGGGGCCGCCGGGAGCGTATCATAATGGATTTCGACAAGGCCGTGACGGATGTTTTTGACTTGATTGCTTCGATAGCGGGGAAACTGACTTCGACTCCGGAGATTCCGGATGTGACCGGATACGATGTGAGCGCTCTGCTGACGGACGAGGAGCTAGGAGACCCGGCTCTTTTCTTCGCTCCTTCCGATGCAGTCCCTGACATACGGTTCAGAAAATCATCCCAGCTTCCGTTCGTGTCTGTTTGGGAGGGGAGCTATCCAAGCCCGATAGAGACGGTTTTTTCAGAGAACAACACGGTGTATGTTAAGCATTTCCGGCTGGACGGACGCAAGGGAGCGCCTGTCATCGTGATGCTGAACGGACTGCACGTGGACGCGGCTTTCGATTTCTATTTTGAATGGTGGGCGCTCAGGTTCGCGTCTTGGGGTTTTGAAACGGCGATGGTCACCATTCCGTATTCGCAACGGCGCACTCCGGAAGGTTCTTTCAGCGGGCAGTATTTGATGACTCCGGAGACGAGATGGACGCTGCTTTCGTTCAGGCAGTCGTTCGCGGATGTTCAGGTTTTCATAAACTGGTTGAACGAGAACGGGGCAGGGAGCGTCGGGTTGTTCGGGGTCTCCTTCGGCGGCGTTCTGTCAGGCGCTTACGCGTGCAACGCGAGCAACGCCGATTTCGCCATAATGTGTATGCCTCCTGTGGACATGGCGGACCTTTTCGCGAAATGGGATTACGCCGATGACTGGCGGCGCAGAGAGGCAGCCGGGGAGTTGACGATGCTGTCGGACGACAGGGCGCACGCTCTCATGAGTCTGAGGCGGATGAAGCCGCGAGTTCCGGTGAAAAACATGTTCATGGCTTCAGGACGTTACGATCATCTCGTCCCCGTGGAAACAGTCGAGGCGACAGACGCGGCATGGGGCGGAATGCCGTGGCTGAGGGTGTATCCCACCGGGCACATTAACACTTTCGCGCTGAATTTTCGTCTGATTGCGGATTTGCAGCGTTTCCTGAAAAAAGAGATACTCTGACATAACGCGCGCGGAAGAATTTTGTTTATGTCAGTTCTTAATTGATTTTACCCACCCATTTGTGTGTCTTGCATAAAACTATATCTTTTTCGCATATCAATGAAATGAGACGATTTTGTAAAGAACGAAGTTCAACAAAATCGGCGACAAAGAGTTTTTTTCGGAAGGGGCGCGGGGAAACATGTTTTTTGCAAAAAAATGGTTTCACCGCAAAATCCAACAAACCAATTTATTAATGATTTATATCGAAGCGACGAGTTTAGATATGAGGCGCGTCAGTTTCGGTTCAGCTTGATTGGCGTATTTGATAATGTCTTTGATGTCCGCGGGTTTAAGGCAATCCGGCACGCACATGTCGGTAATCACCGAGACGCCGAAAACGCGCATTCCCGCGTGCTTGGCGACGATGACCTCCGGAACAGTGCTCATTCCCACGGCATCCGCCCCCATATTGATGAACATGCGGTATTCGGCGGCGGTCTCAAGATTGGGGCCTGTCACCGACACGTAAACGCCTTTGTGCGCGTCTATGCCTTCTTCGAGGGCTATTTTTTCCGCGAGCGCGACAAGCGCCCGGTCGTACGGTTCCGACATGTCGGGGAATCTCGGTCCCAGCCTTTCATCGTTCGGCCCGATGAGCGGGTTAATTCCCATCATATTTATGTGATCGTCGATAATCATTAGAGCGGCGGGTTGGAAAAATCTTCTCAATCCGCCCGCCGCGTTGGACACTATCAGCGTGTCAGCGCCCAGCGCGCGGATGACTCTGACCGGAAACGCGACCTGATCCGGCGTGAAACCCTCGTAAAGGTGGAACCTTCCCTGCATCGCTATGACCGGCCTGCCGCTCAGCTTGCCGAACAGCAAATTGCCTTCGTGCGCGAATATGGTGGGTTTGGCGAATCCGGGAATTTCCTCATAAGGGATGGAAGTTTCAATATCGATTTCCTTTGCGATCGCGCCCAAACCCGTGCCGAGTATTATCCCTGTGGGCGCGGAGAAATCCGTTTTCGCTCTTACAGCCTTGACCGCCGCCTGTATCCTGTCATATAGTCCGCTCATTATTTTCTCCATCTGTCCGGTTGTTCGTTGAGTATCCGCTCGATAGTCAGAGCGGCGGTCGCTCCGTCGGCGCAGGCTGTTACAACCTGCCTGTTTCTCGGCCTGCGGGCGTCGCCAGCAGCGTACACTCCATCCATGCTCGTTCTCATTTCATTGTCCGTGACTATGAATCCGTTTTCATCCAGATCAAGCGCGCCGCGCGCGAAATCCGTGGCGGGTTTAATTCCGACATAAATAAAAACGCCGGAGCAGGGCAAATCTCTCTCTTCGCCGGCAACGGCGTCTTTGACTCGAAGAGCCTTCACTTCAGTGTCGCCGAGTATCGCTGTCGGAATGCTGTTCAGCGCGAACTCAATATTGTCTTTTGACGCGGCGGCGTCCTGAGCCGCTTTCGCCGCTCTCAGTTTGTCTCTTCTGTGGACGATGTAAACCTTTCGGCAGAGCTTCGCTAAGTAGGCCGCCTCCTCGACAGCGGCGTCGCCGCCGCCGATCACGCACACGTCCTGTCCCTTAAAAAAATTGCCGTCGCACACAGCGCAGTACGAAACGCCTCTGCCGCGAAGTTCGGCCTCGCCGGGCGCGCCAAGTTCTGCGGGAGCCGCGCCGGTGGCTACCACAACGGCCTTCGCTTTCAACGGCCCCATGTCCGTCTCGACAGTCAAAATGCCATCGGAGTCTTTTCCGACAATGCGTTCGACCGTCGCGTATGTCGATTCGGCGCCGAACCTCCGCGCGTGTTCGAACATCAGTTCGCCGAGCTTGGAGCCTTCCACTCCTTCGTGAAAACCCGGATAGTTGTCTATCCATTCAGTCATAGCCATCTGGCCGCCCTGCATGCCTCTGTCCAGAATGACCGCGCCCAGTCCGGCCCGCGCGCAGTATAGCGCGCACGTCAGACCCGCCGGCCCTGACCCTATTATCACAACGTCATACGTTTCCTGTTTGAATGCCATGTGTCAACCGTTTCCCTTGCTATCGAAGCCGCGCGTTCGCGGGCATGTGGCGTCAGAGCGCAATAATCACTTTTCTGTTGGAAAGAAACTTCCCGTGTTTTTCAGCCTCAAGAATCGCTTTTGCGTCTTCATCCGAAATAAGGATGTCGCCTTTGAAATGGCCAGTCGCGCCGACAGCCTTTATCACCAGCGGCTCCGTTCCGATGTTCGCCTTCTGTTCCTTTGCTTCATCGACTGAACGCGCGTACCTTATGACGTCTTTGCCGTCGATGTCCTTGTAAGTGTTCATTTCCTTGTCGAAACCGTGAAGGATTTTTCCGTCGGAAGTGACGATGTTCGGCGAGAGGGTTCTTTTCGCTCCGGTCTCCGTGGCGTCGATGATTAGGCCCGTGTAAACCACCGGGTCAAGCTTCTCCATGATGAGCTTCATGACAGGTTCGGGGATGGAATCCTGAGAATAAGCCTGAGCGGGAAGTTGACGAACGGCAACTCTATCGGAATCGGCCGAAGCCGCGCTTGCTGCCGCTTGTTTCAGTGAAGCGCCGTCAAAAGATATTCCATCAAGAGAGAGGAGATATTCGAGTCGGGCGCGGTCGAGCGCCTCTCCGGAATATCCTCGCACGGACGCGTCGTCTATATAGATGTCTTTGAATGTTTTTTCGCCGGATACGGAAACCAACGGAACATTCTTCCACGCGCCGGAAACTCTTTTCGCTCCGGTGTCAGACGTCTCGATCTCCCTGAATATCCACATGCCGGACGCAAACTCGTATGAAAGATACGAGATTGACGCAGAGGAGTAAGCCTTGCCGGGAGCGGGCGAAGCCGGTTTCACATGTATGCCAACCTTCTTTTCAGCGTTGCCGCAAAGCGATTCGAATACCGATGCGATTTCTTTCTCGGAGTCGGACGATGCTGCGAAAACAGGCGTTGCCATAACAGCGGCAAAAAGCGCGAGCGCCGCGACCGCCAGTGCGTTGATTATTCTTTTCATTGTATATTCCTCCATGGATTCTTTTCGAGTTGTTTGCGGCGCGGCTATTATCGCGCCGGTTGCGTTGCGATAGATATTTATTTAGCCACCGTTTTTTCGTGAATCATCGGCAGAAGGCTCGTCCTGTCTTTCACCGAGTCCGACACCTGTTCGGCCTGATACCGGTAGTTGAAATCGCCGAGAGAAACGAAATACGTTCCGTCGCCCCCGTTCACGGTGTCCGCTTTCGGGAATCCCTGTTCGCGCAGAACGTCTCGCAGGATGTCCGCTCTCACTTTGCTGTCGGTGTACCCGACGCGTACTGAGTACCACATGGCTGCCGCCGGGTCGTTGATGGATTTCGGATCGACTTTTTCGACAGCGGGCGGAGGCTCGACAAGTTTTCCGGGCGCGGGGACGGTCACATTGGGAAGAAGCTCCGACGGAACCGGGCGCGCCGCTTGTTGCACCCTATTTATGGTCACAGAAGTTTTCTCGGATTGAGCTGGAGTTGGGCGAACTGCGGGTTGGGGCGGGGCGGGGCGGGGTTGCGCTGGTTCCCGGCGCGGTTCCGCAGCAGCAACGATTTGCCGTTCCGTTTCGGCTTGAGCGGGCGGCATGATTTCTCCCGTCTCAGGCGCGGCGGCGACTTGAGCCTGCTCGACATGTTCGCGCGGAAGCGTTTGATGCGCCGCCGTCATTTCAGCAGGAGCTGTTACCGCGCGGTCGGACAGTCGCGTCAGCCCCATCGCGACAACTACGAACACCGCCAGCGCTATCGCTATTCCCGCTGCGCTTATTCCGTCTTTACCGGGGTGAATCTTTTCAGACATTTCGACCCTGTCTAGTCGGCTTCTTCTTTTTCTTTGCTTGTTTTAGACTGTACTCCGCTGCGATCCAATCTGACTACAACATCTTTGGCGATCTTCACCCGAAGACTGCTTTTTCTGACCTCGGTTATTTCGCCGTAGATTCCGCTGTTGAGCAAAACCTTGTCGCCCACCTTAAGCGATTCCAGCAGCTCTTTTCTTTTCTTCTGCTGAACGCTCTGGGGGCGGAGCAGTATGAAGTAAAAAATTGCTATGAACCCGACAATCATCACTAGGTTCACTATCTGGGGGTTATTCATTAACGCCTCCGTTGTTTTGCTTTGCCTCGAAATCCCGCTTGAAAGAAGCGAATCTATTTTCGAGTATCGCCTTTCGGGCGAGAGCCATCATTCTAGCATAAAAAGCGAGATTGTGAAAAGAGGTTATCCGCGCGGCCATAATCTCGCCGGACATAAAGAGATGCCTGACGTACGCGCGGGAAAAATTGCGGCAGCACGCGCCGTCGCATTCGGGGTCGATCGGGCTGTCGTCGCGGGCGTGCGCCGCGTTTCGCAGATTAATCCTGCCCCGCGATGTGAATGCGGCGGCGTTTCTTCCCATCCTAGTCGGCAGCACGCAGTCGAACATGTCGATCCCGCGCTCCACAGCGTCTAGGATGTCCGACGGCATTCCGACGCCCATGAGGTATCTGGGTTTGTCATGCGGCAGGAGCGGGGCGGCGAACTCCACAGTGTCAAGCATCGCGCCGCGTTCCTCCCCGACGCTGAGGCCGCCCAGCGCGTGCGCGTCGAAATCCATTTCGAGAGTCAAATCCGCAGACCTGCGCCTCATCTCGCGGTCCGTTCCGCCCTGAATAATCGGGATAAGCGTCTGGTGAGATTTGAGAGAAACGGAGCGGCAGCGACGCAGCCATGCGGCGGTGCGAGCGACCGCCGCCTCAAGTTTTATTCTGTCCGAGTCGCCCGGAGGGCATTCGTCCAGCGCCATGACCATGTCCGCGCCTATAGCCCTCTGTATCGCCATGCTGTCTTCGGGCCGGATGAAATGCGACGACCCGTCGAGATGCGACTTGAACGTCACGCCCTCGTCAGTGAGTTTTATCATCCCTTTCAGGCTGAAAATCTGATAGCCTCCGCTGTCAGTGAGCGCCAGTCCGTCCCACGCCATGAACTTGTGGAGTCCGCCCATCGATTCCACAAGCTCGTGTCCGGGGCGCAGATACAGATGATACGCGTTCGACAGTATCACTCTGAAACCAAGTTCGCGCAGTTCTTCGGGAGAGAGGCCTTTGACGGTGGCCTGCGTGCCTACCGGCATGAACGCCGGAGTCAGGAAACTGCCTCTCGGCAGTTCGACCGCGCCCGCGCGGGCCGCTCCTTCCGTTCCTTCAATCTTAAACTTCAAGAGGATCGTTCTCCTTTAGAAAATTGATGAATGCCGCTATGTCCGGCGCGGGCGGCGCGGTAAAACTTACAGTCTCGTTGGTCCTCGGATGTCTGAAAGAAATCTCGCGCGCGTGAAGCGCCTGACCCTGAAGCCGGTCGAGGGCGTCCTGAAAAGCCGCTCGTCTATCCCCGCGAAGCTCCTGCGTTTTTAGAGAGCCGCCGCCGTACGCGCCGTCGCCGGCGATAGGGCATCCTATGTGCGCCAGATGCACCCGTATCTGATGCGTGCGCCCGGTCAAAATCCTTACGTCAATCTCGGAAAAATGCCCGAACTTTTCTTTCGTCTCGTATAGCGTTATCGCGTCCCTTCCGTCCTTTTTCGCCACGCACATCTTTTTTCTGTCTCTCGGATTTCTGGCGATGAGCGTTTCGATGCGGCCGGAACTTTTCGAGGGCGCGCCGTGCGCGACCGCGGTGTACTTCTTGGTCGTCTCTCTGAGTTTTATCTGTTCGGCGATATGGTTGTGCGCGAAATCGGTTTTTGCCACCACCAGCAAACCGGAAGTGTCCTTGTCTATCCTGTGAACGATACCGGGCCGGGCCACTCCGTTTATGCCGGAAAGACTGTTGCCGCAATATTTCAGAAGGGCGTTTACAAGCGTTCCGGTGGATTGATTCGGCGCGGGATGAACCGTCATTCCCTTGGGTTTGTTGACGACTATTATATCGCCGTCCTCGAAAATGATGTCCAGCGGGATGTCTTCCGGAACAATGTCCGAAGGTTGAAGCGGCGGAAGGGAGACCCTTATCCAATCGCCGGGCCGGACGGATTTTGAAGGTTTCGCCGCCACTCCGTTCAGAGAGACGGAGTCGGTCTTTATCAGCCTTTGAATGTGGCCCCTAGAAAGAGTCGTCAGGCGTTCCTTAATAAACATGTCGAGCCGGGAGCAGTCGGCCTCAGCCTGAAACTCATGTTCCCGGTCTTCGAGATTCTCATCGTCCAGTTGATTGACATGCGGCGATTCGGAACACATGAGTTCAGCGTTTCCCCTTATTTTTCTTCTTCTGAGGGGCGGACGCGGAGGAGCCTTTGGTTTTCTTCGGCGGGCTTGAGTTCTTCTTGTTATTTTTTGCGGAAGGCGCGGCGACAGGCTTCGCGGGCCTCGTATAGATGAATATCCCTGCGGCAATCAGCGGAATCGACACAAGCTGCGCTATGGTGATCGTTCCGACGACTGCCACGCCGGTGTTCCCGGAGCGGAATATTTCAGTGATGAATCTGAGAATAGCGAAACCGACAAGATAGAACGCCACCATGTCCCCGTCTTTCCGCTTGAAACGTCTGAGGGCGAACATCGCGCCGAGCAGCGCGAAATGCAGGAAAGAGTCGTAAAGCATGGCCGGGTGGCGGGGGAGACCGTCGCCCAAAGAGGGGAAAACAATAGCGAAAGGCCCGTTCCACGGCGCTCCGTAACAGCATCCGTTCAGGAAGCATCCCCATCTTGCGACCGCCGAACCTAGAACAAGAGGCGGAGCCGCCGCGTCGCACAGCGCCGCGATGGAATATTTCTTTCTCCAACCGAACAGCGCAAGCCCCGCAAAGCCTCCGATGACTCCGCCGTGCTGCGAAAGCCCGCCTTCGTATATCTTCAACGCCCCCAGCGGGTCGGTGGAATAGTCGCCTATTGACAACAAGATGTACATGATGCGCGCGCCGATTATGCTGGAAATAATTATGTAAATCGTCATGTCCAGCATGTCGTCTGAAGAGAACTTATAGCGGCGGCCTTCTCTTATGAGCAGCGCGAGGCCGAACAGAAAAGCCACCGCGAGCATCACGCCGTATGCGTGAATATGCAACGGCCCGACCGTCCTGCCTAGAATCTCAATCTGCGGAAAAGAAAAGAATATTGGATGCATATAACTCCGGTGCCGGGCGGTTAAAGCTCGGCGATGCGCCGGGCGAATTCCGCCGCGCTCTTTTCAAAGGAGGACGCGCTGTCCCCCGCGACGATTTTCCCTATCATCAATCCCCTGACGCCGCATCTTGCCAGCAGCGCGGTTTCGTCGGGCCTGATCGCTTTCTGCGTCGGAACGACAACCGCTCCCGCGAACGCCGCCGCTATCCTCGAATACGCCGCGAGGTCGGACGCGAACAGCGGCCTGCCGTATTCCTCATGTTTCACTATGGAAGCTTCGAGCAGCCCGACTCCCAGCGAAGAATATCTTTCCGGCTCCCATTCCCGCCAGTCCGGACCGAGCGCTACCATTGCCTCTATTCCTTCGACTTTGAGATATTCCGCAGGCATGTCGCTAGCGTAAATGTCGTAAAACGCGATTCCCATTTCCGCAAGAGATTCCAGTTCTAGCGCGGTCGCCGCCGTTGCCGCGCCCGGCATTATTCCCACAGGGATTTCAACTGAGCCAAGCACGGCTTCTATCCGGGCGCGCTCCTCTGCGAATGAGCCGAAACACGCGCCGCTCGCCGCGTGGCGGACGTTCAAATGTATCTTTATCATGTCCGCTCCGCCAGCTTGCGCCGCAACCGCAAGCCCAACGTCATTAGCCGGCAGGCTCGCTATCAGCGCCATCTTTTTTGTTTGAAAGATTTTCCTGACCGCTTCCGGCCCTTTTTCGGCGCTCGGCATGTTATCCTCTCCCGTTCGGAAACAACGATTCAACTCTGTCGAAACTCATATTTATCTGGCCGCGTATAAAAATTATCGCTATCATCGCTATGACTGCGGAAGGAACAAGGTAAGTCAAATCCCCGGCGACGAATCCCCATACCAGAGCGAGCAGGGGGACGGTCTCAAACATCCCTAGCGATATCAGCCCTGTGGTAAAGACGTATTGCGCGGCTTCGTCCGCGCCGCCTTTCTTCTGAAAAGCGGCGTCGTTCAACCTCATCTGCGGAAAGACGAATCCGGCGATAAAAACCAAGGCCCCCGTCGCCAGCATCGCCTTCATAAGCAGAGAGTTTCCGGACGCAAACGCGCTCATTGCCCCGCCTTTGATGAAACTGTGTCCGATAACCACATAAATAGCCGGAGCCACAAGCTCCGCCGCCCAGACGATTCCGAAAGCCTTCCTCGGAGTTCCGATTTCCTTCATATTCATAAATAATCATTCCCCGCCGACTCAACCGACAGTCGAACTATATGATAAGATAAACACCCGAAATTTCATAGCGACGCAATGGATAGAAGGGTTATATTAACCTGAAAAAAACCTATAGAAAAATATTTTCTAGATTTTTCGCGTCTTTTTGCACGGTCAATTTTGAGAGTATTGCGATGTTTTTGTCGGAATTTTCAAGGCCTTATTTTCTTTTGACCAATCAGGCATAAATCAAGAATTCATATAACTCATGCATATCGATGTGGAAATGTAATTTGCGTAGCTGACGGAATCAGGCAATGGCGGAAAAGCTGTCCCGGAGTTTTTGCAGGCTTTCTTTGCGGGTTTTTATCTCTGCGCGGTCGCTGCGGAGTTGTTTCATTTCATCGTTAACGGTTTTCTCAGCGTTTCCGACCGCGTATTCCTCGTTTTTTTCGTTTTCGGAAGATGTCATTTCCAGAAGAAAAATTATTTCAAGGATGCTTTTGATCAGCTTGTCGTCCAATCTGTCGTCTGCGGCCATAGTGCGGACAAGCTTAGAGTAGTGGTCTCTGAGGTCGCGGGATATGCGGGCGTTCTTTATTCTCGTAAGAATCGCTTTGAGGCTGCCTTCGCGCTCTTTTTCGGCAGGGTCGAAGTCCGCCTTGAGCTTTTCCATGCTCTTGGCCGCAAACGCCGCAAATGTGCTCGTATCTATCTTCATATCACTTTTATCGGCGGAAAATTAAAAACCTTTAGATGTCTCCGATAAAAATCATAGAAATAATAGGTGTTTTATGGCATTATTGTTTCACGCAATCGGCTGAACGCTTATAATCAGTTTTTGATTTCGATGAAATGGAAAAGAGCAAATGAAATCCGGAGCGAAGAACAACAGGACGATAAGGCTGACGGAAGAGGAAGCGGCGAAATATGACGCGAAGCTCGCGCGCATTGACGCGCCGGCGACGGTTGAAGACGCGCGCGGGCGGGTGTTTAACATGGATGTTTTCGACGCTCTGCCTCTTCTCCCTGAAGAATTCGTGGATTTGTGTTTCGTGGACCCGCCGTACAATATGAACAAGACGTTCAACGCGTCGGCGTTCAGGAAGCGGGCCGATGACGCTTATGCCGGATGGATGGAGTCATGGCTTGCTCCGCTGGCGCGCCTGTTGAAGAAAAACGCGTCGATATATGTCTGTTCGGACTGGAAATCGTCTGCGGCGGCGCAGAGGGCGCTTGAAAAATTCTTCATTATAAGAAACCGCATCACATGGGAGCGGGAAAAGGGGCGCGGCGCAAAAAATAACTGGAAAAACTGCCATGAGGACATCTGGTTCTGCACGGTCGGCGAGGAGTATTACTTCGACGTGAACGCGGTAAAGGTGAAAAGGCGCACGCTCGCGCCTTACACGGAGAACGGAGCGCCCAAGGATTGGTCGGAGGACGCCGCAGGCAGGTTCAGGCTCACTCATCCTTCCAACCTTTGGAACGATCTAACAGTCCCGTTCTGGTCGATGCCGGAAAACACATGTCACCCGACACAAAAGCCGGAAAAGATGCTGGCGAAAATAATATTGGCGAGTTCGAGGCCGGGGGCGATGGTTTTTGACCCGTTTCTGGGGTCGGGGACGACTGCGGTGGCGGCAAAGAAGCTCGGACGGGACTTCTGTGGTGTGGAACTGGACGCCGGTTTTGCGCGTCTGGCGGCCAAAAGGCTGGACATGGCGGAATCGGATTCCCGGATACAGGGTTTCGATGACGGAATTTTCAAAGAAAGAAATAGTTAGCCTGTATTTCACCAATACGGTCAAATGAGAAAGGACGGCGGGGCGATATTGTCGATTTGAAACGTCCGAAGCAAATAATCATCAACATATATGGATATTACTAATATGTATAGTTCGGGGCCGGAGCGTCCCGGATTCAGCGCGGGGGCTGAAGGATGATCCCTTTTCTGGCGCCGCGGCTCGGGCTGGACCTCGGCACGAGCAAGACGTCGCTTGTGTCAGGCAATAAAATTACGTACAGCGAGCCGACCGCAATGGTTGCGGACACGCGCAGCAAGCGGGTGCTGTACATAGGACGGAGCGCGTCCGAGAGAGCCGGCAAACTGGGAGCCGGTTCCGAGATGATACGTCCGGTGGCGCGAGGGGTGATCGCCGATTACGCGGCCACCCGGTTCATGCTCAGGAAGGTGTTTTCGCAGGCTATGAAATCGCCGATGGCGCTCAGGCCGATGGTGGCGGCGGCGGTTCCGATAAAAATAAGTTCGGTACACGAGCGCGCGCTTTGCGACGCCGCGCGTGAAGCCGGAGCGGGAAAAATCTATTTAGTACCATGCAATCTGGCCTCATACGTCGCGATTACTGGCAATATGAACGACCCGCGCGGAAGTCTGATTGTGGACATCGGAGCGGGGGTGACGGACATCTCTGTAATCGCGTCGAACGAAATCATAGTGGGCCGCACGCTCGAATTCGGCGGCGACGACCTTACGGCTATGGTTCAGAGGCTTATAGAAGTGAACCTCGGCACGGCGTCTTCGCGAGAGGAAGCCGCGCAGGCGAAGATAAAAGTAGGGCTTCAGCCCCGCAAAGGGGAGAAAATTTACATCAGGCGGATGGACACCGAGGGCGGCTCAGGCCTGCAGGAGATAGAGATACCGCATGTCGATCTGGCCGCGATGCTTTACAAAGGATTAAAACCTCTGGCGGACGGGCTTCAGGCGGCGCTCGAAGAAACTCCGCCGGAACTTTACGAGGATATATTTTTCAGAGGCGTTATTCTCACCGGCGGCGGCAGCCTGCTTAAAGGACTGGCGGATTATTTTCAGAGCCGGTTTCAGGTCAAGGTCAATATGTCCAAAGAGCCTGAACTTACCGCCATCCGGGGAGTGGGCAGGATAGTCAACGATTTCAGCAAGTTCCGCGAGTTCTTCAACGATCGCGCGGCTTTCTGACAGGCGGGGGAAGAATGGGAAAAACCGCGTTTCACCCGATTGTGACGGCGGTCGAGTATGTCGGCAAACTGGCCGGCATGCTGGCGACCACCCTGACATACTTTGCGCGCCTGTCCGTGGATTTCCGCATGACCATTTTTCACATGTCCAACCTCGGAGTGAATTCCATCCCGATAACTCTTCTTGTCGTGGGATTCACCGGGATGATCCTTTCCGTGCAGGTAACAGAGCAGGCTGTGAGGTTCGGCACCACGCAGTTCATAGGCGGCGGTATAGCGTTCGTGATGGTGCGCGAGCTTGCGCCTGTCCTGACGGCAGTGGTTATGGCTGGCAGAGTAGGCTCCTCCATCGCGTCCGAACTCGGCTCGATGAAAGTGACCGAGCAGATAGACGCGCTCAGGTCGCTTGCGGTGAACCCGATTCAGTATCTTGTGGCTCCGAGGATGCTCGCGCTGATGATAATGATTCCGGTGGCAACAGTGATAGCCGGTTTGACGGGAATCATGGCCGCATACATGGTCGCTCATCAGGTTTACGGAGTGAACTGGGAAGTTTTCTACAGCTACATACCGAGGCTGGTGGAACAGCGGGACGTGTCCGCCGCAATGCTGAAAAGCGGGCTTTTCGCGATAACGATAGCGCTGATAGGATGCGTTGAGGGGATGCACACCGAAGGCGGCGCTTCAGGCGTCGGCAAGGCGACGACTAACGCAGTGGTCGCCTCCATCGTGAGCATCTTCGCGCTGAACTACGCGCTGACCGTGCTTCTGTTTTAACCCGCATCGGCAAAATGCGGGCAGCCCGCGCGCGGCGCGGGCGGGGTTGCTAAAAGTTATGATTGAGACAAAAGACCTAGTGGTGAAATTCGGGCCGAAGACGGTGCTAGACGGAGTAAATTTCCACGCGGCCGCCGGCGAGATAGTCACGCTCATGGGCGGAAGCGGCTGCGGCAAAAGCACTCTGCTTCGCGCCCTGATGAAACTTATCAACGCGACATCTGGGCAAATCTTCATCGACGGGGAGAGGGTGGACGACCTTTCGGAAACCACGATGAACGAGGTGCGCAAGAAGATGGGGATGGTTTTTCAGGAGGGCGCGCTGTTCGATTCGATGAACGTGAGGGAGAACGTGGCGTTCCCGCTCAGGCGGCACACTCGGATGAAAGAGAAAGAGATAAGGGAAATAGTGAGGGAAAGGCTTGAGGCGGTAGGATTGAAGGGCGTGGAAGAAAACAGGCCCGACCAGTTGAGCGGAGGGATGAGGCGTCGCGTTGCGATAGCCAGAGCGCTTGCGCTCAGCCCGCGCGCGCTCCTCTACGACGAGCCGACCGCCGGGCTCGACCCGCTCCTGACCGCCACTGTTTCAGACTTGATTATGAGGATGCGCGACAGGTACGGCACGACATCGATAGTGGTCACGCACGACATAGACGCCGCGTCGCGCATCAGCGACAGAATAGCGATGATACACGAAGGGCGCATACTGGCCGAAGGCAAACTCGACGAACTGGAGCGCTGCGGGCATCCGCACATAGGCGCGTTTCTCAACGCCATGCGGCCCGGCGGCGCGATCGGAGGAAATTAAATGTTCACTCATTACTTCAAAGTCGGCGCGGGCGTTCTGGCCGCCGCCGCCATCCTGATCATAGGCTACAACCGCGTTCAGGAAATGCGCCTCGACAACGATAACAGCTACACGCTTAAAGCCGTGTTCTCCAACGTTCAGGGCCTCGGCGCGGGCAACGCCGTCTGGCTTTCAGGCATCAGCATCGGCAAGGTCGAATCTATGGAACTGATGGACAACGGCGACGTCATGCTCAACCTTCGCATCGAAAAGAAATATAAGATTCATAAAACCTCCAGTTTTACTATCAAAGTCGGGTTCCTCGAAGACAAAGTGCTCAACATCGAGGCTCCACCCAACGTCACTCCTCCTTACGTCTATTTCAAAGACGGCGATATCGTCAGCGAAACGAAGTCTCCAGCCACAGTTCCGGATATCATCGACAAGGCAAACACAGCGCTCGCCGAGATGAACCTGATACTCGCAAAAACCCGCGTGATGATGGAGAGCGAGAGGCTTCAGAACGACATCTTCGCCACCACCGAGAATGTCCGCATGATAACCGAGGAAGCCCTGAAATTCACTATAGCGCTCAGGCAAACCGGCGACACAGGCAGCGGCAAGGTTGTCGACACTCTCGAAAACGCCAGAATAATCACGGAGAATCTCAAGGCTACTTCTTTGAAAATTGACACGCTCATAACCGATGTTGACCGCGTGGTTCTGCACACGGAAGACATTGTGGGAGACGAGCTTTTCAAAAGCGAAATCAAGCAGACCGTTTACACGCTGAAAAAATCGCTGGAACATGTGGAGGAATCAACGCGAGCGATCAGGGACCTCGTTACCGACACCGAGATCAATCAGGACATACGCGAGACGATAAAGACTACGCGAGCCACGATGGAGAACGCCGACAAAGCGGCAAGCAGTTTCACCAAGATGATCCGCGCCATAAACGCCACAGAATTCAAACCCGATTTCGGCCTTAGATACGAGGGCAGGAAAGATAAGTATTTCGCCGACATGAACGTCCGGGTGTTCCCGCCTAACTCCGAAGTGTTTTATCTTTTCGGATTCGACGACCTCGGAGAAAACAGCACGTCCAACCTGCAGTTCGGTGTCAAAGGTTTCAAGCCGGACATGTGGTACAAGTTCGGCGTCAAAAGCGGCAAGCTTGGCGGCGGGTTCGAGTATCAGAAAAACAAAACTTATTACGTAGGCGAGATATCCGACCCGAACGACCTTCAATTGAACCTCCGCGCCGGACGAGCTATAAATGACAATCTCTATTACATGTTAGGCTGGGAAAGTTTTATGAAAGACAATTCGGCCTCTTTCGGCCTTCTTCAGAGATATTGATAATCGACGGCAATCTGGATTCGTTCGGACAATCTTATGGAACAGCGGCGAGAAGAATATGAGGTTTTCTCGTGAAATATCCGGGTTTATTTTGCCTTGCGTTTGAAGGCGGCTGAAAGCAAAGCCCTTGAAATATCCAGACCCTGCCGGGCGCGGTGCATGTAGCCGCGAAGAGTTTTGCCGGTCGGCCTGTGGGAGAGCGCGACGGGAACCTCGACCACCTTTTTTCCGGCGCGCACCGCATCGATGAGCATGGATGTTTCCACCCCGAAATCATTTCTTAGAGGATATACACATTGGAGAGTTGAGCGGCGCAACGCTCGCTGACCGGAGAGGGGGGATGTCGCAGTGTATCCGCACATGAGACGGACTCCCCATCTGGCGAATTTGAGAACGAACCCGAACCCGCCTCCGGGAACTGAGAAACTGCCTATGGCCATGTCCGCGCCGCCGGAGCGGACGGCGTCGAGTATCGGACGCGCGTTCGAGGCGCTGTCGCCGAGATCGGCGTCGAGAAACATGATGGTCTCGCCGAGAGCCGCCGCAAGGCCGGCGTTCAGCGCGGCTCCCTTGCCTCGGTTCTTCGGTCTTCTCACAAGCCGCGCTCCGTGCGCGAGGGCCACTTGCGCCGTGTCGTCAGTCGAACCGTCGTCGATCACTATCGTTTCGTCTCCCAACCCGCAGTGAATGAGCGCTTCGAGCGTGTGGCCAAGCCTGTCCGCCTCATTGTACGCCGGGATGATTATCGACACGGTTCCGGGATTAAGCATCAGAATCCGCCCGCCTTTCCCTGCCTCTGTTTCTGTATTTCACGCAGGCTCATGATAAGGTCAATCTGGCTGTTTATGCTCTCTGCGCTTTGAAAGTAAGGATAAGGCGTCGGTTTGAAAACGCTCTGATAAGGCTCGCTCTCGCCGAATACCACATTGGCGACTATGCCCTTATTCTCAATGGCAGCTTGCTGAAGAGGGATGAGAACAGTTCGCAGAAGTTGAGGGTCAAGGTCCTTGCCGAGCGCGAAAACGATTGCGTCCGCGCCCGAACTGAAACCGCCGGCCGCGACTGCTCCGTCCGCAAGAAAAGAGTCAGTTAGCTTCGAGCCATAAGAGGAGCCTCGAAGAAGTTCCTTCGCAAGGCGCTCGGTGTAATCGGAAGGAGACTCCCCGGCGAGTTCGACTAGCCTTTCAGGCGCGAGCCTCAGTTTAAAAACAACAGAGGCGTCGGCTGTTTTCAGCGGTCCGGCGACAGAGTCGTCTCCTTCGGGGGCAAGAGCCGATATGTCGCCGATTGTCACTACGCCCACGCGAAGCCCCTCAAGCCTGCCTTCGAGGAGCTTCGGCACCATCGTGCCTTCGAGGGAGGCTATCCGCTCCCTCGCGCCTTCAAGCTGGCTCTTGGACTCGCTCATTTCCTTGCGGATTTCCTTGTAGTTCGTTTCAAGCTTCTGAATCACTTGATCCTGACGTTCGAGTATGGCGCTGATGCCGAAGAAATTGGTGCTGCTGCCGACGATGATTCCGACCCCTAAAGCAAGAAAAACGGCGGCAAGCGACAACGCGTGGTATTTGATATCTATAGGTCCCAAGAAAAGCCTCCCGTCACATATTAAACATCAATTTAAGCAGCCGCATGAACTGCTGCGTTAAAGGGCCGAGCGGCGAAACCAGAAAAATCGCCGCAATCGGAAAAGCCGCCGCCGCCGCAAGATAAATCAGCAGCATCGGCCTGACTTTGTTCTGATAAAGTTTGCTTATGCCCTTGGCGTCCACGAGCACGGAGCCGACCCTCAGCCGGGTGAGAAAAGTGCTGGCCATGCCGCCCCGGCCTTTAGAGAGAAATTCCTCGACGCTGAAATGGCTTCCGACGATTGTGATAAGCTCCGCGCCGCGCTCGAACGCCAGCAGAAGCGCCAAGTCCTCGCTCGTTCCGATGGAGGGAATAGGAATGCCTTCCAGACCGAGAGAATTCAGCCTCTCCATGCCGGGAGCCTCGCCGCCCTCGTACGCGTGAACTATCAGAATAGCCCCGCATCGAAGCGCCGCGTCGGTCACGCTGTCCATGTCGCCCAGAATGATGTTCGGTTTGAAACCGAATTCTATCAGCGCGTCCGCCCCGCCGTCGACCGCTATAAGCACAGGCCCCTGTTCGTGGATGTACTGCCGCAGCGTGTCGAGGTCCTTTTTGAATTCCGAGCCGCGCACGACTATCAGCGCCTGCCTGCCCCTGAAGTCCAACCGCAGCGACCCCATGTTCAGATTGCTGTATAGAAGGCTTTTCTCTTTGTCGAGGTACGCCAGAGTGTTGGCCGCGAAGTTCTCGAAGACTTCTCCCATGTGCTCTTTGGCAAGTTGGTTGCGCGCGTTGAGCATCCGTATGTCAGCCACCGCTCCGGTCGCTAGGACCGCGCCGTTCTTGCGTATCTCTCCGCCGACAACCTCGACGCGGTCTCCCTCGGAAATCTTGGAGGCAAGCTCGTCTCCGGCGTTGTCTATGAGAGGTATCCCCGCGTCGATAAGCAGGTAGGGGCCTCGGTTTACGTATTTTCCCGAAATGGAGGAATGGCAGTTTATCACCGCGCGAGGTTTGCATGCCACGAGATTTTCAGCGGCAACCATGTCGAGGTCCTCGTGCATTATCACCGCGATGTCGCCGGGCTTAAGCCTTTTCACCAAGTTCTTTGTGCGGCGGTCGATTTTCGCTATTCCTGAAAATATCATTTTCGGTTCCGCGCGCGTCGCGCGCCATTCCTATTTTTTTGAGCGCTCGCGGGCGGGCGTCTTTTTTGAATCGCCGTCGGATTTATCCCGTTCCGCGTCGTCTATCATCTGCCTTGCCATCGAAGCGGATGCGTCTCTCACTCCGGAATCGCCGAGCATCCTGCATATCTCACGCAACCTGTCTTCGCCGCGGGCTATTGAGGCGCGCATTACGGTGCGACCGCCTCTTCCTTCTTTCGACACCGCCACATGCGTGTCCGCGAACGCCGCTATCTGCGGAAGATGGGTTACCGCCAGCACCTGACGGTCTTTCGCGAGCGCCGCGAGTTTCTTTCCTATTGCGTTTGCGGTCAGCCCGCCAACGCCTGAGTCTATCTCGTCGAAAATCAGGGTGGGAGCGTCGTCGCAGCGGTTGAGAAGCGTTTTGAAGGCCAGCATCACGCGCGACATCTCGCCTCCAGAAGCGACATCTCCCAGCGGGCGGGCAGGCTCTCCGGGATTTGCCGAAAACAGGAATTCGGCAGTCTCGGCGCCGGACGCGGAAGGAACGCCGTCTTCGTCGAGCGCGCTTCTGAACTCCACCTCGAATGAAGCGCCCTTCATCGCCAGTTCGCCAAGTTCTTTTTTCATCTGTTTCTCAAAAGTCGCAGCGGTCTTTTTTCTGCATTCGGTAAGTTTAGCCGATTTCTCGGACAATTGAGAGCGGGTTTTTTTAATAGCTTCGTCAAGCTCGGCTCCGGAGGCGTCGCTGCGGTCGAGTTCGGCCACCCGCGCTCGCGCCGCGTCTCTTGCGCTCAACAGCCCGCCGACGCCGTCGCATCTATTTTTTTTCATCAGGTCCCGCGTCTCCAGCAGCCTGTCCTGAAGCCCCCTGAGTCGTTCCGGGTCAGCCTCTATCTCGTCCGAAAGGTCGCGCAGGATTCTCGCCGCCGCGTCCGCCAGAGCGTCCGCCTCAAGCAGTTTCTCCCTTGCCGCGTCAAGTCTCGGCTCGACTCCTTCGAGATTGTCCAACTCTCCCAGCGCGGATGCGATAAGATTGAGAGCGGAAGTCTCGTTCGAATCTCTGCCCACCATAGAGAAAGCGTTGGACGCCGCCTCGGCTAGTTCAGAAGCTCGTTCCAGCAGCCGCGCCTCTCTTTCGGCTTCAGCGTGCTCTTCTTCGCTTTTCACCACTGATTCAATCTCGTTTATCCTGAAGAGGAGCAAGTCGCGCTCGTCCTCCCGTTTTCTTCTCTGCGATTCGACGCTCTCTTTTTCCGAAGTCAAGGAGTTCAGAGAGCGTCTAAGGGAAGCGGCTTCGCGGACAAGCGACCGGTGTGAATCCGAGCCGAGCGCGTCCAGAAACCGGGTGTGGTCTCTTCCTCTCAATATCGCCTGATGATCATATTGCCCGTGAATGTCGGCCAGCCGTTCTCCCACCGAGCGGAGCAGGGCGGCGGAAGCGGCGCGCGAGTTGAGCCTCGCCGTCGATCTCCCGTTTTCCGATATCTCGCGTTGAATTATCAACTCTCCGTCCTCGACCGCGATGCCGGCTTCGTTCAGAGCGGCCAAAGCGTCGGCGGGCGGCTCCCAGTCGAAAACCGACTCCAACGATGCCTTTTCGGCTCCCGACCGCACCATCGCTCCGGACGCTTTTCCGCCCAACAGCAGGTTTATCGCGTTCACTAAAACCGATTTCCCGGAGCCTGTCTCTCCTGTGATGACGTTTAGTCCGCCGCCCAACGACACTTTCAGGTCGTCGGCGAGAGCGAAGTCATGCGCGCTGAACTCGCGTATCAAAACCGGGCCTCATCTGGTGTGAAGTTTTCCTCTTACCGTTTCAAAAAACCGAGAAGGTTTAAGCCTGACGAAGCGGGCAGGGCGCTCCGCCCTGCGGACGACGACCTCGCTGCCCGGCTCTAGCGGCTGTTCCTTCTGTCCGTCGATTATCGCCATGATGTCCGTTCTTACGGACGGCACGGCGACCCTAGTGACATCGTTTCCGGCTATCACAAGCGACCTTTCCAGCAGCGTGTGCGGGCAGATAGGCGTTATCACTATCACGTCCAGCCCCGGAGACACCATCGGCCCGCCCGCCGAAAGCGAGTATGCCGTCGAGCCTGTCGCGCTGGATATAATCAGTCCGTCCCCCGGAAACTCCGTGAAGTATTCGTCGTTGATGAATATCTTCAACCTGACGATTATTCCGGTGTTCTTTGATATGACAACGTCGTTTACCGCCGGAAGCGTTATCCTTTTCCCGGAGTCTCTGCACGTCAGATCGGTTTCAAGCATCGAGCGCTCTTCTATCTGACAGTCTCCTTCGAGAATTTTCGACAACGCTTTCCGCGCGTCAAGATATTTGATTTCGGTGAGGAAACCGAGGCCGCCAAAATCGATTCCAACGATGGGGACGCCTTCTTTTGCCGCCATGCGCGCCCCCCCCAGCAGCGTGCCGTCTCCGCCCATCACTATTAGCAGATCAAGCCCGCGAGGCAACCGCTCGGCGGCGTCCTTGACAACCGTCGCTCCCACGCCTTTTTCTTCCAGCCAGTCCTTGAGTTCCTTGACTTTTTCAGGCTCTACCTTCTGCTTGTTTACCCGTATTCCCACCCTCTTGATGTTGCTTATCATAGTAATGTCTCCCAGCGGCAGGAACAAAGATGTTCCTGCCCGACATCAGTTTAACACAAAGCCCCTGCCGCGTGAAGTTTCGTTTCCTCGCTGAGGGCTCCCGCGCTTTTTGTGTTGACCTTACGACTCAATGTCTGATATGTTAGGCTTGACGGCGATAAATCACTTTGGGGAGACAATATGGAAATCGGCTCCGCATCTGGCAGCGACGCGCGCCCGCGCGGTTATGTGATAATGATGATGCTCCTTCTGTGCGTCGCGACCTTCTGCGAAGGTTATGACTTCTTCATTATCAGCCTCGTCATCGACATCCTTCCCGGCGAATTCGGCGTGTCAATGAATTATGTCATTAAGGTAGTCTTGACTTTGATTAACGTCGGCGCCATTTTGGGTTTCTTCGTCATAAGGCTGGGTGACAGGTTCGGAAGAAAGCCGATACTGCTCATTTCGCTGTGCGGGTTCACCACGTTCAGCGTGATAACCGCGATGAGTCCCAGCATTTGGGTTTTCATGGCCGCCCAATTCATCGCTAAGATGTTTCTAGTGAGCCAGTTCGGCACGGCAATAGTGATGACGATAGAGGAATGCCCGGCAAAATCTAGGGCGACATGCGTGGCGCTTCTTCAGGTCGCAGGCGGACTCGGCGGAGCTTTCGCTATGATAATCAGCAAAAACATTCTTCCGGTATGGGGCTGGCGAGGGATGTATTGGGCAGGCGGCGCGCCTCTGATTTTAGCCCCGGCTCTCGTCCTTTTGATAAAAGAAACGGCGCACTTCTCCGCGCTCAAAGCCGCCGGAGCCGCCGCGCCTCCTTCCCTCTGGCATATCTGGAAGACTCCCAGCAGAAAATATGTCCCCGCCGTCGGCGCAATCTGGTTCCTCGGCTATCTGGCTTACGCGGGCGTCATTTACTTCTGGGTCGCCTTCGCAAAGACGGAGCGCGGATGGACCGTCGATCAGGTCGGCCCGGCGATGGCCGTCGCCGCCGTCGTCGGCATGACCGGCTACGTCGTCAGCGGCGTGATGATGGACAAAATCGGAAGAAAACTTACCGGAGTCATATTTTTCACCGCCGGAGCGGCCTCGCTCGTCTGGGCTTTCAACGCCGCCGGCGCTATGATGCTCCCCTCGGTGGTCGTCAGCATGTTCTTCATTTTCGCGATACTCCCCATAACCAGCACGTTCAATGCGGAACTGTTCCCGACCGAACTCAGGAGCAACGCGGCGGCATGGTGCAACTCGCTAATGGGCCGTCCGGCTCAGGTGGCCGCTCCTTTCATTGTCGGCAGCATAGCCGGCGTCGCGGGCGGTCTGGGAACCGCCGTAAGCTTCCTTGCCATAGGCCCTCTGGCCGCCGCTCTTATGATCGCTTTCTTGCTTCCTGAGACAAAAGGCGTCGATTTGGATAAACTGTTGTAAATGAAATCAGCGGCTCGCTGCCGCCAATACACATACAAGGAGATTTTTGCATCATGGCAGACCTCACAGGAAAAGTTGCTCTGGTGACAGGCGCGGCAAAAGAACGCGGCATCGGACGCGCCATCGCCCTCAAACTCGCTTCTCTCGGCGCGGATATCGTCATCGCCGACCTCTGCAAGGACAAATCGGAATCTGACGAGATGTGGGGCGATTTGAACTCCCGCGCCAAAGAGATTGAAGGCTTGGGCCGCTCCGCTCTTCCCGTCCATGTCGATATCACTGACGAGAAAGCCGTCGCCGAAGTAATCGCCGCGATTAAGGAAAAATTCGGAAGGCTCGACATCGTCGTCAATAACGCTGGAGCCGCTTTCGGCATGAACCTTTCTTTTATGATGAACCCGGCGGACTGGCGCAAGATGATCGACATAAATCTCACCGGCACATTCCTTGTGTCGCGCGCCGCCGCCCAATGGATGGTCAGCCTGCGCAACGGCGGGGCTATCATTAACATCTCTTCTTGGCGCGGCAGATATCCTTACCCGTTCCTCGGAGCCTACTGCGCCGCCAAATCAGGCGTTATCGCTCTTACGGAAGTCATGGCCCTCGAACTGGCTTCCCATAAAATTCGCGTCAACGCCGTCTGTCCCGGAAAAGTTGACACCGACATGGAGCGCATGGCTTGGAAAATGAAATCCGACGCTTTCGGCAAACCCGTCGAAAAAATCATCGAAGAGGAAACTAAAAAGATACCCCTCGGCAAGATAGCTTCACCGGACACCATAGCCGGCGTTGTCGCGTTTCTCGCTTCCGATGATGGCTCTTACATGACAGGCCAGCACATCTACGTCACCGGCGGAATGACACTGATGACCGTTTAACGCGGAAAAGCGGTCGCCGCCGATTTGCGCATTTTCGTTTTCTACGACTGCTTATAAACGTAGTCAGTTTTATATCAGGATACACATTGCTGTTGTCGCTTGCGTACCAGCCGGAAAAATATGTATATCGTCTCTTGTGCCGTCATTCCCGCGTAAGCGGGAATCCATTTTGTCGCTATGAAGGCCGGGACGCGGAACATTCATTTCGGCTTTTCCGATAGAGACGCCTCGGAGTTATTAGTATATCGTCGATTCCATCATGCTAGAATTCCACTTTGACCCTGACGTAGTCGTGACACACCGGGATGTCTTTGAACCCGACGTAAATCTCCCCGCTGCCGGGAAGCATAACGACGCTCTGCAGAGTGTTCGACTTGCAAACCGTGTTTTTCAGGTTGTCGGGAACGGCTCCGATGGAGAGATCGAACTGGTCGCTCATTATCGTCATCGCGGCTTCCGCGTCTATCTGCCCGCTGCGCTCGCGCACAAGCTGCTCTATCCTTTGATACCTGTAATAAGTGTCGGATTTTTTGCCATCGTAAAACATCGCCATATATCTGTTCTGGGTCTGTTGCAGTTTAGGGTGAAGGTAATGGTTTGCGCGATGCACGAATCCGTCTTTAGGCCCGGCGCGGAAAATGTCGGCGGCGGACTGCTCGACTACCATCGCGTCGGCGGCCTTCGCGTCCGCCACTATCACGTTGTAGCCGGTCGTGCGCGGGTTGTCCCTGAGAACGGCGAAAGCCTCGTCGAGCGACCCGGACGTCTCCACAAGAAGCCGGAGTTGAATCATTATAGGCATTCCTTTCAACGACGCGTCGCTGGACATGGAGGTCATCTCGCCCATGCTCAACTTTTCGGCGTTCATGCCGGTAAGAATCCCCACAATCGACGGCCAGCCGGGCGCGACGAACGCTATCCCGTCGTCGGGCCTGTACACGAACAGCGTGTTCACGCTCGCTATAGTCGCGTCCGCCGACCAGTCCAAATTGCGACCGTGAACGATGTCTCCGTTGCGGGTTATAGAGGGTAGGGCAGCGAAGTTGGAGCACTGCGGCCCCACTCCCACCCAGTGCGCGGACACAACATCTAAAAAAATATTTGAGAAAAGAACTTTCTCGTAATCAATCTCAGCGCCTTCCGCTACCGCTTTCATTTCCTCAATATATTTCGCCGGGATGAACGGCTCTATCACTGCGGCAGCCGCCCGGATGTCGCCTATGCTCGCTCCGAACATCGCTCCCTTTTCTTCAAAAAAATAATTCGTCAGCTTATGTATCTCCGGCTTCAGGAGATTGCCGTGCTGAAGCCCCATCTCGCGGTGCGAACCCACAAGGTGAATCACAGTCACGCCATTGATGTCTTCCCTCTTGCCTTTTCCGTATTCCGCGACCACCTCGGCGTTTGATTGCATGCACAGAACGGAAAAAAGAACAACCGCCGCCATCGCCGTCCCGAAGAAGCGTTTCATTTTTCAAACCTCCCGGCGTCACATTGCGCCATTGCCATTTTTTAGCGCTCGCAAACCGCAAAAAATCATACGTTAGTATAAACATAAAACATCAAGCATGGGAGAGCGAATGAAAAATCGGCGCGATGTGCTATAATATATTGCCGGAACCAATAAAAGCGGAGCGCGGAGCGAACATGAGCGAAAAAGCCTATGAATGCAACAGTTGCGGATACCTGATGTTTGCCGTGCCTGAAAAAACCGTCCGGGACAACTGGTGTCCTGCATGCAGGTCAACCATGTTCGAGGCCGACATCGCCCCGCCTGAAACGCTCGTGGACTACAAGTGCGAGGAATGCGGAGCCGAGTTCAAAGTCCCCGCCGCGTCCATGCCCCCCTACAAATGCCCCAAATGCAACTTCACTTTCCCCTACTCCATGGACCGCCATCTAAAACACAGACTGTAACGAACGAGTCAATTCTCGAAAACAGTCCTGTTGAAATCCAGAATTTGTCCGCACTTGCAAGTATGAGTGAGTCGAACGTCTTCTCTTGATAGAAAGTTAATATCGCTTAAGAAATAATTATCCACATTGATTGTGTTTGCGCACGTGTCACAGCTAATGCGAAAAGAAAATGGAATCTCACACAATGGGAAATCGATGTATCCGTCAACAAGCTGAGATAACTGATCGGATATTCCCACTGGTCTGGGCGGCTTTTCTTTAAAAACTCTCAAAAGGAAGACAAATTTCATCTTGTTTTTAATCTGTTTTATGGCAGGGGTCAGATCGGCGTCGCCCGAAAGTATTATGGCCACATCGTAGTTATCGCTTTTTAAAATCATATCCGTCGCTATTCCGACATCAACGCCTTTTTCCTCTATTGGCCTTCCAATTATCGGATCATATTTTACGAATCCGGGCAGGCTCAACTCAATAAAAGCGTTGTTAATTGTTATGTGCCTATATCTACCCAAAACTCCGCTCATATATTTCTCTTTAAAATCCTTCAGATCGGTCACCGCTCTCAAACGTATTTTTTCTATATCATCCTCGGTTAAAGACGCATAATCTGTAATTAGTCGGTTGTCGGCATCGTAAACCTTGTATTCCTTAATGTCATTTTTGAGTTTATTATTAAACCATTCATTGCGTTTCACCGGAAAAAAAGCAACGCTTTCGGCTTTAAATATATGTATTCTGCCTACCATCGGACGCGCGTTAGTGTAGTTTTCGATTTTATTTCTAATAAGTCCATGAAATGCGTGCCAGTCGATGTCTTTTTCCTGAATGCCCATGCTTTTAAAAGTAAAAAACAAGAATTCGCCATCAATGAATACGGAAAACTTGTTCATGCCGCCTCCCAAAATGCGAAGCGGCCCGCCTTATTAGATAGCGGGCCGCTTCTATTTTTCAATCATTAATTATATGTATAATTTTATAAATCAAAATGGTTCGAGTGTCAAGTCCCTTCCTATGGCTAACCTTGTTCTGTACAATAGTTTATGCTCGCATAATAATCGGCGCAAGGCGCAAAAAAGCAAACATTTAATAAGCAAATGCGATAAAGCAACCGCGAGCGCGCGTTGTTATGTTTATGCGATCCCGGATGGTGAAAATGCAAGCTGTCTGATGGCAATGGGAATCACTTGTATTTCTTGCAATCAATTCCGTATTTTGCGGTTTTGTACTGAATGACGCGTTTGGTCGTGCCGAGTTCGCGGGCGGCGGCGGACTGGTTGCCTCCGGCGTATTTGACGGCTTCTTCTATCAGGTCTCGTTCGTACGCTTCAAGCAGCGATTCGAGAGAGCCGGCCTTTTCAGTTTTCGCTTCCGTCGTTCTCATGCGCAGCGACGGGGGGAGATTATATGAATGTATCACTCCGTCTTGGCTCAACAGCACGGCGCGTTCCACGCAGTTCTCAAGCTCTCTCACGTTGCCCGGCCAGTGATATGCCATAAGCGCGTCGATGGCAGGCGAACATATCCGCTCCACTTTTTTGCCGAACTCTTCGGAATACTTGTGAACGAAGTGGTCGGCCAGAAGCATGATGTCGGCGCCCCGCTCGCGCAGAGGCGGCATGTGTATCGGAAACACGTTGAGACGGTAAAAAAGGTCCGCCCTGAATTCCCCGTTTGTCACCGCGCGCTCGAGGTCGCGGTTCGTGGCGGCGATTATCCTGACGTTTGCTCTAATCGGTTTGTCGCCGCCCAGCCTCTCGACTTCCTTCGTCTGTAGAACGCGCAGAAGCTTGGCTTGGGACGAAAGGCTCATTTCGCCGATTTCGTCGAGGAAGACGGACCCGCCCGCGGCTTGCTCGAACTTCCCGGCCCGTCTCTCGTGCGCTCCCGTGAACGCGCCTTTTTCATGTCCGAAAAGCTCGCTCTCCAGCAGGGTTTCCGGGAGCGCGGCGCAGCTTACCGCAACGAAAGGCATCGCCCGCCGGGGGCTTGCGTTGTGTATCGCAGCCGCGGCAAGCTCTTTCCCCGTGCCGGTCTCGCCTGTTATAAGCGCCGTCGCCCCGCTGTCCGCCACCTGATTTATCAATAAATAAACGCTGTCCATCACTCTCGAATTTCCTATGATATTCGAAGGTTTTGACTTAAGCTCTATCTGCTTTTTTAATCCTATGTTTTCGATTTCGAGCCGCTTTCTTTCGTCTTCCTTCCTCCTTGCCTCGACGCCGGGCGCTATCATGTCTGCCACGCCGCACAGAAACCTTGTCATCTCTTCCAACTCTTCGCCGTCGCAGGCCTCAATGTCCACGGACAGAGCGCCGATAACATTCTCGCCGAATCTGACCGGAACGCAGATAAAAGACATTTTTGAAAGGTCTTCGTTTTTTCTGAGACCAGCGCGGTCGAGAAAACCCGGCTCTTTACCTAGATTCGGTATGACAATCGGCTCGCCGTCGGACAACACGCGCCCGGTTATCCCTTCTCCGGGACCATAGACGACCTTATCGACATCCGCGCCGTTCATCGCCGGAGCAATGTCCAGATGCGCCTCGCTCGAATTGCCCGGCAGCAGCGTTATCATCCCCCGTCTCATTCCCATTTCCGACGCCAGCAGTTCGAGGGTTCTTACGAGAGTTCCGCGCAAGTCTTTCCCGGTTCCGAGCAAACCGGCGACTCTATATATAGTTGATAGTTCAATACTCTCAATCTTGTCCGGTCGCAACTCAGTTGCCGCCTTTCAAATCAGTTTGCCTTGCAATAATAGCACAATATTGTGCCGCTACAATCCCGGCGACACAAAATTGTGCCACATTGCGGCGCGTAAACACTTCAATTCCTTCTTCCCACATATTTATTTATTTCTTTTAATGAAAGCATTTTTAATGACAGCATCACCCATCGCCTCACTTTTTTATTCTGTGGTATCCCAATTGCATTACATAAAGAAAAAGTCGCGCGGAAATATGAGCAGCGACGAAAAACCAAGGAGGCAGTGGAAATGAGCAGGAAAAGAAAGTGGATGAAAGCAGTAGGGGCGGCGGCAATGGCCCTGACCGTTCTGGCGATGTCCGCCGGGGCGGCGAGAGCGGAAGCGGATGTGAGCGGAAGCGTCGCGTGGGTGTCGAAATACATCTGGCGCGGACAGGACCTGCTGGCGGACAACGAACCGGCCATTCAGCCGTCTCTCGATTTCAGTTGGTCGAGCGGATGGGCTTTCAATATGTGGATGTCATACGGGTTGGACGGGGATTCCGAACTGGATGAACTGGATTACACGCTGAGCTATTCGGCTTCGTCGAAGTTGATGCCCGGCGCTGAATGGACTGTGGGCCATATATATTACACATTCCCAAGCATCGCGGACGAATCGCAGGAATCCTTTGTGACGCTCGAATGGCCGGACGCGTTTCTGTCTCCGTCCATGACAGTGTACTCGGATTGGGACGCCGGAGACGGCGTGTACGCTTACGCCGGGATAAGCCGAGACATACCGATAGGCGGAGAAGCGGGAATCCCGGCTCTCTCGCTCAGCGCTGGACTCGGCTACAGCGACGGACAATGGGGGCTGGAGCCGGGCGTGAGCAACATCGACATAGGCGCTTCAATGAGCTTTCAGGCGGGAGACTTCGAGATAGTCCCGTCATTGAATTACGTTATTACTCCCGGCGACAGAGCCAACACGGAGAACGAGTTCTGGGCGGGAGTCGGAATAGGTTTCAGTTTCTAAAAATCCGCCCGCGCGCATAAGTCGGGCTATCGAAAGGGAGGCGGAAGATGAAATTCAGAAAGATCGCAATGAGAAGCATTATGTTTGCGGCGCCCCTGCTGGCGGTTTGCGCCACCGCGTTCGGCGATGTCGAAGCCGCGCCGACTGTTCAGAGCAACGCCGAACAGATTGCGGCGTCCCAGACATCTATTAACACCGTCTGGATGCTGGTATGCGCGTTCTTGGTGTTTTTCATGCAACCCGGATTCGCAATGCTTGAGGTCGGTTTCACTCGCGCGAAAAACGCCGCGAACATCCTGATGAAGAACCTGATGGATTTCAGCATAGGCTCGCTCGCGTACTGGGCGATCGGGTTCGGCATTATGTTCGGAACCTCGCGCGGAGGCCTTTTCGGAACGAGCGGTTTTTTCCTTTCCGACGGGGACCCGTCCACGGGAGACGGGATGTGGAAAATCGCTTTCTGGCTTTTTCAGGTAGTATTTGCAGCCACAGCCGCGACGATAGTTTCAGGAGCTATGGCTGAAAGAACGAAATTCAAGAGTTACATATTCTACTGCGTTTTCATCTGCGCTCTCATCTATCCGGTGGTTGGGCATTGGGTATGGGGAGGCGGATGGCTGAGCAAACTGGGAATGATAGATTTCGCGGGATCCGCAGTCGTGCATTCTGTCGGAGGATGGTGCGCGCTTGCCGGAGCGATCGCGGTCGGGCCGAGGCTGGGCAAATACGGCCCGAACGGCAAGATAAACGCCATTCCCGGACACAACATCCCGCTGGCCGCTCTCGGCGTCTTCATTCTCTGGTTCGGCTGGTTCGGTTTCAATGCAGGCAGCACGACATCGGGAATGAACCTCAGCATAGGGGTCATCGCCGTGACGACCAACCTCGCCGCCGCAACCGGAGCCGTCGTGGCAATGATCACAGTCTGGATATGGCATGGCAAACCCGACACTAGCATGACTCTTAACGGCGCGCTTGCGGGCCTTGTGGGAATCACCGCTCCCTGCGCCAACGTGTCTCCGTCAAGCGCGGTCATCATCGGAGCTGTGGCGGGCGTTCTGGTTGTTCTTGCGGTAGAGTTTGTTGACAGAATCCTGAAGATAGACGACCCGGTCGGCGCGATATCCGTACACGGCATTTGCGGCGCGTGGGGAACGCTTGCCGCCGGCCTCTTCGCCCAGTCCAAGTACGGCGGAGTGGACGGATTGTTCTTCGGCGGCGGTTTCTCGCAACTCGGCGTGCAGGCGCTAGGCGTAGTCAGTGTGTTCGCGTGGTCGTTCATCAGCGCGTCAGTCCTGTTTGCCGTCATCAAAATCGTCGTCGGACTCCGAGTCTCTCCCGAAGAGGAACTCCGAGGGCTTGACATCGAGGAACACGGCATCGAGTCCTACAGCGGTTTCCAGATTTTTACGACACAGTGACTAACATGGCCGATTGGAGGCGACATCTATGAAACTGATAATTGCTTATGTAAAACCGGAGAAACTTACGGATGTGAAGAAATCGCTATTCGACGCGGAGGTTTACAAGATGTCCGTGACCAACGCGCTGGGGTGCGGTCAACAGAAGGGATATTCCACTACATACCGAGGCGTCGTTACAGAGGTAAACCTGCACAAAAAAGTGAGGCTCGAGATAGCAGTGAACGACGGTTTTGTTGATTCCACTATCGAGGCGATAATCAGAGGCGCATCGACCGGGCAGATAGGCGACGGGAAGATATTTGTTGTCGATCTCGGCGAGTGCGTGAGAATCAGGACGAAGGAACGCGGAAGTTTTGCGATAGGTTGAAGCCCGTTTCAGGCGGATACCCTCCTTGGCGGAGGCCCGGCGTCGTTAGGCGTCGGGCCTTACGCTGTCCGCCGCCGCGCATTTGCCGCGCCGTCTATTGAAAGAATTCAGAAAATCATAGAAAATAATTGAGTTTGAGGGATCGGAGCCGGAACGGCGTCCGAAAGGCGTGGAGGTGCGCGTTTTATGTCAGGACATTCTAAATGGAGCACGATAAAAAGAAAAAAGGGCGCGTTGGACCAGAAACGCGGCCGCGAATTCTCGAAACTCATTAGAGTCATGATGCAGGCGGCCCGCGCGGGCGGCGGAGACCTAGACGCCAATTCAACGCTGAGAACCGCTGTCGATAAGGCGAAGAGCATCAATATGCCCGCCGACACCATCACACGCGCCATCAAACGCGGAACCGGCGAGATCGAGGGCGAAGCCTACGAGGAAATCGTTTATGAAGGTTACGGCCCCTGCGGGACCGCCATCATTATCGAAACTCTCACTGACAACCGCAACCGCACAACCGCCGAAGTGCGTCACGCCCTCACAAAGCACGGCGGCAATCTCGGCGAATCCGGCTGTGTCCAGTGGATGTTCACAAAAAAGGGCATAATTCTCATTCCTGCCGAGGGAACCGACGAGGAAGCTCTTATGGAAGCGGCGCTCGACGCGGGCGCTGACGATGTTTCCCATGACGGCAGCTTCTTCATGGTTTCCACTGAACCGTCAGAGCTAGAGCGCGTAAAGACCAAACTGGAAGAGGGCGGATACAAAATCGAATCTTATGAAGTCTCGATGGAGCCTACAACGACCGTCGATGTCGGCGACAAGGCCGAAACCGTCCTCAAGCTTATTGATTTCATAGAAGATTTGGACGACGTTCAGAACGTGTACTCGAACTTCGACATTTCCGAAGACGTCATGGAGAAACTGAAAGGCTGAAAGAGAGAAAGGCTCCGGTGCGGGACAGTGCGGATAATCGGAATCGACCCCGGTCTGGCGGGTTCAGGATATGGAGTTATTGACGAGGTCGGCGGAAATCTCAAAATCGTCGAGTTCGACGAGATAGCCACATCCAAAGACTGCGATTTTCCTGAAAGGCTCAGGTCGATATACGACGATTTTATGCGCGCTCTGGAAGAATGGAAGCCGGACGCGTGCGCGATCGAGGCCCTGTACTTCGCAAAAAACGCAAAGAGCGCTTTTCAAGTAGGTCATGCGCGCGGAGTCTTCATCCTTTGTGCTTCTCTGGCCGGGCTGCCGGTTTACGAGTACACTCCCATCCAGATTAAGAAAGCGATAGTCGGCGCGGGCCGCGCCGAAAAATCTCAGGTGCAGTACATGATAAAAATGATTCTCAATCTCGAAGAGCCGCCTAAGAGCGAACACGCCGCGGACGCTCTCGCCGTGGCCGTGTGCCACGCGAACTCCGCTCGCTTCCGCTCCCTCACCGGCGATCCGAGGAGAGTCTTTCCGGGCGCGGGCAGATAGCGTTTCCGCGTATCTTATTTCTTCTCGACAGGCGGTAAGGCATGATTTCTTTTTTGACAGGCGACATTGTCGACGTGAAGGAACAGTCCGTCTGCATTGACGTTTCCGGCGTGGGCTACCATGTGACAGCTCCATTGTCCGTCACAGGCTCGCTGAAAGTCGGAGACAAGTCGGTCACAATTCACACCTCCCTGATTTTTTCGGACAACAGGCTGGAGCTTTACGGTTTTATGTCGGCGGAAGAGCGCGAAGTGTTCAGTCTTCTCATAACCGTGTCCGGAATCGGCCCGAAGGCGGCTGTAAAAATGATGTCTATTCCCAAGGGACGATTGCTTGAAGCAATAGCGGGAGAGGATGTCGCAGCGCTTACGACGATACCCGGCATAGGGCCGAAAACGGCCAAGCGCGCGATACTCGAACTGAAAGACAAAATAGGCGCTCTGTTCCAGTTCGCGCCCGGAGCCTCGATGATCGCCGTCTTCGAGCGCGGCAGCGAGGCCGAAGCCGCCGCTCAAGCATTGTCCTCCCTCGGCTACTCGCCTTCGGAAATAAGGTCGATGCTGAAAAATATCCCGAAAGAGGAAATGGAAAAACTTTCCGCCGGACAAATCGTCCAGTTGGGCTTGAAACGAAAAGAATAGCGCGCCGGGAAATCCACCCCCGTTGCGAGCGAATATTTCATCTTATGAATCGAGGTGCGGCAAAATGAGCAAGAAGCAGACAGCGGCAAAAAAAGACGGAGCGCCCGCTCCCAAGAGAGAGAAAGTCGTTCTGGCGTATTCGGGCGGCGTGGACACATCGGTGGCCATCAGATGGCTTATCGATGAAAAAAATCTGGATGTCATCGCCGTGTGCATAGATGTCGGCCAAGGCAAGGAACTCGGCCCGATCAGAAAGAAAGCCGAAAAAATCGGTGCGATAAAAAGCGTGGTAGTAGACGCCAAGGATATGTTCTGCGACGACTATCTCGTGCCCGCCATCCGAGCCAACGCCAAATATGAAGGCAAATACGTCCACTCAACGTCATTGAACCGCTATCTGATATCGGACATACTCGTCGATGTGGCCCGGAAGGAAAACGCCAAGTGGATCGCTCACGGCGCAACCGCAAAGGGGAACGACCAAGTCCGATTCGAGGTCTCAATAGGCGCTCTAGATCCTTCTCTAAAAATCATCGGCGTCGCAAGAGAGTGGGGCATGACCCGCGACGAGGAATTCGATTACGCGAAAAAACACGACATACCTCTCCCCGTCACCAAAGACAGCCCGTACAGCCTCGACCTTTCGATATGGGGCAAGAGCACCGAATGCGGCGTCCTAGAAGACCCGTGGGTCGAGCCTCCCAAAGACGCCCACATCTGGGTCAAACACATCGAAGACACTCCGGACAAACCGACTTATGTAGAACTTGAGTTCGTAAAAGGTGTGCCAGTCGCTCTCAACGGCAAGTCAATGAAGCTGTTCGACCTCATCGGCAAACTCAACGATGTCGCCGCAAAGAACGGCGTCGGCCTCACCGACATGGTGGAGTCCCGCTTAGTCGGCATAAAGAGCCGCGAGACTTACGAGGCTCCCGCCGCGACGGTCATCCTCAAGGCGCACCAAGACCTCGAAACTCTCGTCATGAACAGGGACACCCTGCATTACAAAGTCCTCGTGGAAAAACGCTATTCCGAGCTTATCTACGACGGGCTTTGGTTCTCAGACCTGCGGGAGCATCTCGACGCGTTTTTCATCTCCACCCAGAAGCACGTCACGGGAACTGTCAGAGTGAAACTGTTTAAAGGCAACTGCGTGGTGGTCGGGCGCAAATCGCCTAATTCTCTCTACCAGAAAAACCTTGCGACATACGACACAGGGGATACCTTCGATCACAGCGTGGCGACAGGTTTCATGGCATGTTGGGGCCTTCCGGCGAAAGTGGAAGCTTTGTGCGGCAGAAACAAAGGCAATGTATGTTCCATGCCTTCGGCTGTGAAAAGCGCAAAGAAAAAGAAATAATCGATACGATGCCTGATTTAGAATTCTAATAAACCGCCGCTCTCGCGGCGGTTTTTTTATTCATAGGAATTATGATTTATACAGAAGAAAATTGATTCCGGCGCTGATTATCCATTATTAATGATATACTATTAGAACAAACGCAAATCATCTGGCGCGGCGTAGTAGAAATATTTTTTCGCGATGGTATTGACGCGGCGAGATATAAGTAGTAAACTAGTACCAGAATAAATATAACGACGGAGGACGAAACAATGTTTTGCTATCAGTGCGAACAAACCGCTAAAGGGACCGGCTGCACAGTGAAAGGCGTGTGCGGCAAAACTCACGAGGCAGCAACTCTTCAAGACCTGCTCATTTATGCCACAAAGGGCATAGGGGCATACGCTCACAGGGCAAGGCAACTGGGCGCTGTGGACAATGAAATCAATCTGTTCACAATCGAAGCTCTCTTCACCACAGTAACTAACGTGAACTTCGACGAGGAGAAGCTGGCCGGGCTGATTAAGCGAGCTGCCGAATTTAAAGGCCGCGCGAAGTCACTGTATGAGAAAGCCGCCGCATCCGCCGGTAAGACGCCCGACGCCGTGGCGTGGGCCGCTGACTGGTCGCCTGCCGCCGATGTGGCGGGTCTTGTCGCTCAAGGCGAAAAAATCGGCGTCGAAACGCGCAAGGCTTCTCTCGGCGAAGATGTCACCGGTCTTCAGGAGCTTATCACCTATGGGCTGAAGGGTATGTCGGCGTATGCCGATCACGCCCAAATCCTCGGCGTTGCTGATGATTCAGTATACGCTTTCATTCATGACGCGTTGAACTTCCTCACAAAGCCTAATCCGACCGTGGACGAACTCCTCGGTTACGCGCTGAAAGCTGGCGAAACGAATCTCAAAACGATGGAGCTGCTCGACGCCGCCAACACCAACGCGTACGGCCATCCCAAACCGACGAAGGTAAGAGTGACTCCGGTTAAAGGGAAAGCCATCGTTGTCTCCGGCCATGACCTTCTTGACCTCGAAGAGTTGCTGAAGCAAACGGAAGGCAAGGGGATAAACGTATATACTCACGGCGAAATGCTTCCCACGCTGGCGTATCCCAAGCTGAAGAAATACAAACACCTAGTCGGCAACTACGGCAGCGCGTGGCAGAACCAGAAGAAGGAGTTCGACGAATTTCCCGGCGCCGTGCTGATGACCACCAACTGCATCCAGCAACCAAAGGAAGAATACAAAGGAAGAATATTCACCTGCGGGCTGGTCGCGTGGCCGGGAGTCAAACACATCAGCGACCGCAATTTTGCCCCGGTGATAGAGGCAGCTCTTGAGGCCCCCGGTTTCGCCGAAGACGGCCCCGAACAGTTCATCACCGTCGGTTTCGGACGGGACGCCGTGTTGAAAGTCGCCGGAGCCGTCATCGACGCGGTGAAGTCGGGCGCGCTCAAGCATTTCTTCCTCATCGGCGGATGCGACGGCGCAAAAACAGGCCGCAGCTACTACACAGAACTGGCCGAGTCCGTTCCGAATGACTGCGTCATTCTTACTCTCGCATGCGGAAAATATAGATTCAACAAACTGGATTTCGGCGACATCGGCGGGATTCCGCGGCTGCTCGACATCGGCCAGTGCAACGACGCCTATTCTGCTATTATGATCGCCGTCGCTCTCGCTGACGCGTTCGGCACGGACGTAAACAGCCTCCCGCTGTCCATGATACTCTCATGGTACGAACAGAAGGCCGTCGCGATACTTCTGACGCTGCTGCATCTGGGCATAAGGAACATCAAGCTTGGGCCGACACTGCCGGCGTTCGTCACGCCCGCCGCTCTAAACGTTCTTGTCGAGAAGTTCAATATCGCTCCAATATCCACGCCTGCGGAGGACATTGCCGCCGCTCTCGCGAAGTGACGCGCTTAGGGTCGCGCTGCGCTGAATAGAGTCTGGCATTGATAATGCCGAATAGACAAGAAAGCTGTCATCTGATTTGAATTAAAAGAGGCTCGCGATTGTCGCGGGCCTCTTTTTCTCTTTTTGTTCACATAGTAATGTCGGACGTGAGCTTATGAGGAAACAGTCGTAAATCGACAAAACAAATTTAATACTGCTATAATCAAACTATAAATTTAGAAATGTGGCGCTGAACTTGGCGGATCGCTCCGGCGGACAACTCATCAGAGAAACAAAGAGTCTTTGCCCTGAGTGCGGAGGCATAATTCCCGCGCGCATAATCGAGCGGGAAGGGCGCGTCATTCAAGTCAAACAATGTCCGGCGCACGGCGGTTTCGAGTTCGTCATTCACGACGATCCGGCTTTTTTCAAGAAGTGCTTGTCCGGAACATCGGGCGTTCCCCGTGAATTTCACGAATGCGACATTGAAGGGTGTCTGGGATGCGAGCGGCACCTCGGGCGCATAAAGACAATTATGATCGATGTCACTGAGAGATGCGATTTGAATTGTCCCGCATGTTTCACAAACACTCATTCGCGAAAGAGCAGGGAGCCTTCCGCAGACGAGATAGTCTCAAGACTCAAAAAATTGAAGGACAAGCCCACTATCCTTATCTGCGGAGGAGAGCCGACGCTGCGCCCGGACCTTGCGGAAATTATAAGAAAAATCACCGCGCTCGGATTCGTCGTGAAAGTCGCCACCAACGGAATCAAACTTGCCGACGAGTCATACGCAAGAAGCCTGCGGGACGCCGGACTTGGCTGGGCGTTGTTGCAGTTCGACGGTTTTTCGGACGATATTTACAGAGTCACAAGGGGAAGGGAACTTCTTGAGACGAAACGCAGGGCTTTAGCCTCTCTTGAAAAAGCGGGAATAAAAGTCTGTCTGGCATGTATGGCCGCAAAAGGGGTGAACGACGGGGAAATCGGCAAGATAGTCGATTTCATGATGGGCAACGACAATATCATGCATCTTGGATGCACAGTGTTGTCGTCGGTCGGGAGAGACAATTTCGGCGCGGAGCGGGCAACTACCGCGTTGGATGTCATGAAAGCCGTCGAAGCCGGAACGCGGGGGCGTATTGCCGTGAAGGATTTCATGCGGTCGCGCGCCATCGGCAATATTGTTTTTCGGTTGACTGGCAACAGGGATTTTCAGCAGAAATCATGCTTTCACATGTTGCTTCTTCACAAACGGGGAAAAGATTATATTCCGGTGAACAGGTATTTCGATCCGGCAGGGGCAGTCGCTAACGCGGGAGGGCTTGCGAGGCTCGCGGCGCTTTTCGGCTCGCTTCGCCATTGGGACGCGATTCAGATGACAGGCGAGGTTAAACTGTTTACGATAGAGGAGTTCAGGGCGCGCGACACTATCGACCTGACGGAAGCGAATTGCTGCAACAAAGTTTACATGTCAGACGAGGGCTACATACCTCCTTGCATTTACAACACGAAATACAGGGAGATGTCGTGGTTGCCGAAGGGCGACACGAAGGACGCGCGGACGCCGCGCGGCGCGGAGACTGAATGAAAGTGGCGTTCGTATATCCTGCTTTCGGGAGCCTTGCAATAGAGAGTCTGGCGGCGATGGCTCGCGCGAAGGGCCATTCGGCGGGGCTGGTTTTCGACCCTTGCCTGTTTGAGGATTCTTTCGTCACCATCCGGCCTCTCGCGCGGCTGTTCAGGATGAAGAAGAAAGTGGTCGAAAAGGTCGCCGCGCTTAAGCCTGACGTCGTGGCGTTTTCGGTGGTCACGAGCGATTTCCTTTGGTTCAAGGAGATGGCGGCTCTGATTAAGGCCGAAACAGGCGCTCGCGTCATCGCGGGCAATATCCACGCCACTTCCGCCCCGGAAGAGTTTCTTAAACTCGATTGCGTCGACGCTGTCGTCAGGGGCGAGGGCGACCTCGTCATTGCGGACATTCTCGATTCCATCGAACACGGCGGCATACGTCCGGATATCGATAATGTCTGCGTCAATATTGACGGCGTTCCGCGCCTCAATCCTCTTCGACCCCTCATTCAGGATTTGGATTCCCTTCCTTTTCCCGATAAAACACTTTACGCCGACACTCCTGTCAACGCCTCCGATATCTACACCATCATGGCTTCAAGAGGTTGTCCGTACAGATGCACTTTCTGCAACAACGACCTGATGAAAAAACTTTACGGCGCGAAAGGCTACGTCAGAACCAGAAGCGTGGCGAACGTGATTGAAGAGCTTTCCATGGCCGTGAAAACATACGACTCCAGACACGTGAATTTTTACGACGAGGTTTTCGGCGCGAAGAAAGAATGGATGCGCGAGTTTGCGCAGGAGTACAAGAAAAGGATAGGCTTGCCCTATATAGCTTGCGCCAACCCGAACATGGTTGACGAAGAGCATGCGGCTCTGCTGCGCGAATCAGGCTGCGTAAAAGTCGATATCGGCGTTCAGACCATAAACGAAAAGAAACGCCGCGAGATTTACAATCGGACCGAATCCACGGAAATAATCCGTCGCTCTATACGGTTATTGCAGGAAACAGGGATATTCGTCGCAGCGGAGAATATTGCAAATTTCCCGACGGAATCGGAATCTGACATGGTCGAGATGGCCCGGTTCTACAACGAGACGCGCCCGGATGTGCTGAAGGTTTTCTGGTTGCGCTATTTTCCCGGCACGGAGATAATTAACATCGCGCTCAGGCATGGCGCGCTGAACGAATCGGACCTGAAAAAAATCGACGCCGGAGAGCATGTCGGCTCGATAACGATAGACAACGCTTCGCCGAAGTTGCACAGGAAGTTCTACATACTTTATGTGCTGACTCAGGTTCTTCCGCGCGGCCTCGTTGAAACGATAATAAACAAACGCCTGTACAGGTTGCTGCCGACATCTTTTCTGCCGGGAATCGCGTACACCGCGTACAGGCTGTTGATGAAGAAATCGCCTGACGCGGAAATAATGATGCGTCAGCACGCAAAAAGGTATAAATTCTATTTGAAGGAATTTTTCACAGGGCGGGGCGTCAAAGGCTGAGACTGCTCATCGGGTTATTTAATGAAGATATTACTTGTCGATCCAAAAAGGCTGAATCTAGAGACATATCTGATAATTCCCAATCTGGGACTAGCATACTTGGCGACCGCTCTAAGGCGCGCCGGACACGAACCTTTCATCTGCAACGCCGCCAGAGATTCCATCAAGCCCGAAAAAGTCGCCGACATAGCCTCAGAGAACAATTTCGATGTGGTCGGGATCACAATATTTACCCCGTTTTTCAATTCTTCGGCAGTGTACGCGCAAGAGATAAGACGCAAATATCCGAGAGCTAGAATCGTCGCGGGCGGGCCTCACGCTATTTTCGAGTCTGAAGAAATCCTCAATAAAATGCCCGATGTCGACTATGTCGTCTCCGGCGAAGGCGAAGAAACATTCCCTCTGTTGTTAGCGGAACTTGAGAAGAAAGAAACTCCCGACGCTTCCTCTCTGTCCGCGATTCCGAACCTCTGCTACCGAGACGGGCAGGGCGCGGCGCTGACGAAACGCAAACTTATTGACGATATCCGCCCGCTTGATCTTCCGGCGTGGGACCTTCACGATCCCAAAAAGTTTTCACTGTATCCGAACGGAATATTCACGAAAAAAAACAAAGTTGCGCCGCTCATCACCACGCGCGGATGTCCCTATTCATGCAGATTTTGCGCCGCGGGCGTCGCTATGGGAAAAAAACTCCGCCACCGCGACCCAGACTCGATTGTGGACGAGATGACACTCCTTAAAAAAGATCATGATATCCACGAGATTCAAATAATGGACGACAATTTCGCGGCGGACGCAAAATTCGCCATGAAGGTCTGCGAGACGATTATCCGCAGAAATACAGATGTGGTCTGGGGCTGTCCTCCCGGCATTAGAATCGACTGCATTTCTGACGAACTGATATCTGCGATGAAACGCGCGGGCTGTTACTCGACTTCTCTTGGAATAGAGTCCGGCTCGCAGCGCGTTCTCAATCTGATGAAAAAACGGATCAACCTTAATGAAGTCCCCGAAAAAATCGCCATCCTGAAAAAACACGGCATAAGAAGCACTGGGCTTTTTATATTGGGCTATCCCGGCGAGACTGTTCAAGAGATGCGAGAAACAATAAATCTTTCTCTGAAACTCGACATCAACAGAGTGAACTTTTTTACATTCACCCCATTCCCCGGCAGCGAGATTTACGACGAGCTTAAAGTCGCGGGAAAACTGGACAACCTCGATTACGACGAGCTTTATATCCACAACCTCGGTTATTGCGACGACTCGATCCCGGAAAAAGATTTGATAAAACTACAGAGGAATTCGCATTTCAGATTCTATCTGCGACCTAAGATAATGTTGGGAATCGCGCGGGAAATTCATTCATTCACACAACTGAAAATAATATTTCAGAGAGCGTTCAGGATAATATTTCCGAAGAAACGCGAGCGAGGCCCTTCGACACGCTAAGTATTCTTTATATTTATTACGATAACTCACGACCCAAATAATCTGTTTGTTTAGCGGGACTTTTTTCAGTCGGCACAATCGAGAGAAATATTTTTCGCGGGAACAATATATCTCGTATCCGTGTTAAACTCTCATGTACAGGCTAAAGAGCGCATCGGAATTGAATAATTCGACGTTGGGAACGAAACGGCATGCCTTGAAAGGAAGCTGTTCGTTTTAATGTATTGATAACGCGCGCAAAGCGCGGGAAAGGGGACATGAATGGAAGATAAGAAAAAGAAGTTGACGACAACGACGGGAGCGCCGGTCGCGGACAATCAGAACGTGCTGACCGCAGGCCGAAGAGGACCGATGCTTTTGCAGGATGTGTGGTTCCTTGAGAAGCTGGCGCACTTCGACAGAGAGGTTATTCCGGAGCGGCGTATGCACGCGAAAGGTTCGGGCGCTTACGGAACCTTCACGACAACCCACGACATCGCCGGATACACCAAGGCCAAGATTTTTTCGCAGATAGGAAAGAAGACCGACCTTTTCATAAGGTTTTCAACGGTCGCCGGCGAGAGAGGCGCGGCGGACGCCGAAAGAGACATCAGAGGTTTCGCCATCAAGTTCTATACCGAGGAGGGCAACTGGGACCTCGTCGGAAACAACACTCCGGTGTTTTTTCTGCGCGACCCTCTGAAGTTTCCCGACCTCAACCACGCGGTGAAACGAGACCCGCGCACGAACTTGCGCAGCGCCAAGAACAACTGGGATTTCTGGACGCTTCTGCCAGAAGCCCTGCATCAAGTAACCATCGTGATGAGCGACAGAGGCATTCCGGCGACCTACCGCCACATGCACGGTTTCGGCAGCCACACTTTCAGCTTGATCAATGCGAAGAATGAAAGGTTCTGGGTGAAGTTCCACCTCAAGAGCAAACAGGGGATTAAGAACATTACCGACGCCGAAGCCGAAGCGATTGTGGCTAAGGACAGGGAGAGCCATCAGCGCGACCTTTACGAGAGCATTGAAAAAGGCGATTTCCCGAAATGGACGATGTTCATTCAGGTCATGCCGGAGAAGGAAGCGGCGAACTGCCCTTACAACCCGTTTGATCTAACAAAAGTATGGTTTCACAAGGATTACCCTATGATCGAGGTCGGCGAACTCGAACTGAACCGCAACCCGGAGAACTATTTCGCGGAAGTGGAGCAGTCTGCGTTCAACCCGGCAAGCATAGTTCCGGGAATAGGCTTTTCGCCGGACAAGATGTTGCAGGGGCGCTTGTTCTCATACGGCGACGCGCACAGATACCGCCTCGGAGTGAACCATCATCAGATTCCAGTGAACGCTTCCCGGTGTCCGTATCACAGTTTTCATCGAGACGGCTCGATGAGAGTTGACGGCAATTACGGAAGTCTGCTCGGCTACGAGCCGAACAGCTATGGCGAATGGCAGGAGCAGCCTGATTTTTCCGAGCCGCCTCTCTCCCTCGAAGGCGCGGCGGATCACTGGAACCACAGAGAAGACGACGATTACTACAGCCAGCCCGGACTCCTCTTCAGGCTGATGTCCGACGAGCAGAAACAGGCTCTCTTCGGAAACACCGCGCGAGCGATGGGCGACGCTCCCAAGGAAATTAAAATTCGCCACATCGGAAACTGCCTGAAAGCGGATTCCGACTACGGAAAAGGCGTGGCGGACGCTCTGTGCATTCCTTTGTCCGAAGTGAAAGACTGACAATACGCCACGTGTTGACACAAAAAAAACGCCCGGATAATTCCGGGCGTTTTAATTTTAAATGGTGAAAAAACATTCGCGGACAATCTACATCATCTGCGGCGTTCCCGTTCGAGCTGCATTGCGATGACCATTTTTTGAATTTCGCTGGTGCCCTCGTAAATCTCGGTGACGCGGGTGTCGCGATAGAATCGTTCGACGGGGAAATCCGTCATGTAGCCCATGCCGCCGTGAATCTGAACCGCCTCGTACGCGCAGCGGTTGGCGACCTGAGAGCAGAACAGTTTGACCATCGCGGACTGTTTGGTGATTTTCATCCCCTCGTCGGCCATCCACGCGCATTGATAAACCATGAGGCGGGCTGCCTCTATCTGCGTCGCCATCTCCGCGAGCTTGAATTGTATGGCCTGTTGTCGAAGAATGGGTTTGCCGAATTGAACGCGCTCGCGGGCGAAATCGACGCTCATATCGAGGCAGCGCCGCGACATCCCGACGCATCCGGCCCCAAGCCCTAGACGTCCGTAATCAAGCGCCTTCATCGCGACGCTGAATCCTCCGCCTTCGACTCCCAGCATGTTTTCTTCCGGAACTTTCATGTCCTCGAAGACAAGCTCGGCGGTGGAAGAGCCTCGAATACCCATGTGTTTCTCAATCGAGCCGACGCTGAATCCCGGGAACGAGCTTTCCACGATGAACGCGGTTATGCCGCCTCTGCCTTTGTCGGATTTCGCTAAATCGGCGTAAACGACTATGATGTCCGCCACCGCTCCGTTCGTTATCCATATTTTCGAGCCGTTGATGACGAAACCGCCGTCGCGCCGCGCGGCTTTGGTTCTGATTCCCGCCGCGTCGGAACCCGCTGTAGGCTCGGTAAGCGCGAACGCGCCAAGCTTGCGTCCGCTTGCAAGCTCCGTGAGATATTTGATTTTTTGTTCTTCATTGCCGCCGAAAAAAATCGAGTTCGACGCGATGCCTATGTGGGCGCCGATCACAGTTCCGACAGTGGCGGAAGAGTAGGCGACCTCTTCATTCAGCAGACAGTACGCAGTCTCGGTAAGCCCGGCCCCGCCGTATTTCTCAGGAAACGGAGTCCCCATGAAGCCAAGCTCAGCCGCTTTCTTGATTATCGCGGACGGGAACGCTTCCTCTTTGTCTATTCTATCGGCCTCAGGCTCTATCTCGTTTTTGACGAAATCGCGGAAAAGTTTTTGGAGCCTGATATTATCGTCGGAAAGCTTAAAATCCATTTCGAGACCTCCAGAGCGTATCGGGCGGCGGCGGAGCCGCCAAAGATTCTCAATATAATATTACACCGCATCGCCGCGTGTCAAAAAAGCGCCGGAAGCGTCGGCGATTGCCCGACGCGACGCGCTGCGCTACAATTGACAGTCGTCGCGTCATCGACACGCAAAAACGACCTAAAAGACGCAGACCGCGGATTCTGGAGACCACGATGGACCTTAATAATGTAAGAACAAGATTCGCTCCTTCCCCCACAGGAAGATTTCATTTCGGCAACGCAAACACGGCGTTGTTCAACTGGCTGATTGCCAGAAGATACGGCGGCGTAGTCGTCCTTCGAATGGAAGACACGGACACGGAACGCTCGACAAAAGAGTACGAACGCCTAATCATCGCCGATCTTGAATGGCTTGGCATCGACTGGGACGAAGGTCCTGTAAAGGGCGGGGAGTTCGGGCCGTACTACCAGAGCGAGCGCGGCGGCATTTACGAAGATTACACGAAAAAACTTCTCGAATCAGGCGCGGCGTACAAGTGCTATTGCACAAAAGAAGAGCTTGACCATGCGAGGGAAGAGGCGCGCAGATCAGGCTCTCCCGACGTGTTTAATTGCGGTTGCAGGGCGATGTCAGACGATCAAAGAATCAAAAAAGAGTCGGAACGCGACGCGTTCTCCGTCAGGTTCATGACTCCCAAGAACGATAGGATCGTCCTCAACGACCTGTTGCGCGGCCCCATCGAGTTCGACACGAACGATATCGACGACTTCATTATCGCTCGCTCGGACGGCTCGCCGACTTTTCTTCTCACCAACGCCATAGACGACGCCCTGATGAAGATAACCCACGTTGTCAGAGGGGAAGACCACATATCGAACACGCCGAAACAGATGCTGGTGAACCGCACGCTCGGACTCCACGTGCCGGAATATCTTCACACAGCGATGATCCTCGGACAGGACAGGACGAAGCTCTCGAAAAGGCACGGCGCGGTGTCCGTCTTCCAGTTCAGAGAAAAAGGATACCTTCCCGAATCTATGGTGAACTATCTGGCTTTCCTCGGCTGGAACCCCAAGGACGACAGGGAATTCTTCACGATAAGAGAACTCGCTGAAGCGTTCTCAATCGAGGCCATGAGCAAGGCTCCTTCCGTCTTCGACGAGGCGCGCCTGCACTACCTCAACGCTTATTGGATGAAAACGATAGACAGAAGCAGAGTGGTAAAAATGTGGGTGGACTATCTTGTGGAGCGGGGATATGTCACAGCCGACGAAGCGGAAACGAAGAGGGAATGGATCGAGCGCATCGTCGAGATATCCGCCGAGAGAGTAAAAATACTAAGCGACATAGACGAATACGCTGATTTCTTTTTCAAAGATGTTGAGTCTTATGACGAAAAGGGAGCCAAGAAACATTTCTCGAAGGAGAACGCGGCGGACAACATCGCGCTTGTCAAGACCGAACTGGCCGCTGTCGAGCCTTTCAATCACGACGGCATAGAGAAGATGTACGTCCGCTTGAAAGAAGAAAAAGGGCTTGGAGCCAATCAGACGATACACCCGGTCAGGCTTGCCCTCACAGGAAAAACCTTCGGCCCCAGCCTTTTCGAATTGATGGAACTTCTCGGACGGGATGTCTGCTTGGCTCGGCTTGATCGCGCCGAAAAACACATACGAGAGACTTCTGCAGCGGTGTAGTAAACTGATTCAATTCTGTGCGATTGAATAATCAAAGTGATATTCCGCATTGTTTCATTTCTGTCTTTTTCAACCCGCCTCAATGATTACATCTTTATGGCATTCGCTCTATTATTGTGTTAAAATCAGAGTGAAATTCATCTTATGGTCATGCCTAAATTGATGTTCTAATATGTTTTTCGGAGAGAGCTATGAAAGTTTTAATGACGGGCGGTTCGGGGTATTTCGGAAAATTGCTGGCAGGGCGGCTTCGCGAGGAGTACGGCGACGATATCGATATTGTCGGAGTGGATGTGCGCGAGTGCGACATGGACGAACAAGAGTGTTCTGACATGAGACACGTTTTCGGCGATTCGCGAAAAAAGAGGATCGAAGACGTGTTCAAGACGGAGGGCAGCATCGACGCCGTCATACACCTTGCGTTCGGGCAGAGCGAAGAGATGTCCACCGACGAGCGGATGATGACCAACGTGTACGGCACGTTCCAAATGCTGGGGCTGGCAAAAAAATACGGCGTCAGGCAGTTCATATATCCGAGTTCAACAATAGTTTACGGCGCAAGGCAGGACAACCCGGCTCTTCTGCGCGAGAGGCATCCTCTGCTCGGCAACAGAGATATTCCGAGCGTGAGAGACCGCATCGAGGCGGACATGATATGCCAGACGCAGGCGCAGAGCTCAAGCGGCCTGCGCGTAGTGATACTGCGAATGGTTCCCATTTGGAGGAGTTCGGGCGAGAGCCTTCTTACGATGTACATGAAGGGCGACTATGTGCCGACGCTTTTAGGGTTCGATCCCATGTTTCAGATAATTTATGAAGATGAAGTTCTGGACGCGTTTATGGCCGCGCTGAAATGCCCGACCGCCAGAGGCGCTTACAACATCAGAGGCCACATCCATCTTCCTCTCGGCGAAGTTATCCGTCGGCTCGGCAAAAAACCGCTTCCGCTCCCTGATTTCTTGGTTCACAACAACGGCAGATTCATTTGGTCAAAGAAACTGTCCTTTGATTTCAACTATATCAAATATCCGTTCACGGTTGACGGCGCAAGGGCTTTTGAAGAGTTGGGATATGATCCTGCCGCTCTGAAAAAAAGCCGCGCGGAAAGAAACAGGCCCAGAGATGACAGCGCTGCGTCTGATGTTGCGGGAACAGTTGCCGACTCTTAAAACGCGCCCGCGCGGGCGATTGCCTCGATAATTTCTATGACGGGAGACGCAATGGACGATTACAGGGAATTGAAAAACAAGGATTTCTTCAACGGAACCGCAGTCGAATTCATGAAGAACAAAATCCAGAATTCCGACATCGCTTTCGATGAAAACGGATATGACGATTTCGGAACAAGCTTGGATATGATATCGAAAGTGGGATCTGTTATACTCTTCATTTACAAGAATTACTTCAAGGCTGACGCGCACGGCATCGAAAACATTCCGGTCGAAGGGCCGGGCCTCATAGTGGCGAATCATGCGCCTATTCTTCCTTTCGACGCCGCGATGATATGGACGGCGGGACTGGTGGAACTGGAAAAACCCCGTTTCATAAGAACGATTGTGAACAAATCGATACCGGGGATACCCGGCGGGTCGGTGCTTGTTATACGCGGCGGACAGATAGTCGGCTGTGATGAAAACGTCAAAAAAGTTTTCGAGAACCAGAATCTTATTGTCGTGTTTCCCACAGGGGCGGAGGGCGACGTTCACACGATTTTTGATAAATACAAGGTCGATAAATTCACTGTCGGATTCATGGAATACGCTCTCAAATACAGAACGCCGATAATACCGACTTGCGTGACGGGTTCGGAAGAGGCGGCCATGACTCTGGGCAAAGTCGATCTAAATTTTCTAGGCTTCAAGCATCTGCCCCTGACGCCGTTGTTTCCGTGGCTGGGGTTGTTGGGACTTGTGCCGCTGCCGTCTAAATTCGACATTTATTTCGACACGCCTATAAATTATTATGAAGAGCATCCTGACGCTATGGCGGAGCCTAAGCGCGTGCGCGAGCTTGTGGACGGATTGAGGAGCCACATACAGGGAATGCTGAACGAAAGGCTCGGATTGAGCCACCCATAACGCAGGCAAAATCTGCACGCGTAAAAGTCTCGATTCTTCCGGCTGGCGGCATCTATTTCATAGACAACCGCCCCCAATTCTGGTATCGTACTACAGAACACGCGGCAAATGGCCGAATCGCCGTCCGCGAGGAACTGCCGTCTCAGGTTCCTTATACTATTATTCATGAGGTGGGGAATGATACCGAGGAAGCTTTTTAGCGAGGAACACAAGATTTTCAGGGACGCCTTCAGGAAATTTCTGGAGAAAGAAGTTGTTCCTTATCACGAAGAATGGGAAAAGGCGGGACAGGTTCCTGCTGAGGCATGGCGCAAGGCGGGCGAGAACGGTTTTCTATGCCCGTGGGTTTCGGAAGAACTGGGCGGTTCCGGGGTGGACTTCCTGTATTCGGCGATAATCATCGAAGAGTGCTCTTACGCCAGAGTGTCGGGATTTCTGCTCGGTCTTCACTCGGATGTCGTGGTTCCCTACATCGGGGCATTTGGGAACGCGGAGCAGAAGAAGAGATGGCTGCCGGGCTGCGTGACCGGCGAAACGATTACGGCGGTGGCCATGACGGAGCCGGGAGCGGGATCTGACCTCGCTGCTATAACCACGACGGCCGTAAAAGACGGCGACCACTACGTCATCAACGGACAGAAGACGTTTATTTCCAACGGACTGATATCGAATCTGGTCATAGTGGCCGCGAAGACGAACACGAAAGCCGATCCGCCGCACACGGGGATATCGCTCATAGTGGTGGAGGAGGGCGCGCCGGGTTTCGTTCGCGGTCGCAGGCTTGATAAAATGGGGATGAAGGCGCAGGACACGGCGGAGATGTATTTTGAGGACTGCCGCGTTCCGTGCTCGAACCTGCTGGGCAGCGAGGGGCTGGGCTTTATTTATATGATGCAGAAGCTCCAGCAGGAGCGGCTTGTATGCGCCATCGGCTCTCAGGCCGCCGCCGAGCAGATGCTCAAAGACGCGGTCAAGTACACCAAAGAGCGCGTGGCCTTCGGCAGGCCGATATCGAAATTCCAGAACACCAGATTCAAGCTGGCCGAGATGGCGACGGAGATAGAGATTGGCCGCGCTTTCGTAGACAGGCTCATCGAGAGCCATGTGGCCGGCAAAGACGTCGTGACCGAAACCTGCATGGCCAAGTGGTGGGTAACCGAGATGGCCAAAAGGACGGCGGACACTGCTCTTCAACTGTACGGCGGGTACGGTTACATGCTCGAATACCCGATATGCAAAGACTACATGGACATCCGGGTGCAGACTATCTTCGCCGGGACGACAGAGATAATGAAGGAAATCATCGGCAGAAGAATGGGCCTGTGAAGTTCCAGCGGCATAGATTGAAATGAAAATTCACAGACGCGCTCGCGGCGCGGCATGCGTCGCCGCGCATCCCGCGAGGACAGCGTCTTTCGGAGGTTTATATAGTGTGGGAAGATTTCGTTCACCTTCACGTTCATACTGAATACAGCATGCTGGACGGAGCGAGCAGGGTTTCGGCGATTGTGGACCGCGCCGCCGAGTTAGGCATGAAATCCATCGCTATGACGGACCACGGAAACATGTTCGGAGCCGTGAAGTTCATTGCGGCGGCTAAGAAAAAGGGGATCAAGCCTCTTCTGGGCTGCGAAATATACGTGGCTCCGAGAAGAAGATTCGACAAAGAGCACCCTCTGGACAGGGACATATTCCATCTGCTGTTGCTGATAAAGAACAAGACCGGATACCGGAACCTTATCAAGATGGTGTCGCTGGCTCACACGGAAGGTTTCTATTACAAGCCGCGAGTGGACAAAGAGTTGCTCGAAAAGCACAGCGAGGGACTGATCGCGATGTCGGCGTGCCTCGGCGGGGAGGTTCCGTCTTTTATCCTTCGAGGTCAGACGGACGAGGCCCGCAAGCGCGCGCAGTGGCACAGGGACGTGTTCGGCGAGGGGAATTACTATCTCGAAATCATGGATCACGGCCTTGAGGAGCAGTCGAAGGCGAACGCCGGCCTTATCGAACTTTCGCGGGAGTTGTCCATCCCGCTTGTGGCGACGAATGACTCTCACTACCTTCAGCCTGAAGACGCGCTGGTGCAGGACGTGATGATGTGCGTTCAGGAGGGAAAAACACTCGACGACGCCAACAGGCTCAGTTTCGAGTCGAAAGAGTTTTATCTGAAATCGGCTCGCGAAATGATGGATGTTTTCGCCGACAGGCCCGAGGCTCTGGCGATAACAGCGGAGATAGCGGAACGTTGCGAGTTCGCGTTTGAATCAAACCGTCCGATACTTCCCCATTTCGAGGTGGAAGGCGGGAAAACGGACAAGGAATATCTAAGCGAACTCGCTTTCAAAGGCATAGAGAAGAAATATCCGGCGGTGACGAAGAGCATCAGAGAACGCGCGGAGTTCGAGTTGAAAGTCATCAACGACATGGGCTTCGCGGAGTATTTTCTCATCGTGTGGGACTTGTTGAGATACGCGCGGGAAAACGGCATACCCGTCGGCCCCGGAAGAGGCTCGGTAGCCGGCAGCATCGTCGCATACGCTCTGGACATCACTCAAATCGAGCCTCTCAAATACGGGCTGCTGTTCGAGCGTTTCCTGAATCCCGACAGGCGCACCATGCCGGACATCGACATGGACTTCTGCTATGAGCGGCGCGGAGAGGTCATCGACTACGCCAAACGCAAATACGGCGAAGACAAAGTGGCGATGATAATCACGTTCGGTCGCGAGAAGGCGAGGGCGGCCATCAGGGATGTGGGTCGCGTGCTCGGTATGCCTCTGCCTGTGGTGGACAAAGTCGCCAAGCTTGTCCCGTTCGTGATTCCCGACCAGAAAGTGACAATCGAAAACGCGATAAACTTCACTCCCGAACTTAAATATCTCTACGACAACGACCCCGATATCGGTAAGCTTCTAAGGATATCCAAGCAGATAGAAGGGCTGCCTAGAAACATATCGACGCACGCGGCGGGCGTAGTTATCACCGACCAGCCCGTGACGGATTTGATTCCGATTTACCAGTCCACAAAAGACGAAGTCCCGATGACACAGTTCGTCCATGAAGACCTTGAGAGCTTGGGGCTGCTCAAGATGGACTTTCTGGGGCTGCGCAACCTGACCGTTCTCGCGGACGCCGCGCGCTACGTTGAAAAAAGAACTGGCAAAAAAATTGATTTGGATCATCTGCCGCTCGACGACGACAAGTCGTATGAAGTTTTCCGCAGCGGAGAAACGGACGGCGTGTTCCAGTTTGAAAGCAATACCGCAAAACGGTTGTGCGCGAGGCTTCAGCCTACTTGCATAGAAGACCTTATCGCGCTGAACGCACTTAACCGGCCCGGCCCGCTGCAGGGCGGCGATGTGGACAAGTTTTTCGAGAATCGCAAGAAAGACCCTAAGATGATTGAATATCAGCACCCTAAACTTGAAGTTGTTTTGAGAGAGACTTCGGGCGTTTTTCTTTATCAGGAACAGGCGATGCAGAGCGCGCACCTCGTGGCTGGGTTCACTCTGGCTCAGGCCGATGATCTAAGAAAGGCAATGGCGAAAAAGAAGCGCGAGGATATGGACAGGCTTGGAGTGAAGTTCATCAGCGGCGCCGAGCAGCTTCTTGGAAGCAGGGCCGCTGCGGAGGCTCTTTTCAACCAGATAGACAGTTTTTCAGGATACGGTTTTAACAAAAGCCACAGCGCCGTTTACGCTTATATCGCTTATCAGACCGCCTACCTCAAGGCGAACTATCCGGTCGAGTTCATGGCGGCTCTGCTGACCAGCGTAATGGACGACAGCGAGAAGATAGCGAAGTACATTGACGAATGCCGCAGAATGAAAATCATGGTCACCCCTCCTGACATAAACGCCGGGCAGAAAATATTTGCTCCGGTGGATGACAAAATCGTTTTCGGTCTCGCCGCCGTGAAAAACGTGGGAGGCGGGGCAATCGAGGCGATTATCCGAGAGAGGGATGAGAACGGGCATTACAAATCCCTTTTCGAGTTTTGCGCGAGAGTAGACCTCCGGGCGGTCAACTCCAAAGCCATCGAATCTCTTATACGCTCCGGAGGAATGGACGGCATCGACGGGAACCGCGCGCAGAAAATGGCCGCGGTCGAAGAAGCGATGGAATACGGCAAGAAAGTCCAGCGCGACAGGGATTCCGGTCAGACATGTCTCTTCGGCGATGAAGAGACCTCCAAATGCTACGAGCCTGAACTGCCTCAAATCGAGGAGTTCGGAATGAGGACTCTGCTTCAGGACGAAAAAGAGCTTATCGGACTCTATCTATCCCACAATCCGCTTGATCCGTACAGAGCGTGGTTGACTCAGAAGGCGAATATTTCCGCCGTCGAAGTGGTCGAGATAGACCCTTCCGAGCGCAGAGAAGTCGTGGTGGCTGGATCAATATCGCGGGTAAAAACTTTCAACTTGAAGTCAGGCGACCAGATGGCGTTTGTCGATCTGGAGGACTACACCGGCAAAATCCTCGTCTCTATCGGTCCGAGGGAATGGGTAAAATATTCAAATCATGTTCGAGAGGACAACGTGGTGGCGGTGAAGGGCCGCGTCTGGGCAAAATCAAGGGACAACGGCGGCGGAGAAGACGACGAGGAAACTCTTGAATACAGAGTGATGTGCAATGAAATAGAGCCTTATCTTGAAACTCCCGAAGCCGGCAAAAAATCCGAGCCAGTGAAACGAAGAGTCCATTTTAGAATCGCAGGTTCGACAGGCGACGAGAAGTCGGCGGAGTTGGTGCGCGAACTCAAGCGCCTCCTTAACGCGAACAGCGGCGACAACGATGTCGTGATTCATATCGACGAAGGAAAAAAAGCCCGCAAGTTCCTTCTCTCCGGCAATAGCGGCGCGCGTTACAGCCCTGAACTGTTGCGTATCGCCAGAAGAATTTTCGGCGAGAGCAACGTCTGGGTCGAAACCGACAGACAGTAGCTGCGCTGTGGCATTAATCCGGGCGACCGCCACGTGTACGGCTACGACGACATGGGACAACTCATATCCGCCGACCACTCCGAAACACGTCCCGGCTCCCCCATACCCGACGAATTATTCCACTACGACGTCAAAGGCAACCGCGTCTCCCCCGCTCATCCCGGCTCCTACTCATACGACGCCGCCAACAGGCTCCTCAAACAGGGCATCTGCTCCTTCACATATGACGCCGCCGGCAACGCCACGTCAAAAGCCTGCGTAGGTCACATGGCGACGGATAAAAAATGGGAATACACGTGGGATGCGTGGAACCGCCTTTCCGTGGTAAAATACTACGAGGGAGTAAATGCGACCCAACACAAGTTCACCATCGCCTTCGGCTACGACGCATTCGGCAGAAAAGTATGGAGAAAGAAAACGGTCGTCGGCGCGCAGAAACCGGAAACGGAGATATACTTTCACGACGGATCGGACGCGATGTATACAGTGAAGGACAATGTGGTTGTTGAAAGGTTCCTCATGGGCGCGGGAATAG
>JAKQPS010000110.1 GCA_029564595.1 bacterium | reverse complement strand
TGATAAACTGCTTCATCCTGCCAATCGCCGCAATCCGGAGCTCCTCTTTGTTTTCGGCCGTCATAAATCGTCCTTCGCCTGTGTCCATGCCCTGACTCCTTTTTACTAGCCCGTCTCTTTTACTAGCCCGTCTCTCCGGGCTGTCACGCCGTTCTGCGCGGCTATTGACCCCAGGCGTCCTCGCGTCGCAATTACAGCTTCCGCGCTTCGCACGCGACTTATCCCGGCTTTCTCGCGTGATCAGTGCCCCGAAGGGGCCGGGACTGAGAATGTTTTCGCCCCGTGGCCGGTCGCCATTCTCCGGCTCATAGCTTAAAGGAATCGCGCAAGTCCTCGACCGTCGTCAGCGGCTATCGCGCTTACGCATCGCGGCAGGCCTGCATGCCTGCTTCACGGGGCAAACTCTATTCAACTATTAAAGGCGCGGGTCCAGCTCTGGGATACGGGATTCCGCGCCATAACCCGCGACAACAGGCCGCAGGTCGTAAACGTTAAACGCCGGGCGGGATTCGGGGAACTGCTCAGGTGTTGTGTGCGAAGGGAAGGAAGCGGGGAACACCGCCCGGCGTTTGGGAGGCTATGTAGTCCAATACTCACAATCCCGCCCTCTCTAAGATGAATGCGATTTCGGGATCACGGCGCGGCCTCACGCGCGTTGGCTTATCAGGCACCCTGCTTGCGAACGCGAGGATGCTTGCGCCTGTCACGCGCTCGTACGCGAGGCCGGCGGGCTGTACCGTAGCGAGCTGGCCCGCCGTAATCATGGCGTCTACACGCGCGGGTGTGATGCCCAGCAGGCGCGCGGCCTCGGCCCGGGTGTGGAGGGAACACGATGTCGGCTGGCGATCTACCATTCCTCCGCCTCCTTGCGGGTCAGAAAAACGTGTATACCGTGCGAACATTCAATGCGAATATCACCATCAAACGAATCGGCCTCGACAATCTCGCCCACGCGGTAGGTAAGTGGGTTACCTGTATGCGTGTAGCTGCGGAATTTTCCCGTCGCAGGCTTACCGCTCATCTTCCACGCACCCAAGACACGCGCGTGTGAGATGCGACATTTACGAGATGTTAGGCATGACGTTCTTTTAGCCATGGACGGCACAAGGAGTTCCAAAATCACAGGATCGCCGCCCGCCGTCATAACCTTTTTCCAGCAATGAAAAGGTCCGACTTCAGGCACGATTTGAAAATGCGGCAGGTCCGCGCGGTAGAGGTTCGCGTCGCCGAGGTTCGCGCCTCTGAGGTCCGCGCGGTAGAGGTCCGCGCCTCTGAGGTTCGCGCCTCTGAGGTCCGCGCGGTAGAGGTTCGCGCCTCTGAGGTCCGCGCGGTAGAGGTCCGCGCCTCTGAGGTTCGCGCCTCTGAGGTCCGCGCCTCTGAGGTCCGCGCCTCTGAGGTTCGCGTCGCCGAGGTTCGCGTCGCCGAGGTTCGCGCCTCTGAGGTTCGCGTCGCCGAGGTTCGCGCGGTAGAGGTCCGCGCCTTCGAGGTTCGCGTCGCCGAGGTTCGCGCCTCTGAGGTTCGCGCCTCTGAGGTCCGCGCCTCTGAGGTTCGCGTCGCCGAGGTTCGCGCCTCTGAGGTCCGCGCGGTAGAGGTTCGCGCCTTCGAGGTTCGCGTCGCCGAGGTTCGCGTCGCCGAGGTTCGCGCCTCTGAGGTTCGCGCGGTAGAGGTTCGCGTTAGGCTCAATTTTATATCCCTTGACCTCCATGCCTACGCCTCCCTGCGCTTGGACGCTTCAGCCGCGTCTGAATTTTTTTTCGCCGTTATCGTGTATACTTTCTATAGACACGGCGTCACCGCCTGCGCTTCGCAGGTAATCGGCAGGGACGCCTAGACATTCGGCGAGGGCTACGACGGCGCGGGGGCGGGGGCGGCTTTCACCGCGCTCCCATCGAACGATCTGCCGCTCGTGGGTGTCCAACGCACGGGCCAGGGCGGCCTGTGTGTACCCCCGACGCACCCGCGCATCGCGTAGCCTCTTTGGGTTCCAGTTGTCCAATGTGATCCCCTTTCTGGACATGAATGTATCATACGAGTGTGGTGTCTGTCAAGACATTTTTATGGAGGTACTATGGAAAATGTCAAGTCATTGTGGTTATGATAATTACATGGACAAGGAAGAACTGAGGGAAGCGCTCGACAGGGCGTACAATTCGGGGTGGCGGTTGAAAAACATCGCAGCCGAGTCGGGTGCTATCTGTATTACGACATTTAGTTTTAAGTGCTTGATTGTCTGAGCCTTGTGTGTTTAGGGGGTGACACGGCAAACGCCCAAAAACACTGAAAATGTCACCCTCGCGCGCGGGAATTGGCACCCCTTAACCTATAAGATGCACTTATAAAATACCCTGAACCTATAAGTATTTTTTCGATGAAAAAGGCGGCAAAAGGGTTGACATGCGGTATACTCTCAGGTATACTAAATATAGAAGTTGAGGGAAGGAAAACGGAGGGTAGAGAGATGGCCGGTTATTCATGGGAACACGGAAAGAGCTGGAACGCGGTCGCGGCCGAATCTGAGGGGCGGTTCCCCGCGAGCTTCTGGGTGAAGTGGCTGCGTCGTTTTCCCCGTTACCGCGGGCTCACGGCCGCCGACATTCACGAGCTCGTTCCGAGCTCCGAATGGCACCATTCGAGTAAGTATTTCAACATTGTGAAGTACTACGAAGTTGAAGATATTTTTGACGCGCGCAAGAAGCTCCGGGCGCGCGC
>JAKQPS010000101.1 GCA_029564595.1 bacterium | reverse complement strand
CTGTGCTCTCTGCGCCCTCTGTGTGAACCCAAGTTTTTTAAGACATGCCGCACTAAAGTGTGGCGTTCCCAGACGCTCCCAGAAGGGCGTTCCCAAGGCGCTGTGGGGAGAGTTACCACTTGCGGGGGTCGAGGACGGGTGCGGGGACTTTTGCGAAGGTGTGGTCTATTTCTTCTATTAGGCCGCTCGGTAACTTCTTTCCGTACGCATCCAGGTTTTCGCGTAGTTGCGTGACGGTTTCTACGCCGATGAGGATGCTGTCGGGGGCGGCGCGTTCGCGAGCGTAACCGAGCGCCATTTCGCGTAGCCCAGCTCCGGTTTCTGAGGATAAGGATTGCAATCGTCGTAGAAGCGGGGCTGCCTCTCGTAATGCGCTGGGCAGGGTGTCGGGCGATAAAAAGAATAGCCCTTGGAGGTAGACGCTGCGTATAAATATCATAAATCCCGCAGCTTTGAGTTCGTCGAGGAGTCGGTTTTCTAAAAACCGTCGATCGAAGAGGTTGAACGGGATCTGTAAAGCATCGAGAAGGGGCGCTTTCCGCGAAAGCCTGAGCACCTCTTCGGCCTCTTCCGGGGTGTACAGAGAGACGCCGGCCAATCGGATGTGTCCTTGATCCTTCGCTTGGCTAAAGAATGATGTGTAGGCGTTGAGGCGGTGGCGATAGTCTTCGTAACGGTGCGCCATATAGAGCGGCACTTCAGGGAGGTTTAAAGCGGTTCTAGAAATTTCTAAGCGCTCGAACAAGGCGCTTTTGTAGGCTTCGTCGTCGAGCGTCGCGGACGGCTCTAGCGATCCTTTCGTCGCGATGAATAGATGAGCCGCCAGCTCCGGAAGTCTTTTCACGAAGGCGCCAATGCGTCTCTCACTTTCACCGTAGGCCGCCGCCTTGTCGAACGAGGTGATGCCGCGCCGCCAAGCCTCTTCGAGTATTTCCTGGGCCGCGCTTTCATCCGGCATCCCGTCGTTGTTTGCGATACCGTAACGCATACCCAACTGCACGGTGCCTAAGGTGAGTTTCGAGGGTCGGAGCATTTCTTTGCCCATCTTGCTTTCCTCCTTTTTGACGCTGAGTGTACCCGGACAAGAAAAACCAAAGACATGCCAACTTAAAAGTTGGCGTTCCCAGAGCGGTCCCAGTCGTGTGGCGTTCCCAGGTTGTTCTCAGGCGTGGCATCGCGGCGTAAAGAAAACGAAAGGGGGATCGCGGGGTCCCTTCGGTTACCCCGCGATTACCCCATAGCGCGATACCCCGAAATCATCGCGGCGTAAAGAGAACAAAAGCGGGATCGCGGGGTCGTAAAAACCACTTACCCCGCGATTACCCCTCACGAGAATCACGAGACTTCGTGGGTTTCCGAAGTCAGCCCGCTGGTTACCCCGCGGTAAACCAAAAAACCTGTGCCGAACTAAAGTTCGGCGGTCCCAGTGACGTTCCCAGAGAGGAGTGTCTCTATGGCGTTCACGAGTCGGCGAACGCCTTGGCCGTCGTAGAGGCTGAATAGGGGTCGGCATCTCTCTTGCAACTGAGCTTTTCGCGCGACGGCTTGTGAGACCGTTTCAAAAACCCGTTCGGCAGTCAGCTGCGCGTGCCATCCCAGATTCGGTATTCCCGCTCCTTCTAACACCCGCGCGATCTGCCTTTGGTTTTCCGCCAGCTCGAAGAGGACGGGTATACGCCCCAACCT
>JAKQPS010000100.1 GCA_029564595.1 bacterium | reverse complement strand
CTGTGCTCTCTGCGCCCTCTGTGTGAACCCAAGTTTTTTAAGACATGCCGCACTAAAGTGTGGCGTTCCCAGACGCTCCCAGAAGGGCGTTCCCAAGGCGCTGTGGGGAGAGTTACCACTTGCGGGGGTCGAGGACGGGTGTGGGGACTTTTGAGAAGGTGTGGTCTATTTCTTCTATTAGTCCGCTTGGTAACCTCTTTTCGTACGCATCCAGGTTTTCGCGTAGTTGTGTGACGGTTTCTACGCCGATGAGGATACTGTCGGGGGCGGCGCGTTCGTGAGCGTAACCGAGAGCCATTTCGCGTAGCCCAACTCCGGTTTCTGAGGATAAGGATTGCAATCGTCGTAGCAATGGAGCCGCCTCTCGTAATGCGCTGGGCAGGGTATCGGGGGATAAAAAGAGTAGCCCTTGGAGGTAGACGCTGCGTATAAATAGCATAAATCCCGCAGCTTTGAGTTTGTCGAGTAGTTCGTTTTCTAAAAACCGCCGATCGAAGAGGTTGAACGGGATCTGTAAGGCATCGAGAAGGGGCGCTTTCCGCGATAGCCTGAGCACCTCTTCGGCCTCTTCCGGGGTATACAGAGAGATGCCCGCCAATCGGATGTGTCCTTGATCTTTCGCTTGGCCGAAGAATGATGTGTAGGCGTTGAGGCGGCGGCGGTAGTCTTCGTAACGGTGCGCCATATAGAGCGGCACTTCCGGGACGTTTAAGGCGGTTTTAGAAATTTCTAAGCGCTCGAACAAGGCGCTTTTGTAGGCTTCGTCGTCGAGCGTCACGGTCGGCTCTAACGCTCCTTTCGTTGCGATGAATAGATGAGCCGCCAACTCCGGATGTCTTTTCACGAAGGCGCCGATGCGTCTCTCGCTTTCACCGTAGGCCGCCGCCGTATCGAAGGAGGTGATGCCGCGCTGCCAAGCCTCTTCGAGTATTTCCTGGGCCGCGCTTTCATCCGGCATCCCGTCGCGGTTTGCGATACCGTAACGCAAGCCCAACTGCACGGCGCCTAAGGTGAGTTTCGAGGGGCGGCGCATTTCTTTGTCCATCTTGCTTTCCTCCTTTTTGACGCTGAGTGTACCCAGACAAGAAAAACCAAAGACATGCCGAACTAAAGTTCGGCGTTCCCAGGCGCTCCCGGAAAAACAAGAACATGCCGCACTAAAGTGCGGCGTTCCCAGGTGCTTCCAGAAAAAAACTAAAACAGGCCAAACTAAAGTTCGGCGTTCCCAGGTGCTTTTTAGAATGCGAAAAAGGTTGCGCACAGAGAACACAGAGGGCACAGAGAGAGGATGAAAACATAGAAGACATACCACACTGAAGTGCGGCGTTCCCAGAGCGTTCCCTGTGTGATCTCAGAAAAACAAAAGACGCGGCGTTCTCAGGAAACATGCCAACTTAAAAGTTGGCGTTCCCAGTGGCGGTCTCAGACAGGAGTGTCTCTATGGCGTTCACGAGTCGGCGAACGCCTTGGCCGTCGTAGAGCGAGAATAGGGGCTGGCACCGCTCGTACGCCTGCGCTCTTCGCGCGACGGTTTGTGAGACCGTTTCAAAAACCCGTTCGGCAGTCAGCTGCGCGTGCCATCCCAGATTCGGTATTCCCGCTCCTTCTAACACCCGCGCGATCTGCCTTTGGTTTTCCGCCAGCTCGAAGAGGACGGGTATACGCCCCAACCT
>JAKQPS010000097.1 GCA_029564595.1 bacterium | reverse complement strand
TCTTATTCGATGAAATACACAAATACAAGGATTGGAAGAATTATCTCAAGGGGCAGTTCGATAAACACCGCGAAGACTACAAAATCCTCGTAACAGGAAGCGCGAGACTCGATGTTTACAGGCGGGGCGGCGATTCACTTATGGGAAGATATTTTCACTATCGTCTGCACCCGTTTTCCCTTGCGGAATTTATGGGAAGGCGAAACGATCTTAAACCTTTCGAGGAGATACATTTCGACGACGCCGGGGCGGAAGCGAGCGACGCTCTTGCCGCTCTCATCAAATTCGGCGGCTTCCCCGAACCCCTATTGAAACAGGATGAAAGAGATTTGCGACGCTGGCACAGTCAGCGGATGGAACTGCTCGTCAAGGAAGATATTCGGGATCTGGAGAATATCAGGGACCTGTCGGCGCTGCAAATTCTTGTCGATCTTTTGCCGACCAGAGTCGGCTCGCTCTTGTCGTTGAACTCTTTGCGCGAAGATCTGTCGGTAGCTCATAAGACCGTCTCAAACTGGATGGATATTCTAGAAAGATTCTATTACCATTTCAGGCTTTATCCGTTTTCGCATAAAAAAATAAAATCCCTGAAGAAAGAACCGAAGATGTACTTGTGGGACTGGTCGGATATTCCGGATAACGAAGGCGCAAGATCGGAGAATATTGTCGCCTCGCATTTGCTTAAACTCTGCCATTACTTGAACGATGCCAACGGATACAAGACGGAATTAAGCTTCTTGCGCGACATAGACGGCCGGGAAGTGGATTTTCTGGTCACCGAAGGCGGAAAGCCATGGTTTGCCGTGGAAGTCAAATCATCGGCAAAAGACATTGCCAGAAGCCTCAACTATTTTGACGGCAAACTGAGCATCCCTTTTCTCTATCAGGTTGTGGACGAGAAAAACGTCGATGTAAAAAAGGACAAGATCCGCATGCTCGGCAGGGAAAAATTTCTCGCAGCGCTTGTTTGAAGAGAACCGCTCTCAATCAAATACGTCAGGAGGTAACGCCATGATGTCTTTCGCACCGAAACGCCGCATGGGTTGGCTTCCCGACTACCCCGACTTCCGGGACTACACAGAAGATACCGAAGCCATTCAAGACCTTCTTCACCCCGAATCCGCCGCGAGCGCGGGCAGGGCCGCAACCGCCGCCACGGCATCCCGAAAACGCGCCGCCGCCCTCCCCCCCGCCGTTGACCTGCGCCCATGGTGCTCACCCGTCGAAGACCAGGGCGCGCTGGGCTCCTGCACCGCCCACGCCGGCGTCGGCATCATCGAATACTACGAACGCAAGGCCTTCGGCCGGCACACCGACGCCTCGCGCCTCTTTCTCTACAAGGTCACCCGCAACCTG
>JAKQPS010000050.1 GCA_029564595.1 bacterium | reverse complement strand
GCCCTCACCAGGCGCTGGGCTACGCGACGCCTGCCCAGGTGTACTTTGACCGGAGCGTCGAAATTGGCCCGCAGGGCTTGCGAAACAGCGCGGCGAGTGATATTGTGGCGGCGTAAAAGAAAACGCGCCACAGAGGAATGCAGGGGCGTTTTACAGAGAGAAAAACCGCCCGGCGACAGGAGGTGGCAAAGCAAAACAATCGAATGCGGGGACTTGGGAAAACTCCTCGCGTGTGAGCGCACGTACACGCGCGCGCGCACGCATGATGCGTGCGTCAGGAACAGGCAAAGTCAAAGGCAAAAGACTAAAACCTACACCAAACCCCACTTTATAAACCCCCATTTTCTGTCCAACCAATGGGGGGAGGTTCCCTCTATTATCTTCACCCTTCCTAATACATGGGCAAATCTTCCGAAGTAATAATCCGCTAAAGCAACCTGCTTTCCTGATTTATATGTTTTTATATCTTTCGGCAAAAAGATGATAGTTTTAGCATCTTCGTAATTAGGCAAGTGTTGCAGTAATAAAACAGCTTCGTTGAGCGAGTGGATTTTCGCGCTTGGCACATTTCCTTCTTTTGTCCATCTAATATCCTTACATTCACAGATATATCCTTGATCATCAGATACAAGATCGTATTCGTGATACTTTGGGGGATAGCCTATCATTATCTTCGTTTTTTCTGCAGATATTCCAAATTTACTTTTTAATATTTCGCCACAGATGTTTTCGAATTCTTTTCCCGTGTTCACCATTGGTTCCTCCATGAATAAGCATTGTCATTATTGCCAATGTCCATTTGATTGCCTTAATCCTATGATTTTTCAATCACAATATATAACATTATCTAGTTTCACCCCGCACAAGATATGCGTAAAGATTTTTAACATCTATAACAAAATCATTTACGTGCTTTTTTTTCATTGTTTTTCGTAGCACTTGCGTGTTTTCTTCACCGGTCAAATATGCCGCAATCACAAAGTCTTGGGCATTGTTCTCTTCGCTAAATATATCAAACAAATGTCTAACATGTTCCACGGTTACACGGATATTATCATTAGTGTCATACGCATTCTCAACACCATATTTTTCTATAAGAAGTGGTCCAAGTTGGCCTAGTCCTTTTTTTCCGTCATTAGATGCTTCGTCAGGATTAAACTTTGAAATAACCGCTATCAGAGCAACTGTTAATCTTGGATCTATTAAATATTTCGTTGAATAGTGCAGTATGGCACGTGATATAAAACGCGCCTGTTCATCATTTAATGATTTATTATAGTGCTTCACAACAGCCATGTAGTCATTTTCTATTTTCTCCATTTTATTTTCTAAATATTCTTCGTTGATTATTTTCTTTTTTACTTCGGTGTCTAATTCATCGTTTTCATATTGGCTCACTGTTGATGGGTCTTTGTATGAAGTAAAAGATTCTCCTATTCTATTATGCGTATTGTTTTCATATTCGATGTTTTTCTCTTCATCCTCATTGAAGCAAAAGGGGATTTCTCCTTCCGCAATGATTTTATCTTTCTTGCTGATTCTAAGCTTTAACTTTATATTTTCGATATTCTGATAATCCATGTTCGATGTCATTGCTGTTGAAAAAAAAGTGCTCCAAAATAACTCCCACGTGTTTATCCATTCATTCCGGCTCAAGGTTGTGGCTCTGACATTGCCTATGTAAAGGCGTTCTCTTTGTATAACTGATTCAGAACCATCCAATTCATACGACCAAATCAAATCAACATTAGTTGTGCCAACTTGTTTGTCTAAATCAACCGACCATGAAAGTGGCCCTTTACTTGCATCAAAGCATTTATCTATCTCAGTTCCTGTGCTGAATGAAATCTTAGCTGGCTTGCTTCGGAAAGCAAAAAAGCTTTTTATTGCTGGCTCAAACGTTGATAAATTATTTGCAATAAATAAAAACGCCAATATCGCAAAGACGGTGCAGACAAAAACACAAACGATATTCTCTAAACGTTTACTCATGATCTGCGGTTTTTATAGCCGACATCGCTATTTCGCAAGTCTTGTCTAAGCGCAACGAGCATATCTAAAAAACGTATGCAATAAAAAAATGCCAAAAAGGCCTTTAGGTAATTTTACACCAATGACGAATTTCGTTTCAAATATAATATAAAAATATTTTGCATGGAGATTAAGGTTCATGTTGTTTTAACAAATTAGTATTCATTCCAGACAGTATAAAAACCATCACAGTCTTATATCACAACAAATAACATTAAATCACAATCATATAATTTGTTTTTATTTTTGCATTTTATTAAATCTGATTTACATTTATTCCATTATTCTTAACAATGACATCGACTTCGAACAAAAAACCGCAGGGACATGACGGACGCCGCCGATGAAACATTCGCCGGGCGTTGCGCGCAATCGGCGGAGGAAAGTTGTAGAATAAAGGCCATGCAGAACGAGAGGCCGCCGCTCAACATCGTGTACGTGAACCCGGAGATACCGCAGAACACGGGGAGCACGGCCAGACTGTGCGCCGCCACCGGCGTCACCTTGCATCTGGTCGGCAGGCTGGGATTCAGGATAGACGACCGGGCAGTGCGCCGCGCCGGCCTCGACTACTGGGAACATGTCGACACGCGCCGCCACAAGAGCTTCGACGACCTCCGCGCGGAGTTCCCGAACGCCAGATTTCTCTTCTTCTCCAAATCCGCGTCGCGCCTCTACACCGAGGCCAAATACGCCGAAGGAGACTTCCTCGTGTTCGGGTCGGAAACCAAAGGGCTGCCCCCCGAACTCACCGCCAGCGCGCAGGAATCCTGTTTCAGAATCCCAATCGACGCGTCCGCCGTCCGCAGCCTCAACCTAGCCACAGCCACGGGCATAGCGGTCTTCGAGGCGCTGCGCCAGCTAGGTTTCCCGCACGCCTGAAGAAACGCGCAAAGTTGCCGCATGGCAAACACGCGCGTCGCGGCTCCGCGCTCCCGCCCGTTTTCCGCGCCCGCTCGCGGCGCGCCCCGGCCGCCCCGGCTGTTGACAACGCTTTTTGCCGCTCGTATATTCCTTTTGTTGTGACTTTATTGAAAAGAGAGAACCGCCATGCCGAAAATCAGAGACCTTGTTGAAAACGCGGACGCTTACCGCGAGATATTGAGGCGCAAAAACGCCGGCCCCATCATCGAAAAATTCGATGACGGCCTCAAGTTGTACGAACAGTGGAAGCAGCGCTCCATCGAGATGGAAGACCTGCGCCGCGAGGTGAACTCCATAAGCAAGGAGTTTGAAAAGACCCGCGACAAATCCCTCATCGAGAAGTCGCAGGAAATCAAAGAGAAAATCAAGGCGGGCGAACAACAGGAAAAAGAACTCGCCGACGAAGTGGCCCGAATGGAAGTCATGCTGCCGAACATGATAGCCGACGGCGTGCCTGACGGCGGAGAACAGGACGCCCAAGTAATAGGCTACAGAGGAACTCCGGCAGTGTCCGAGAAAGACGCCGCCGAGTTCGCCTCGATCTATCCCGGCGCCCCCTCCAAGACCGTCGCCCATGAGCCTTTCCACCACTACAACCTCGTCGGCAGATACATCGATCAGGAGACCGCAGGCAAAGTTTCGTCCTCCCGCTTCTACTACGAGTTCGACGAGCTGGCCATACTCGACCTCGCTCTCGGCATGTACACCGTCGAGTTCTTCAGAAACAAGGGCTACTCCGATAAAATCATGATAACCCCTTACATGATGCGCAAAGACGTCGAGGAGCGCATCACATATTTCGAGGCGTTCCAAGACACCATCTTCGAGGTGGAAAAAGACAACCTTCTGCTGATCCCGTCCTCCGAGCACTCCATCATCGCGTACTACGAAGACAGCATCTTGGACGAGGAAAGCCTTCCGATGAGGATACTCGCGTGGTCCCCGTGCTTCAGGCGGGAGGCAGGCTCCCACGGCAAGGACACCCTCGGAATCTTCAGAGTCAAACAGTTCCACAAAGTCGAGCTTCACTCCATCGTCAAAGAGGGAGAAGACTTCGCCGAACTCGACAGGATGGCCGTCGACGTCTGCGACTTCCTTGACTCGCTCGGTCTCCCAAATAGATCGGTCATGCTCGCCGCCGGCGACATGGACAAACGCGCCCTCAAGCAAATCGACATCGAGACTTGGATGCCCGGACAGGCCAGATTTCGCGAAACTCACTCCATCGCCACCGTAGGAACTTGGGTCTCTGAGAAATTGATGATCCGCTACAAAACTGAGAAGAAAAAGAAAATCCTGACGCGCAACCTGTACGCGACGGCCGCCGCCGTGCAGAGGACAATCTGCGCCATCGCCGAGAATCATTACGACCCGGACGCCAAATGCATCCGGGTGCCCGACGCGCTGAAAAAATACACAATGGGCGTGGAAACAATCCCGGTGTGACCTCCGCCGCGCCGCCGCCCGGCCCGGCCCGATTCCACGAAACATGTTGCCGTATTTCCGGCCTCGTTATATTATCTGGTTTTCACTACTACTAAGGACGGTCGCCGCTAATGAATAGGAAGGTCGGATTTGACAATGAGAAGTATCTGAAGGAACAGAGCGAGTCGATTCTCAAGAGGATGGAGCGTTTCGGCAACAAGCTCTATCTGGAATTCGGGGGCAAAATCCTGTACGACTATCACGCCGCCCGCGTGCTCCCCGGATTCGACCCGAACGTGAAGATGCGCCTGCTGCAAAAACTCAAGGACAACGCGGATCTGATTCTCTGCATCTACGCGGGAGACATCGAGCGGAAGAAGATGCGCGCGGACTTCGGCATCACTTACGACTCCGACGCCATGAAACTCATCGACGACCTGCGGGAGTGGGGAGTCGAGGTCAGCGCGGTGGTCATCACCCGTTACGAGGAACAACCCTCCGCCGCTCAGTTCAAGGACAAGCTCGAACGCCGGGGCATCCGCGTCCACACCCACAAGTTCACAAAAGGATACCCGACCAACGTGGACGTCATCGTAAGCGACGAAGGCTACGGAGCGAACGCGTTCATCGAGACGACCAAGCCTCTGGTGGTAGTCACCGGCCCCGGCCCCGGCAGCGGCAAACTAGCCACCTGCCTCAGCCAGATTTACCACGAACACAAGCGAGGCGTCCGCGCCGGATACGCAAAGTTCGAGACTTTCCCCGTCTGGAACATCCCCATCAAACACCCCGTCAATGTCGCCTACGAGGCCGCCACCGCCGACCTCAAGGACGTCAATCAGATAGACCAGTTCCACCTCGAAGCCCACAACGAGATTTCCGTCAACTACAACCGGGACATTCAGGCGTTCCCGGCGCTCAAGCGCATACTCGACAAAGTCATGGACGGCGGCTCGTGCTACTCTTCCCCGACCGATATGGGAGTCAACCGGGTCGGCTTCGGCATCATCGACGACGAGGCGGTGCGCGACGCCGCCAAACAGGAAATCATCAGGAGATATTTTCAGTATTCATGCGAATACGCGGTGGGGTACGCCACGCGCGACACCGTCGAGCGGGCCGAGTTGCTGATGAAGGAGATAGGGGCGTCGCCGGAAGACAGGCTTGTGGTCGCGCCTGCCCGCGCCGCCGCCTCCGCCGCCGAATCCTGCGGAAAAGGCTACATGGGCATCTACTGCGGCTCCGCCATCGAGCTGGACGACGGCCGGATAGTCACCGGCAAGAACTCGCCCCTCATGCACGCCGCCTCCAGCCTCGTCATGAACGCCATCAAAGTCATGGCCGAGATACCCGACCGCATGCCCCTTCTCCCTCCCGCCATCATCGAGTCCATCGCCGCTCTAAAGCACAAAGTAATGAACATGAAATCCATGAACCTCGATCTCGAAGAGACTCTTATCGCGCTTTCCATTTCGGCCACATCCAACCCGGCGGCGCAGTACGCGATGGAGACGCTCACGCGGCTCAGGGGATGCGACGTCCACATGACCCACATCCCCACCCCCGGAGACGAGGCGGGCCTGCGTCGGCTCGGCGTCCGCATGACCAGCGACCCACAGTTCGCCACCAAGAGCTTATTTACGGGGTGATATCTTGGGAGACCGTTTACGCGGTTATTAACGCGATTCCAGTTCGAACGGGACGCGGTCGATTCGGATAGTAGTTGCCGGGGAAAAATCGGAGATGATTCCTGTTTCGTCGTCGAAGTAAATGCCGCTGGCGAAAAACGCCGTTATCATTCCCGCCACCGGTTTTCCGAGCGCGCCCCGCTTCAACGAGATTGTCAGCTCTTTGCCGTCCGTCGAGCAGGAAACCGCGCCCGCGTCGCTTATCCACCGCGGTCCCAGCCTCATCTTCAGCCGGCAATCCGTCCGGCCCACATCCAGCATGTAAGGAGAGTAATACACGAGGAGCATTCGGTGGTACAAGTCCTCTCCCGCCGGGCGGCCTGAATCGTACAATCCCAGCATGTAGTAATACGCGCTTCGCGGCTGCGCTTTCCCCGGCGAGATGTCCGCTCTCGCTCTAAGTTTGAAATAATAACGCCCTTCGTCCATCCCGAACGACCCGCCCAGCAGGTCCAGAGAGGGGTCCACAAAAACGTCTTTGACGCCCTCGTAGCTGTCTGAGTCAGACAGCGGAAACCAGCACGGCGAATCCGGAGCGGACGCGGCGACCGCGCACGGAGCCTCTATGTAAGTGTCTCCCCTGACATCGCCCATCCTTACGGCGGCGAAGACCGAGCGCGCTCCCGGCGGAGCGTCAAGAACCGCCGTCCATCCCGGTTTTCCCCCGCTGACTCCGAACGCCGGCGACACCGACTTCCAGCCGCCCGGAGCGTCGAACGAATGAACAAGCTTGACTGACAGCGCGGCGTTGTCGTCCGCGTCGTCCGAAACCGGCGACAGCTTAAACGTCACAGGCTGCCCCGCGCGCGGAGGAGCCGGATCGGTCGTCATCTCTTTCAAAGCCAGCGGCGGCGTCCTCTCCCTATTCATCCTCACAAGATAGTCCGTCCCCGGCGGCAGCTTGAAATTCTCCCCCGGCTTGCAGTCCTGCTGGCAGGTCAGCAACCCGTCGCGCGCGCGCGGGAAACACACGTTCAGGCAGACCTCGTCGCTGAACATGTAGGATAGATCGTCTGATTCGAAATCGGAGGCAAGACACAAAGACCCCGCCGAGACCAAAGCGGCAACCGCCATCGCCGCGGCTATTTTCATCAAATCGCGAACCATGGGGAATAGTCTAGCGCCACGCGCGGGCGCGGGCAAATATGCAAATTTGCGACAAATTTGCGGCGGACGGCCTAGCGTCTCGTCACTTCGTCGTGTGCGAGCCGACCCAAAGCTCGGCTCCCGGAGGAGTCACGTTCGCAACCGGGTCGACAGCCACGTGGATGACGGCGGGAACGTTGGCGGCGGACGCTTCCTTGAGCGCCGTCTTCAACTGATCCGCAGTTTCCACATACGCGCCGAAACAATCGAGCGCCTGCGCAATCTTGTCGTATCTGGCCGGATGATGGTCGCAGTTGACGTAGAAATCGCTGTGGCCGAAGCAGCGCTGCTGAGCCGTCTTCTCCATGCCCCACGCGATATCGGCGGCCACGAGAGCCACGAACGGCGTCCCGATCCTGCGCGCCGTCTCAAGCTCCATCAGGTTGAACCCGAACGCCCCGTCTCCGCTTATCAGGTACACCGGGCTGTCCGGCGACGCCAGTTTGGCCCCTATCGCGAACGGCACGCCCGTTCCGAGGTGGCCGAACTCGGACGTCCACATCAGACGCCTCGGCCCAAGTATCTTGTTGTAGTGCGTGCTCCACAGGCTGGTGTTCCCGCCGTCCATAACCGCGATGGCCTCGCGCGGGAAGAAGCCGCGCGCTTCCAGAATCATACGCCCGGTGGCCATAGGCGCGTCGGTGTTTTCCACCTTCGCCCGCAGCCCCTGCTCCCACATGTTCTGGATGTCGCGGTACTGTTTGAGCCTCTTGTGCGGCTCGCGCTTCGGGGTCAGCGACTTCACCGCCTCGAGCAACTGCCTGAGCACGACGGGAGCCGAGCCGACTATCGCAACGTCCGCCTTCCTGTTCACTCCCACGCGCTCCGGAGATATATGAATGTGAATAAGTTTCTGATTCGCGGTCGGCCCCCAGAGCGGAGCCTTTCCGAAGAAGTCCAGTTCGCCGAATTTGCAGCCCACCGCGAGCACGAGCTTCGACTGCGAAAGCGCCGCGCGCGCCATCCCGCACGCCGTGTGGATGCTGTTCGGATGATCCTCAGGTATCGAGCCGCGCGCGCCCGGCGATGTAGTCACCGGACACCCCAGATACTCGGCCAACTCTATCAGCTCCACCCACGCTCCGCTCCGGATAACCGCCGCCCCGGCGTGTATCATCGGCTCTTCCGACTCCACCAGAAGCTTCGCCGCTTCCTCCACCGCTCCCGCGTCTCCCGCGCTCTGCAACGCCCCCGCGTCCACCTTCGGCGTAAACTCTATCCCCTTCGTGTCTATCTTCTTGTTCATGATATCTTCGGGTATCTCAATGTGGACAGGCCCCGGAATCCCCGTCAGAGCCTCGCGGTACGCCGTCCCCACCAGTTCCGGAATCCGCTCGACGTTGGTCACGCGAGCGTTGAATTTGCAGACCGATTCAAACACCGCTTTCTGGTCGAAAACCTGCATCCCGCCCCTCGGCGGATAGATTAGGTCCGTTCTCCGCGTCGTGGACACCACTATCATCGGGATGTCTTCGCAGTGAGCGCAGATGACGCCCGCCAGACCGTTGGCCGCTCCCGGCCCCGCGCCGAGCACAGTTATCGCCGGTCTCCCAGTCACGCGCGCGAACGCGTCCGCCATGTGGACTCCCGCCGCCTCGTGCCTCGGAGTGACAAATGTCATCCCTCTCTTTTCCGCGTTGTCGTGCGCCCATTTGAACAGAATGTTGTATGTCCCGTCCGGTATCGAAAACACCGGGGCAGGTCCCTGATTGGCCAGACTCTCTATCAGAATTTCTCCGCAGGTAAGTTCGCTCATCTTGTCCCTCTCATTTTTAAAGTTTTATGATTCTAACATTAACCTCGCGCAAAGGTCAAATATCTCCTTGGCCGACAAATAATCAGCGCTCTTCCACCGCCTTCCCTTCTTTTTTCTTCCAAACCCTCGCCTAAATCCTTATAATTATCAAAGAATTACTTTTACTGCTTAATTATGCGCGCAAACATGCTCAATACGTTTTTTCAAAACCAGAAGGCATTATGGTTATGGACTCTAAGACACGGCTATTTCCCGCTTGCGATTATATTTGCGCTTAACCACATTACTTTGGCGCATTCGCCTGATTTTTATTTTCAGATTCGCAATATATTCAATTCCATTATCTACTTTTTATTCGGATTTCTATTTTATTTAACCTATTTGTTTGCGGTATTCGCCTTATATGTCAATATTGACAATAGACAAAAAATATCGAAAAATCTTTCCCGGTTTGTTTCATACTTAAAAGGCTTCATATTCTACATGTACATCCCTTTAACAATATTCCTTTTCGCGTTCAACGCGTTGTTATTATACTTGGCGCACATCGTGACAAAGGACGCTGATGCGACATTCAAAATATCTTTATACATACTTTACTTGCTAATGCCTTTTAATTTCTTGAATTACATCTGGTTCCCTATATCGTGCGTCAGTCTGCATTCGAAAAATTCACCGGTAACGATCAGCGAAGGTCAAAACGAAATCCAACTATACTTCTCATACTCATTGAATTTCGCAAAGAATTCCAAGTCGCTTTTCTTTTATTCATTGGTTCTTTATACATTGTTGAATTATTTTCTGAGCAAGTTCGTCTCGATTGAATATTTTCAAAATCTCAATCTGAATATCTCGGTCATTCACAGCGCGGTCAAAACGCTGATCACATACATGTTGCTGTACACAATCGCCAACAAGGCGATTCAACAAAACGGAGAAAACGCGTCAGCCGCATGATGTTTTTCAATTAATTGGGCGTCTGCCATCAAAAACATCCGAAAAGCAGTTTGGGAAAGGCGGGTGGGAGAGAACTCTTTACAAAGGGTTTCCCCCAACTGAAGCAGGCGGCCCGCTCTTCCCCGCTTTCTCTTTTTTATCCTTTTTTTCGCTTTCTTGCCCCGCCTATGGGGCGCGAGTAGGCACAAGACAAATATCCCCGCCCCCTATTGATTATATTTCGGAGCTGTCCTATATTATATCGTCCGGCTCAGACGCCGGTTGTTTAATTTATTACGCGATACGCTTTGGGAGAAGGATATGCCGAATGTAAAGTCAGCGGAAAAAAGACTGAGACAGAACGAGAAAAGAAGAGAGAGAAACCGCGCAGAGAAGTCCAAGATGCGCACGGCTATCAAAAAAGCCGAAACCGCCATCTCAGACAGCGACGCCGCAGCCGCGAAGACCGCAGTTCTAGATGCCTGCAAGGCCCTTGATAAAACCGCCCAGAAGGGCGTCGTACACAAAAACATGGCGGACCGCAAGAAATCCCGCCTCGTCAAGATGCTCAACAAGAAGAGCTGAGCCGCAGCTTTCCCGCCAGTGGCAGAATCGCTCGCTCTCCGGCGGACAAAAATCAACGGAAACAAAAAAGCCCGCGACGGCGGGCTTTTTTAATTCCTTGTCGTTTCTGTCGCGTCAGTGCAACGCTTCCATCACACAGGCTTTCGCCTTTTCCATCGTCATCTTCTTGGCGCATACTATCTCGCCGACTATCAGGTTCATCGCGTTGTCCATCATCTTCTTCTCGCCCATGGACAACCCTTTTCTCTTGTCTTTGATATACAGATTTCGGAGCACGTCCGCCACCTCGTGAACGTCTCCCGTCCGTATCTTGTCCAGATTATGTTTGTATCTCCTGTTCCAGTTCGACGGCATGTCGGATGTCTTTTTGCACTTCAGCCCGTCCAGCACTTCGTCTATCACCTGCGTTTTGATAATCTTCCTTACACCTATCTCTTCGCAACTCTCCATCGGGATCATGACCGTCATTTTTTTCATCGTCAGGTTAACTATATAGTATTTCTTGGTCATTCCCAGCACTTCTTGGTCCTGAATGGACTCTACCACGCCCACTCCGTGCAAAGGATGCAGAATCTTATCGCCGCATTTGTACATGCCGTCCTCCTATATAGTATTTGTTTGAGATAATGGTTTGTATGATAACAAAACACATGACCCGCATTTTACCACATAAACAAGGCAAAGTCAATTTATCCGCGCCGGAAATCAAAAATTCTTTCAACAACAAAGCTTTTTTAGACAAAACAGCCGATTCGCGCATGTATGCCTCCTCTTGACCCGTATTTATCAATAACAATTAAACAGCCGGTTCCGGTTCTAGAAAATGCCTGTAGGTGGCAAATTTGAATTATGCTTTGCTATAATTGTTATCGGTGAAAACATGAGTCCATCAAAGATTATCATTATAAAAACAAGTTAACCACAAACAGGAGGCGCACATGGCGGCGAAGAAGAATGTTGTCGGCGGCATTAAGCTTGATTACACGAACATGATGTCGGACGCAGTCGGGGCGAAGGACGGCCTGACGGCAAACCAGTTGAAGAGCGGGGAGAAACAGGCGGCGGGAGCGTTCGCGTCGGTTTCCGCACAGCGCAAGGCAGGGAAGCTTCCGTTCATGGACCTTCCATACACGATGTCCGCAGGGCCAATCGAGAAGTACGCCGCCGGGGCGCGCCGAAAGTTTGAAAACCTCGTGGTTCTCGGCATAGGCGGTTCGGCGCTGGGCATGACCGCGCTTCAGACGGCGCTGAATCCCGCGCACTACAACCTGTTGGACGCCTCTAAGCGGCGCGCGCCCCGGCTGTTCGTCGAGGACAACGTTGACCCGGAGCGCATCGCCGCTATGCTCGACCTGCTCGACCCCAAAAAGACTCTTTTCAACGTGATAACGAAATCAGGCGGAACAGCCGAAACGATGTCCGCCCTGATGATAGCCCGCGACATGATTGTGAAAAAACTCGGCAAGAGCGCGCTCAAGGAGCATCTGGTCGCCACCACGGACATCAAGCAGGGAAACCTGCGCGCCATAGTGGACCGCGAGGGGCTGAGCAGTTTCGTCGTGCCGGACGGCGTCGGCGGAAGGTTCTCGGTTTTGACCGCAGTCGGGCTGTTGCCCGCCGCGATAGTGGGCATAGACATTCGGGGGTTGCTGTCCGGGGCCGCCGCGATGGATAAGCGATGCTCTTCCGGCTCGATATCCTCTAATCCCGCGCTGGCGGGAGCCGTTCTGCATTTCCTTATGGACACCGCGAAGGGAAAAAACATTCAGGTGATGATGCCGTATGCGAACGCGCTGGGAGGTGTGGCGGACTGGTTTGCGCAGTTATGGGCGGAAAGCCTCGGCAAAAAGCATTCGACCGACGGCCGGACGGTCTGCGCCGGGCAGACGCCGGTGAAAGCTATCGGAGCCACCGACCAGCATTCCCAGTTACAGCTTTACATGGAAGGCCCCGCGGACAAGGCGGTCACATTCATGCGCGTGGAGAAGTTCCGCCGGACGGTGAAAATCCCTAAAGTTTACGCCGACATGCCGGGGCTGGCGTATCTGGCGGGCCGGGGGATGGACGAATTGCTGAACGCGGAACAGAAGGCGACAGAGTTGGCGCTTGCTGCGGCGCGACGTCCGAACTGCTCGATAATCCTGCCGGAAATCAACGCCGGCTCCGTCGGGCAGCTTCTTTATATGCTGGAAATTCAGACGGCGTACGCGGGCGCGCTATACGGCGTGAACGCGTTCGACCAGCCGGGAGTGGAGAGCGGAAAAGTGTCCACCTACGCGCTTATGGGACGGCCCGGCTACGAAAAACAGCGCGCCGAAATCGAGAAGGCCGCAAAAGCGATGAAACGCCGCGTCGTCTGACGCGCGCGCCGTCGGTTGAGAAAAGAGCCTCCCGCGCGTTCGCGCGCGCGGGCTTCTTTCGGATGTTATCAATTTTCAAGCCGGTTATTAAGATATTATAGATAGTCCGTTTATATTTCATGCGGGCTATATGCTGTTTATGGAGGCGCTCAAGTTGAAGTCGCTGTTCAGGTCTGTGAAAAATCTGTTGAGCGTCGATATGGGAATCGACATGGGGACGACGCGGACGAGGGTATTCGTGCGCGGGAGCGGGGTTGCCCTAGACGAGCCTTCTTTCGTGGCGGTGAACTACCGGGACGGCGAGACGGAGGCTGTGGGCAAAGAAGCGTACAAGCTGTTCGGCAGATGCCCGCCCCACTTGGAGATACTCAAGCCTGTCGAGCGCGGGGTGATAGAGAACTTCGAACTGGCCGAAGCGATGTTGAACGGGCTGCTCGAAAACCTGTTCAAGAAGAAGGCTCTGCTCGGCGCGAGGATATGCGTGGTGTCGCCCACAGGAGCAACGGATGTGGAGAAGAAAGCGTTCGAGGACGTGGCGATACAGGTGGGAGGAAGGGAAGTTTTTCTGGTCGAGGCTCCAGTGGCGGCGGCGGTGGGAATGGGGCTGCCCATAGACAAGGCCAGAGGGCTGGTATGCGTCTATCTCGGCGGCGGAACCACTCAGGCGGCGGTGTTCAGCGAGGGCGAACTGATGTTCTCCGTGTCGGAGCCGGTCGGCGGGGAAGACCTCACCGAGGCGGTTATTTCCGGGATAAGGAAAAAACACAGGATACTCGTCGGCGCGCACACCGCCGAACAGTTGAAAACAGCGATGGGAAGCGCGTATCCTTCGGACAGGGACGAGACGCGCGAGATATACGGCAAGAGCGTCATGGACGGACTGCCGCGCGCCCAGTTCATATCGAACTGGGAACTGCGGGAGATGATGGAAGGGCCGCTGAACAGGATAGCGAACGCGATAAAGGCGTCGCTGGAAAAAGCGCCCCCGGATCTGGCGGCGGACATTAAAAGACACGGCCTTTACCTTTGCGGCGGAACAGCGCAGCTCGAAGGAATGGGGTCGCTGATCAGCCATGTGACCGGGCTGTCATGCTCGATATCCGGCAACCCGCAGCACGCCTGCATTCAAGGCGCCGAGAAGGTTTCGGGAGACATGCGGAAATACGACAGATTCACGACCTCCCCGGGCAGCCGACAGTTCACAGGGTGACGGGGGCGAACGCCAATCGATGAAAAGATTCAAGATAATCAGGATGGCATTCATCGCGGTTCCGGTGGCCGCGGCCGCCCTGCTATTTCATTTTTTTGATTTGTCTGGAATCACGCGAGCGCCTGCCGCCGCGGTGAACTCAATCATAGCGGACGCTGGCGACGCGCTGTCATATTCGGTGGGCGGCAAGTCGGACGCGCGGCGAAAACTCGCCGATGCCGACGCCGAACGCGCCCGCCTCCTTATCGACCTAGCTCATAGCAGGGACGCCGTCCGAAAACTTGAGGCGCGGCTTGAAACGCGAGAGATAGATTTCGCCACCGCCACCGCCGGGATTGTCGCGCGCGTCGTCGTCAGAGACATCGGCTCATGGCACAAAGAAGTCACGGTTGACGCAGGCGCGCGGGACGGCGTCAGCCCCGGCTTCGCGGCCCTGACCGGCGACGGGCTGGCCGGCAGAGTGGTGTCAGTAACGGACTCCACCGCGTCGGTTCTGCTCGTGACGGGCGCGAACTCCGCCACCAGCGTCTCAATAAAAAACAAGGGGACATTCGGCATCGCCAGAGGCGACGGTTCCGGAATGATACGCGTGGACATGCTGCCGACCGAAGCGGGCGTATCTCCGGGCGACAGAGTAACGACGTCCGGCTATGGGGGCAACTACCCGGAGGGATTGCCTGTCGGGCGCGTCGCGCGCGTGGCTCCGGCGGGCAAAAAGCTTTCTCCGACAGTCACCGTCAAACCGGCGGTCGATATGACTAATCTTTACTATCTTATACTGGCAAAACTATGAAAAGAATCGGGACACCGGGGCTGGCGTTCCTTTTGTTGCTGCTTCTGTGGCTGCAAACATATCCGTTCCGGGGAGCGCTTGCGTGGCTGACAGGGCTGAACCTGAGCCTGTGTTTCGTTCTGGCGGCAGAGATGCTGGGAGAAAAGCGGGCGGGAGTTTTGGCGGTTGCCGCAGGCGTCGTTGCAGGAGCTATCTCAGGCTCGGCGGTTCCTCTTGTAGTGTTCGCGGCGGCGGTTCCGGCGGCGCATTCAGTCAAGTCCGCAATGTTCAGGCCGGGATCCGCGTTCCATGTGATGTCATACTGGCTCATAATAACCTGCGCGAATTCCATATTGCTGCTGGGAGCTTCGGCGGGCGAATTCCCTTCCGGAACCGCGTGGGCGTTCGTAGCGGCGTGGAGCGCGGCGGACTTCGCCGTGTTTCTTTTTATGCTCGCCGGGTTCAGAGACCGCAGACGCGCTGTGGCCTACAGAATGAGGAGATAGCTTCCTGAGCTTTTCGACATCAAGATGACGAGATACAACCAAAAAAATCGCACGAACATAAGGGCGCGCCGAACGGGCGCGTTCCGGCTCAGCGCGCTGGCGCTGTTCTCTGCTACCGTTTTAGCCGCGCTGCTTCTGCGGCTGGCGCACATGCAGTTGCGCGATGGACGCGAGTACGCCTTCCAATCTGAAAAAAACAGTTTTAAAAACATTCCGATGCCCGCAGTCAGATCTCCTATCGTGGACAGAAACGGCGTGACGATGGCCTACGACGCTCCGGGCTACAGTCTGGTGACGCTCAAGCGCAACGGGCTATGGGATTCCCGGCGCGTCACTTTCGAGGAGGCTTCCGAGATCGAGGAGAAAGGTTCAGGCTCGGGCAGTTACGTTCAGGCCAACCCGATGAGGACATACCCTCACGGAGCTGTCGCCGCGCACGTTACCGGCTACGTCGGCGAGATTTCCCCGGAAGACCTTCAACGCTTCAGGCACAAAGGCTACCGCGCCGGAGACAGAGTGGGAAAGAGCGGCCTCGAACGCCAGTACGAACTGAAAATCACAGGCAGCAAGGGCCGAAGAAAACTGCGCGTCGATTCAAAAGGCAGGTTCCTTCGGGACGCCGAAAAGGAGGAAGCGCTCGGCGGAGAGCCGTTCGTCTGCGCGATAGACATGCGCCTTCAGAAGGAAGCTTACGAGGCGCTGATCGAAAGAGGCCGGCCCGGAGCCGCCCTTGTGATGAAGGCCCGCACGGGCGAAGTTCTGGTCATGGCGACCAACCCCTCGTTCGACGCAAATCTGTCCACCGGCGGGTTCTCCCCCGAAGTCTGGAGCGGCCTCCACAAAGACCCTTCCCACCCGATGATGAACCGGGCGGTAAGCGTGGCCGCTCCCCTAGGTTCGGTGTTCAAACTCGTCACCGCCGCCGCCGCTCTCAACGAACATATACTGACCCCCGCTAACACTTTCACCTGCCGGGGCGCATTCCGCCTCGGCTCGCATTCCTTCAAATGCTGGAAAGGCGGCGGACACGGCACATTGGGCATGGTTCAGGCCATCGCCCAGTCATGCAACGTTTATTTCTTCAACGCCGGACGGCAGGCGGGGGTTACAAATCTTCACAAATATGCTAAAATGCTGGGTCTCGGTTCGAGAACCGGGATCGACGTGCCCGGCGAGGCAATCGGCCTGATTCCCGACCCGGTGTGGAAACAGATGTTCCGCCGCGTCGCATGGCTTGAAGGCGAGACCATCAACATGAGCATCGGGCAGGGATACGTTCAGGTCTCTCCCGTTCAGGCGCTCGTTCTGGCGAATGTTTACGCCACAAGAGGCCGGCTCGTCGCTCCGAGGCTCTATCTGGACGGAAAGACGAAGTCGGCGCGCGTCAACGGCCTGTCGCCCGAAACGATAGAGATAGTGCGACAGGGCATGAGGGCGGCGGTGGACGGCGGGACCGCCGCGAGGTTCGGGCAACTGTCCGCCACATCGGCGGGCAAAACGGGAACGGCGCAGGACCCGCCCCGGCCTATGTCTCACGCGTGGTTTGTGGGCTTCGCGCCGTATGAAAATCCGGAGCTTGTCTACGCGGTGTTCGTCGAGAACGCCGGAGGCGGCTCCGCCGAAGCCCTGCCGGTGGCTTTGAGGGTGTTAAAACTTGCCGAGCAACTCGGATATCTAGGCGAGCCTCCGCCCGCCCCGGAACCGGACACGGCAATTTCTGGTAGAGGAGACGATTGAGTTGAAAACCGTAATTCTTCTGATTCAATTTCTTATCACGGTGGCGCTTATAGGCGGCTCGATACTTCAAGCGGCCAAAAGCGAGGGCCTCGGCGCCCTCGGCGGCAGCAGCGAAGTCTACAGAGGCAACTCGGCGAAAGGATTTCAGGCGATTGTCGATAAATGGATGGTTTACATCGCCTATGCTTTCCTCGGCGTTTCGCTTCTGTGCTACATCGTGGTGTTCTGATCCGGGAGTCCGCCACGGCGGATTGCCTGCAAAAAAACCGGCCGCCCCGGCCGGCTCTCGGCGGGCCAGATGAGGCTTGACATATCCGGCGACATCCGGAAAATCTCCATAGCCGACGACCGCCCTTTCTTCTCGGCGACCCACGAGGAAATCGCTTCGGGAGCCACTTCCGATGTGTATTTCCTGCGCGCGCGCGACATCCTGAAAAAACTAGGACTGCTCGATACCCGCGTGGTGGCGGATGTCTTCTGCCGCCATTCCGGCGTATTCTGCGGCTCGGCGGAAGTGAAAAACCTTCTAACCGGACGCGACATCGAATTGTATTCACTCCCCGAAGGAAAAGTATTCGAGGCGGGCGCGACGGTGATGCGCGTTTCAGGCCCTTACGGAGAGTTCGGGCTTTTTGAGACGGCCCTGCTGGGCATGCTTTCTTCCGCCACAGGCTGGTCTACCGCCGCGCGCGAGTGCGTCGCCGCCGCCGAAGGCGCTCCCGTAGTGTGCTTCGGAGCGCGCCACATCCACCCCGCCGTCGCCCCCGTGATGGAACGCTCGGCGGTCATCGGCGGAGTGTCCGGCTCAAGCTGCATCCTCGGCGCCCTCCTGTCGGGCCTGAACCCCACCGGAACAGTCCCCCACGCCGCCATCCTCATCGCCGGAGACACCGTAAGGGTAGCCGAGGCGTTCGACGAGGTTTTCGACGACGACGTGCCCCGCATCATCCTCGTTGACACGTTCAAGGACGAAGCGGAAGAATCATTGCGAGTCGCGGCCGCTCTAAAGGACAAACTGGCCGCAGTCAGGCTGGACACGCCGTCGGAACGCGGCGGCGTCACTCCCCAACTTGTCGCCGAAGTGAGAAAACGGCTGGACAACGAGGGGCGCGGCGCGGTCCGCATCGTGGTGTCCGGCGGCCTGACGCCCCAACGCATCGTCACTCTCAAAGCGGCGGGCGCGGACATCTTCGGCGTCGGCAGCCACATATCCACCGCAAAACCTATTGAAATGACAATGGACATAAAGGAAATCGAGGGAAAAGCGGCGGCCAAACGCGGACGCCTGCCCGGCCCGCAGGCGGGCGAAGGACTGGAACGCATCCTGTGAACCGCCCTCGCTCGCGGAGTGAAAAATGACAAATCCTTCCGACATACATAAACAACTGACCGAAGCGGCGCGCGAATCAGCCCGCTCGCTCGAATCTTCCGTCGACAGACTCGCGCCCGGCATCGTGACTGCGGCCCGCGCGATGGCCGATTCCATTTCTTCCGGCGGACGCATCCTCGTCTGCGGAAACGGCGGCAGCGCCGCCGACGCTCAGCACCTCGCCGCAGAACTCGTGGGCCGGTTCCTGCTTGAACGCCGCCCCTACTCCGCCGTCGCCCTCTCAACCGACACCTCGACCATAACCAGCGTCGCCAACGACTATGGATTCGACGCCGTCTTCGAGCGCCAGACCCTCGCCCTCGGACGCGTCGGCGACTGCCTCGTGGCTATTTCGACAAGCGGAAACTCTCCGAACGTCCTGCGCGCCATAGCGGCCGCCGCGACCATCGGCATGAAAACCATCGGCGTCACCGGCAAAGGCGGCGGAAAAATGGCCTCGCTCGTCGATATCCTGCTCGACGCCGATTCCTCCCATACTCCCACCATTCAGGAAACCCACAGCTTCATCGTCCACGCCCTCTGCGGCCTCGTTGAACAAATGCTCGCGGATAATTAATTGTTAAGAAAAGCTTTTAAAGAAAATATTTAATGTCGGTCCAAACTGTGAGAGTTCCCGAATTCCAGCATCTCTGTGGCGCTGCGGTTTTAGACGCGTCGCCCCGGTCGTTAGGCCCTGCGCGCGTCTGGATGAGCGGGTATATGCCGACGCGCTACGCGCGCGCGCAAAGCGGCCCGATTCAGGTCCGCGCCATCGCCACCGGCTCAGGCCGGGACGGCATGATTTTCGTGTCTGCGGACACCTGTCTGCTCAGCCCGCGCGTTGCCTCGGACTGGGCCTGTGGCATCGCTCGCGAGACAGGGTTGAACCGGGACCGCATTTTCATCATTACCACGCACACTCATTCAGGACCGGACCTTTGCGGTCTGTTCGGCGGCGTCCCTCCCGCGTATTTCAATTTTTTTCAGAAAACAGTTGTGCGCGCCGCCGTTGCCGCGTGGCATAACCGCGCGCCCGCCACCCTGTTCGCGGGTGTTTCGCGGCACGCCTTGGGCATTCCGCGCCGCAAGTCCCGAGGCCAGCAAAGCTTGGAAAACAGCGTGGTCGTGTTGCAATGGAAAACCGGAGACCGCGTGATTGCGACCCTTGTAAACATCGGCTGCCACGGCGTGGTGTATTCCAAATATTCCCGCGTGTTGAGCGCGGACCTTCCCGGCGCAATCTGCATCGCGGCGGACCGCGCTTTCGGGGGAGCAACCCTGTTTGCGCCGCGAGCGCAGGGAGACGTGAATCCAGCGATTCCCGGAGACGACCCATACGAACAGGCGGGCAACGCGTCGGAACTTGAGCGCCTCGCGGCTCTCGGCCTTGAAGCTGTTCAGGAGGCGGCGCGACTCTCAAACGAAATCCCGCCCGCGCGCGAGTCGGAGCCTGTTTACGGACTGGAAATGGTTTTGCCCGTCACAACGCCCGCGGGCGCCGCTTTCCGAGTTCCGTGGTGGTCCGGCCGGGGCGCGCATCCCGCGTTCGGTTTCAGGCTTCGGTTCCGCCGATTCTCAATCGCCGGGATTCCCGGTCTGGCCGCGCCCGGCGAAATTCTCACCTGCCTCGGCAAAAGCTGGCTTGAGCGCAAACCCCCGGTTTCTTTGCTTTTCAGCTATTGCGGCGGCTATCTCGGATACCTCATGACGCCTGAAACTTTTGCTCGCGGAGGATATGAGCCGAAAGTTTCCCCCGGCTCCTTGCCCGCTCTCCCCGGCTAGAACGCCATGCGCGTGAATATATGAAATATTCGAAAGTTTCACCGCGAACGCCGCAAAGTTTTTAACATTGACCAAACAAAAAAAGCGAGAAGTTTCGGGGTTTGGCAAAAATTCTTCTATCGGTTTTTTCTGGTTAAAACGTCTTTTTTTGGCCGCCGGCGGAACAGGTGGACGATTCCGGCGACGACAAGCCCCACAAAGCCCGCGCCCGCTATTCCGACCGGACACCCCGGTTGGCCGCAACACGGGCACGCCGCGCTCGTTCCCGCATACATCGCCGCCGCGCCTCCCCACAATCCGAAAAACTGAAGTATTCTTTTTTTCCAGCCGGGGATATGATGATCATGATGCTCGCAAAGCTCCGCCGCTTCGCCGCCGGGCGCTTCCGATGTCGCAATCTCTCCCTGCGACCCTATCATTCTCGCCGACTTGTCCATGTCTCGATTATACAACGCGGAGAATATTAAAAAAATAAAACAACCACAGTTGCTGAAGCAGGATTGCCTAGAACGATATCGTCATCTGTAAATATCAAGTTCATTCTTAGTCACAAAACGAAACCTCTGGCGGTTTTGAACTTCGGTTGTTGTTGGGTTAAAATAGTTATCATGGGTTTTATGCGAAATATTACGCGGGCGATGCGCGCGGCGGCGGCTGTCGCCGCGCTTGCCTCTGTTTTCGTCTGCTCCGCTGCGTTCGCCGAACCTGAGGAACTTGAGCCTCGCCTTCTGTTCGAGATTCGGGACTATCCCGACACGGGGTTCTTCCAGTGGATATCTTCTATATCGATAGACGAGACGGGAGACACGCTGGCGATTGTGGCGGGAGAGCCGGCGGGGATGTTTTTTTACAGGCGCGGCTCCGGTTCGCCAGTGAAACAGGTTCTTTTCAAGTCAGGCCCGGAAGGCGGAGACTGGGGCCGGGCGGCGGCGTGCGGCGGAAAGATTCTGGCGTCGCGCGGGGGAAAGGTCTTCGCGGCGTCGGAGAGCGGAGAATTGACGGAGTACGGCGCGGCGGCGGCGGAAGAGGGTTTCAAGGCGGACATACTGCTGTGCGACAGGCGCGGCAGGCTGCTGATGGCAGACCGGAAGGCGGCGCGGATAGCGCGGTTCGACGCGGAGGGCGCTGCTGAGTTGAGGATAGCCCCGCCGAAGGACGCGAAACAGGCTGCGCGGTTTCCTCTGAAATCTGTGGCGGATATCGCCACGGACTATTTCGGCAGGGTGTACGCGCTGGACCCGAAGTCGCGGGCGGCGATACCGTTTGACGAGTCGGGCAGGCCGATGACGCCGATTTCCGGCAGCGCGTTTTCGGACGCGCCGTTCCCGTGGGACTCTCCGGCGATAGCGGCTGACACCAGAGGCCGGGTATGGCTGATGAACGAATACGAGGACGCCTTAGAAGCGCGGGACGCGTTCGGGACGCCGGTTGCGCGGGTGGCGCGGCAGTCGTCCGATGGCCCCCGCTTCATTTCGCCCGTCCAACTGATAGTGGACTCTGAAGACAGGCTGTACGCGCTGGACGCGGCGAGCGTGTCCGTGAAGGTGTTCGATTTGAGATGAGACGCCGGGGCGGGCCGCCCCGGCCGATAATATTTGCCGGAAAGCGACAACGATGAACGCTGATTCCACAAAGTTCGAGGGATGCCTTCTGGGGCTGGCGATAGGCGACGCGCTGGGGATGCCGTTCGAGGGGATGCGCACCTCGACGATAAAGAGCATGCTCGGCGGCAAGGCGGGCGAGTTCATGCCCTGCCGCGACCGCGGGCTGCGCGCCGGCCAGTGGACGGACGACACGAAGATGGCTCTCAAGCTGGCCGAAAGCATCGCGCGCAAAAACGGAAAGGTTGACCCGGCGGACATCGCCCGCGCTTACGTCGAGTGGTACGATTCCGGCGACCTGCGGGGCATAGGCCGCGCGACGCTCGAAGCTATCCTCAACCTTAAAAGCGGAAAACCATGGAACGAGAGCGGGAAGCGCGGCGAGTTCGCCGCCGGCAACGGTTCGGCGATGCGTTGCGCGCCCATCGGGCTGCTTAATTGCGGCCGCCCTGAAAAGATGAAGGAAGACTGCCGGTTGGACGCGGTCGTGACTCACAACAACGACGAGGCTGTGGCGGGTTCGCGGGCGGTGTGCTTCTTCATCGCGCGCGGGGTGACTCAGAGCGACCTGCTGGAAGCGAAGCCTGAGCTTGTGTCGGAATGCATTGAATACATAGGGCCGTGCGAGGTGTCGCGGGCGCTCGAAAGAGCGCGAAAGCTTTTGATCGAAGGCGCTCCGGCCGAGGCCGCCGTTTACGCGCTAGGCACAAGCGGCTATGTTGTCGAGACGGTCGCGAGCGCCGTCTTCTGTTTCCTAAAAACACCAGAGAGTTTCGAGACGACGGTGGTCGAGGCGGTCATGGGCGGCGGAGACACGGACACCACGGCGGCGGTGGCGGGCGCGATATCGGGAGCGTGGAACGGCCTTTGGGGCATACCCCGAAGATGGGTCGAGCAGGTGGAAGGCTCGGCGGAAATCCGGCGCGTCGCAAACGAATTATTCAAGCTGGCTTAATCGCCCCAGAATCCTAACTACGGATTCGGGTTCAATCGTTGTGTGGCTATTTTGCGATATCGAGCATGTCGTTTTCCCAAGCTATGACGAACGATTCGACCACCGCCGGGTCGAACTGAGAGCCGGAGTTGCGCTTGATTTCCTCGACCGCTTCGGCGGTGGAAAGCTTTTCTCTGTGCGGGCGCGGGGAAGTCATGGCGTCAAAGGCGTCCGCGACGGCTAGAATGCGGGACGCTAAGGGGATATCCGCCCCGGCAAGCCCTTCGGGATATCCGGCTCCGTCCCAACGTTCGTGGTGGCGGAGGACGGCGGCGCTGACTTCTTTCTCAACGCCGATGGGGTTTATTATTTCGCATGACAGCGCGGAGTGTTTCTTTATAATATCCATTTCCGAGGAATCGACTGCGGATGATTTAAGCAGAATTGCGTCGGGAACAGCGAGTTTTCCGGCGTCATGTGTCAATCCGGCGACGCGCAGTATTTCCCGAAGATCGATATCGTCCGGGCGCATGAAGCCGGCGACGCATTCGGCAAGTTTGGCCACCCGTTCGGCGTGCCCCGCGTGGCAAGGGTCTTTTGATTCAAGGGCTTTCGACAGCGAGGCGACCGCGCCCATAAACATCTCGTTCTTCTGGTTCATGAGCAACGAGTTCCTTACGGCGACTGCGGACTCGCTCGATATCATGTCCAGCAGGGCAAGGTCGTCTTCGTCGAACTCCGTCTCCCCTTTTTTGTTTATCGCCTGCAGCACGCCTGAAACCTCGTTGTCCGAGCGCAGAGGAACGCACAGCACGGAGCGGGTTACGAATCCCGTCTTTTTATCCAGCGAACCGTCGAATCGGGAATCGCTATGGACATCGTTGCAGATGATGGGCGCGCCCGACGTCGCGCAGGCCCCGGCTATGCCCGTCGAGGCTGAGATTGAAACTTTCTCCAGATCGCGTTTCTTTTCGCCTGTGACGACATGGAAAACCAAGTTCTCTTTTTCGTTGTCAAACAGCAATAGCGAGGCGGCCTCTGCTTCGAGTATGTCCTTTGCGGCGTTCATCACAGCCGACAGAACGTCCGACAGAGAAAGACTGCTGTTGACGGCGTGGCTGATGTCCAAGAGCCGCTGCGTTCTTTCGACGTCATTCTTCATGCCCTCTATGAGGCGCTCGTTTTCGAGGGTCATCGAGATGACCCCGGCGAGGCTTTCGAACACCTCTGCCAACTGGGCGGGACTTTTAACTTCCTCGTCGTCGATATTGACGCCTTCGAGCACTCCTATCACTCTGTCTCCGGATTTAAGGGGCACGGCGATTAGAGACCGAGTGCTGTAGCCGACCGTCTCGTCTATGGTTTTGTAGAAGTCCCTGTCTTTTTCGGTGTTTTCGATGAGGACGGTTTCGCCTGAGGCGATGACTTTTCCGGCTATGCCCTTTGCGGCGTCCATTTTGACGCCGGTGAGTTCGCCTTCTTTCTCGCCTCTGACCATAAAAAATTCGAGTTTGTCGCCTGAAGCGTCGAGCAGGAGTATGGAAGCGCCCTCCATCTCGACTAGGCTGAATATGCGGTCCATGATGAAATTGAGCGTCTGAAGGGGAGTCTCGGAGCGCGGGAGCATGCGGGTGATTTCCTGAACTATGTCCAGTTTGAAGTTCGCTAGTTTGAGTTCGATTTCAAGGTCCAGAGCGGACTGATTTTTGTCAAACATTGTTCTCACCTCGCGCGTCTTGGCGGGCGTCGCGGAGCATTTCCTCAATCTCCATGGCGCAAACCCTGAATTTTTCCAGCAGAAGGGCGGCGTCCGAGCCTTCGTATTTTCTGATGAACGATTCGGCCCCCGCGCCCACCTTGCTGATTTCCATAAGGCCGGCGAGCGCGGCGCTCCCGGCGATGGTGTGCACCCTTATCGCGGCCGACTTGACGAACTCCGCCGCGTCGCAACCGCCCTCAAGCCGCGCGCAGTCGGCCTTTATCCCGTCCACTATCTCCCCAATTTCCTCAAGCGCTATCTCTCTGATGTCCATTTTCTCCCCCTCGGTGAAAAAGTCTTCGCTCATGATGCTGCCGCCCTGTGTTTTCAGTTTTCCAACGCGCTTCTTATTACAGTGACGACCCGGCTCGGCACGAAAGGCTTCAGGATGTAGTCCTTTGCTCCGGCCATCACGCAGTCGAGTATCTGCGATTTGTCCCGCTCGGAAGAAATCATCACCACGCGGGCCTTCGGATTGTCTTTTTTAATCGCCTTCAGAGTTTCCACGCCGTTCATGTTGATCATCGCTATGTCGCAGGTGACGAGGCTGGGGCGGAGCTGCCTGTAAAGCTCGACGCCTTCCGAGCCGTCTTCCGCTTCTCCCGCAACGCGCAGGCCCATCTTTTCAACGATGAGCCGCAGCGTTTTCCTCACCGCTTTCGAGTCGTCGATGACAAGGACGGTCTTGGCGCGCGCTCCGGACTTCCTCATGCCCTGCGCCGTCTCGTCGAATGAAGACATGTAAATCGTCTTCTCCTCGGCGTCCCATTTGAAGCTGGCGAACTTCGTTTCCTTTTTTACGTTGAAACGCGCGTCCCCGATGAATATGACCGCGCCCGGATACGCCGCCTGCTCCACCTCGGCCATCGCGAACTGGTTGAATATCCGCGTCGCGTTCAAATCAGTCAACTCTTCCTTCATCTGGTCCTGAATTTTTAGCATCTTCATCATCTTGCCGCGGATTTCGCCAAGCCTGTCTATGTCGTCGAAGTTCGTCCTCGACACGAATTCATAGTTCTTCTGAAGCTCTTTTATCTGTTTCTGAACAGCCTGTAGCTTGGCGACGCCTTCAAGGTATTTGCGCTGGACCTCGAACCGGTATCCGCACTGGACGACTGTGGTCGGGTGCGTGGCGGTTCCGAGGTTGCGGCAGGCGACGCGGTCGAAGGCCATCGTCCTGCCTCCGATTATCGCGCCCTCGTTCGTCATCGCCAGAACCTTGCCGTTCGCGCTGACGAAGCTGTTCATAATCGCGTTTTCTACCACCACGTTGCTCTCGCACTCGACGGTCGAATTCTCAATGAACTTGGCGTATATGTTGCCCTCGGCCGTCACTATGCCTTTGCCGCGCGTGAGGATGCCGCGTTTGACCACGATGTCGCCGCCGGCGCTGACTCGCGCGCTCTGTATGGTGTTCTCCACTATCACGTCGCCCCTCGCGTCAACCGTGAACCCATCCAGCACGCTGCCCTTCACCGCCACAGTTCCGTCGAAGACCACGTTGCCTGTCGAGTAGTCGACATCCCCCTCGATTATCAGAACGGGATCGACCCTGATCATTCCTTTTGAAACTATCGGCGCGCCGTCTATGTCAGCGATAAAGTCGAGTTTGTTTTCGGACATCGAGACGTTCTTGCCGGCCTTGAGCGTTACGTCCATTCCCCACTCGCCGGGAAGCTTCAGCCCGAACACTGTCAGGCCCGCCTCGCCCTGCGTGGCCGGTATCTTTCTGGCTATCACGTCGCCCTTCCTGACGCTGGCGATGGAGCCGATCGACCTGAAATCCACGGAGTCGGCTCCGGCAAGCTCGTCTTCCATGCGGGTGCGGTCGTCAGTCTCGAACATGTACTCTATCCGCGCGTCCGTGCCGTATGTGAACGGCTGTCCGGCGGCGATAATGAGCGTGTTGTTATACAGTTCCATGTTTTCGAGGAAGATCCTGAGCTTGTCCGCGCTCTTGATGCCGCTCGTGATCTTCTCCGCCTTGAGGACCTCGAAGACCTCTTCGGCGGCGGGCGGGATCTTGCTTCTGATATGAAGGTAGGCGTTGAAATGGTCGCGGGATATCTCTATCTCGACAGCCCCGCCGGGACCGGCGTTTTTAGCCATAGAAGAAGACCTCCGTGGGCGAGACCGACCGCGCGATTGCTGCGACCGCGCCCGGCGGCTCATTTTCAGTTGAATTAATTCTCTTCGAGAACATGATAAGTTATTATACAGAAAGCGCGCGCGGGTGTAAAATAGTATTTGACGCGCGCGGCGCGGCGTCGAAACCCCGCGTTCTAAGGGTTTCGGTCGAGCCGCCGGGCGGCGCGGAGGCGCGGAAAATGAATGTCAATCCGGTGTGCGCTTCATGCGCTCGCGACTGCAAACAGCCTTCCGGCGTGAACGTGGTCTCCTGCCCCAAATACGAAAGGGCGTCCCGCAACCTCGATTTGTTCGATTCGGCGGGCAACGTCAAACCCGTCCCCAAAAAACGCGACCGGAAAAAAACAGGCCCCGCCGGAGACGCGTGATGTCCCGGCCCATATCTTCCGTCATCATAGTGGTTGTGGACGCGCTCAAGCGCGAGGTTTTCTACAACATGCTCGCCGACGGGGAACTGCCCGGATTTGCCGAGGCGTTCGCCGACGGAGCCAAAGTCAGGTTCGGCTCGACGGTTTATCCCACAGAAACTCTGCCTGCGCAGACTTCTCTGTTCACGGGGCTGGAAGTCAGGCGGCACGGCATAGTCGGAAACGGATGGGTGGAGCGCTCCGCCGCGCCCGCGCGCGTCCTCGACTTCACCAGCGCGGACACGGCGGCGGGGGTGTTCGGTTACAAGCTGTTCGGCTGGCCCACCCTTCTGCTGCCGATGAAGAATCCGAGAGGGCTGATAAACGACAGCCTGTATCCCCCCGCTCGAACGATATACGAAATCGCGGCCGACCACGGCCTGACCAGCGCGGTCGTCTTCAACCAAGTCAGCCGGGGAGCCGGCAGATGGGTGCGGCCTAACCGCGGCGATATGGTGTATTTCGCCCTCAGTTCGAAAGGCTTGCTGGATTTCAAACGGATCGACCTGCGCACATGGCAAGCTGCCGCTTCGGATATCCGCCGCAACGGACTGCCTAACATCTACACGCTCTATTTCAGCGGGCTTGACGCATGGTGCCACCACACGGGCGCGGCGGGCCAAGCGGCCTACCTGAAAGAAGCCGTCGACCCGCATATATCTTCGCTCGTCCGGTTGCTGGAACAGTCGGGCGCGCGCGATTCCACGCGACTCGTCCTCTGCTCGGACCACGGCCAGACATGGCTCCAAAGCTCGAACATGATAACCACCGGCAGGCTGCGGGAGTCGCTTGAGGCTCGTGGTTTCCGCGCGTCGCTAGGCGCAAAGTTATTGCCCGGCCGCAACTGCCACGTGTCTATCATCGGGGGCTGCGCGCAGTTCTACGCCCTCGACGGGGCTTCCGGAGACTGGGGCGCCGCGCCATCCCTCGAACGCGACGTCCTTCCTCTCGCCGAAGCCGTCGAATCCGTCTGCCGCACCGAAGATTCCGCCGGCAGACAGGACTCCAACTCCATAATCCTCGTCAGAGCCGCTCCCGGCTCCGGCTACTTCATCTACAAACGCGGCTCCGTGTCAGCGCCGGACGATTTCTTCTGGGACAAGCTGGACAGGTTCCCGCGAGCCATCGACAACATCCGGGGGCTGGACTGTCCGAGGAGCGGAGACGTCGTCCTATTCTCCGCCTCCGAACATGGCTGCTACATATCGGACAACCCGGACTCGCGCACGCACGGCGGCCTCTCATCCGAAAACGCGGGAATCCCTATCGTCTTCTCCGGCCCCGGCATCCCCCGCCGCGTCGTCGAACAAGCTTCCATCATCGACATCGCCCCCACCGTGTTGTCATTCTTCAACATTTCCGATTCAAGCATGGACGGCTCGGCGATCAAATTCTAAATCCCGCCGCAAACATCCCGCGATCATGTTTTCGCCGTAATGTTATTTTTGCGGCGCTTGCGGTTTCCCCGCGGCGACCATTCATGATTATTCTTTAGTGTGGCTGATTTCAATCAAGCGGAAGTCTAATGTCCGACACAGGATATGGATTGTCTAATCAGCGATGCCGCCTCGGCGTTGAAAGTCCGCGTTATCCGGGGCTGCTGTCGAATGGCATCTATGAATCTCTACGGCTTCGATGTCGATCGCTTCTTCGTTGCTCGTTTCTTTTCGTTTAAAAGAGCGATCGGCGAAAGAAAGAGGGCGGTTCGAGCCGCGAATCAGCCGGAGCAACAAGCCTGCGCCCGCTCCGAGCAGGCCGATAACGGCAATCGCCGACATCGACGCGCAACTGACAAGGAACAACACTATCGCGAACGGGAGAAAAGCCTTGCCCTGAGCGCCTGATCCGAAGCTGAAAGAGAACGAAGACATCTCAGGCTCCGGGCCTCCGGGCGCGTCTTCGCGACTCGGCTTGCCTAAACCGGCGACTTCGCGCGGCGGGCGCTCATCCATTCCGATTTCTCCCGCGTTCTTTGTCTCTCTCGGCGGCGATGCGGCCCGCTTCCTCGTTCACAGCCCTGATTTCTTCCAGCGGAATTTTCGGCGTCCTGTCGAAATTTAAAAGCCCGTTGCGCTCCTGCTCGGTGTCGTAGAACTGCGTGTAACAGTATCCCTGAAATATGTCTTCTTCGGCTATGGCAAGGGTGTAATCGCGGAAGTTTTCGATAAGCGACTTGTCTTCGGCTTTGTAAAAACCGAAACCGCCGTATTCGCTTACCAGCATCGGCTGCCCTTCGTATTTCACGCCGGGAGCAAGCGGGCACACCGCGCTTTCCGCCGGGTTCAGCCTGCGCAAAAGATTCGCGTAGTCGAACTCCATGTTTTTCGGGTCGCGCAATTTCGCGTGCCATTCCCTCGCCTTCTGCGCCGTGCCGAGGTAATGGTGCAGATCGACGATGTCCGTCTTCACATGCTCGAACCCGCTGTTGTCCACGACGAGCCGAGTCGGGTCCATCTCTTTCGTAATGTCATACATTCGCGCGACGAAATCGCGGGCGGCGGATGAGAATATCAAATTATTCACGCCCCAACTTTCGTTAAGGGGAACCCATGCGATTATGCAGGGATGGTTGCGGTCTCGCGCGACAATCTCGCGCCATTGAGATTCGAGCGCGCCGCGCATCTTCGCCGACCACAGAAACGCCGACGGCATCTCCTCCCAGACGAGCAGTCCCAGCGCGTCGCACCAGAAAAGCGACCTAGGGTCCTCGATTTTCTGGTGTTTGCGGACGCCGTTGAATCCCATCGCCTTTGCCAGTTCGACATCGCGCCTGAACTCCGCCGGGTCGACAGGCGTGTAATGGCCGCTCGGGAAGAAGCCCTGATCCAACAGCAGCTTCTGATAGAGCGGTTTGCCGTTTAGCAATATGCGCCCGCCGGATATCGCGACGGTTCTGAAGGCGAAGTACGAATCCACGGCGTCCACGACCCGCGAACGCGCGTCCATCAGCTCGATTTTCATAGGATTGAGCCGGGGCCGATCAGGCGACCATGTCTCGACTTCCGGAACTATGAACTCGACTTGCGCCTTTTTTCCCTCCATCCGCAGCTCGCCTCCCGCGAACGTCCGCGAGAAGGCCTTTCCAGAAGGGAGGGTCGATGAGACGCGGAGCGCCGCGGGCGGCTCTGGACCTTCCAGATCGACGGATAATCTGACGCGCCCTTCGTCCGGATCCGAATCGACGCGCGCTCCAGCCGCGCGAGTCAGTCCCGCGGCCTCTATCCAGACAGGCTGCCACAGCCCGGTTACGGTGGAGTAAAAAATCGAGAAAGGCTTGTGTAGGAAAGTCTGTTTTCCGCGCGGGATGCGCGGGTCGCGCGAATCGGATATCCTGACTGCCAGCGCGTTTTCGCCCGCGCTCGCGGTCTCGGTTATGTCGAAGCTGAACGGGGAGTAGCCCCCCTTGTGGGAGCCGAGGTATTTGCCGTTAAGCCAAACGCGCGCTTCGTAGTCGGCGGCGCCGAAGTTAAGGATGAGAGAGCGCCCCCGCCTGAAAGCCGAGTCCACCCTGAAACGTTTTTTCATCCAGACGACGCGGGAAGGATTCTTTACCGCAGCGCCGGAGGCCTCAGACTCGACGCAGAAAGGGACTTCGATGGTCTTGTCGAACGCGCGCGCGTCGCTCCATCGGTCGAGCCGCCCGACGCCAAGACCGTCCTCGCGATATTCCCATTCGCCGTTCAGCAAAAGCAGGCTTTCGCGGGACCAGTCCGGACGCGGCCTGTCCGCGAGCTTTAGAAGCTGTCGGTTGATTTTTTCTCCAGTTAGATTCATGGCCATTCCTTTCGCGGCGGCTGCGCGCGTCTGACGCGCTGACATTCCGGGCCGAGGCGGCCTTCGGTCAATCGAACCTAGTGTTCAGCGTCGCTCTTAGATTTGTCGTCGATTTGGTTCCCGGCGTCTCGCTCTTCACCAAGTCTCTTTTGAAAGTCAGGCTGAAACTTGTCAAGCTGTTGAGTTGATACGACGTGTTCAAGCCCAGCGATGTCGTCCGCTTCGGTATGTCGCCGCCTTTATGGTCTTGGCTCATGTCGAAACCCAAGTTCACGTTGTTTCGCCATAGGTAGTTGCCGGTCATGGAGAACTTATGGTTGGAGCTTGCGGGCGTTCTATTGTAGCTGAGCGCGACCGTCCCTTTCGAAGACGGGGCCACTGTCATCGAAAGCGTGTCCGTTGCCGTTCTTGTTTTAGTTCCCGTGGATGTTGTCGTGGCCGGTTGCTCGTTGCTCTGGTTGTTGTTTATCCAGCTTGCGCTCTTTATTTTCCCGCTTGTCGGCGAATATGTCAGCCGCAGATTCCGGGTGTTTGATTTGTTCAATCCCGCGCCGGATCCCGACACGCTTTGAGTTAAGGTTGGAACCAGAGACATTTTCCACGGGAGGCGGACGCTCATAGTAAAGTTTCTGGAGTCGCTTGAGCTTGAGTAAGTTTCAGTCGGCGTGCGCGTTTTGCTTAATGTCAAGTTGACTCCGCTGAACCTTCGCCAATCTTTTAACACTTTGAAGTTGTAGTTCGATGTTTCCTGAACGGTGGTCTTGCCGGCGCTGCCGGAAGCGCTTCTGGCCAGCGTGGCGTTTATGTCCATCAATTCAAGCGGCCTGTAGTTGAGCGTGTAATTGTTCGTGCGGCCCACCACGTCCTTTACGGACTCCTGCTCAGACCTCGTGCGGTTATCCTTAAAGTCCATAATCAGCCCGATGTTTCTGCGCGGCCTGAAGTTTATGTTCAGCGACTTTCCTATCGCGCTGGTGTCGAGATCGCTATTGTCCGCGTTCTTCTTGTCCAGCAGGCTTAACCCCGAAGTTATCGCCAGAAGGTCTTTCATGAAGCTGTTCGTCATCGCCACCGACGTCGAGTTCTCCGTGGTTTCCGCCACGGTCTCCGAGGCCGTGCCCATTGAGGTCGCGTTTATCCTGTCAACGATGCTCGTCTTTATCGTAAAGGCTCTTATGTGTTTTCGACCGGAAAACGAGGCGTCCACGCCTTTGGTCACCGACGAACTCAGGGAGGTCTGTTCGAGAGTGCTTGCGTTTATGCTGCCCGTCTCGGTTTCGTTTCTTGTGAAAGTCAACTGCCATTTCTTCAGGGTGGTGTTCAAAGTCAACAGAGTCGAGTCCGTATTTGCAAGAGCCGTTTTCGAGCCGCCCACGCTAGTGTCGAAAAAGGGGTCCGTGAAGCCTTTCGTCAGGCTCATTTTGAATAGTTTTCCGTTGTAGTTCGCTTTCAGGTTGTGTTTGCTTCCCTCGACGATCGAGCCGAGAACGCGGTTGTAGATGTAGCTGACTTCGAGTTGGTCGAACTTGCGGGGAAAATAATGGCCGCTGTCGGCGAAGCCGAGGTCGTAAGTGAAACCGCCGGGGAGAAACCCGACGGCGCGCCGCACGAGAACGACTCTTCCGGCTCCCCTGTCTTCCCTGACATAAATTCTGCCGACCTCGAACGTCTGGGCTTGATACTTAATTCTATGCGTTCTTGTCGTCGCGTCGTAACATTCATTTCCGGGGTCCAGACCCTCTTGATCGCAAAGGCAGGAGTTGATCGGGTTGTCGTCCAGCCGTTCGCAGTGGCGGACGAACACCTTGACCGCGCCGACGATGTTTCCGTTCGGCAGGTTGCAAGTCAGCGTCCTGTCGGCGGCGTTGGTTCCATCGTAGACGCAAAGGCTTCCCGCGTCCGTGCCGCCGAGAGAGAAAGAGTCGGCGTCCACCGTTATCGTCTCTTCTCCCGTTCCGTAGGACGCGGCCAAGTCGGAGTTGGTGAGGGCGTATTCTCCCTCGACGGTCAGCCTCTTGCCGAGGTTGGCCGACGCCGTCAGCCCCAGCGCCGTCTTGTCGAACTCCGACGACGCCGAGGATTCCATCGGCGTGGTGAAATACCTTATCTTCAAATATTTGTAATCCTTATATCTCGGATCAGTGTTTGTCAGGTTCACCCATTGCGAAAACTTCAGGAACGAATCGGTTCCGGCGTCGTAAAATTGATAGAATACGCCCAAGTTGTCTATTGTTTTGTCGTAGTCTCCGGGACAGAACGCGGTGTCGTCAGAGCGAACTATCGTGGTTCCTCCCGAAGTTGTCGCCTGAGTCATCCCGTTGCAGATGGCCACGTCGTCCCACTTGTCCTCGTATGAGTCCGTGTTCGACAGCAGGACGGTCTCGCTTCCGGGAAACGCGTTGGACGGCCACGACCAGTACGTTCCCATCGTGGAACTGCTCGCGGTGTCAAACCCGTTGTCTGGTATCCTGTAGACCATGTATCCTTGAGAAGAAACCTGTTCCGGATTGTAGTAGGAGTATTTAATCGTTATCTGTCCAGTGATGCCTGTTCCGGAAACGCCTCTCTCTATGAGGAATTTTCCGTTCAGGTAGCTTCTGTGGCTTGCGTAGACAGGCCCGCCGCTCACGCTCGGATTGTACGTTTTGACTCCCGCCGTAACTATCACCGAGCCTTTCATTATAAACGCCTGCGTCAGGTTCACCACCGCGCAGGTCTTGGCGGAGTTGTAGGGGCAGGGAACTTGTTCGATAGAACTGTGAGAGACATCCACAAGTTCCTCGCCGTCGAGGATGACCGACGTGCTTTTCGGAGCGGAAGCGACACGGTACACCGCCCCAACTTTAAACTTGTCGCTCCTTCCGGCCGCGTCCGTCTTTTTGTATGACAGCCTGTACGCCCGCAGGTTTCCGGTGGAGAACAGGAAAGATGTCTCTTCATAGCTTATCGAGCGTTTTTCGCCGGACGGGACTGGTTCGACGAAGTATATCTCTCCGGTCCTATAATTGACGGTGTACTGCGAGGAAGGAATCTCGGTTCCGTCGGATTTGAATATGTGAATCGTCCCGGGGATTATCATGCCGGCGTTGAATTTGTACGGGCCGGTAATGTTCTGCCCGTCTGGAAGAGCGGAGAACTTGGTGCTCGATCTGGATTCGGCCAATAGAGCCGCGAACTCCACTCCCCCGGATTTGTAGTCGAACTGCATTCCGTTAATCTTCTGGCGGTCCATGCTGACCATCGTTCCGCTTTCAAAGTTCGTGTTGAAGTCGCCGAACCTGACCGTGCCGAATTTGCTCGCCACTTCCACGTCCAGATGCTGTTCCAACTGGCCGGGGCTGTCGCTCAAGTTCCCATTCACGGTCATCCCGTTTCGAAAGCTCCCGTCGAGATAGACGTTCCACGCCTGTTGCAGGTTCAACTTCTCAACTTTGGTGTCCACCGTGGTGTGATCTTCTTTGCCGGAGCCAACCAGCGCCTTCCTGTCTATGCTCTCTCTGTCGAGGGTCAACTGCATGTTTCCGGTCATCTTGAAAGTGCCTGTGCAAAGCGAAGGCGGAAGAGACTCGTCGCAACCCTTCTGCGAGGAGTCTATGGTTATCAATGCGTTTCGAACGTGCTGGGTCCCTTTGCTCACCGGGACCATCGCGTCGATCATCTCAACCGGGAGATTCTGACCCGCGCGCAGGCCTTTGAACAGGAGCGTGGCCACCGTCATAGGGGCCTTCGTCTCTCCCGCCGCCGATGTCAAGTTGGCCAGAAGCGCTAGCTTAATCTCTCCCTTCGCCTTGTCCACTCTGTTTGAGAAAGGCAGACTGAAGATGCTGCGGTAGTCCCATCTTCGCGCGCCGTCAATTATGGAGCGGAGCGTGTCCGCGTCCGCGTCCTGCGGAGCGGCAATCCCCATCTCCTCCATCATCTTGAGCAACTGCGCGCGCGTCATGTCGTCCAGCGGCTCAAGCACTTCGACGGACGTCGTCTCCCTTCCCAGCCTGTCAGTCAGCATGAGATATCTGGGGTCGTATTTTATCGTCACCTCGATCCCGGTCATGGTTTCGTATTCCGGGAACTTGTCTATCACGATGTCCAGCCGGGTCCACTGGTTGACTCCGATTCGGACCTGTCTCTTGCTGAACCCGATGACGACGTCCGCGGATTTTTCGTCTTGGGCTTTGTCTAGCGCGCGCATGCCCATATCCATAAGGGCAAGCTCCTGATCGAGCGAGGAGCCTCGCGGCCCGGCTGCGGACGTCTCGAACAGGCTCTCCCGCGCGCCCGTCCGCAGCAGCGCGTTGTCGCCCGCCAGCGTCGCGTACAACAGCGGGTCGGCGCTCTCTCCTTCGTATCCCAGCAACCTGATATATCCGGGATTCGAAGCGCGCTTCTCCTCCTCCCCGAACAAGGCGGTCGAAGAGAAACTCACGAACGTCGCCCCCGGCCTTTTCATCCTGAACGGAGCTTTGAGAAAAACCACCCTGCCGCCGGGAGGCTCGTTTGCGCGCGCGTGGAAAACCACTGTGCCCGTTTCAGGCGACACCTTGAATTTCTCGACCATGCTGAAAAGAGCGTCGGCGGCGTAAAGGTTGCGGTCGGGCAAAAACTCTATCATCGCCGGATCCGCGCTAAGCGAGCACTGAGCGCCGACGGCCGGGTCCGTCCCCTGTTCCATCGTTATCTTAAGGTAGGCAACCTCGCCCACCCTCGCCGCCGCGCCGCCCACGACTTCAAGCTCGAACACCGCCGCTAGCGCCGTCGCGGGCGAAAGCGCGCGCGCCGCGGCTAGCGCCACAACAAGCGCGGAAATCCACTTCGCCGCTTTGCCGAATCCCGCTTTCATCGCCGCAGTCCGAATCGGGGCCGCGCTGACCGGCCCGCTCCGGAACTTCAATCCTCCTCGCGCTCAGGCTCCGGGCTTTGATTCAGCCGCGTCGCTTCCGCGTAAGCTTTGTTTCGGGGAACTTCGAGAAACTCGGATGCCGCCTTCGCCGCGTCCCGGGCGGACATCCCCGCTCCCGCCAGTATCCTCAGAAGACGCGGCAAACGCTCGCCCCCGTCGTCGTCCACGGCGGAGGCGTCCCGCTCCCGCGCGCCGTCGATCACTATAGTATATTCCCCTTTCGGGTTCAGTTTAACCGCGCCCCCGGCAGCCTCGCCGAGAGTCGTCCTTATGATTTCCTCGTTGAACTTCGTCATCTCGCGCATTATCGACAACCGCCTGTCGCCCAGTTCCGAGAACAAGTCCGCCATCGTTGCCGGCATCCTGTTTGCCGATTCGAAAACAATCGCAGCGCGTTCTTCATTTTTTAAAGCGGTCAGCGCGCGCCTTCGCTTTTCCCCGGAGCGAGGAAGAAAACCTTCGAACACGAACCGGGGGCTTTCAAGGCCGGACACCGAAAACGCGGCCGCCACCGCGGACGCGCCGGGGATGGGGCAGACGGGAATGCCAGCGGCGGCGGCCGCCGCGACGAGCCGCGCGCCGGGATCGCTAGCGCCCGGAGTTCCCGCGTCGCTTATCAGCGCCCCGCTCTCTCCCGCCGCCAGCCGTTCCAACAGCTCCGGCGTCTTCCTCTCCTCCATGTCGCCGCCGAAACTGACAAGGCGCGTTTTTATCTTGTGGCGTTCGAGCAGTATTCTGCCCCGGCGAGTGTCCTCGGCGGCTATCCAATCAGCCCCGCCGAGCACCTTCAGCGCGCGCAATGTCACGTCCTCTAGGTTGCCTATCGGGGTGGCCACGACGTACAGCGTTCCGGGAGCGGGTTCGGTCTTTGTCATATAAGGCTTTGCGCCCCGGCGGGGTTATTTGCCGCCGGAGCGGAACAGGGAGATTATCCATGCCGCCGACAGCAGAAGAACGCATCCTAGCGCTATCTCTCGCAGAGACATGCCGAACGCGACGGCCGAATCCCTGTCCGGCAGGATGAGGGCCACCACTATCAGCAGCGCCGCCAGCACGATCGACATCGACAGCCGGTTGAAACTCTGGCTCAGGCGGTCCACCATCGAGCGCGCCGTCTCCACGTAGCTGTCCATCTCGATCCTGACTTTAAGATGACCCTGCTCGATGTTTTTCGAAATTCTGTCTAGCCTGCGCGGGAGCGCGGCCATGAGGTCGCGCAGGTCAAGGAACGTGCGCACCATGTCGCCGCCGAACTGACGGAAGTCCAGTTCGCGCCTGAACAGCATCCGCGCCGCCGGCGCCGCCGTCCCCACTAGGTCGAACCCCGGATCCAGATGCCTTCCAAGCCCTTCGAGCGTCACCAGCGTCTTGTCCATCAGAGTGAACTCGCCGGGCAGCGTTATCTTGTATTTCATTCCGAGGTTGTACAACTCCATCACAAGGTCTTCGAGCTTTATCTGTCCCAGCGAGACGTCCGAATATTTCTGCATCATCCTTCCGGCCTCGCGCGTCAGCGCGTCCCGGTCCGCGTCCGGCGCGATGGTCGCTATCTCTTCCAGCACTTCGACCAGCGCCGTAGCGTCCTTGTTCACAAGCGATATGAAATACCTCGCCATGTTCTTCTTCATTATCGGGTCCACCACGCCCACCATGCCGAAATCTATCAGCGCCACCACCTGCCCCTCGGTCACGAATATGTTCCCGAAGTGCGGGTCCCCGTGGAAAAACCCGTCCAGCAGTATCATCTTTATATACGCGTTCGCAATCACTTCCGTCAGATACGTCAGGTCGTATCCTCTGGCGACAAGCTTTTCCTTGTCCTTAATTTTTATCCCGTGAATGTATTCCATCGTGAGGACTCTGCGCGTGGTGTAGTCCCAGTACACGAACGGAATGTGGATGGAGTCGTCGTCCTCGAAGTTGACTCGGAACCTGTCCGCGTTCTGGCCCTCGTTCGTGTAGTCCAACTCCTGATGAATGGTTTTTGTGAACTCCTCGACGCGCTCGACGAGATTGAACAGGCGAGCCTCTTCGAACCTCTTTTCGGCTTTCACCGCCAGATCAAGCATTATTTCAGTGTCGATTTTTATGATTTTTTCGATATTGGGGCGCTGAACTTTCACGACGACTTCGCGCCCGTCCGCGAGCGCCGCCTCGTGAACCTGCCCGATGGAAGCCGACGCGATGGGCGCGCGAGAAAACGACTTATACGCCTGATCTAACGGCCTGCCGAGTTCTTCCTCGACGCACTCCTGAACCTGCTCGAACGGGAACGGGGACACTTCGTCCTGAAGCTTTGAAAGCTCTTTAACGATGTCCGGCGGAATAAGGTCCGGGCGGGTGCTTAAAATCTGGCCGAATTTTACGTACGTGGGGCCGAGTTCCTCTATTACCCTGCGGAGCCGGACCGGGAGGGGAAGCTGATATTCGTCGGATGCGAGCACTCGCTCGCGCATCTTGCGGGGAAACAGGCGGGTAAGCTCAAGCGCCTCGGCGGCCCAGAAAAACCCGTGCTTGAAAAAAACGGAAGCGACCGCCGTCATACGCACGTATTTTTTGTAAAAATCCGGCACAAACTGTTCGGGTATCGCCATTTCGGCCTTCCGTGAAGATTGTCGTCGCCCGCCGGCAGTCTTTCATTTTAACCCGCGAGCGGATATTTAGAAAGACCGGAGCGCTGAAAAGCCCCGCAGGCCCCGCTCATCCGTTTGCGGAGAGCGGCCCCCGCCCGCCGCCGCCTTCGCCTCCCGCCAGCGTCTCCGGCGGGAGCCATATCAGCACGCTCGTGCCCTCTCCCTTGCGGCTGTCTATGAACATTTTTCCGCCGTGGTTTCCCTCGACGATTCTCGCGCAGACGGAAAGCCCAAGCCCTGTCCCTGAACTTTTCCGGGTGAAGAACGGGTCGAACACGTGTTCGAGGTCTTCCGATGATATTCCCACGCCGGTGTCGCTAATTTCAAGCCCGACGCCGCCCTCTTCCGTTTCCATCAGAGTGGTTTTCACCCTGAGAGAGCCGCCCTCGCCCTTCATCGCCTCCACCGCGTTTTTAATAAGGTTAATGAATAACTGCCGCATCTGCACTTCGTCAACAAGCAGCGTCCGGGCGCGCTCGTCGAAGTCGGTGTTCACGGATATGTTCTTTGAGTTTATCGCGTCGTGAAGCAGGACGAACACCTGTTCGAACACGCCTATGATGTCCACCTGCTGCGTTTCCGTTTTCGCGCCGCCCACGAATTCAAGTATCTGGCTGAGTATCTTTTCCATGCCCTCGACTTCATTGAATATGATGCGTGCGTGCCTCGCCTCCTCCGAGTCGGCAGGAAGTTTGCGGGCCAGCCGCCGGGCGAAACCGCCGATAGACACCAGCGGATTGCGAAGCTCGTGCGCTATGCCCGCCGAGAACTCGCCGAGAGTGGCCAGCGTCCGCGAGCGCACCAGCAGCTCTCTGGCGTCGACCAGCCTCCGGTTCGCCTGCTCTATGTTCTTGTACAGCCGGCTGGTCTCCAGAACGCTGGCCGCTTGGTTGGCGAAAAGCTGCACGAATTCAAGCTGCTCGTCGGTTATCGGCGCGCGAGTCACCAGATTGTCCACCACCATTATCCCGACCACTTTCTCTCGCGCTATCAGCGGAACAGTCGCGAAAGTTGAGAATCCCATCGCGGTCAGCGCCGCCTCTTCTCCGCCCTCCGCCGGATTGTAGTCCGCCACATTGAACGACGTCCTTTCCAACACCGTTCGAGCTAAAGCCCCTTTATCCGGCTTCACCGGAACCGACATCTTTTTCACCAGCATGTCTATCTCGAAACCCGCCTCGCGATTGAACTTCCCGTATTCGAGAACCACTTCCTGAAGGGTCTTTCCTTTAGGCGTGAACGAGTGCCAGTGCCGCGAGGCGTCCGCCGCCCTCAGCGGCCCCACCGCCATCTCCCCCTTGAGCGTCCCGCTCTTTTCGTCGTGCAGAAACAACAGCGCCCGGTTGAACCCGAATCCCTGAGACATCGTCACGCTGGTGAGGATTATGTACAGCAGGGACTCGAAATCGAGCGTCCCGCGCATGATGTTGCTTATCTCCAACAGGAGCTGAAGTTCGCTGATGCGGGCGTCCTTCTCGGCATATAAGCGGGCGTTCTCAATGGCCATCGCCGCCTGATTCGCGATGATGGTCACTAGGCCCGCGTCCTCCTCCTCGAAGGAAATCGGCTCGCCTCCGTCCTCCGGCATCTTGTCGAACACGCCGAGAGTGCCGACCACCCTGTCCTTAACAACCAGCGGCGCGCAGATGGCCGATTTCATGCCGAGGCCCAAAGCGTCCGCGAACTCCCCGGGATCGTTCAGCAAGTCTTTCCGCAGTATTGCGCGTTTTTCTGCCGCGCACTTGCCCGCGAGGCCTTCCCCCATCCGAAGCGCCGCCGCGGCCGCCGCGCTCGCCGGAACCCCGTGCGAGCCTTTTATCTCCAACAACCCGGTGGCCGGGTCCAGCATCCTAAGCACGCATCCCCTTGTGGAAAGATGCTCCGCGCACGTCCGCGCTATCACCGCCGTCATCTCGTCGATATCCCGAACCGAGTTGATTATCTCGCTAACCAGATGGATGATAGCTATCTCTCTGAAACCTTTTATGACTTCCTCGTACAACTGCGTGTTGCGTATCGCGCCGACAAGCTGCGCCGCGATGTACGTTGCGAACTTCATCTCCGTTTCGGTGTAGCTGTACGGCTCGACCGTCCTCACATTAAGCACGCCGACCAGCCTGTCTTGGTCCGTCATCGGGACGCTGAGGATGGACATATACGCTTCATTGCCTAGTTCGGGGATGGGTTTGAACCTGTTGTCCTCGCGCACGTCGGAGATGGCAATCGGTTCCCTGTGCAGCCCGACCCTGCCAGTGACCCCGTCTCCAAGCTCGATTGAAGACGCGTCGGCGGCCGCCATATTCAGGCCGCGTCCGGCCTTGAGCCTCAGCGCGCCCCGCTCATATAGCCATATCGAACAGGCGTCCGCGCTCATTATCTCAAGCACGAGGTCAATAATGTTGTCCAGAATGGATTCCAGCCCGCGGCCGGATTTGACGGCGTCCGCCACCGCCGCGATTATATCCATGCCCTGCGGCGGAAGGTCTCTCCAGTTTTGACTGTCCACCCGCGACACCCCCCGACGCATATATATTAGCGCCGGGCGCGCCCGCGCGTCGCCGCTCCGTCTAATAAATTGCCCGCCATTTTCGCATCGCTACTTATTAATAATAATTGACATCCGCGCCGCGCTTGTGATAAAAATAACAAGCTCTTAGATTGCGTTGCCGCCTTGCGCCCCCAGCGAGCGCTTTAATAAGGCGGACGACAAGGGAAGTCCTAGAGGAAAAACAGCATCACACGCAGGCGCCCCACAGGCGCGAAAGCGGAGGAAGAAAGATGAACCGACGCGAATTTTTAAAAACCACGGGACTGGTTCTGGCCGGAGGGACGCTGGCGGGCGCGCAGACGGCCGCCGCCGCTCACGGCCCCGAACTGTCGCCCAACACCCTCGGCGTTCTGGTGGACACCACGCTGTGCATCGGTTGCCGGGAGTGCGAACTGGCTTGCGACAGGCGGAACAACCTAACAAAGCCCCCTGCTCCGGAAGAAAGTTTTCAGGACAAAGGCGTTTTCGGCTCGTACCGGAAGTATTCGCCTCAGTCGTACACCGTCGTCAATAAGTTCGACAATCCGGAGACCGGAGAGCCGGTGTACGTCAAGAACCAGTGCATGCACTGCAACCACGCTCCGTGCGTGTCCGCGTGCATCGTCGGCGCTCTCAGCAAAAAAGAGAACGGCGCTGTGCATTACGACTACGGCAAATGCATCGGATGCCGGTACTGCATGATGGCGTGCCCGTTTCAGGTTCCGGCTAACGAGTTCGACAACGCGTTTACGCCGTCGATCCGCAAGTGCACGTTCTGCTTCGAGTTCGTCGAAGAGGGCGGAGTCCCCGCCTGCGCGGACGCCTGCCCGATGGGCGTGATGACTTTCGGCAAACGCGAAGAGCTTATCGAGATTGCCCACGAAAGAATAATGAGAAATCCGTCCCGCTACGTCGAGCACGTGTTCGGCGAGCATGACGCCGGAGGGACTTCTTGGATGTATCTGGCCGGGCTTCCGTTCGACCAGATAGGGTTCCCGAAAGTCGCCGGCATAAGCAACGCGCAGACGAGCGAGACGATTATGCACGGAATGTTCAAGCACTGGATACCGCCGATATCGCTGTACGCGCTTGTGGGCGCGGCGATGTGGCTGTTCAAACCCAAAGACGGCGAAGACCACGAATAAAAGGAGTCGGCGCAATGAGCGGACACTCTGAGGCAAGACCGATAGAAGGAAAATTTTTCACTCCCGGCACTCTGTTGCTGGTCGCCGTAATGGCGGTCGGAGCCGGGTTCGCGGCGTACAGGTACGCTTTGGGCCTCGGCCCGGCCAGCAACCTGTCGCACGACTATCCATGGGGCATCTGGAAGGCCATCAACGTGGCCGCCATCGCCGCCATAGGCTCGTCGGGCTTCACTCTCACGGCCATCGTGCACGTCGCCCACAAACACAAATACCACGTTATGATGCGCCCGGGGCTGGTTCTCGCGCTCCTGTCATACACGTTCGTCGGCGTCGCCCTCGTGGTCGACCTCGGCAAATACTACGTGATATGGCATCCGATGCTCCCCTCGATGTGGCAGGGCAACTCCGCTCTGTTCGAAGTCGCCATGTGCGTCATGAGCTACTTGACCGTTCTCTACATCGAGTTTGCCCCCATCCTCTTCAAGCGCTTCATCGGAAAAGTCAACCTTCCCGGCCCGCTCAAGATGTTCAACGGGCTTCTCGAATTCTCATTTAAAGTCGGAGACACCGTTCTCGGCAGGCTCATGAGCCTGTTCATGATCCTCGGCATCGTCCTCTGCACCCTTCACCAGCAGACTCTGGGAACCATAATGGTCATACCCGGCCCCGAAAAAGTTCACGGCCTGTGGTGGACCCCGCTGCTTCCCGTTCTATTCTACCTGTCGGCCATCGCCGTCGGGCTTGCGGCCGCGGTCGCCGCCTCCCTGTGGACATCTAAAGCATTCGGCACGAAATACGAGATGCAGGCAGTCACCCCCTTCTCCCGCGCGCTTCCGCTGTTCATCGGCGCGTACATAGCCCTTAGGGTCGTCGACCTCGCTCTCAGAGGCAACCTCGGCCTCATGTTCGAGGGAACCTACCGCGCCACAGCCTTTCAGGTCGAGTTCTTCATCGGCGTCTGCCTCCCCTTCGTGCTTACTTGGTTCGAAGCAGTGAGAAAGTCGCCCCGCGCGCTTTTCTTTGCCTCTTTCCTGTTCATCCTCGGCGTCTCGGCGAACCGCGTGAACACCTACATCACTTCGTTCATGCCGCCCAACGCCATCGGAGGCTACTTCCCGACATTTGGAGAGATTATGGTTTGCGCCGCTCAGTGCGCGGCCATTTTGTTCCTGTTCAGGCTGATCTGCTTCATCTTCCCGATAGTCGACCAGCCGCCCGCCCACGCGAAATAACTCGCTAAGCGGGAAAACTTACACGATCAGGAGACCGATACAATGTTGAGCAAATTCAAAATCCCGGGAATCACAGCGCTGGTCGTCACCCTCGGCGCCGCGATGATCTTCGCCTCCGCGGAAAAACCTTCCGCAGGCAAACAGATTCTCCCCGGCAAATGCGAAACCTGTCACGTAAATTCGATTCCGACTCCAAGCGACAGCGCCCTTCGCAAATGCCCCGTTTACCATCCGCCGAAAGTAAGCCCTGAAAACATGCTCCGGCCCGAAGACGGCCCCCGCATGATGGCGCTCGACAAAATCGACGGCAAATACGCTCCCGTCAAGTTCGACCATTTAAAACACGCCGACCACGCGCAGATGCAGAACGGCTGCTGGACCTGCCACCACCACTCCTCTCCCAACAAACCCATTCCCTCCTGCGCCTCCTGCCACAAACAAGAACTGGTCAGGGAAGACCTAAAAGTCCCCACTCTCAAAGCCGCTTACCATCAACAGTGCCTCGACTGCCACAAAGGCTGGACGGGCGACACCACATGCGCCGGCTGCCACGTCAGCAAGGGACAGAAGCCTGCCGCCAATATCTATCAAAGCCCGAAGTCATCTGAAAAATATGTGTACTCAGTTCCCAAATACAGCAACACTAAAGTAACCTTCTTCCATAACTCGCACGTGGAATTCTACGGTCTGGACTGCAACGCCTGCCACGCCGGAGCAAGTTGCGCGGCCTGCCACGACGTCAAACGCGTAGCCGGCGAGAAGAAGGGCGAGCCTGTGGCAAAAGCAAACCACGACGCCGACTCCTGCTTCAAGTGCCACGCGAACGCTGCCTGCGACAAATGCCATAAAGACAAAGAGGTTGAGGGCGGCGGTTTCGACCACGCCAAGACCGGATTCCCGCTTAAGAAATACCACGCGAAACTCTCCTGCGACTCCTGCCACAAAGACGGGTTCGACAAGAAGATCAGCCGCAAGTGCAGCGCCTGCCACGGCAAGTGGTCGGCGGACAACTTCAACCACTCCAAGAGCGCCGGCGTCAAGCTCGGCGATGTTCACGGCTCCTTCGACTGCGGCGACTGCCACGTCGGCGGATTCGATAAAAAAGTCGAATGCGAGTCCTGCCACGAGGGCATAACCTACCCCGCTATGAAGCCGGATATGTGATGAATCGCGCGGAACGCCGCGCGCTAATTGAAAACAAAAAGCGGGCCGCAAGGCCCGCTTTTTTTTGTCAACTCATACTTGATGTGTTAAAAGGGAATACCCATTCGCGCCGGCACATGCGCGGCGACATTATTTTCGATATTAGCAGCGGTCAGGCAGGGCCGCCGGCTTTGTATCTGCCTTCGAACTTGCCGTCTTTGGCTCCGGGGCCGCGCATATCGTCCTTCGTGCCGCCCGCGTAGATTCCGCGCAGGTTGAGTTTGAATTCGTCCGGGTTCGGCGAGTTGGCCAACGCTGACTCCATAGTGACGATTTCCGCTTTTTTCAGCCTTACGAGGTCTTGGTTCATAGTGTGCATGTGCAGGAATTCCGGCGAGCCGAGAATGGCCTCGTAGAAAGCCATTGCGCTGCCTTTTTCGTTGATTAGCTGTTTGATGCGGGGCGTGGCCATCATGACTTCGGTAGCCGGGATTCGACCCGCGCCCTTCGACAGCGGCAACACTTTCTGGCAGACGACGCCCTGAAGGGCGTTGGCCAACTGGATGCGGATCTGCGACTGCTGGTGCGGCGGAAAAACGTCGATGATGCGGTCGATCGTGCCGGGGGCGTCCGTGGTGTGCAGCGTGCTGAACACCAAGTGCCCGGTCTCTGCGGCGGTGAGCGCGGTGGATATCGTCTCTAGGTCTCGCATTTCGCCGATGAGAATAACGTCCGGGTCCTGCCTTAGAACGTGCCTCAGAGCCACCGAGAACGACTCTGTGTCCGTTCCGATTTCCCTCTGCGTGATTATCGATTTGTTGTCGCGGTACAGGAATTCTATTGGATCCTCGACGGTTACTATGTGGGTGTTGCGGGTGTTATTGATGTAGTCGATCATCGCGGCGAGCGTGGTTGATTTACCGCTTCCGGTGGGGCCTGTGACGAGCACCAGCCCCCTGTTTAGGCTGCACAGATAGATCAGGGCCTCGGCGGGCAGGTTCAGCTCGTTGAAGTTCTTAACCTCGAACGGGACTATGCGCATGGTGACCCGCGTCGTGCCGCGCTGCACGCACAGGTTGGTCCTGAATCTTGCGACGCCGGGCACGCCGTAGGCGAAGTCCAGCTCTTTATGCGTTGTGAAATCCTTTTTCTGTTTTTCATTGAGGATGCCGAAGACCATCTGGTTGATGGCGTCGGCGCTGAGGCGGTCGCGGGAGAGCTGCTTGAGGTCGCCGTCGATGCGGGCGATGGGCGGGCCGCCCACTTTCAGGTGAAGGTCCGAGCCGCCTAGCTCCACCATCTTCTTCAACATATCATTGATTGTTTCCATCGTTTCCTCCGCCCTCTTCTAAGGTTTCAGAGCCGTCTTCAGGCCGCCTATGAATTTCTCGAGCAGCGCGAACATCCTCGCCCGGTCGTCCAGATGCCTTTCGATTATCGCCACCGCCGCGCTGCCGACCACCACTCCGTCCGCCATCGAGCCGATCGCCTTCGCCTGCTCAGGCTCGGATATCCCGAAGCCCACCATCACCGGCTTGCTCACCGAGTCGCGGACGAACCTCACGTAATCTCTCAGCCTTTCTAGGTCCAGTTCCCCGGCTCCCGTGACTCCCATCTTGGAGACGCAATAGACGAACGGCGTCGAAACTCCGTCTATTAGTTGCATCCGGCTCATCGGCGTCGTCGGGGCGAGAAGAAAAATCGTGCCGAGGTTGAACTGCCGGGCAAGGTCGAGGCTCTCGCCCCATTCCTCCGGCGGCATGTCCGTTATCAGCACGGAGTCGGCCCCGGCTGACGAAATATCGCGGAAGAACCGCAAAGCCCCGTATCTCAGCACGGGGTTGCAACAGGTCATAATCAACATTGGGGCGCTTGATGTCTTCCCGATTTCTTCCACGAACGCGGGCAGCGCGTCGAGTTTGAATCCACGCTTGAGCGCGCGAGTGTACGAGCGCTGCAACACCGGCCCGTCCATCAGCGGGTCGGAATATGGTATTCCTATTTCGATTATGTCCGCGCCCCAAGCGCCGAGGCTTCTGAAGATATCCAGCGACGTTTCGCGGTCCGGGTCGCCCGCAGTGGCGAACGCCGCCAGCGCCCCCTCGCCCCTTTTTTTCAAATCCGCAAGCGTTTTTTCTATGCTCATTTTTTTGCGCCCGCCGGAGACTGTCTCAGCCCCGACACGTACTGCATGTCTTTGTCTCCGCGCCCGGAAAGGCAGAGTATCACCGTTTTATTTTCGCCGATGTCGTTGTTCAGCAGCCACGCTATCGCGTGAGAACTTTCGAGCGCGGGCAGGATGCCCTCCTCGCGGCATAGCAGATAGAAAGCTTCCATCGCCTCGTCGTCCGTGGCCGACTCGTAGCGGGCGCGCCCGTTGGCTTTCAGCCACGCGTGTTCCGGGCCTACCCCCGGATAGTCGAGTCCGGCGGACACCGAATGCGTCTCCAGCACCTGTCCGCCCTCGTCCTGCAGCATGAACGACATAGCTCCGTGCAGAACTCCGATGGATCCCCTGCTGATGGAGGCTCCGTGGAGCGCGGTGTCCAATCCCTTGCCGGCGGCCTCGACTCCCACCAGCTCGACGGCCTCGTCGCCGATAAACGGGTAGAAAATGCCCATCGCGTTGCTGCCGCCTCCGACGCAGGCCGTCACCATGTCCGGCAGCCGTCCCTCAAGCTCCATAATCTGCTCTCTTGCCTCGTCCCCGATTACTCTCTGAAAATCCCGCACCATCGCAGGGAACGGATGCGGCCCGACAACCGAGCCCATTATATAGTTCGTGGAGGTCACATTCGTCGTCCAGCAACGGAACGCCTCGTTGACCGCGTCCTTCAGCGTTCGGGTCCCGGACATCGCCGCCGTCACCGTCGCCCCAAGCATCTTCATCCTGTCCACGTTCGGGGCCTGTCTGGCTATGTCGATCTCTCCCATGAAAATCTCGCATTCCAAGCCGAGCAGCGCCGCGGCGGTCGCGGTGGCCACGCCGTGCATCCCCGCCCCCGTCTCCGCTATCACGCGCTTCTTTCCCAGCCGCTTCGTCAACAGCCCCTGACCTATCGTGTTGTTCATCTTATGCGCGCCGGTGTGGTTCAGGTCTTCCCTCTTCAGGTATATCCTGTTTCCGTTTCCGACCCTCTTGGAGAGGTTGCGCGCAAGATACAGCGGGGTCGGCCTCCCCAGATAGTGCCGTAGATGATACAGGAACTCGTTCCTGAATTCGGGGTCGCCCTTCACCTCTCGATACTTCTCATCCAACTCCTGAAGCGCGGAGAAAAGCGTCTCGGGGACATAGCGTCCTCCGAAGACTCCGAAGTGTCCTTTTGAATCCGGCAATTCTATCATATCGCTCGCCGTTCCCCCGATACGCCGGAGAGTTCGAGCAGCGCCTCTCCGGGGTCGGGCCTTGTCACCAGCGTTTCACCCACCAGAAAACCGTCGTAACCCGCGGCTTCCAATCGTGCGACGTCAGCCCTGCTTTTTATTCCACTTTCGCTTATTTTGCAAGTTCCGGCGGCGAACATCGGCGCTAGCCTGACGCTGGTCGCTATGTCCACCTCCCCGGTTTTAAGGTTTCTGTTGTTCACTCCGATAACGTCGCACGGCAGGCTTGAGGCCGTCTCAAGCTCAGCCTCGTCGTGAACTTCCACCAGCGCGTCCATGCCGAGCGAATGGGCCAGAGCCATCAAGTCCGCAAGCTCGGAAACCTCCAGCGCGGCCACTATCAGCAACAGCGCGTCCGCTCCTGCCGCCCTCGCCTCGCAAACCTGATACGGGTCGAACATGAAATCTTTGCGCAGCAAGGGAAGGGAGCACGCGCGGCGCGCGGCTGGAAGGTTTTCCAGAGACCCCATGAAATGCGTCTTCTCGGTGAGAACCGAAACGGCGGCGGCCCCCGCCTCCTCATACCTTGCCGCAATCGCCGCCGGGTTGAAATCGGCCCGCAACAGCCCCTTGACGGGAGACGCCTTTTTTAACTCCGCCACGAAACTCGCTCCGGGCTTGCGCAACGCGGCGGCGAACCCGCGCGCCGGCGCTTCCCTCGCGGCCTCTTCCGCAGCCGCTTTGACGGCCTCCGGCGAGACCGACGCCTTCGCCTCTTCCAACTCGCGGCGCCGGTTTTCCATTATCTTCGCAAGAAGACCGCTCAACGCTCTCTCCCGGCCCGCTTCTCGAGCGTCTTCAATATCATCTCGTCAGCGTCGTGCTTCTTAAATTTTCCTCGCGGCGTGTTGGCTCTGCTTATCACGAAAAACAACGACGTCGCCAGCGACAACGCCGAAAATGTCACATAGTAAAAATCAACGCTATACACGATCAGCAATAATGAAAAAGCGTTGAAAAGATAGAAAAGCGGCTCCTTCTTCGAGTCGAAGTTGACCGTGTTTTTCGAAGAGAAGAACATGAATATCGAGAACAGTCCGGCCACGAACGCCACGACGCTCCAGAAAACCACTTCCGGGGCCATGTGTCTTGAAGCCAATGTCGTGAGCGTCACTAGGAAGTAACCCATCCGGGGCACATTCCATCTGCGCAGGAAAAGTATCGTGAATATTATTATGGCGAAAACCATCGCTATGCCCGTGAGCGCCGTGACAAGCTCCGACAGGTCATGGTTGTCCACGTAGAGCTTGTATTTCTCCGCCGTCGACAGGCTGTCCAGATGGTCTTTCACCGCTTCCGGGGAAGGCCCGGCGGGCTGCGCAGGTTGCGTTTGAGCAAATACGGCCGCCCCGGCAAAAAGCAGAATGGCAAGCATCGCCGACGTCGCATACGCTCTCGCCGCCGCCGCCTTTTTCGCTCTTTCCCCGACCCTCTCTTTCATCTCTTACCGTCCAAGAAATTTTTTAACAGCTTCTTTCCCGACTCCGTCAGGATGGACTCCGGATGGAACTGCACTCCCTCCACCCTGTGCTTCTTGTGCCGCACTCCCATTATCTCCCCGCTGTCCGCCTTCGACGTCACTTCGAGACAGTCCGGGAGCGATTCCGGCTCTGCCAGCAGCGAGTGATACCGAGTGGCGGTAAACGGGTTCGGCAGCCCCGCGTATATCGTTTTTCCATCGTGATGTATCTGAGACACTTTGCCGTGCATCAAGTTCTTCGCCCTGACGATGCGGCCGCCGAAACTCTGCACGATGCACTGGTGTCCGAGACAGACGCCGAATATCGGTATCTTCCCGGACAGCTTGGCTATCGCTTCCAGACTCACCCCTCCGTCCTCCGGGTTTCCGGGGCCGGGAGATATCAACAGGCAGTCCGGCTTCATGGCGGCGATTTTTTCCACCGTCACCTTGTCATTGCGATACACGCGCACGTTCAAGTCCCACTCGTAAAGGTATTGAACGAGGTTGTATGTGAAAGAATCATAATTGTCTATGACGGCGATCAAAGCTCTCCCCCCTCCGCCGCCTCGATGGCGAGCCTCAAGGCCTTTGCCTTGTTCACCGATTCCTGATACTCGCCTTCGGGAGACGAGTCGGCCACTATGCCGCCGCCCGCTTGGATGTGGGCGACTCCGTCCTTCATAAACACGGTGCGGATGGTTATGCAAGTGTCGAAAAAACCAGTGAAGCTCAGGTATCCGATTGCGCCCGCGTACGGCCCTCTCCGGGTCGGTTCCAGTTCCTCGATTATCTCCATCGCCCTCACCTTCGGCGCTCCCGACACCGTCCCGGCGGGAAAACACGCCCTCAGCGCGTCCACCGCGTTCTTCCCCCTCGCCAGCTTTCCTTCCACGTTCGACACTATATGTATCACATGCGAATACTTTTCGATTTCCATCAGGCTGGTGACCTTGACCGAGCCGGGAGCGGCGACCCTGCCCACGTCGTTCCGGCCCAGATCGACCAGCATTATGTGTTCGGCGCGCTCCTTCTCGTCTGACAACAGGTCTTCAATGACAGACTGTTCCCGCGCCGGGTCGGCCGGCCTCGGCCTCGTTCCCGCTATCGGCCTGTACGTCACAACCCTGTCCCTCACCGTCGCCAGTATCTCCGGCGACGCCCCGATTAAAGTTATGTCGTCCAGATGCAGAAAGAACATGTACGGCGACGGGTTCAGCGAGCGCAGCGCCCGGTAGATGTCCAGCGGCGGCGCCCCGACCTTCGCCGAAAACCTCTGCGACAACACCACCTGAAAGATGTCTCCCGCCCTGATATGCTCTTTGGCAACCTTCACCATCTTCTTGTACTGTTCCGGCGTCATGTTTGCCTTGAATCGCGCGCCGCCCTTGCTCCTCTTCGCCTCCGGCGCCTTCGCCCTCCTCGGCGTCTCGTCGAACAACTCCTTGTGCAGGTTGTTTATCCGCGCCACCGTCTCGTCGTACGTCTCCCGCAGCGACCTGCCCTCCTCTATCCTCGCGCAACACACTATCTTCACCTTGTGCTTCAGGTGGTCGAATATGAGAATGGAGTCGGTGAACATGAAACAGACGTCCGGAAATCCGAGATCGTCCTTCGCCTTCATCGGAAGGTCTTCGACATGGCGGACGACGTCGTACCCGAAGAAGCCCACCCCGCCGCCGATGAACGGCGGAAGCGATTCCGCCCCGGCCACCTTGAAACGCGAGAATATCCGCTCGATCGCCGCAAGCGGGTCTCCCTTGTGCTTGGCTCCGTCCACCTCATAGGTGTCCCCTTTGCTCTTGAACACCGAATAAGGAGACACGCCGAGGAAAGAATACCTCGCCGCCCTTTCGCCCCCCACAACGCTTTCCAGCAGGAACGAATACTTCTTCCCGCGAGATATCCGCATGTAGGCCGACACCGGAGTCAGCAGGTCCGCCAGCGACTCGCTCCACACGGGCACTATGTTTCCCTTCTTTGCCAACGCGCGGAACTTCGCGAAATCCGGTTGAACAGCGACACTCATAGCCGGCCCTTCCTTTCACATTCTTTAAACGGTTATTTTATCACAGCGAAAAACTATCCACAACAGAAACGGCGCGCCGCATCCCGGCGCTCCGCATGTCTGATCGTTGATTGTTTTGAAATCAATCCGGCGGCGGAAGCGGACACGGCCCCGCTATGGCCGACCCCGTAGCGCAATACTTCGCCTCCCGCTCTTTCATCCGCGTCTTCCATGAGCCTTTTCGGTACATGTGCAACATAATCAGCATGTTTGCGAAGGAAGCGATTGGGATGCTCGCCCATACCGCCGAAAGCCCGAATGGCGTGACCGCCGGCAGCAAAAACGCCAACCCGACGCTGAAAAACGAGCGGACTGAAGCGCCTATCATGGACGGAACATTGTCTCCCGCGCCCCCGAAAGCGCTGTTCAGCACTATCACCACTCCCAACACGACTCCGTTGAACGCCATCGCCCGCATCACCTGTCTGCCGTGCGCGACGACCTCGCTAGAATCAGAAAAAAATCCGATGAAAAAATCCGGGAACGCCGCGAACGTCACCGCTATGGCTCCCGCGCAAATCACGGACGCCATGACGCCTTTCTTCACCGAAGATGTCGCGCGGGACACTTTGTCGACGCCCAAGTTCTGCCCGACCAGAGTGGCGACGGCTGTCCCAACGCCGATGACGGGAGCAAGCGACATGTGCATCAGCCGCCAGCCGATGCCCGCCGCCGCCACCGGCCCGGCCCCTTTGTCCGCCACTATCCACACTATCACCATGAAACTGAAACTCAACAGCATGAACTGCGCCCCGGACGGCGCTCCAATTTTGAACACTTCCTTTATCAACTGCCAGTCAGGTTTGAAATCCTTCGACAGCGGAACTCGTAAATTGGATTTGCCGGAAGATATCACTACCACCACATAAACGGCGGAAAACATCGTCGAGATCATTGTGGCAAGCCCGGCTCCCGCCACTCCCATCGCCGGTATCGGCCCCCAGCCGAATATCATCAGCGGATCCAACGCGATGTTTATCACCGTGGCGATCATCATCGAATACGTCGGCGCTTTCATGTCCCCGCTTCCGCGCAACGCGAAACCAAGAACGAGGGACACTATCTGAAAAGCGAACCCGAAAGCGTATGGCCGAAGATAGGCGGCTCCGAGCGCGACCACCTCGCCCCTGCCTCCAAGCGCCGTCACTATTGGCTCCGCGAAGATGTACGACACTCCGCCAAACACAAGCCCTACGGCGGCGCCGGCAAACAGCGTGTTGCGCACTGTGTGCGCCGCGCTTTCAAAGTTCCGGCGGCCGAACGCCCGCGACACTATCGCCAGCGCCCCCGTTCCTATCGCCTGCCCCAGCGAAAAAAAGAAAAAAAACAGCGTCCCGGCTATCGTTATCGCCGCGACAGCCTCCATCCCCAGCCTGCCCACCCAAAACAAATCCACCACCGTATAAAGGTTCTGCAATCCCATGCCCAGCATAACCGGCAGACTCATCGTTATGATGTGCCGCCAGATTCCGCCGCTTGTCACATCCCCTTTTAACGCCGCCATCTCCGCCGCTCCGTCCGAAACCTTTTATGCCTTCCGGACATCCCGAATAGTATAATCCCCAACCTTTTTCAATAAAACCTGATTCCCACATAAGATATCAGCGCCGCAGCTTCGCGCGCTTGAGCCAAGAACCGGGCCGCCCCTGCAGCCTCGCGATCGCAATCGCCAAAACAAAACCTGAGAGTTTTTGCTGGGGTTTGGGGAAAAACCCTTTTCAAAGGGATTTTCCCAACCGCCGCGGGCGGCCACAATATCCGCCGCTTTTCCTCTTTTATCCCGAACCCGTCGTTAAGATTCGGGATCGATTGTTCAGAGCGGATGAAATACGAGGCGCAAGGCGCTTTTTTGAACTAGGGGCGGGGTTGCCCCGCCCCAAATTGTCGTAGTTATCGGGCGCGGAAACCGCCCCCCTACTAAAAATGCGGCGGCAACAAAGCAGTTCGCCGCTATAAAAATCGCCCCGGTTCGTCGGCTCTATCGACGAATACGGGTTTATTTCCCCTCCCCTTTCAAGCGATACGAGCCGAAGGCGGAGGCGCAGCCTCGCTTTCGGCGCTGGCTTGAAAGATTTTGAATGGGATTTTAAGGAAAACTTTTCATAAGTTTTCCATCAATAAACTAAAATCTATTCTGATACATCCGAGGAATCATTAACGCGCGGGAAACCGTTTTCTTTGTTTTCGAGCGCCTTTTTCATTCGTTCCAGTTCATGCATACAGTCGCCCAGTTCCCGTTCGATCCCGGCGAGTTCGCCATTGTTGATTAGTTCGGAGATTCTGCCGGTTTCCATTTTGACGCTTTTCTTATTCACCACGCGCTCCCGTCGGCTCGACGCCGCATGAAAATTATAGCAGAAACCCCGCCGCGCGGCATCGGCGCGAAAATAGCGCTCGCGCCGGTTTTTGTGATATAATCGTGTCGCTTAAACAAAGGAGCGGGAAAATGGACATCAAAAACGAAAAGATAAACAATGTCGCTGTGATAAGCCTGACCGGCGAGCTTGATTACAACACATACAAAGATTTCAACAGGGCGGCGGCTGCGGTCATTGAAAAAAAACTGGCCGACAGAATAGCCGTCGTCATGTCTGACGTAAGCCACATCGATAGCATGGGACTGGGAACCATAACAAAGCTTTGGAAATCCGCGGACGCCTCCGGAATGGAGTTTTCTCTGGTGAACGTTCCGAAGAATATCGCGGGAATGATAAAACTCGTGAATCTGGACAAACGCATAAAAGTGTATGACAGCGTTGAAGAAGCCGCTGGCTGAAGCAATTTCCGATTGACGCTCTCGCCCCGCTTCCCGCATTCAATATCGAACAAAAATTTGCCCTGTTTTAACCATTGATCTTTGCGGATTTGCCTGATATTCCAGCCTTCGCGCGGGACATTAAACGGAAGTTGACAATCCCGAACAGCGTCGTCAGCAACCCATTCACGAGGATATAAGAAGCTGGAAATCCCGTAAATGAAGAATCCAACGCGGCAAAAGCAGTAAGCGGAGTGAGATCAATAAAGCCAAAGAAATCCTGCTGCTCCTTGCCGACGCCGAAATTGCGCATGTTGAAAAATAGCATTGTCGGAGCTATGAAAAGCAAAAGATAAACAATCGCGGCGCGTTGAAGCGCGCTCTTTTTGAGAATCAGTCCCGCGCCCTGAAAAAACAACGCGTCTCTAAGAGCCAACAACAAAAATCCCGATATAAGTAACAATGAATCCAAAATGGAAAACCGAACAAAATAAACTGCGTGAAAAATAACAGAAGTGGCTATAAAAACAAGCAGAAGGAGAATAGTTGTGAAAAACATTGGAGCGTCGTCCCTGAAAAAAAAGGCCGTCTTATTTCTCTGCGAATCGAGCTTGTAAAGCCAAGGCCTGATTTCAGCGATAGAGCGCGTGTGTTGCGGCATTGCCAAATAAATAAAGACGAGGTTGGCGAAAGCAAGAATAGCGAACGAATCATCGTCTTGATCGACACTCAACCTGCAATAGTCGCAAGAGAGCCTGTTCATGAGAAACCCAATAAAAAAGAGATTGAAAACTATCATCAGAACAGCCGTCGGCCAGCAACTAGTTGTTTCGCTTGCGAGCCTTTTCATTCTTGCCGCCGCCGCCTTGAAGAAAGCGAAAGCAAGGCCGATGTAAAACAAAAGAGCAAAAGGGATAAGCGGAAATTTCATGGAATAAAAACAGATTTTATTCAACGGGCAGAGTTCCGGATAAAGCTTTGTGAAAATCACAAACACCGGACTCAAGCAAGGTATCGAGCAAAAGTTTCTCCCGTATTCACCGTTTAAAACAGGAATCGCGCTATAGATTAAAATCAGAGGGATTAGAACGGCAAAAGCGACCCACGAGTTGCCATACTGCTTATTTTCTGAATAAATCGACAATATCAGGAAGAAACAAAAGCAGGACAATAAAACGCTCAGGCAAAAGAAGACTAAAAAAACAAAAAAGACGTCAACAGTAGGTATGCCGCACTTTAGAACGGAAAAAGCAAGAAAAGGAAATCCTGCGAATGAAGCTACATACATATCGCCGCCGGAGCCTAATAGTTTTCCGAGCAATAGCTTGTTTGCCGACTGAGGAGTCGTCTTCTGAAAAACCCATGTTCCCCGAGAAAATTCCTGCGACAGAGCGCCGGAAGCATAAACCGGAATCGCCACCACCCAGATAATCAACTGATAAAAAAACATTGCCTTCGCTATTCTGGTATAAAACAGAACGGCGGGAAATTGTTGCTCTTTGGTAATTTCGATGTTTATATAGTTGAAAGCCACGACAAGCAAGCAGATGAAACAGGAAGCGAAGGCCATCGCTGTCATTCTTGACGGACGAAGGCTTACGCGGAGCAACCGCCACGCCTCGGGAAGACCCATTGCGAAACGTAGTTTCATCATTGCACCTCGTGAGACGAAACCTTGAAATAAATGTCCTCAAGGTTAAGTCTTTCATCGCTAATAGAAACCACGCGGAAGCCGGACTGCACAAGAGCCTCGTTAATGAGAGCTATTCCGGAACGGTCGCCATTAAGGTCGAAAACGATGGTGTTGCCCACAACTGCGCGCATCTCCGCGAACTCGAATCCTGAGATGATGTTCGCGGCTTGGGCAGCGTTGGAAATCAGTTCTATTTCGACTTTTCCAGCTCCGCGCGCGGCCTGCCTCACTTCGTCTATCGTTCCGGTTATTTTCATTTCGCCTTTTTCGATTATCCCAATGGATGTGCATAAAGCGGATAGTTCGGAGAGAATGTGAGAGCTGATGACGACGGTTTTGCCTGATTTGCGCAAGAGTCGAAGTATCTCAATCATTTCCGCTCGCGCTTTAGGGTCAAGCCCGGAGAGCGGTTCGTCAAGCAATAACACAGGCGGGTCGTGGATCAGAGTTTTAGCGAACACCAGCCGCTGCCGCATCCCGCGCGACAACTCGGATATGTTGGCCTTTCTCTTTTCCGTCAAATTGACGTCAGCGAGAAGTTTATCCACCAAGCCCGGAATCGATTCCCGGCTGACGCCGTAAGCAAGCGCGAAATACGTCAGGAAATCCTCGGCGACGACTTGTTCGTACAGAGCGTAAAAATCGGGCATGAAGCCCGCCTTTTTCCTCGCCTCAATCGGCTGTGTTTCTATGTTTGCGCCTTCCACCGTAGCGAATCCGAAATCAGGCTTTATGGCTGTGGCGAGAAGTTTTAGAAGCGTGCTTTTGCCCGCTCCGTTCGGCCCGATCAACCCGTAAGTTTCTCCCGCTGGAATTTCCATATCGAGAGATTTGAGAGCCACCACGGAGTCGTATTCTTTTCGAAGTTTTTCGGTCTTAATCGCGCATCTCATCGATTTGTCGTCTCCTTTTCCATCAACCCATAGGCGCAGACAAAGGCCTGCAGCAAATAATCCGTGTTGTCACAAGGTCATCATCTGATTGTTTATTGTAACATCCCGCGCGGGGTAATGACAAGAAGCATTTTTACGCAATTGTGTTAGAGTTGTTTTGCGGGGTCGCAAATTCAATTTCGGCAAAACCGGGAAGGCAGGCCGGTTATTTTGCGGGGCGAATAAGGGCGGGGCTACCAGCGGTTGACGACGTGTTCGGCCCAGCCGAGGACGCCGTCGAGGGGGACGTCGCGGCCGTCGGCGCGGACTGTTCCGTAGTAGCGCCCGAATGTCTGGTCGGCGCACATCTTGAGGACGACGGCGTCCGTGTGCCCGCGGCGGTTGAAGAACGGGACGAAGTTCAGGTCGAGGTCTTTCGAGAGCGGGGTGCGGATTTTCCACGGGGCGAGAAAGTTCTTGGTGTCGTATTCCCAGACGAGCTCTTCGCTGATTTTATACAGTCGTCCGTTGAGGCAGATGCCGTTTTCGGTGGAGCCAGTGCCGTCCGTCCATTTGCCGCCGAGGTTGAGGCCGATGATGTCCGCGCCGGATCGGCCTGAGCAGGAGCCCCAGTTCCATGAGATGGAGTACGGCCAGATGCCGCGCCCGTAGTCGAGGCAGGCGAACGACTTGGAGGCGTCGAACTCGATTGACATGCCGCCGAGAGTGACTTTGCCGGAGGCGGGCATGGTGTTCTGTTTGGAGGTGAACTGGAAGCGCCTGTCGTCCCACGGGACGACGACGTTGAGAGTTTCGTGGCCCGCCGGTTTGGAGATCGTCAGGTCGCACGAGAAGTCGCCGAGTTTGTGTCCGGGCATGAAGGCTTTCATGCGGATGGAGGAGGGGTCGTGGACGAAGGAGGCGGAGGAGCGGCCCCAAGAGAAGCGGGCGGGAGAGTCGACGAGTTCGCCTTGATCGACGCCCGCGCCGAACGGGGTGGCGACTGTCTTCTCATACATCTCTTTTTTCGCGCAGTCGATGATGTAGAACGAGCACAGGCCGACATAGTCCACGTTCGCGATGGTGAGTGAAAAGATGAACTCGTCCGAGGTTATGCACCAGTAGTCCCAGCGTTTTTTTCTAAGGAAAGCGCCTTTGAGGTTGCCCTTCTGGAGGGGGACTCTCGACCAGCCGACGGCTGCTCTGTTGAGCAGGCCGCTGTCGTCGCACAGGTTCACGGGCGAAACGATTTCTTTTTCTGTCGGGATGTTCATGGCATATTCTCCAATCAGCGACATTCTGCGCGCGCGGCGCGCGCCTTCATTCCATTCCCAAAGTGACGGTTATCATGGGGAAGTGGGCGGAAACGTCGATGTCTTTAATAACGAAGTCCGAAGGCTCGCCGCCGTGGTAGTTGGAGTTGATGGGATGTCTTTTGTCCGAGAGGGGATTTTGGGCGGAGTAGTCGGATTTGAATACGGCCCCGTCTCTGAAGAGCGCGTCGTCGGACGATGCGGGAATGCCTTTTTGCAAAGGGTAAGAGGCGTCGGGCCATTTGTTCATGATGACGGGCCGCCAGACGGGGTCGCCATCCGGGGGTTCAGAGCCGGGAGGGACAAGCCTTGTCTCGTCGATATGGAATACGGCTAGGCCGGGGCCGGAAAGGGCGGTGTCGAAGCCGGAAGCGGGGCGGCGGTTTTCGACAAGGAAGAATTCGTGAGCGCCGCCGGTGATGTATATCTCTCCGGAATCGAGAGCCGGGAGGAGAAAGAAGAGGCGGGGCGGGTCGGCGATAAGGACGGGTTTCGCCCAGCCGGCGCGAAGGCGGCTGTAGCCGTCTATGAGAGGGATGCCTTTGTCGGGCGCGCCCATAAGGGAAAGGACGATGCCGCCGCGACCGTCCGGGCCGGACAGGATGGGGGCGAATCCGAGCATTCGCGCGAAGGCGCGCAGGATTTCGAATTCGGAAGCGTCGGGGCCTGCGAGCGCGAACGGGCCGGGCGCGACCGCTCCGAACATCGCTCCGGGGAGAACTCCGCCGGGAAACGCGTGCGCGCCTTCCACTCCGTCCGCGATGATTATCAATCCGTCAAGGTATCCGTCCGGCAATCCCTCCGCGCCGTTAATATCAAACTCCGCGGGAACGAAGGAGCCGGAAGAGGAGAGACTTTCAAGGATTTCCTTCGTAAAGCCGCGCCACGGGCTGGCTTCGTTGAACGAAGGAAAGCCGGACGGGGCGACGCCGCTCGGAGCGGCGACAAACACTATTTCCGGCTTGGGGTCGTACTGCGAAATGGAAGCGGCGCGGAAGTAGTCTCGCAGCGTGGGGCCGGGCGCGTCTAGGCTGAACAAGTCCAGCAGGCGCGTCGGCGCGGATGACGGGTCCGATATCGCGAAAACGACTAGGACGCGGGAGGAGCCGAACCGGGGTGTCTTGTCGGAGCCGATGTCGTCTCCGACTAAAAAGAAATCCGAAAAATCCGCCCGCGCTGCTCCTGGCGATAAAAAGGCGGACAACAAAAACAGGAGCGCTGCGGCTCCTGTTTTGATTTTTTCGCGCACTGATACGGACATAGGCGCTCCGGTCAGTTCATCTTCATGCCGAGCGACTGTCTTTTTGCTATATAGCGCTCGGTGTCATACTCCAGTTCGACATCGACGAGATTGAGAATCGTTTTCCCATGATTGTCTTTTCTGATGGCGTCCGTTAGAGGGACGAAAGAAATCAAGTTGTTGCGCAGATTGACCATATTGCCGTATTTGCGCTGGATGACCAGTTCGGCGGCGGCGAGGCCGAAAGCGCGGCCCATTCGCACGTCCATCTGAGAAGGCTCTCCGCCTCTCTGCAGGTGGCTCAGCGAGACCGAGCGGACTTCGGCGAACTTCTCCTTGGCGATGCTGTTGGAGATGAACTTGGCGACTCCGCCGAGCGTGACGTGGCCGAAATCGACGTCGAGGTGTTTGTCCGTGTCCTTGAACTCGCCGCGCTTTTTCTCCAGCGCCCCTTCGGCGACGACCAGTATGTCGTATCTGGCTCCGTTCTTCTTCCTGTTCTCCATTATCTGAAGGACTCTGTTGATGTCGAAGACGACTTCGGGGATGAGGATCATGCAGGCTCCGCCGGCGATGCCGCCCTGAAGGGAGAGGTGTCCGGCGTGGCGGCCCATCGTCTCGACTACGAATATTCGCTTGTGCGAGCCGGCCGTCGTCCGCAGGCGTCCTATCTCCTGCATTATGACTTCGACCGCGGTGGCGAAGCCGAGGCTGTAGTCGGTTCCCATCAGGTCTTTGTCGATGGTTTTCGGTATGCCCACCACCGGGATGCCGCGCTGCACGAGCGCGTGAGAGACGCTCTGCGTGTCTTCGCCGCCGATGGCTATGATGGCGTCCAGCTTTAGCTTCTCGATGTTCTCGATTGTTTTCTTCTCGCGGTCCGGGGTTTTAAGAGGATCGGTTCTGGAGGAATAAAGATTGGTTCCGCCGAGCCTGTCCCAAGTGCGCACCATGGCCGCGTCGAGCGGCTGGATGTTGTCGGGGTCGGCCCCGCTCTTGCCGGGGTTATAGTTGAGCAGTCCGCCCCAGCCGTTTCTGATTCCGACGACTTCGAACTTGCGCCCGCAACCTCTGCAAAGCTCCTCGTCCAGAAGTCCTTTCGTGGCCCACTTGATCGCCGGGTTCAGCCCCGCGCAGTCTCCGCCTCCCGTAAGTATTCCCACTCTCTCTTTTTTCATTTCTTTCTTGCGCCGCCTTTCTCCTGTGAGTTTCCCGCGCCGGGGCGCGGAAAAAAATTAGTTGCAATTCCAAAACAAGTATAGTATATCTTGTTATCTTTCCGCCGCAATAGAAAGCGGAAAAACCGGGCGAAAGCCTGACACTCCGGAACGGAAAACGGAACGCGGAGCATGTTGTGATCGGGGCGCTTGCCTCGAAGCGTTTTCGCGGCGGAACTAATTTAAACGAAATTTTGTTCAATAGGAAAGGGCGTTAGAAGGAACTAGCATGATTATAGAATTGACAAGCAAGGATTTTGACGAAAAGACTCGGACCGGCTCTGTCGTGGTGCTGTTCTACTCAAGCAGCAACGGCAAGGACTCCGAAGGCCTTATCAAGCTCGCCTCCGAAGGGAAGTATGCCGAAGAGGTTAAGTTTGCTATGGTCGATGTGGACAAAAGCCCGGAGCTGGCGAAGCGGTACGGGGCGGCGGTGTTTCCGGCGACCCTCGTAATGAGAAGCGGAATAGTCAAAAAACTGTCCCAGATGGTTTACGACCCCGTTAAGGTCGCCGCGGAAGTGGCAGAAAACGCGTGCTACAGCCGCCGCGTTTCCATGGGCCGCTCTCAGGTCCGAGCCAACAACAGAGTCAAACGCTGAGCAAGCCCCGTATAACCCGCTGTCAGTACTAACGCTCCGAGAGGCAGACGACAATGCCGGAATGCGTCAACCACCCCGGAAGAGAAGCTTCTCTTGAATGCGCTAAGCGCGGCGTGCGCCTTTGCGACGAATGCGCTGTTTGCGCGGCTCCGAAATCTCACTGCGAAAACAGACCCCGATGTCTCATCTGGGCGCGCAGGTCTTTGCCCGACGCTTGGATAAAAGACTCCGCTTGAATGATTGTTATTAAGGGAAAACTTTTGAAAAAGTTTTCCCTTAAAATCCCTTTCAAAACTTTTCAAGCTAGCGCCGATGTCGCGGCTTCGCCTGCGCCATCGGCGCGTATCAGCGAAAAGATATTGAGAAAGGGTATTCAGTGGAATCATGTTCATAAACGATTTTACATAGGTCGTCGCGAAGAGGCACGCGACAGCGCGCCCTTCGCGACGACTATTGAAACGTTTTGAAGAGATTCCAAAGAGAAACTTTTTCAAAAGTTACTCTTTGGCCGCCGGAGGCCCACACACACCCGCTTTGCGTATATTTTTTTATGCGTTATTCAATATCGCGAAGATAGTCGTCCACATTTATCACGTGTTGTTTCAGTTGCGGGCTGCCAGAAACCACTAAAGCCCAGTCGCTTTCCCCTTCGACGCGGGCGAAGTAGCAGGCGAACACAGCAGGCCCCGTTTTCCTTTTTTCGTCAATGCCCCGGTCGAACTGATAGTGGATATGCGGAAACATCGATATCCCGCTGTTTCCCACCTTGCCAAGTTCCCCGCCCCGCTCCACCCGGTCTCCGGGCGACACCCCCACCGAGCCGTTCATAAGATGATAAACGAGGCTGACCTCGTCATTTTCGTGCCTTACCGCCACGAAGTTCGCCCCCTTCATGTCAGTCGTCAGCGGACGGTGATCCGGCTGGCCGTTTTGCGCTTTGACAACCGTGCCGGGGGCCGGAGACACCGCGGGAAGCCCCCACGCGTAATAATTCTCGTTCTTGTGCGACGCCCCCTTCTGCATCTGCCCGTCCCTCATCACCACGAAATCCCACGCGTATTCGTTGGATGTCCCGACGATGTGAGAGATGCTCCCCCGGTTGCCCTGCACCACATAGTAGTCCCCTCGGAACGGAAGGCTCAGAGCCGTGCTTTGACCTGTCGCCGAACTGGCCTCGATCACGGGCAGAAACCCGTCCGAGCCGACCTGCTCTCCCTTTTTGAACACCTCGAAGAGAGTTCTCGCGTCCTCAAGCGTCAGAGCGTCTAGAAATTCTTTAATAAGCGGATACTTGTTTTCCTGTAGCCATTTAGCCATCCTGTTCAGCGCCTCGCGGGACTCCAGCCTCATGAACCCCTCGCTGAACACAATCCTATCAAGATGCCTCGCGAAACTCCGCGAGACGTTTTCAACCTCGACCATCAATTGCGAATCGTCAAACGTGTAATAAGGCCGCGCGGCGCGCGCCGGAGCCATCGCGCCCGCCGTCGCCAACACACACATCGCTATCGCTAGAAATATTCTCTTCGCGCCGAGCATCATTCCCCATCCCCGGTCGCAATCCGCCCTAGCGGCGCCCGCCACTTTCGCGGTGTCTTACAACTCTCGTCACAATTATACCATGAACGAAACGCCCCCATCCCTCCACGCGCCGGAAAAACTTCTCCCCTCGACTCACGCCTATCCCTTGCTGATTTTCCCAAATCGAACCCGCGCCATGTAACGGCAATCATGCCGTTTGCTCAGACGCAAAAATTGCCGCTCTCGTCCGACTCCGCAAATCGACAAATATTGCTGTTGTTATAGTTATATTTAGCCATTACGGCTTTCTTGTTATTGTCAACCTCCCGAAATATTGCACCCCTCCTCGCGCGCCCCCAATTCTATCATATATGCCCTTTGTATAATGCTTTTTACTGCTTATCATATTTGCTAACGACCTACCGTATGCATAATTTTTATGCATACAATATGCGTTGATATACTTTTAAATATGGCTCTCATCAACAAAGACACAGGATGATTTCGCGCCGACAGCTATCTGTTGCGCGGTCGTTTCGGGGTCGAACCCCATGTCGGAGACGATGTCCGGCGGGGCGATGATGTCATATTCCTTGAAGCTGGGGTCAAGCGCGAACCACGCGCGTGCGCATTTGTGAGGCGCGGCGGGGTCATAGTCGCACGGGGGATAGTTCTCTGCGGCTCCCATGTAGCGGTCGCGGCTCAGCCACGCTTCGGCCCACACGTGCTCGATGCGGAGCGCGCGCAGTTTCCCGCCGCCTGCGGCGAACGACTGGCTGAGGGGGATGCCGCCGTACATGTACGCGAGGGCGGCGTCCTCGACGCGGTCGAACCCGCCCGCCCAGTTGCGCGCCTGTTCGGGGGT
>JAKQPS010000175.1 GCA_029564595.1 bacterium | reverse complement strand
ATGTCCCGAAAACCAGACCGCAAACTGCGGCGCTTTCGACACGTCGTTCCGTTATAGGAAGTGCTTGGTAATTAGCGATGTCGCGCTGGAAACGGCTCCAGCTTGGCCCGAAAATCAGACAGTTATGGGTGAACCGGTCGGCCAGTCCTGCAAGATAGAATGGGACAAGGTTTGCGCGGACGATGAGGGCAACATTTTCGCGAACTGCGACTATCCGGAGCCGCATGAACTCGTGGGATATAAGATAATGAGAGCGCCCGCAGTCCAAGGGGACTGCGCTCAGACCCCGGATCCAGGATCGGGAACTCCTATAAAAATTGTGTCCGCCGGAGGCGAGACAAGCTATACGGACTCCGGCGCGCTTCTCGAAAACGGCATTGCCTATTGTTACAGAGTTTACGCTTACAACATGTACGACCGATATTCCCGGGAGACGCCCGCGCCCGCGTCTGCCGGGCCGGTCGTATGTGTTCCACCGGAAGACCCCATTCCTCCGGCAAAACCCGTAATGACACAGCCTGTCGCATTTGATATGTTCTCTTGCTCTCCGGCTTGGAGCGAGGTGTCGGATAAGAACCCCGTCACTTACGATGTCCATAGATGCGAAGGAAACTTGGCGACATGCGACTCTGCGGCGAAATTCTCAAAAATCAATGCTTCCCCAATGACGGCTCTGAACTATATTGATGAATCCGTGACGACCAATACGGAGTATGTGTACTGCGCGACGGCGATGGACCCGATCGGAAACGCTAGTTCCGTTTATACTGCTTCGGATATTTCGAACTGCGGCTATTGTTTGCCATCGGACAAATGCCTGCCGCCGACGGCTGTGGAAGCGTTCGAGACAGCGCCGACGTACTACGGAGCGCGCGCGGGCTGGACGAACTCGGCGGATGACGACGGAATGGGCGCGGGATATCATGTTTATCTTTGCGCAAACTCTAACCCGGAGTCCTGCCTGACGCCTTATGACAGGCTGACGGCAAGCCCTGTGCCCGGCGCGCATGACAGACAACTGGGACAGGAACCGCTTTCTTTCTACAGCATGCCTGTAGCTGTTTCCGGCGATTACTACCTCGGCGTGAGCTACACCGGAATATCATGCGGCGAATCGATGATAGCTGTTTCCCCGTCGCCGGTCAGGCTGGAAACTCAAGACCCGTGCGCGATTGACCCTGATGTGTGTCCGGTGTCGATCGAGTTCGGCAAACCGTTTACGAAGTATGAGATAGAGACATGCGCGGCGGGAGAGCCGGGATGTCTTGCGGCGGCGGGGGCGGCGACTGGGTTCAGAAAAGTCGAAACGCCTTTGCCCGGTGTAAGAGTTGAAGTGGTAGATGCCGCAACGAAAACGGTCGTTAAATCCTCGCAGACAGACATGAGCGGCAACATACCTGTTTTCAGAATGAGAACGGGGATATGCTCAGAATGCGTTGGCGCGTCGGGCCAATACATCATCAGGGCTGTGTTTACGGCGGGAACATGGGAGCCGGGAATGTCGGCAATGATGGGGTGCGCGGCGGATTCAGCGCCCGGCGAATGCGCGGTGACTCTGAAGTCTGCGGGCAGTCTCAGCGCGACAACAGATACGACTGTGTCGCCAACCTCAATCCCTGCCGGAAATTCCGGCGGCGGCGGCGAGATCGGCAATCCCACTTGCCGCCCAACGGTGCATATGGCTAATCTTCAACCTCTTAAATAT
>JAKQPS010000201.1 GCA_029564595.1 bacterium | reverse complement strand
CCGAAATCTCGCCCTTTAAATACGCCTCTTCCAGCAACATGTCCCAGACCGGCTGGCAGAATTTCTGCGCCAGCCATTCCTGACGCATCCGAAAATATCGCCGCGCCTCCAATAGAGCCGCCCTTGCGCTTGAGTAATTCGTTTTCGAGAAATCCTTGGCCACGAGTTCATACGGCAGACCCAGCGCCGCGGATATAGCCTTCAAGATGCGGTCAACAAACGGTTCGAAACTCGATCCCGGCCGCTGGGGATTAAACGACGTAATGCTCTCTCCCGGCATCAGGTGCTTGATCATGCCCGGCTCAAGGCTTTCGATAAACTGCCCGGCCGGATTTCTTTCGTAAACACCGCCTGCCGAAACGTCCATGGACGCTTCTGAAGTCACAAAAAGCGAGAAACACGCGGCGATCCTCGCGGCCACGAGTTCGGCTTCCGCGTATTCCCCGAGATCTTTGAAATAAGATAAAACCGGCGCAAAGAACGGCACACCGCGCGTCTGTCCCGAACGCAAAACATAGTAGAGGTGGAAGACATTGCGCCTGCCGTATTCATTGAACGCAGGAATCTCCATGAATTCTTTATCGCCGCTCTTGGCAATTCGGGATTCACCGGGATGCGTCTTCTGAATGAAGTACGAAACCGCCTCGCCCTTTTCGCCTATGCGCACGCCCGCGCGGATCGATTTGTCTCCCCGTTTATCCGAAGGCGTATCCAAGCGGTCGGACTCGATCACCTGCAAAGCTGTCCTGTAAGGCCGGGAAGGATCTTCGATCATCATCGGAACGATCAACGCCTCACCGTTTTCGAGAATCTGCCGGTCAACAAGCTGTTGGATCTCGTAGAAATCCATGCGCCTGCCCGCATCCGCATACGGAATCCATCTCTTCCAGACACGCTCTGCGTCTTTTTGAAACTTCGCCGCTTCTTCTTCACCAAGGCCAAGCTCATCCCTGTCGATACGCGACTGCGGCCGGATCCCCGAACCGACCACATTGACGGTCATGGTCGAGGTAATGCCGGAGGCATGTGCGTCGTTGCGGTTTAAATCGCGGCTACGCTCTCGGATGTCTTTTAACTCCGGAAGAAGATCTGCATCAGCGGATCCTCCGCCCGGCATCCACGATGAACGAAGACGGTCGCGCGACGCGCCCCTGTATGAACTGAATGATTTGGTGACTTTGATGGCCTCGCGGTACATGCGCCGTTTGAGGCCCGCGCGGGGAGAGAAAAAAGAAATAAGGCCGTCCAAGCCGCTGGATAGTTTTTCCGTAAGCGGCGTCTTCATGACGGCCTCCCGAATGAAACGTATGTGGTAGTCCCGCCTGAACCGGCGATCTCGCGCCTGAGCTGATCGCGCAACT
>JAKQPS010000152.1 GCA_029564595.1 bacterium | reverse complement strand
CAGCCCGCTCGTCATCTACAACCACGCCCCCGGCAGCATCGACCGCCCCGTCTCCATGCAGATCGAAGGGGCCGTCTTCTACTTCCACTACGACGAGCGCGGCAGCGTCACCCACATCACTAACGGCTTCGGCCACATCGTCCAGAGATACGTCTACGACTCCTTCGGGCGCATCGTGCTGCAACAGGGCGCGCTGCCGAACGCTTTCACGTACACCGGGCGCCACTGGGACCCCGTCGCGCGGTTATATCACTACCGCGCCCGCGCTTACGACCCCGACACCGGCTCCTTCCTCCAGCACGACCCCATCCCCGCCGCCAACCCCTACGCCTACACCGACAACGACCCCGTCAACTTCACCGACCCGCTGGGATTGAAACCAGAATGGAGGGTTATTTGGGGTCAGGCCGAGACAGGCTGTTGAGAAAGAAGGGATTGGAATGCGACAAGGGATGACTAGATTGCTGTACGGCGATAATAGCGTCGGTGGCGGTTGAAAATGGGTTCCCGCTTTCGCGGGAATGACGGCAAAGAGAAAAAAGGAATGACGGAAAAGAAAGAAAAAGGAATGACGGCGGGAGAAATGAAAAGGAATGACGGCAAGAATAAATGATTGAGAATAATGGCAGAAGAAAGATAAAGAAATGATGGCGGAAGACTGAAAATAGGTTCCCGCTTTCGCGGGAATGACGGCAAAGAGAAAAGGAATGACGGAAAGATAAAAAATATAGTGACGGCGGATGAAGCAATATAATGATGGGAACGAGAATGGCGGCGGTCAGGATGTAATAGCGCGGATGAAGTCTTCGCCTTCTTTGAGTCCGGCGTCTAGGGTGTCCGCGAAATTCTGTGGGAAATCCATTTCGAGTCTGAGAATGCGCCGCGCCTGTTCGTCGATGTGGAACGAGCGGTAGTGCTCTTCGTCGCCGACCGAGCCGAGGCCGAGCATCTTGACGCCGACGTTGGCGGCGTGGATGGTGGACACTATCGGGAAATAATCTTTCGCCGGGTTCGGCTCGTGGTGGCTGCTGATGGAGTACAGCAGAGGGTCCGGCAGGTTCCATTTGATGGCAAGCAAACGTCCGACGTCGCAGTGGGTGACGCCCAGTTCTTCTTTCTCGGCTCTGAAAAGCGGGATGCGCTGGGTCTTCATCCTTTTGTACGCCAACTCGAATTCATCCGGCAGAAACTGGTCGAGTATCAGCAACCCGATGTCGTGAAGCAGGCCGGACACGAAGGCTTCCTCCGCCATCGCGGGAAACACCTTTTTTGCGATTGCGCGGGAAAGTATGGAAACGCTGATGGAGTGTTTCCAGTATCCGGCGTAGTTGAGCTGGTGTTTGCGCCCGCGCCCGCTGAAAAAGTCTAGCATGGATATCGACAGGGCGAGGCTGCGGACGGTGTTGAATCCGAGGATGATAATCGCCTGCTGGAGGGTTTCGATTTTCTTGGGGAATCCGTAGAAGGCCGAGTTCACAAGTTTGAGAACTTTGGCGGATAGAGCCTGATCCAGAGAGATGGCTTTGTTGAGGTCGGAAGCGGAGGTGTGCGGGCTGTCGACAATCTCGATGATTTTCTGAACCACCGCCGGGAGGGTCGGGATGTCCTTGAGGCGGTCGACCACTTTCTGGGCTGTCTGGTTATCCACGCCGCGAGACCTCGTCGTCGATGTAAGAGCTTTCGAGTTGGGCGCGGACAACGCGGGCTTCATCGATTCCGGCGGCGACTGAGGCGAAGAGCCGGTCGATCTGGAATCTGGCGCTGGCGGCGGTTTCGCCGGCTCTGGCTGCCTGAGCGACCGCTCCGGCGTAAGCCGAAGAGACTCTGGCAACGAGTTGTTTTCGTGTGGACTCGCCTTTTGCGGGGGCCAAAAGCAGGGCCGCCGCGGCTCCCGCCGCGAGTCCGGCGATGAACGCTGTGAAAAACGCGCGCCCGCCTCCGCCGTTGCCGCCTTCATTCCCGCTCATCTGAGCCTTTCCGGGCGGTTCCGGGAGCTGCGTCGCAGCCCTCCCTCCGCTCGCCCATATCGTTCCACGTCTCCACCGCTTTTCTCAGCCCGGCGGAAATGCTTTTCATGTTCGACACGATAGGCACAACTGTCTCGTCCGTCGCGTGGAGGATGGAGCGGGCGTCGCCTGCGGCGTGCCTCACGTCCTTGACGATCTCCTCAACCCGTTCCATCTGCCCGCCGGCTTTCTCGGTTATCTCGTTGATGTCTTCGATGGATTTCCTAAGCTCGGCGACGGTCCGCTCCACATTTTCATTAACCGTTTCGAGGAGTTTCTTCAGCGAAGCGGAGCCGTCGATGAGACTTCTAGCCACCCAGAACAGAATCGCGGTCGTCAGAACCGCGCAGATGGCAATCAGGATAACGGCAATGTTAAACAATGTGACCATGGCATTCTATTGTAGACGGTCGGCGACGATTTTGCAAACGCGCGCGGGAAACGCGCGCGGGCGCGCTATAATATAATTCGGAGGGTACGGAATGCCTGTTTACGAATACGAATGCGTGAAGTGCGGCGCGCGCAACGAGTTCGTCGAGTTCCTCGGTTCGGGCCGGATAGTGGCGAGGAAGTGCCGGGAATGCGGCGGGACTAGGCTGCGCAAGCTTGCGTCCCGGGCGGTATTCCATCCCGAAGTGACGCTTGAAGACCTCGGAGTGAACGTGATCCGGCAGCCGGCGCCGCCTGCGGGGACCGTCCCGCAAGGGCCTCCCGGCGGCAAGTGCCCGTACTGCGATCCCGACCCCGAACCGTCCGCTCCGGGCGGCGCAGGCGGCGGCCCGCAAAAACCCTGAGAGCCGACGCGCTCCGCCCCGGTTCACATATCCAGAAATCCGAAAGTCCTGCTCCACAACGCGACCGCGCCGCGTTTGAACGCGTCCCACACGACCGGGTAATAGCTCAGCCCGTCGCGGAGGAATCCGGGGACGTCCTCGCCCACCGCCGCCGAAAATATCAGCCCAAGCCCCAAAAAATTCATCATCAGTATGAACGACATGGAAAACAAAGCTCCCGCCCTCGCCAGATCAGGCTGGCCGAGCCTTATCGTGTAAACCGTCAGCATGATGTGGAACGCGATGGAAGCGCCCAGCAGGCCGTCGATATATGGCCGGAACGCCGGGGCCACTATAAGATGCAGTATCAGGAAAAACACGGCGTACAACGGGAAAAAATATGGCGCGAGGGTGACGATGAAGTTGCCTTTCGTGTACGCCGCGAAACCGCCGTTGCGCCTCGACACGTACAGTTCCTCGACCTTTCCGCCGAACAGCATGGACCACAACGCGTGGGTCAGCTCATGTCCGAAAACGTGAAGGACGATGAGCCGCCTGAAGATAATATGAATCGGAAAATATAAGACGAAGCCGACGGCCAGCCAGAGGCGGACATCCGAAGTCCACACCGCCCACGGAGCGTCGAGCAGCTTCCACAGCGCCGTCGCGTAGCCCGCCGCGCCTGTGGCGAAGGCCGCAAAAAACACGCTTTTTATTAATAATCTCGCTACTTTCAAAACAATGTTAATGTATATTATTACAGACGTCGGCGCAAGGGCGGCGGAAGCGAATCCGGGAACCGGGCGCGCGGAGGATTTTCGGCATAATGCGGGTTTATTTCTACGTCATCATCAGTTGGATAATCGGGCTTGACCCTTATGCGCCCATAGAGAAATCCCTTGAAAAACGGCTCATGGACGCCGTACCCGGCATCGAGTCCGCGCACATCCGCATCAGCGCTTCGAGATTCATGTTCCTCATATTCGGAAAATGCAGGGGTATAACGGTGGAGCTTCGCGCCGCCCGCGTCTCAGGGCTTCGCCTCGACTTCTTTTCATTCGTCTCAACAGGATTCCGCTTCAACCCGTTCTCGACGTTTTTCCTGAACCGCCCGGTCATCCTCGACGCCGGAGACACCGAGTGGACAATCAGGGTGCTCGAAGAGGACTTGGAGGACTTTCTGGACACGAAAGGGCCCCTATTGAAAGGCGCGGAAGTGAGCATAACGCCGGAGCGAATCACGCTTTGCCGGCCCTCCAGCCTCGCCGCGCTGCTCCACCTTAAAGAGCCCCTCTCGCTCTCAGGCCGCATCGCGATAGACGAGAAAAAATGCGTCGTGCTCGACCTATCGTTCGTCCAGTCTTTCGGCATATCGCCCGCCCGCCCGCTCCTCAAAACCATTCTCAACATCGTCAATCCCATACTCACCCCCGGAGACGTCAACCGGCTGCTCAACAAAGTCGAGTCCGGCCCGCTTTCGTCCGTGAAACTCAAAGCGCTGTTCGAGGAAATCCTCATGCTTCAAAACCACATCCTAATCAGCGGCAGACTGCTCTCCGAACGCGTCCCTAAAAAGAAACCCGAACCCAAACCCGCCGAGAAACCGACCCGGAAACCCCGCGAAGATAAACAGGAAAATAGAAAAGAACCGATTGAATAAAACCCAACTTAATCCCGGATACTAACGGCGGATTCGCTGTCTCTGAAAACCCTTACGGATGAGTAGTGTCCTTGGCAACGATGCGCGGTGTCCTTGACGACAATGAGTAGCGTGAGTGAGTTTTTACATCGTTACCAAGGTCTCCTTGGTAACGGATGAGTGGTGTCCTTGCCAACGATGCGCGCAGTCCGCCGCAATGAAAAAACGCTCGCTTCGCCACTTCCATCAGCGAATCTGGATTCAGTTCAACTTCTTAGGCTCAGGAATATAAACAACATAGTCATCTTGTTTAACAACCATTTTAAAGTCTGATGAGTCGAGAGCAGAAACCTTTGCAGAGCCTCCTTCGTCGATGAGGTTTTGCCCGACTGAATAGACCGCCCGCTTTTCCTTGTCATAACGCAAAGGGCTGCCGTCAAAAGGGTCTATCGGAACCGATGGCAGAAACTCAGGGACAAGCGACTCCAAAGATGCGGGAAGCTCACCATATTCGCTCTCATAGGCGAGAGCCGCGATCGTCGTTCTCAGTCCCTCCGCCGCGAACTCGGAGTAATAGTATCGTTTTAGTGAACTAATCCTAATATCGGATTTTACTGCTATGAAGTATAATGTTTCACCGACAAGGTTGCTTGTCGCCAAAGCCCTAGGCCAATTCTCAATATATTTATTCCTATTCTTCTGCAACTTATTCTCTCGCGAGAGATCGATGTCCTTGTAATAACGGCCGATTACTTCAATAAATGGAACGTAGTTGTCCATAGTCAGTTTTAGCGTCCGATTAACTTTGAATAATGATCCTCTTTGGGGATCGAGCAAATGCTTAATTTTTTGAACTCCTGTCAAATCCTTTATCCGATTATTCTCTATATCTAAATACGTCTTCTTATAAAAAAGGCACTCGCCTTTTATGGCGTTACTGTAACCTTGTGCAGATTGACGATATTCGGACAACTCACGGGCTAATTGCGCATAAGAACCTTCATCAATTAAACCTGACTCTATCATCTCATGGATATTTTCGAAAACCATGTCTTTTATTCCATTGCCGATCATAAAGCAGACAATAGTCACGCTTGCGTCTTCTAGCGCTTGGCCTGTATCCAACGATTTTAACAACTGCTCTAAAGCATCTTCCTCATTTCCTTCTCGCAGATTCTTCCATGCGATGGCAACCCTCAACTTTGACAAGTCCCTAATGGCAAGGTAGTTGGGAATCCGGCCCGATATCATCTCAAGCGGCTCCTGAAAAACGCTGTAAGCCAATGCTTCATCAATCTTCAACAACCTTGTTTCGCATATCTTTGCGATCTTTTCGATTTTCTCGTCTTCTAAAGAAAAAATGTTTTTTAGATCATTCTCTTCGACTGGGCTTTTGTATAAATCCCATGCGGCCTCCATCATCTTAAGATAACCGTTTTCTTCGTCGGTTATCTTCGGCCTTGTTATCATCAGCGCGGTATCGTCTGGCGGATCGATATCTTTCGGGATGCCTTGATAGAACTTGACGTACAGGATTGTAGCGATAATTGCGACGACTGCGACTATAAGCGCCGTCGTCAAAACAACTTTCAGAATCTTCACAATTAGCTCGTATGCCGTCATGCGCGTTTCCTGATAATCCGAAACGTTCCGAATGTAAAGCGAGCTTGTTTCATATTCCATACGCCGCAGAAACCGGAGCCGTCCGAATCTTTTCTGATTTGCCTGTTGTCATTCATTCTACCAGAAGAGCTTGCCCATCTGTCAACATTTTTCAATTTGATCTAAGTGTCGGCATTTGCGGACGGCTTCCCCCCTCCTTGCCGCCACCCGCTCCCGCTGGAAACCCATCTCCGCGTAAATCTGATATATATTTTGCCGCGCGCGGGCGCGGCACATATAATACCCACAATACAACGACGGGAGAGCCGACATGAAGATCCTCGATTTAAAGGGAAGCGCTTACGAGCGCGGCGTCAAACAGGGCAAGGAAATGCGGGAAGACTACATCAATATGCTCAACGAGTTCTTTTCATCCGAGATGTGGAAAGAAAACAAACCCGGAGGGCTGCCGGACTCGGTGATAAAGCTGGCGATGAGGATTCTGGGCGTGTCGATGACGAAGAAATCCGTCAAGACCGCCGCCCCGGCACAGCTCGACCGCGTTGAAGGGCTAGCCGAAGGACTCGGCATCAACCGCGCTTTCTGCTGGGGGCTTCAGTTCATGGAGATACTTTTCTGCGAGGCTGGAAAGAGCTTGGCAGCGCCTGAGATGGGCTGCACGCAGCTTCACGCCACGCCCGCTTCCACGGCGGACGGCAAGCCGTTGCTGGCCCGCAACTACGACTTCCCCAACATGCTCAAACCTTACCAGTTGGTCCGCCGGGACACCCCCTCGGAAGCGGGCAGGCTGGCGACGATTTCCCTCACTCAGGCCCCTCTGGCCGGAACTCATCAGGGCATGAACGAGGCGGGTTTGGCTATCGCCGCAAACAACGCCCGCCTGTGGAAAGGCCCCGACTTCAGGTACAAGGGCGTCCCTTACATGCTCATCATGATGGAACTGCTCGAAACCTGCCGCACCGTCGCCGAGGCCGCCGACAAAATGATCAACTTCCCAGCTCGCGCAAACACAGGTTTCTTCGGCATGATGGATGAAAGCGGCGACTGCTGCGTCGTCGAGTTCACTTCCTCCCGCGCGGCAGTGCGACGCCCGGACGAGCGCGGCGTCATCGCCCAGACCAACCACTATCTGAATATGAAAGACGCGAACCTTCCCGACGGCACATACTGGACGGTCAAGGGTATGGAAGGCCTAGAATACGCCGAATCCACACTGAAAAGATACGAAGCCGCATACCGATTGATGAGCGAAAACGCGGGCAAAATCACTGTCGATACCCTCAAAAGCATCCTGAGAGACCACAGCGCCGGAAACGGCTCCGGAACCGACTGCACCGTCTGCTGCCACGGACTTACCGGCGGCACGCTCGCCAGCACGATTTTCGATATTAAGGAAAGAACCGCTTGGGTGGCCGACGGTCATCCTTGCGAGTCCGAATATGTGAGAATTCCGCTCAAAGGCTGACGCATCGGAAATCAAGCGTCTACGTTTTTCAGCGTTTAGAGGAGTTCCAAAGAGAAACTTTATCGAAGTTTATCTTTGGCCGCTGGCGCTTTTAACGCTTTAATGCTTTAATGCGATTAAGGGAAAACTTTTGAAAAAGTTTTCTCTTAAAATCCATTTCAAAACGTTTTAAGCTAGCGCCGAATGCGGGGCTGCGCCTTCGCCTTCGGCGCGTATCATGTGAAAAGATATTGAAGAGATTCCAAAGAGAAATCTTAAGTTTCTCTTTAGCCGCCGGTCACATTGAAACTGTGAGGGCGATGCCCATGCCGCCGCCGATGCAGAGAGTGGCGAGGCCTTTGCGGGCGCCGCGTTTCTTCATCGCGTACAGGAGGGTGACGAGTATTCTCGCTCCGGACGCTCCGATGGGGTGTCCGATGGCGATGGCTCCGCCGTTCACGTTTATGCAGTCCATGCGGTTTTCGATGCCGAGGTCGCGGATTACGCCGAGGGCCTGAGCGGCGAAGGCTTCATTGAACTCCATTAGTTCGATGTCGTCGAAAGACCAACCGGCTTTTTTGACAGCGGCGCGGGAAGCCGGGGCAGGCCCCATGCCCATGTACGCCGGATCTACGCCTGCGGACGCCCATGATTCGATTTTCGCCAGCGGAGTCAGGCCGAGTTCTTTGATTTTTTCGCCGGAAGCCACGACGAATGCCGCGGCGCTGTCGTTGATGCCGGATGCGTTGCCTGCGGTGACGGAGCCGTCTTTTTTGAAGGCGGGTTTGAGTTTGGCTAGGTTTTCGAGAGTGGTGTCCGCGCGCGCGTGCTCGTCCAGCGTGAACTGGACGGGGTCGCCTTTTCTCTGGGGAATCGGAACGGGGACAATCTCGTCAGCGAACGCGCCTGACTCGATTGCGGCGGTCGCGCGCATCTGGCTGTTGTACGCCAGCGCGTCCTGATCCTCGCGGCTTATGCCGTATTTGGCCGCTATGTTTTCCGCGGTCATGCCCATGTGATAGTTATTGAACCTTTCCCACAGGCCGTCGAATATCATCGAGTCTACAATTTCGTCGTTGCCCATGCGGTATCCGCCGCGCGCCTTGCGAAGCAGATAAGGAGCGGCGCTCATGTTCTCGGTTCCGCCCGCGATGACAAGTTCCGCGTCGCCCGCGCGGATGGACTGCGCGGCAAGCGCCACAGCCTTCAGTCCTGAGCCGCATACTTTATTTATCGACATCGCCGGGACTTCGACGGGGATGCCCGAGTTGATCGAGCATTGCCTAGCCACGTTCTGCCCCAGCCCGGCGCCGAGCACATTTCCCATTATCACTTCGTCGAAACCGGCGTCGGGGGCCAGCCCAGCCCTGCTCATTGCTCCGGCTATTGCTATCCTGCCAAGTTCCGCCGCAGGGACATCCTTCAACGTGCCGCTGAATTTTCCCACAGCCGTTCTTGCCGCGCTTGCGATGTATACGTCTTTCATAGTCCGTTCTCCTTTTTCCTGAGCGAGAGACCCGCGTCCCGCATCCGTGTCGTCAGGCTTTCTTTTCTGGCTGATTCTATCCTAAAACGGGCGAGCGGGCAACATGTTTTGCCGACGCCTGCCTCTTTCGCGTTTGAACCTGAAGCCTTATTCGGCTAGAATGTTTGCGCGTGAAAGGACATCGAGGGATGAAGGCTAGACTAGAGTGTTTTCCGTGTTACTTCAGGCAAGCGTTGCAGGCGTCTGAAATCGCTGGCGCTTCGGACGAAGAAAAATGGGAGGCGGCGCGCGCTGTGGCGGCGCTCCTAACAAAGGTGTCTCCGGACGACGAGTCGATGCTTGTCGCCGAGGAGATTCATAAGGCGATAAAAGAGGCGCTCGGCAATCCCGATCCTTACTACAACGTGAAAGAGGAATACACAGGAATAGCGGAAGGGCTGCTGCCGCGCATCGAGGAGATGGCGCGCGCGGGGGCCGACCCGCTGCTATCCGCCGCCAAGCTCGCAATCGCCGGAAACATAATAGATTTCGGAGCGGGGACGAACTTCAACGTAGAAGCTGCGGTCAGGGGCGCGCTTGAGGCTCCTTTTGCAATCGATCACCTCGAAAGACTCAGGGAAGCGCTAGCCTCCGCTCGCTCCGTCCTTTACCTCGGCGACAACACTGGAGAGATTTACTTCGACAGGCCGATGCTCAGGCTAATCAAGTTCGGCGGATCTGAGATCACGTTCGTCACGCGCGGCGCGCCCATCCTCAACGACGCCACAATCGAGTACGCCCGCCGCGCGCGCATCGACGAGTTCGCATCCCTCGCCGACACCGGCGCGATGTCTCCCGGTTTCCCGCCGGGCCGCGTCAGGCCGGAAGTCTTCTCTCTTTTCGAGACGGCGGACGTGGTGGTGTCAAAGGGGCAGGCGAACTTTGAAACCCTATGCCATATAAAGCGGCCGGGGCTGTTCTTCCTGCTTAAAATTAAATGCGAGATAGTCGCCCGGATGATAGGCGGCGGCAAACTCGGAGACGTGCTTCTGATGGAGGCGGGACGGTTCCCGCTGCTTGAAGTCTGACGCCGCGAACGGAGGCGGAATGGGACACGAGGATCACAAGGAAAAGGCGCGCGGCCCGGCAGGCGTGTTGGTGTTGACAGTGAGCGACACGCGGACGGAGGAAACCGACGAGAGCGGCGCGCTGATAAAGGCGCTTCTGGCAGAAGCCGGGCATGAGGTCGCCGGATACGAGATAATGCCGGACGAGCCGGCGCTGGTGGCGAAGGCGCTGGCGTCTCCGCCAGCAGGCGCTTCCGCCGCCATCGTCAACGGCGGAACCGGGATTTCAAAGAGAGACTCTACGTTCGACGCCGTCCGCTCGGCTCTTGCAAAAGAGCTGCCGGGATTCGGGGAACTGTTCAGGTCGCTCAGCTACGAGCAGATAGGCGCGGCGGCGATTATGAGCAGGGCGACCGCTGGAATCACCGCCTCCGGGCTTGCCGTGTTTTCCATTCCCGGCTCGGTCAACGCAGTCAGGCTAGCTATGGAAAAAATTATCCTTCCCGAACTTTCGCACATAGTCTGGGAAGCAGGCAGATAACAATCATAAAAGGAGCGCGCAGATGGCAAAAATATCCGGATGCGTCACTTTTACCGCCAAGACGGAGGCCAACATTTCGGCTGACATTCTGGGCGGCAAAATCACCGAATGGGTGAAGTCCAACCCGTTCGCCGTGCTGGAAGAAAAATACGTCGCCCAGAGCGACAACTACGTGAGCGTGCTGTTGTTCTACTCCGGTCAGGCGGGAAGCGTGAACCCGCTGGACAAGATGTGAGCATGTCGCGCCCGACGGACTATCATCTGCATTCGAACACGACGGAAGACTCGGTGGCGACCGTCGAGCAGCTTGCGCGGGCGGCCGCCGCGCGCGGGTTCGCAGAGATTGCCGTCACCGACCATTTTATCCTCGGCTACGACAACTACCGCGTCACCGTTGAGCAACTCGAAGCGCACCGCGCGCTTGCGAAAGAACTCGGGGGCAAGCTCGGCATAAAGATTCTCCTTGGGGCGGAAGTGGACTATTTTGAGGACAGATTGCCGGAGATTCGCGCGTTTCTGGACTCGTTTGATTTCGACATAGTGATCGGGGCGGCGCACTTCGTGGACGGGCGCGGAATAGCGGCGGAGCCGGGCGCTAAGGCGCTTGTGCGGGACATCGGCAGGACGGAGGCGTTCAGGCGTTCGCTGCGGGCTGTCGAGCGCGCGGCGCGCTCCGGCATGTTCGACGTGATGGCCCATCTAGACGTGATACGAAAATTCTCCGAGACCCCGGAAGACAGGGAGCCTTACGAGAACTACGCGGAGGAAGCTGAGCGCGTTGCGGACGCGCTCGCCGAATCAGGCGTCGGATTCGAGGTCAACTGCCGGGGCTTTTCTCATTCCACAGGCGGACAGTATCCCGGCGGCGAGTTCCTGTCGCTGTTGAAATCGCGGGGCGTCGGGCCTGTCACCGTCGGCTCGGACGCGCACACGGCGCGGGATGCCGGAGCGGACATTGACAGAGGCATAGACGCGCTGCGCGCTGCCGGGTTTGACAGACTGGCGCGTTTCGAGCGCCGCCGCGCGACGCTTGCTCCGCTGGAAGAATTCGAATTTAAGCGCTGACGCTCGCCCGCCGCGCCCTGCAAAGGTCGGCGGCGCGACAAGGACACATTTTGACTGATGAAACTAGAACCACAATTGAAGTTCTGTTCGGCAAGAAGTGGGAGGCGCGGCTGCTGTCGCACCTCGACGTCATGCGAGCGCTTTCCCGCGCGCTGCGCCGCTCCGGACTTCCAATCTATTTCACCGAAGGCTTCAATCCGAAACCCAAAGTGTCGTACCTGACACAGCCTTTGGCATTAGGGCACACATCGGAATGCGAGAGGTTCCGTTTCATGCTCGAAGAGGAAAAAAGCGTGGAAGAAGCGCTACCCGCGCTCGCCGCAAAAATGCCTCCGGGACTTGAGCCGACCGCCGCGCGTTATGTGCGCGAAGGAGAAAAACCGGCTGTCTCGACGCGCATGGAATACATCTTGTTCCTGAGAAAAGGAGCGCGCTGGGACGCCCCGCAGCCGCCGTTCTCCATGCCTGAAGAATTCGGCTGGATGTCGCCGAGAGAAGCTACGCCATCAGAAATCGCCGCCGCGCGGCTGTTCGATTCGCGGGAGACGACCGCCCCGCGCGGCCCGGTCGAGGATTTTATAAGCGGGAGTTTTGAATCAGCTTTTGTTATCAAGACCGCCGCAGGCTCAGAATTCCGGCGGCCGGACAAGATAATGATTCCCGCGCCTCCGGTCGTAAAAGAGGACTTCTTTTTCCATCGGCTCAGGGAAATGGCGGAATAAGCGAAAGTTTTTGCGCGCGGCGGGAACAAACTGCCGCATCTCATTTGATAATATAAGAAGAGACAACGGCGCGGAGCGGCGTCAGGCCCGCCCCGCGACCACAGGGGAGGCCTTTATGGCGCGCTACAGGTCCGAACGCAAATTCAACTATCCGGTGGACGATGCCGTGAGAGTTTTCTTGGACGGCGGCGAAGACGCGTACGACATGCACGAACTGGAGAACGTCACCGCGTGGAAAGTGGTGAAAGAAGAGGACGACGGAGTGCGCAGGGTCGGAACAAAAGAGTGGTGCGCCCACGGCCAAATCCCCCGCGCCGCTCAGCACGTCATCAGCCCCAAGATGCTCACGTGGTTCGAGCATTCGGTGTGGGACAGACAGAAAAAAATCTATTCTTTCGAGATCGAGCCGAGGTATCTGCGGAAACAGATTTCATGCAAAGGGCAGACCGCATACATGGCCGACGGCCCGGACAAGATGAAACGGATATTTGAAATAACGCTGAAAATCGACATACCGTTGTTCGGCCCTATTCTGGAAGCCGCCATAATGGAGCTTCTGAAAAAGAACGAAGAGCAGGACTTTAAGTGCTGCGCGCAAAGCTTGGAAAAAAAGTTCGGCAAGAAGTAGCGGCGGCGGTATTTTTAGATGCGGTTTATTGCGGAGCTTGGTAGGGCTTCTTCGCCTATCGGCGACGAAACAAATGAATAGAACCGGTTTTGTAATGAACGAAGTTCAACAAAACCGGCAATTAAGAGTTTTTTTCGGAAGGGGCGCGGGGAAACCTGTTTTTTGCAAAAAAATGGTTTCCCCGCAAACTCACAGAAAAATATTTAAGCGGCAGTTTGATGTGTTGCTTCATGGAGAAAACCTAAACGTCGCGCTTATTGCCCGCCGGACGGTTCCCTGATTTCCAGTTTCTTTATCTCCACGCCGTCGGACCATTCGCCGACGCGTTTCACTTTGTCTGAATCGCCGAGCGCGCCGTCGCAATTCTCTCCATAGAAAGCGCAATCCGTCATCGAATCGAACAGCCGCCAAAGGGCGAAGTCGTGAGCGTTCGCCGCGTAAACGTCGCGCTCTTCCGGCTCCTGCCCGCCGTCGCGCGCCATGCGTTCAAGCCTGTCTCGGATGATGGCCGCCACCGGTTCGGCGGCCAGCCGCCTCTCGGGGATATCGAAACTCTGGTCTGTGGCTATCGGCAGCATGTGGTCTGCCGCAAGCGCGGGGTCTCCATGCCTGTCGCTGTGAACCACGATATAGTTCTTATGCTCGGCGGGCAGAGATGTCGCCGCGCGGTATATCTCCGCCGCCGTCCGCTCCGCGACGATGCCGTCGTCGGCCCCGACGACCACGGCGAAAAGCGTTCCCGGATGAATGTCCGCGTAATCCGCCATGATGGATTCCAGCGGTTTGTGATGAACCATCTTCGCGATGTGCGCGTATTTGGGGTCGCCCGGTTCGACAGGCATAGCGGCGCGGACCATCGGCAGGGCCAGCTTGCTCCAATTGGCCGTAAGATTGGAAGCCAGAACGCCGCCGAAGGAATGACCGACCGCCGCGAACCGCTCCTTGTCCGGCCTGACGCGTCCGGGCTTGTCCAGTTCCATCAGCGCGGCCGCCACAGCGTCCATCGCCGCCTTGTGCATCACGGGCGGCATCACGTTTATATTCTCCTGATACTTCGGGAATATCACAATCGAGCCGCGCCGCACTAGATGGCTTATCCAGCCTCCGTATATCTTGGGGTGCATCGCGCTCCAGCCATGGAAAAAGGCTATCACTGGCGCTGACTCCGGAGCCGGGTCGGCAGGCTCGAATATCCAGAACATGTCGCTGCCTGCGCCGTGTTGCGACATTTTGATATCCGCGTGGGGATAGACCGCGCCGCCGGGGCCTGACGCGGGCTGCGATGGTTGCGCGGCGGACGTTTCTCCCTTGAGGTCCACCACTATCGCGCGGCACGCGCGCGGGGCCGCCGCGGCGACCACCGCGCTAACAGCCAGCGCCGTCAATATCATCCTTGCTCTTTTCATCGGCTTCATGTCGCGACTCCTTCCGCCGGGGCGCTTCTCAGTTGTCTCGCCTGCCCGGTCTCCACGGACGGTGTCCGTAATCGTCTATGTCCCATTCCTCGTCCAGTTCGTCCCAGTCGTCCTCCGGGTCGTAGCCGGAGCCGCCGCCGGGATAGACGAGCTTGAGTTTTCTCTTGCGCCTGAATCCCAGAAAGACTTTCATTCCCGCGACTATAACCAGCAACGCCATGCCCGTCCAGATGTAAGTGTCGAACGCCGCGAAGAACTGCATCGCCCACACAATGGGAGCCGGTTTGGCGGCTTGGGCCAGCCAGTCGGCTGTCAAACCTTCAAGTCCGTCGCCGTAAACCCGCTTCAGGGCGACATCCACCGAATCGCCGTCCGCAAGTCCGTCGAGCAGACGCCTTATGCCCGCCTCTCCTTTGCGCTTGATCAGCCATGAGACAAAATCGTGGCTCTGAGCGTACGCCAACTCAGCGATGAACTTCCCCGAAGGGAAGCCGTAGTGCAGGTCGTTGAAATCGAGGGCCGCGCCCTTGCGCGCCGCGTTATAGAGGTCCGCCCGGCGCTTGTGCCAAGATTCCGGGGATTCCCATGCGTCCGACAGATGCACGGCCAGCCCCTCGTTGAGCCAGCGCGGAAGCGCCCCCGGCTTCGCGCGGAACTTGTGGCCGAGCGCGGCGTGGAATAACTCGTGCTCCAGCACGCTTGAAAAATATCCCGAGTCGCCCGCGAAACTTTCCGCCCTCATCACAACCGCGCGCCTGTCGTGAACATACACTGCTATCGCCCAAGAGGGAACCATTCCGCCCGTGTATTCCTCGAACTCCGCGTCGTCCGCCGCGATGTACACCACAAAAGGCCCGGTCGGCTCGTGTCCGATGAATTTCGCCGCTTTTTCAATAGCCCTCTCGCCGTCCCGCCTGACCGCCTCCTCAAGCCCGCGCGAGCCGCCGGAAGATTTAACCTCTATCCTGAACGCGCGTGACTCCGACGCAGCAGCGCCCGACGCCGTTCCCCACAACGCAAACAACGCCGCCGCCAACCCCAACCCCGCCGCATATCTCATTCTTGTCATAATCATTGAGTATTATTATAAATCGATTCCGCGCCCGGAAACGTCCATGAACAAGGAAATCGTATTCATCATGGTGATGGAGCATAAATAAGGAAATAGTAACTAACTAGTAGTGAGTAATGCTGTTGAGGAGAAGTCCTCTTAAAATCCCTTTAAAAACATTTCATGCTAGCGTCGAATGCGGAGCTTCGCTTCCGCCTTCGGCGCGTATCATGGTAAAAGATATTGGGAAAGATGTTTTCAGAGATATCTTGTTCATGGCGGTTGGCGGCGTCGTGCCCGTAGGGGCGACCCGACGGGTCGCCCGATAGGATGGCTCGTTGGAATCTGTTTCTAAGTGATTTTACATGGGGCGTCGGGAGGGAAGCGCGGAAGCGATTCTCTCCCGACGACCAGTGAAACGTTTTGAAGAGATTCCAAAGAGAAACTTTTTTAAAAGTTTCTCTTTGGCCGCCGGAGGCGCTTTAAAGGCGTGTCGATTAAGGGAAAACTTTTGAAAAAGTTTTCCCTTAAAATCCCTTTCAAAACTTTTCATGCTAGCGCCAAAGTCAGAGCTTCGCTTCCGCCTTTGGCGCGTGACATGGCAAAAGATATTGGGAAAGGGCTTACAGTGGAATCTTCTTCTTAAACATTATTACAGGAGCGACGGGAAGGGACGCGGTAGCGTCCCTTCCCGTCGCGCAAGGAAAAAAGATGCTATGTTGAAGGCGGGCAAAAAAAGCTCCTCTGCTGTGGTAAATTAGCCTAAAACAGCAAAGGAGAAAAACAAACATGAAGAACAAAATTCTAGCGGAAAACAGCAGGATTGTCATCGGGGTGGACGTTCACACCGACAATCACGTGGCGGCGGTCAAGCACGAGGGACGGATCATCGACAGGGTGAAGATGGCGGGGACTCCCCGTCAGTGGACCGCCTATCTGAGAAGGTTTCCCGCCTGCGAGCTTCACATCGTCTACGAGGCAGGCCCCAACGGATACAACCTGCGCGACTGCCTTCAGCAGCTCGACGGCGAGGACGGCAGAGTCGTTTGCGTTTACATGGCTCCGCCCTCCATGATTCCCGAAGCTGCGGCCAAGAAGAAGATCAAGACAGACCGCCGGGACGCGGAAAAGCTGATTGTCGCCTTCGAGTCCGGCGGTTTTCGTCCCATAGCGGTTCCCAGTCCGGAAAAACGAGCCGCGCGACAACTGGCGCGAGAGCGCGACAGGATCAAAAAAGACATCAAAAAGATCAAGAATCGGATACACGGCTTTGCGAAGTTTCACGGCATCGACTATCCCGACGCCGCGCGTTGGAGCGAGACGTGGAGAAGGGGGCTTCTGGCCGGAGCCGAGAACAAAGACAGCGCCGGACATATTCACTTCTCGCTATGGATGGAAATGCAGGCGCTCAAAGCGATGGAATCTCTCCTGCTCGCCGTTGAGAAACGAGTCGCCGAACTGTTTCGCCGTGGAGAGTTGAAGGATTTGCTGCGCGAGCTCATGGGCCAAACAGGAATAGGCGCAGTGGCCGCGTCGGTGATCGCCACAGAGGTGGCCGACTTCCGCGCATTCGACAACAGCGACGCCTTCGCCTCGTACACCGGGCTTGTGTCGGGAGCCAGATCCAGCGGCAAGACGACGCGGATGGGGCCGATCACCAAAGTGGGCAACCGGCGGCTTCGGTGGGTTTTCGTCGAGAGCGCGTGGGCGTGGGTCAGATTCGACCCTGCGGCCAAAGCGAAGTTCGAGGAACTCAAAGCGCGAAGAGGGGCGCGGCGCGCCATCGTCGCCATGGCAAGAAAACTCGCCGTCAAAGTGTATCACCGAGTAGTCAACAACGCCCCAGCCGACAGCGCATACTATTGTTTGACGGCATAGAAACGAAAAGCGGGGCCAAAACAAAAAAACACAGGGAGACACTCGCAAAAAAAGGAACTGAGACTGGAACTGGCGGGACCGCGGTTCAAACTTGGGCCGCTCCGCCCCTAGCGGAGAAGGACGTTGAAAAGATTGCGCGCCCGCGTTCCAATCTTGCGCATAGCGCACATTGTGGCCGGCTCCCGCAAGCCGCGCACGAATAGCAGTTTGTGATCAGATCCTTTTTCGCTTCATCGCGCGTTCTCTCTTTCAAAGGAGCTTTCATCATGACGACACTCGGTTGAAAGAAAAACAAAAACAGCAGAGACTTGACTTTCAACATAGCAGCAGTTTTGAAGGATTTTCAAGGAAACTTTTCAAAGTTTCCTTGAACCGCCGGAGGCATCTCTGTGGCCATTTTGTCTTTTCTGCCGTTTTTATCTCCGTTTTTGTGACAAAAAAGTCACAGGCGAGTGGACAAAAAAGTCACAGTTTTGCCTTTAATCCGGGATACCGAAAGAGTGGCGAAAAAAATATCGGCTTTAATAAACGGTTTCTTTTTAGGGGTATTTGTCGCAAGTTGGCAAAAAAATTGATATATATTAAGCAGGCAACCTTGCTTTTGTATGCCAATCCGGCGTCGCGAACGGAGTTAAGAGCCGTTAGCGGACCGGTAGGGAAAGCGTCTGAAAGAGACGGCGCGGCGGGCGGGAGAAAAGAAACCCATCGCCGCGAAAAGGAGGTCTTGCCGGATGATTAAACAGCGGAAAAAGAGACTGGAAACGCGATTCGGGACGGTTGCCATTCTAGCTGTTTTCCTTTTGTTTTACACGTCCCGCGCGGCGTTCGCAATCGACACATGGTTCATGCCTTTTGATTCGCTGCGTTATCCTCCTTCGATATCAGACATAACAAACACGTCTCCCGAAGCGGGTTCAACAATGAAGGTTTACGCGACTATTGAGGGCATGCCTCAAAAGCGAATTTGTCAAGGAGAGAACTGCGACCGTTATAACTGCTTATGGATGCAACGGTACTTTTTTCTTGACGATTTATCAACTAATTGCGAATGGGCGGGTTGGTATTTGACACCGGACCCTGATTCTATTCCTAATCCTCCCTGCATTCCCAATCCGAACGGCACGGGATCCTGTCACAGCAACGATAATCCGAAACTTTATTATAGAATTAACGACGACTTCGCTGGAACCCAGAGCGTGATAATGTCCTACAACAGCAATATCGGCAAATTTGAAGGGACTATCAACTTGGCGGAAATATCGTCCGGCGACACGTTGACATACTTCATATCCGCAGTGGACAGCATGGGAAACGTGGTATCTCAGATTCCGCAACAAGGCTCCACGCCATGCTCATCACTAACGTCGTGGAACGCCGATTATGCCACTCCCTCGACAAACAACTGCGCGACCGCATCAAACTATGAGGTCTGCTATGAAAATCGGACCGGCCATCCGACTTGCGGCGCCGATTATACGATTAACGACCCTATCGGGGACACCTGCGGAGAGCCTGACGATCACGGAATCAAGAATGTGATGACCGGCTGGGACATAGTTGATATTCACGGTTTTTCAGTCGGCGTAGGAAAAGGCTATGATATGCTGCCGAATGAAGATGTTATTTGCGCCGACATAAAGTTAGGCGCGAAGCCTCCTTATTTGGGATCGGGAGCTGTCGAATCATATATGATGTTTTTTTTCAACCCGGATATCCCCGATCCAAATCCCGACGACATACATTTCACGAACTCATTCGCAGTTGTGTATACGCCAAAAATCTGCGGCACAGATTCCTGCCAGCTTTCGCAAATACTAATGGACGGGAACTGCTCGACAAACCCGAACAATCCCAATCCCGGTTCATGCAGAATATTCGAGTATTATGGCAATGAACAAAGATTGAAAATCGGAGATTCAAGCAACGAATTAAAATTGGTCGTGAAGAACAATCTGCCGAATGGCAAATCAATTATAGGCCCAACCAACAATAACGCGATTATGTTTTTTTCAACGATGAAGATTCAACTGTCCGGAGGAACTCCTTTTTCCTCGGTTGACTTAACGCCGAGCGTCAGAATAGTGAACTACAATCAGTCGGTTTCGGCAACGCTTTCCAATCCTGCTCCCCCGATTTTAAGATCGAACACATGCCAGTCCAACGGAGTTGGAACAATCTCTACTTGCATTAAACAGGGAACGACCATTCCGGCGGCAGGCAACGTCTGTGTCTTTGATATTCTTCCGTCGCCGGACAGATCTTTTACAAATTATTACAATGTCTATTACAACACAGTTGACGACAGGAACACGGCGACGCTGGTAGAAACTCTTTCCGGCCCTGACAATTTTCCTGAAAATCTCTCGTCTCTATATACAAAAAGGTTCAATATTTCCAATGTCGAACTGGATGGAAGTCCGAGATATTTTTATTTTTCATCAGTGAACTCTTCAGCGGAGCCGGAATTAAGAGAAACGCCGGTTGCTAATTGGTCGAAGGCGGTGTGTTTCCCCGAAGACTGGCAAGCTCCTGAGCCTCCCGATGATTTTACCTGCGCCACCCCGCAGGGAAGCGATGGGGTTTGCTTGTGCGAATGGACGGCGGACAGGGTTTCCGACCCTTCGATCTACGGATTCGACATAGCGCGGAATAATGTTATACAGAACGTCAGCGCGATACTTACGGATTATTTCTCACAGTCGGGGCTGACGAATATCGCGCAGTACTCATATAAGATCCGAACGATGGACGTTGGCGACAACAAATCGAGTTGGCGATTGGCGGAGTGTGTCCCGGAAGACCGAACCCCCCCCGGAAAGATTGAGCCTTCCATAATCGCGCCGCAGGGATGGGATAACGTTAGCGTTATGTGGAATTCCCGGAATGAACAGGACATAGCGGGGGGCGGCGGATACAACGTCTATTACTGCGAAAGAGACAATCCCGACGCCTGCGGCGCGGACTCCGAAGGGATGCCCGTAGGATACGCGAAACTCAACGTTGAACTCATTCCTCACCCGGACACGCCCGGACTAATGTCATATCTTGTCGACCCAAGCATAGAGTTTTTAGGCAATGAATGGTGTTTCTGGGTGGAGGCATGCGATAACTGCAAGGCCGCAGGGACATGCCCGTCCGGCGACGGGTCTAACTGTAGCCGCTTCGACGAAATGTATCGCCATAGAATATGTTTGCGCGGCGATGAGACACCGGAGGACAATACGCCTCTGTGGCCTGAGAACCAGAAGGCGACGGCGGAACCACAAGGCCAGTCATGCAGGATCGAATGGGAGCAGGTGTGCCAGGGAGAACTGGGAGAGTTCGGCAATTGCTCCTTTCCCGCACAGAGCGAACTGACGGGGTACAAGATAATGCGAGCGCCGGCTGTGGACGGTGGATGCGGAAATCTTCCCGACCCAAGCGCGGGCGTTCCGCTAAGCATAGCGCCTGCGAGCGGCCCGACAAGCTATACGGACTCCGGCCCTCATCTCGAAAACGGCGTCGCCTATTGTTACAGAGTTTACGCTTACAACATGTACGACCGATATTCCCGGGAGACGCCCGCGCCCGCGTCTTCCGGGCCGGTCGTATGTGTTCCTCAGGACATCACGCCGCCAGAAAAACCGCAAATGAACGCTCCTTTAGAATTCGATGGGTTCTCTTGTTTGCCGGCTTGGAGCGCGGTGGCGGATAAGAACCCCGTCACTTACGATGTTCATAGATGCGAAGGAATCTGGCCAACATGCAACTCTGCGGCAAAATTCTCAAAAATCAATGCTTCCCCAATGACGGATCTGAACTATATTGATGAATCCGTGACGACCGAAACGCAGTATGTGTACTGTGTGACGGCGATGGACCCGATCGGAAATGCTAGTTCCGTTTATACTGCTTCGGATATTTCGAACTGCGGCTATTGTTTGCCATCGGACAAATGCCTGCCGCCGACGGCTGTGGAAGCGTTCGAGATAGCGCCGACGTACTACGGAGCGCGCGCGGGCTGGACGAACTCGGCGAACGACGACGGAATGGGCGCGGGATATCATGTTTATCTTTGCGCAAACTCTAACCCGGAGTCCTGCCTGACGCCT
>JAKQPS010000144.1 GCA_029564595.1 bacterium | reverse complement strand
ATGTTCCGCTTGACGTGTGGATGGGGCTGCTTGAGGTAGTTGTTGAAGAGAACGACATTCCGGGGATAATGGAAAATTTTATGCGACTCCGGGGGAAGGCTCTAGCTCCGTCCCGGAGGAAATGACGTGGCCGTATCTGCTGCTATCTCTGCGGGCGCGTTTCGGCATGTCCGCAGATGAATTTCTCAGTCTGACCTACTGGCAGGCGTGGGGGTATCTGCAAGCAATTCCATACGTTCTTGGAGTAGAGGAAAAGGCGAAAAAGGAAAAAGGGACCAACGCCGCCGACCTTGTATCCGCAGGAGTTTTAGGCCGGGGGTGAGCTGTGCGCTCGCTCCCGGCTTTTTTTGTATACATAAGGTGGTGAGACTTTGGCTGTAAGAGATAAGTCGGTACAAATCATCATCTCCGCAGAGGTGGCGAGCGCTCTGAGGGCGTTCGACTCTGCGGGGAAGGCGATTCATAAATTCAGCGTGCAGACGGAGCAGATCGGGCGTGCCATCGACGGTGTATTTTCGCCGCTCATGCGCGGACTGACGACCGCTGTAACTGCGATCGGCGCTGGCATGGGAACGCTGGCTAAATCCGCGTTGACGGTCGGCGGTGACTTTGAGCTGACCATGAAACGGGTTGGCGGGGTAACGACTGCGACTGGTGAGCAATTCGACGCAATGACCGCGAAGGCTCGCAAACTCGGAGAGGATTTGCCTATCACCGCGCAGCAGGCGGCGGAGGCGATGTACTCGCTTTCAAGCGCTGGCATGGAGGCCGAAGAGACTTTGAGCGCTATTGATGCTGTGGTCGGTCTTTCCATAGCTCAGAATTACGACCTCGCACAATCGGCAAACCTCATGACCGCGACGTTGCGAGGTTTCGGGCTTGCGGCAGGCGAATCCGGGCGCGTTGCCGACGTTTTCAACAATGTCATCGCATCCTCCATGTTAAACATGGAAAAACTCGGAGAGGCTATCACCTACGTTGCGCCTGTGGCAAAAAGCCTGGGAATATCCATTGAGGAAACCGCCGCCGCTATGGGCAAACTGGCCGACTCCGGGCTAAGAGG
>JAKQPS010000139.1 GCA_029564595.1 bacterium | reverse complement strand
AGCGCGACCACGGAATTCCACGATATCTTGAGTTGAGCGTTCATGCCCTTGAGAGAGTTGTCATATTCCTTCTGAAGCGACACACCTTCTTTGAAAGCCTTGTTGGACGTATCCACGAACCGGCCAAGAAGAGACTGCTGTCCGTTGACGGACTTGTTCGCCTCGACCAGTTTGAGCAGCACGTCTGTTCCGCGGGCGCCGCCGATGCCGAGGTCGGTCAACATGGCCGCAACCTGAAACTTGTCGAACTTCTGAAGTCCCGTGGCAAACTTCGTCAGCGCGCCGTAGGCGTCCTTTTCGATGAGCTGTTTGAACTCGGCAGTGGAGACGCCCGCAACTTTCGCGTACTCGTCCGTGCGCTTCATCATTTCCATGAACATGTCCGACATGGCGGTGCCGCCGACTTCGGAACTGACGCCCATGTCCGTGAGCGCAGCGCCGATGGCGGAAATCTGCGGCATGGTCAGTCCGAGAGACGCGCCCGCGCCGGCCATGCGGCTTGTCAGGTCGGCAATCGTCGGAGCGGTGGCGGTTGAAATGTTCGACAACTCATTCAGGACGGAGCCCATGTTCTTGGCTTGCTTGATCGGAATCTTGAACTGATTGGCGATCTTCGCGAGCGCTGCGCCGCCTTCTTCAGCGGAGAATTCCGACACGGACGCGAGTTTCGCCACAGTGTCAGTGAACGAGGACAAGTTCTCGACGCCGTTGATACCAAGTTGTCCGCCGATCTCGCCGATGTTGGCGAGTTCCTTCGCGCTGTTCGGCATCTTCGAGGACATCTCGACAAAGCGGTCGCCGAGCTTTTTAATCTCCGCGTCCGTCATGCCGGATGTTTTTTGCACGCCGATCATGGCTTCCTGGAAGTCACCGGCCACCTTTATCGTCGCGGCGACGCCACCGAGCATTGTCGCGCCAGCGCCCATCATGCCGATACCGGCATAGAACGCCTTCGAGGACGCCTGCATACGCGAAGCCATCTCGTCGCTTTTCTTGGAAAGTGAATCGAAATTACGTTCCACTTTCTGAAAAACGGCGGACGCCTGATCTTTGGCTTGTATGAGTATGCCGAGTCCGAAGTTGTTCATTTTTTCCTTCTCGCCGCGCTCTTCATCTGGCGTTCCTCTTCACGGTACTGGTCGGAGAGCCGCTCCACGA
>JAKQPS010000134.1 GCA_029564595.1 bacterium | reverse complement strand
TGTCGGAAGAGGAAATGCTGCGACAGTTGATAGAGATGATCCGCGAGCGCGACCCGGATGTGATCGAGGGGCATAACCTTTTCGGAATGATATTGCCTGTCCTTAACAAGAAATTCGTCAGGCATGGCATTTCATTTCGGGCGGGCCGCGGCTGGAAAGCCGTCGAAAGTTACTCGGCCTCGCGGATGAAGGATGACAGGAGCGTCCCATATACCAACTACGTCGCGCCCGGGAGGCACGTTATAGACACCATGTTTCTGGCGCAAAAGAGCGCGCCGGAATGTCTTCTGGACTGCGATGCGGGAGATGTGACCGCCGTAGCCGCCGCAATCTGCGGAAACGCCCAAGGCGCGGATGGCGACGATGCGCCGGCGCGCGCCGCCGCGACGGCCCGCATCTCGGACGCGCTGCTTCCCGCCGAATTCTTTCAGGCGCAGATGATTCCCATTCCGCTGGGAAAACTCTGTATGACAGGCTCGGCGAAAAAGATAGATTATCTCATGATGCGGGCGTATCTTAACGCCGGACAGTCAATCCCGAAGCCGCCGAAGCCTGAAACATTTGAGGGCGGGTTGTGCGAGCAGTTCATCGCCGGCCGGTGCGAAAACGTCGTGAAGCTCGACGTGGAATCGCAGTATCCGTCGCTGATGATCGGCGAAGACATAAAGCCGGAATCCGATTCCCTTGACGTGTTCCTGCCGATGCTGAAAAAGCTTACATGGCTCAGGCTGGAAGCGAAAATGAAGCGGGACTCTGCCTCCGGCCCCGAGCGCGACCGCCACGACCACCTTCAGAAAGCGTTAAAACTGCTCATCAACTCGTTTTACGGATACCTCGGCTACCGCAATGCGAATTTCGCGGATTTTTCCGCCGCAGCGCGTGTCACCGCGCTAGGGCGCGCCGTGATGAAAAAGATGATCGAGACGCTTGAGGGCGTGGGCTGCAACTTGATCCAGTGCGACACTGACGGCATATTCTTCACGCCGCCGTTCGATGCGGCCGCGGACCGCGAGCGTCTGGCGGGCATGGTTGAAGCCGTGAGTAAATCGCTGCCGCAGTATCTGAACATCGCCGTCGAGGGCGTCTGGCCCGCGATGCTGAGTTTGAAAAAGAAGAATTACGCTCTTCTCAACGCGGATGGCGCGGTCTCGATCACCGGCGGAATTCTGAAATCAAGCGCTGACGAGATGTTTGTCAGGAAAGCGCTCGCCGCAGCGACGGAAAGCATCCTGAAAAACGATCTTTCAGAGTTGCGCTCAAACATCTCCTTGATGCGGAAAGACGTTTCAGAGGGAAGCCTTTTATTCCCCGACATTTGTTTGACGGAAACCATCCGCATGAACAGCGATGAGTACCGGAAATATGTTGCCGGGGGCGGCGGAAGAAAGCCCGTCTATGAGGCAATGCTTAAGCACAAAAAGAAACAAGGAGATCGCATTTTTTCGGTTGGAGGGGATGTGCGTCATTACAACCACGGCATTCAGGGGCAATCCGGCTCTTTGCCCGCATTTTCATTTGAGTTTGACCCCAAACATCCTGACTATGACAGATGGCGCTATCTTAATCGTCTCGACCGCGCCCTTCGGCGGCTCCAGACGCTTTTTACGCCTGAGCAGTATGAAGTTCTTTTTGAAAAACCGTTGAGCGAAACAGCGAGCCGGGCGGCGAGAATAATCCCGGTCAACGCAGCGGTCATCGTCAGAAAAACAACTGGCGGTCTCGACAGGCATATAGAGCTGTCCGCGGGATACAAGAAAGGGAAATGGATCACAAGAAACGTCTTCGTGAAAGCGGACGACGCGGAGGCGGCGCGAGAGTTCCGTGAAAGATATTCAGACACGGACGTTTACCGTTCCACCTACGAATATCTATGCGACCGGACGCCTGAAAAAGGAGTCACGCGGTTCTGTCCGAAGCGGGGCGACCTTGTCATTGAGCTTGAATGTGAAACGGGCGAACATCACGAAAACGTCGCCTGCGCGCTTAAAGCAGCGCGGCATTGCGCCGAAGTCATCGAGGGGGCGCTGCTCGTTCCTCGCGACGCGGTTTCATACTTCTACAATGGCGGAAAGAGTTTTTATCTGATAATACCCCAACGGACTCTAGGCCTCCCCGACTGCGTTGAACTGAACGTCATCTACGAGCGCGTCGCGCGGCATATCCGCGACAACATGGATGAAAAATATCGCGGGATGGTGGACATGAGTTTATACAACCATGACCGCCCGCTTCGCATTCCCGGCACTACGCACCCGAAACACGGCCTGTACAACACCCGGCTTACAACGGAAGAGTTTTTTAATCTCGCCGCGCAGGACATCATCCGTCTTGCCCGCCTGCCGCGCGAGACTGCGAACGGCGAGTTGCGTTTTGAAGATTCTGCCGCATCAGCCTCTATCGTCCATGAACTGACTAAAGACATTCCCCGGACGGAGTGTTTCGATCCCACGCGCAAGCGGCTTCGCATCAACATGGCAAAAAAGAACTGGCATGCGAAAACCATAAGCTACTTGCGCGAGCGTGGCTTGCCGGCGCGCATCCCCTGCGCTGAAACTCTGACCGCGCTGATACATTCCGGCGGACACACCGGGTTCGAGGGCCGCGTCAAACTCATCACCGAGCTTCGCGCCGCAGGAGAAACTGAAGAAGAAATCATCCGCATTTTCACGGACAGCCCTCATTTCCATGAGAAATATTTCAACGACATTGTCCGCGCGGACACAAGGCCCCACGATGAGCGCAACGGAACCGGCTACATGATACGCCCTGACATCTGGAACGATTATTCAGGAATAAGCTGCGCGAGGTGTCAGGAGTGGTGTTCGCCCGGCGAGTGTTATCGAAACGCAAAGGTCTCATTCTTCAACGAAGACGATTCTCCCGATCCCGCCGAGTTCCGCGACACTGCCCGCGAGGCGTTGAGGGCGGCTCTGAAGGAAATCATGTGCGGCGGCAACGAAGATAATCCATTCGGTTATCCAATCAATCTCGTGGAGGCGCCGATGGCGAGCGGCAAAACCTATCAGGCGGTGGCGATGGCTCTCGAACTTGCGGCCAAGAAACGGCGATCATTGATTCTCGCGCC
>JAKQPS010000200.1 GCA_029564595.1 bacterium | reverse complement strand
TCTTTTCGATGAGTAAACATTGCATGCGACCTTTCCTGAATCAGGAGCAACCCACGATTTGACCGGCGACAACCTGTTCTCACCTTTTGTTTTCACTAGCATCCCATAGGATAACCCGGAAACATTCCGGTTCCAATGATTGGCACCTATTATGCGGGGGGGGGGTGAAAACAGTCAACCCTAAAAATCCGCAAGAAAACGTTGGCCTCGGGGCCGTCCGCCTGTAGCCTACAGGCGCATGAAAAAAAACAAACGCAAGGCGCGTTACCGCGCAACCACGAGGCCAACAAAAACAGCTTACACCACCCTGCGGCAGATCGTCCAGTGGATTCCGGAAGGGCTGCCGGACCGTATCGCGCTGGAGGCGAAGGCGGACATCAGGACGTTCTCCTGCACCAACCATGTGCTGGCGCTGCTCTACGGACAGATCACCCGTTCCGGCAGTCTGAACGAAATCTGCGACGCGGCCCGGCTGCACGAGCCCGAGTTGAACCGTATCCGCGGCGCGACCGCGCCGAAGCGCAACACCTTCTCCAACGCCAACCGCAGGCGCGACCCGGAGATCGCGGAAAAGCTCTACTGGGCCGTGTTCGCGCATCTCAAGAGCGTCTGCCCGTCCTTCACGCAGTACGCGAAGCACGGCGGATTCATCTTCCGCCTGAAGCGCGACATTTTCGCCATCGACTCGACCACTCTGAAACTCTCGCTCGAATCTATCGACTGGGCGCGTCACCGCCGGAAAAAAGCCGCGGCCAAAACCCACATGAGCGTCAACGTGGGCAACAGGCTGCCGACGTTCGCGGTGGTCGAGGATGCCGCGCACCATGACTCGACGCGGGCGGACGCGCTGTGCGCGGGCATGAAAGACGGCGACGTGCTGCTGGCGGACAGGGCCTACGTCGACCTCGCCTTCCTGTTCGGACTCACGCGGCGCGGCGTATTCTTCGTCCTGCGCGAAAAGAAGAGCATGACCTTCGATGTTCTGGAAGAGAGGCGGCACAAAGACCCCCGCATCCTTTCGGACCAGACAGTGCGCATGTCGCGCAAAGACTCCGACGACAAGTATCCCCAGACCCTGCGCCGCGTCACCGCCGTCGTCGAGGTGGACGGCAAGGACGTGGAGATGGCCTTCATCACCAACAACTTCGCATGGAGCCCGCGCACCGTCGCCGAACTCTACCGCGCCCGCTGGGCCATCGAAATCTTCTTCAAGGAACTCAAGCAGACGCTCCAGCTCGCCGACTTCGTCGGCTACAACGAGAAGGCGGTCAAGTGGCAGGTCTGGATCGGACTGCTGGCGCACCTGCTGCTTCGTTTCCTGAAGCACGTGTCGAAGTGGGGGCTGAGTTTTTCGAGACTGGCCGGAACCGTCAGGTCCGCGGTCTGGATGAAGATAGACCTGCTCGACGCCCTGCGGAAGTATGGGACAGCAGGCGGCCCCAAGCGGCCCGTGATTGTCGAAAAACAGCTCTATTTCCAAGGTTTTGAGCGGTTCTCGAATGTGCCTGTGGGATAGCAGCCTTCAAAAAGCCTTTGATTTCAGGCATTCACGTTATCTCCGTCAGCAAACGCTCTTCAAGAACCGCCTTTGAAATCACGGGAAAGCCCAATGAATCAATGGGGGAAAGGGGGTGGTATGCCTGTTTTCAGCCCGCTATGGGATGCTAGTGGTTGGACTTCTTCCCGTTCCCCTTGGGCAGCTTGTCCATCATGGTGCGGACCTTCTCGACCGCCATCTTTTGGAGATCGTACACATCCGACCCTCCGCAGTTCTCCGTGCAGGCGCACCCGCGCCCACACGCCCGAGCGCTTTAGCCTCTCCCGCCTGAAAACGCCGCCATCCTACGTCTTTTGACGCCCGCCGTCAACGCCGGGTCTCAAAAGAAC
>JAKQPS010000060.1 GCA_029564595.1 bacterium | reverse complement strand
TTGCCGAAATCCTGCATCTGAACCCGATTACAGTTAGAAACAAGATGCGGATGGGGCAGCTACCCGCGCACAAATTCGGCGGCCGCTGGTTCATATCTGAGGACCAGCTGGCGCAAGCGTTCGCGGCCGGCGATCAACAGACCAAACCCGCCGCCGGGGAATAGTCTAAATCTGTAAATTGGACATTGCAGACATAGAAAAATGAGGAAACCAGACCATGAATAACGAAACCATTCACCCGGCGGCGCCTGATTATTGCACGCAGAACGGCGGGGATTGCCCCACTTGTTCGCTTGTCAATTATCGGCGGGATTGCATGAACAACCCCGTTGATTACGAGAAATTCGAGAAATATAATGCAGACCGCAACAGCAACAAAGACGGCGCGGACATTTAACCCGCCGGCCAATGGCGCGAAGCCGGCCGCGGCTGTTTCTGGAATGTCCCCAATTGGAGACAAACCCGCGGCGCCGGCGGCGCCAGAAGAGCTATTTAATATAGCCGTCGCGGCGATCAACAAACGTTTCAAGATGGGGACGCTGGAACGTCTGGCGATCGAGCGGCCGGATCTGGCGGCCGAAATCGCGCGCGCGATGGATCGCGTCGAAATCACCTGGCGCGAATCTGGACCCGTCGGATCGCCGGCGTTCAAGCTGGCGTTGCGCACTTGGTACGATCTTGTAATATTAGCGATTGACTATTTCGAGGACGGCAAAAAATGACCGATGACCGCAACAGAGAACACGCCGAAAATATGCAGCTGTTAGGCGATCTATGCGAAGCGATCTTTCCAGCTGGCAGCTATCCCGTCGATTTTGGACCAGACAAACCGCCGGCCATCGCTTATCATTTCGAGGGCGCGACCGGCGTCGCGTTGCCGAGGTTTCATATTAATATCAACGAACCAGTAATTCGAGAACTGGCGCGCCGCGCCATCGAGACGCGCGCCGGCGGCGAACTTATTCAACCGGCGACCGTACATATCGGCGCTAAAATCGAAATCGACCGCGATCACAGCAAACCCAAACTTCCATATTTTATCGACGCCGTCGCCTGGTATAACGGCCTAAAAGATGGATTTAAAAAAGTGGGCTATTCCGACGAAACGATTGCCGATGGACTATGGCAATATATCAATCAAGATATGACGTTTTTCTTGTCGTTCTTTGAAGCGTTTTACAGACAGAAACGAGAACGCAAACTTGCGCGTCCGAAATTTGATTTTCCGACTGTTGTTTTTGATTCCACAACGTCGCGGGAATTTTTCGAGGTCTACAAGGTCAAGGGATTGTTTGGGCGCAAACTT
>JAKQPS010000057.1 GCA_029564595.1 bacterium | reverse complement strand
GCGGGCAGTCTCAGCGCGACAACAGATACGACTGTGTCGCCAACCTCAATCCCTGCCGGAAATTCCGGCGGCGGCGGCGAGATCGGCAATCCCACTTGCCGCCCAACGGTGCATATGGCTAATCTTCAACCTCTTAAATATCGGTTCGGCGCGATTGCGGGCGACTCCCTGTATCACCCCGCTGCCGACTTCAATATGGACGGAAAAGTTTCCATGCAGGATCTCGATGTTTTTAAAAAGAACTATGGCAAATCTGTCCCGGTGTCCGCAAACACGCTTCTCTGCGACCCTCTGTACGACGCGAGATAACGCGCCGCGCCAGCGGCGCGCGTTTGGGGAAAAAGGATAGAAAAAGAAGAAAAAAGAGTGAGAGTAAGAGTTAAGGGAAAACTTTTGAAAAAGTTTTCCCTTAAAATCCCTTTCAAAACATTTCATGCCAGCGCCAAAGGCGGAGCTGCGCTTCCGCCTTCGGCGCTTATCGTGCATAAAGATATTGGTAGGGTTTTCTATGAGAATCTTCTTCTTGAACATTTTCACAGGAGCGACGGGTTCATGAACAAAATAATGCGGCGGCAACGAAGCAGTTCGCCGCTATGAAAATCGCCCCGATTCGCCATTTCTATCAGCGAATCCGGTTAATGCCTAATGGGTAGTTTTATCTAATAAACCGTATAATAGTCGGCATATTCGATTCTCGGATATTTCTCGTGAAAAAACCGGGTTAATAAATATTTTCTTTTTCTTTGATTATTTTAGCGAGAGCGGAAGGGTCGATGCCGCGTCCGGTGACGATGACGGCGACGCGTTTGCCGGCGACGCCGGGGATGCCGCCGAGCAGCGCCGCCACGCCCGCCGCTCCGCCTCCTTCGACCGCGATACCGTGTCTTTTGAGCATCATATAAACCGCGTCCGCCAGCGCGGCTTCTGAGACCGCGACTGCTTCGTCCACTAGCGAATCGAAAAGCTCGAACATATCGTCTGCGATTATCTCGCCTGTGAGGGCGTCGGCCAGAGAGTCGCCGATGGGAGATTCCACGCGGCGTCCGGCTTTCTTGGATTCGACAAAAGGAGCCGAGGTTTCAGGTTGAACGCCGATAACGCGGATGTTCGGGTTGAGAGCTTTTGCGGCGACGGCGCACCCGCACGCCAGCCCGCCCCCTCCGACGGGAACGACTATGACGTCCACTCCCCCCGTCTGCTCCATCAGTTCCAGCGCAACCGTCCCCTGCCCCGCCATCACCGCTGTGTCATAGAACGGGTGGATGAACACCCGCCCGCTCTCTCTCTCAAACTCATGCGCCCGTCTCTCCGCGTCGTCGTAGTCCGCCCCTTCGAGCCGTATCCCGGCCCCGAACCTGCCCACGCTCTCCGCTTTTATCTTCGGCGTGTTCACAGGCATGAACACCACCGCGTCCACTCCGGAGAGCGACGCGCAGTAAGCCACCGCCTGCCCGTGGTTGCCTGCGGACGCGGTGACCACTCCCCGGCGTTTTTCCTCTTCTGTCAACAGAGACATCCGGTTGAAAGCGCCGCGGAGCTTGAATGAGCCTACAGGCTCCAGCAGGTTTTCGAGTTTGAGGAAGACTTGCGCGCCCGACGCCTCGCTGAGCGCCGCCGACCGGACAACAGGCGTCGGCCTTACCAACGCCGGCATCCGCCTCCTCGCCTCAATTATGTGTTGATATTTAAGTTCTATCATCAATTCGTATATTCATTTAGCCTATTCAATAAACATATACTTTGGTCTTGTTAACTTGTATTTATCTATGTCATCCTTATTAATTAGCACTTCGTAATTCTTGTATGTTTCTACTATTGAATATAATATCTCTTTTATGGTAATGTCATTGTTTTTTGATTTATAATACAATATCAATGTTAGCAGAGAATTTATATATGACATTAGTCTTAATGTTATATAGTCAATATTATCCATCATTTCCATCCCTGAATGCGCAACAATATTTCTAATTCTGTAAATTAGATTTAAATCAGCGCAAATTAAATTGTGATATTCTTCTATTCTTTTCTTAGCAATATCGTTATTGCTTATCAGACCATTTAATTCGCATAGCTCACGCCATAGTATTGCATGTTTTTTAATACTATTTTCTAATGTTACGGCATTTTCTGTTATGTGTTTTATTAAGTTGCTCACATTATATCGTTGGTTACCTTGTATTTCACATTCTTTCAACATCTCTGTTAAATAATCAGTTTTTTCTATTAATTTACCAGAATTGTAATTGCTTAATAGTCTGTCACAAAATATATTCATCTTCTCTCTAATATAATAGTTACAGTACAATTTTGGTATTATAGTTCTAATTTTTTCAATAATTGACCCTTCCTCATATGAATAATGTAGATACTCCATTGCAGTCCAAGTGTTAAGTAGTCGATATTTATGCTCATATTTGTGTGTGTTTATTACCGTGTAAAATATTGATTCGATTATTTGTATATCGCTCTTTAACTTAGTGTCATTATAAGATTTGTACTTGATGTCAGTAAATTCTTTAAATGTGATTGTTTGCCATTTATCGGCTGCATCTTCGATAGATATGTTCTTATGCAACGTACGTTCATCTATTGTTTTTGTTTCATCGTTTACTATTTCATAATTTTTATTAAGTTTGCCTTTAATTCTAATTAAGGGATTCAATTCAAGATCACTAGTTATATCTGTCAACTGTAGCTGAGCAACGCTTATTGCGTGATAATAATCATATGCTTTTACCTTAAAACTCATTTTAATACTATTGTCTGCTGTATTAATGATCTCAATATCATTACCATCACTTTTATTGCTATTTATTCTTTGGATAATGCTTTTGATCTCTTCGCCTGTTTTTCTATTTATTTTGTCTAAAGACCTTCTAACAACAATATCTTTCTTTTCAAAGTCGAATTCTGATAGCGATTCTATATAGGGTTCAACATTATTCTCGTTCATATCTTTAACAAACATTGCATTATTGTCTCTTATGTGTTTTTTGTACCAATCTCTTATGCTAAACAAAGAATAACCTCTATATAACAAGTCGCTAATGAGACTCGCCAATAATATGTCCATTTCTTGGAAGCAACCTGTTATTTTGATAATTGGCAAATAGTATTCTAATAACGATGATTTACTAATTTTCTTATATAAAGCCTGCATTCCTATATTTAACGCCGAGTATGCCCCATTATTATCTTTTGTTTCTATTAGAGTCTTTATTGTTTTCAAATCAGTTTTTAGCTGCTCTGATCTATTATATGGATGATGTTCAATAATTGTTTTTAAGCTGTCAAGAAGTGATTTAAGCGCGCTTTTCAATTGTTGACTGTTTCCCGAATTAACCATTTCTTCGTATGTTAGAATGCACACATGCAAATATAGCTCCAAACTGTCATGTCGTTTTTTTGAAATCATGTTATGTTTGTTGTCAATATAATCGCTTATTTTTGTTAAAAAATATTTTTTTGCGTTTGTCCGTTTTTCATTATCATCATCCACAATGGCACCTCTACTCTTATGTTTCATTAACTTCAAGACAACTAGTTCTTGTATTGACAAAACAGAAATAACTTTTATAATAAAGATAACAAAGACGTTAAAGGTACATTCTTTGAAACGGGTTGCCAAGGCAACTTCTTCAAAGACACTGTACCTTTTTTTTCACTCATCGTTATTACCAAATATCATGAACAAAGCAGAAAGAACTATGGTTCTTATAAAATGTTATCTATTCAATCATTTGTTGTCAACTGTTTACTTCTCTACCGCCGATTATACAAACGCGCCGTCTTTGAAGACGATATTTCCGGCGGCGACGGTGGCGGCGACTCTGCCGCGGACGCGCCAGCCGTTGAACGGGCAGTTGCGCCCTTTCGAGAAGAACTTGGAGGAGTCCACCGTCCATTCGGCGGCGGGGTCGAACAGAACGATGTCCGCCGGAGCGCCGGGCGCGAGAGAGCCGGCGTTCAGCCCCAGCGCGGCGGCCGGGCCGGCGGTCAGTTTGCTTATCAGCAATTCAAGCGGCGCCGCGCCCGTCTCGACGAGCCGCGTGACAAGGACCGCCAGCGTGGTCTCCAACCCGACGAGGCCGAACGGGGCGTCGTCGTACGACACTTCTTTTTCGTGGACGGCGTGCGGGGCGTGATCGGAAGCGATGGCGTCTATTGTTCCGTCGAGCAGCCCGGCGACGAGCGCCCGCCGGTCGCTCTCTGCCCTCAACGGCGGGTTCACCTTAGTAGCGGTGTCGAACCCCATAACCGACTCGTCGGTAAGGACGAGGTGGTGCGGGGTGACGTCGCAGGTGACGCGAAGTCCGCGCGCTTTGGCGCGCCTGACGGCGTCCACAGATTCGGCGGAACTGATGTGCGTCAGGTGCAGTCGCCCGCCTGTGAGCGCCGCCAACTCGATGTCCCTGAGAACCATCACCGTCTCAGCTTCCTTGGGAATGGGCCTCATCCCGATGGTGGTGGACACCATGCCCTCGTTCATCACGCCCGCGCCCGCGAGGTTCTTGTCCTCCGCGTGCGACATGACGGGGATGCCGAACATCTTTGTGTATTCGAGCGCGCGGCGCATCAGTTGCGCGTTCATCACCGGGTTTCCGTCGTCGGTGACGGCGACAATGCCCTCGTTCATCATGTCGCCTATCTCGGCGAGTTCCGCGCCCTCGCGTTTTTTTGAAATCGCGCCGGCGATGAAAAGCCTGCCGAGGCCCGCCGCGCGCGCTTTGTCGTTCACATATTTCGCCACCGACTTCGTGTCGATGTCAGGCTTGGTGTTCGGCATGCAGACGACGGAAGTGAAACCGCCGGCGGCCGCCGCCCGAAGCCCGGTCGCAACGTTTTCCTTGTATTCGTAGCCGGGGTCGCGGAAGTGGACGTGGATGTCCACCAGCCCCGGAGCCGCCTTCAGCCCGGACGCGTCCAGAACCTCTGCGCCCGCCGCAGAGGGTTTTCCGATTTCCCTTATGACCCCGTCCTCGACGAGGATATCGTTGCGCCCGGCAATTTTGCCCGCCGGGTCGATTATCTCCGCTCCCTTAATTAACAGCTTCATGCGCGGCCTCCTTTCCCCCTTCGAGCAGATAGAGCACGGCCATCCTCACCACCAGCCCGTTCCTCACCTGCTCCTCGATGTAAGTGTCGTTCCCGTCGGCGACGTCGTGGGAGATTTCCACCCCCCGGTTGATCGGCCCCGGATGCATCACGATGACGTCTTTCTTGAACTTCGAGAGCAAGTCGCCGTTCACGCCGAACAGTTCCGCGTATTCCTTGAGGGAAGGCAGGAGACTGTCCTTCTGGCGCTCGGTTTGAACGCGCAGGAGGTAGAGAACATCGGTGTCCTCGAAAATCGCGTCGGGGCGGTAGTGGACTTGAGCGCCGAGTTTTTCGATGTTGACAGGGAGCATCGTGGGTGGGGCGACGAGCCGGACGTTGGCGCCCATCTTGGTCAGCGCGAAGATGTTCGAGCGGGCCACCCTGCTGTGCGCTATGTCGCCCATTATCGCCACGTTCAGCCCTTCGAGCCTGCCCAGTTTCTGCCTTATCGTAAACAGGTCCAGCAGGGCCTGAGTCGGGTGCTCGCCGAAACCGTCGCCGCCGTTGATCACCCTGAAGTCGCCTTGCTTGGCGATGAACTCCGGAGCGCCGGTGTGCGTGTGCCGCACCACAATGTAGTCCGCGCCGAGAGCCTTCATAGTAAGCGCGGTGTCTTTCAGGGACTCGCCCTTGACGGCGCTGCTCGTGCTCGCCGCGAAGTTCAGCACGTCCGCGCTCAGCATCTTCGCCGCAAGCTCGAACGACATCCGCGTGCGCGTGCTCGGCTCGAAAAAAAGCGTCACCACCACTTTGCCGCGCAGCGCCGGCACTTTCTTTATCGGCCTGTCCAATATCTCAAGAAACACTTTGGACTGGTCGAGTATCTTGGTGATATCTTCCTTGTCCAGAGTGCGAATTCTTATTAGGTTTCTATCCATAAATCCTCCGTGTTCGATTCAGGCGGGATTATTCGTCGTCCGCGGCGCGGTCGAGGCTGCGCCCCAGAGTGACCCCCTCGATGCCGTCCACCTCCCGCAGCCTCACGTGAACCCACTCGAGGCGCGACGTCGGGATGTTCTTGCCCACGTAGTCCGCCCTGATGGGAAGTTCCCTGTGGCCGCGGTCGATTAGCGCCGCAAGCTGTATCAACTGCGGACGCCCCAAGTCCATTATCGCGTCCATCGCCGCCCGGATGGTGCGGCCTGTGTAGATCACTTCGTCGGTGATCACTATCCGCGAGTTCTCCACGTTGAACGGAACGGTGGTGGCCCGCACTTGAGGGTGATGGCGCATGTGCGACAGGTCGTCGCGGTAGAGAGTGACGTCCAGCGCGCCGACGGGCACGTCCGCGCCCTCGATTTCCTTGATGATCGCCGCCAGCCGTTCGGCGATGGGGACCCCGCGCGTCTGCAAGCCTAGCAGCGCCAGCCGCTCGGCCCCTTTGTTCTTTTCCAGAATCTCATGCGCTATCCTTATCAGCGCCCTCTTGATCCCTTCTTCGTCCATTATTTCAACAGTTTTCGACTTCAATCCGCGCCGCCTCCATTCCGCGCGCCGAAACGTCCGCGCGCATAAAAAAAGCTTCCCATAAGGGAAGCTTCTTCGGCACATGTCATATTTCGTTTCATCATATCCACCTTGCCGGCATCTCCGTACCGGCTTAAAGCTACCCTGATTATCCACACCCGCCGAAAAAAATCAAGCCCGATCGATAAAGAACGGCGCAAAACCCCCCTCGCCACAATGACGTGGCTTCCCGTATGTTATTCGCTTTTTCGTTCGCTTGTTGACTTTTCTTTACCTTAAAGGTAAACTATTTTATAATGATTATAACGTTTAGAAATGAGCGTTTGAGAAATCTGCTCAATTCCGGCGACGCGCTGAGAAAGAAGTTCGGGACGAAAACCGCCGGAAAGATTCAGACGCGCATGCTCTTTCTGGAAGCGTCAGAGAACCTCGCCGCAGTTCCGTCTTCTCTTCCGTTCAGAAGACACATGTTGACTGGGCGCAAAAATGTTTTTGCGGTCAACGCCGATGAACAGTTCAGGATCGTTTTCAGCCCTCATCAGCCGGACGCCGACCTTAGAAAAATTACTTCGATTGAAATACTGGATGTGGAGGATTATCACAAATGACGACGAAAATGCTCAATGAATTTAAGCCCGACTATAACGCTCATCCGGGGTTTATGCTAAGCGAGATTGCGGCCGCTCGCGGGATTATGAAAATGGAATTGGCGCGCCGCGTCGGACTAGAAGAAAAAACTATGAGCCAGATTCTCAACGGCAAAGCTCCGATTGAAACGGAGACCGCTATCGCATTAGAGAGAGTTCTCGGCATACCCGCCGAAACTTGGAGCGCATTGAGCGCCAATTATAAACTTAGGAAAAAACGCGAAGAGAGCGCAAAGCGCCTTTCCGGGTTTGTCAGATGGGCGGATCAGTTTCCGGTCAAGGAACTTGTCGAACGAGGTATGATGGCGAAACCATCTAGCAAGACGGACGCTGTCGAGAAAATTCTCGGTTTTTTCGGCGTCAGTTCTCCTGAATCGCTTGACGACTATCTCTCCCGGCTTCGCATCCTCTACCGCCGTTCTCCCACTTTTCAGAGCGATACCAAGGCGGTCGCCTCATGGTTGCGCATCGCCGAAATTATTGCCGCCGGAATAGACGCCGAACCTTTTGACCGCTCAGCATTTTTAGAAACGGTCAAAGCCATAAGAGACATGACATTGAAAGCCCCATGCGATTTCGTTCCGTATATGGTCGAAGCCTGCGCGCGATCAGGCGTCGCCCTAGCTATCGTCAAGGAAATTCCCGGAACAAGATTAAGCGGAGCCTCCCACTGGCTGAACCCGTCAAAAGCGCTAATAGCTCTCAGCGGACGGCACAGACTCGAAGATCATTTCTGGTTCAGCTTCTTCCATGAAGCCGCCCATATTATCTATCACGGAAAAAAACAAGCGTTCATCAATTGCGAGAACGCTTCTTCCTCGAAAGAAGAGAGCGAAGCGGACAGGTTCGCCGCCAACATCCTTATTCCCCCCTCGGAATACAGCGCGTTCTCTCAATCAGGCTTTTTTCTCAAAGCAGATATACTTCGTTTTTCAAGCAAAGTCTGCGTCTCTCCCGGTATAGTTGTCGGACGCCTTCAAAAAGACGGCCTTATCAAATACGACTGGCACAACAACCTGCGCCGAAGGTTCGACCCTGACAACCTTTCAGCGCTTGCCACACAGAACGCTAACTCTCAATGAGCGGTTGTTCATTGTTGCTCTATCGGATATCTTTATGTTGGAGGCGTTCATGTCAGAAACAACAATTCACTCCATCCATGTTCTTTCAAACGCTGATTCTTCGATAACAAAACTTTGTCTCAAACACGGATTTGAAATAAGAGAGACTCCTTATGAAGAAGCAATATCTTTAATCAGCGCCTGTGAAAACCGCCCCTTCGCCAATGTCAGCAACGACCTGCAGATGCAAGGATGCTTTTTGCGTAATATTGATGACGCTACCGGATTTTTTGGCGATCCCAGTCCTTTATTATTGATAAAAACCAGTTTCACATGTGATGTCCCTTGCGCTAAAATACTTCTTTGCGACAACCCTTCTTCGAATAATCTTCAAACCCATTTTAGCAACGTTAGAGAGTATCTTCATCCTGCGATTTCATCTTTGAAGCTTTTTGTTGAAAGCGATATTAATATAGTTGCCGAATATTTGTTCTATTATCAAAACGATGAGGTTGAACTCATTAGAACCTGTAAGCCGGTGTATTATTTATTGTCTGATCCTAATATATTGGTTCTTAATGAATCGCAGTTAATGGCGGCACAGAATTTTATCGATGAATTCAGCTATCCTTCAAATAAATCGCTCCAGAAAGCTTATGGTTTTTTTAAGCAGTCTTATTTAACAGACAATATAGATTCAGCTTTTGTTTCAATAATGATATGCTTTGAAATTTTGTTCAGCCCGGATGATATGAAAGAGCTTGCTAATCGTATCTCCAGAGGCGTAGCGATATTAGTAGGTAATAATGAAGAAGAGTCAACTCACATTTATAGTGAAATGAAAAGTCTTTACAAGTTCAGAAGCAAACTTGTTCATGCCGGAGTTTCGGTAAACAAACCAACCCTTAATATTGCGAGAAAATATGCCAGAGAATCTATCAAATGCCTGCTAAATATCGAAGACAGATATCGAGGCGACAACTTTGAGGTTTTTAAGAATGAGTTGGACAAATGCGGTTTTATCCGAAAACCATGGAGCGCGATTTAGAATAGTCGCGCTATTAGGCAAAGGAACTTTCAAGCCGGACTAATCCCATTATTCTTCGCGTAGGGCGGCATCGCCGAATGCCGCCGCGTTTTAGCGACTCTGTTAGAGAATCTTCACAGCAAGGACACACCGCGAATCTGCAAATTGATAGCGGCATACACGCGAAACGCGTTTGATTGGTGTGGGCGATTCGCTGAATCGCCCTTGACCCGCGCGGCCCTCTTGTCCGGGCGACCCGCCGGGTCGCCCCTACGTTCCACCGCCTTTAACCGCATAACCGGATTTCACTGAAACCCTTTCTCAATATATTTTTCCATGTGCGCGGCGGAGCGCTGGCGCGAACGCGCCCGCTTCGCCGCGCGCATTGAAGCGTTTTGAAAGGGTTTAAGGGAAAACTTTTTCGAAAGTTTTCCCTTAATTCCCCTCGCCACATCGCGCCGCAGCCGCCCAGACCGCCACGAGCAAGCCCGTGACCGCAACCTTTTTTATCTTCTTAGCATTCATCCGCCCCTCCTTGTCGAAACACAGACAAAACTAAAACAAGGGCGCGCCCCTTTAGAGGCCCGCCCTTTGACGCTCTATATTCACTGAGCAGTGTCATACTAATAGGCAACTCCCCCGGCGCGTTTCTTCATCCACTGCTCATGCCAATCTTTTATCTTTTTTATTGTTTCTTCCCTGTCTGTCTCGCTTAAGGGAGCGCAATCATATATTACGCTGTCTTCTTTACGGCTGTATTCGCGCCATTCGCACAACTTCAAACCTGATTCATTGCCGATGATGCTTTGAAGAGCTTGCAGAAGCGCGTTTGCGCTTTCAACATTTCTTTTTTCTTCCGTGATCGCCGATACTATCATAGTGACATAGGGTTCTCTGTTCAAAGAATGACGTCTGTTAAAACGCATCATGTCGTCCATCGCGTCGCAGGCTGAAATCCACGTCAGGAGATAGTCGCTCATGCCCTCTGACTCTTCCGCCGACATATCTTTCACTTTATTATGCCGGCCTTTCTTGTTGTTTGCCGAGCGGCTTTTCGCGGCCATCTGATTATTGTCTTCAATACCGCATTTCAAGGCGGCTGCCACTACATATTTTGCCGTCCATCCAGGACCTGCCGCCCCAAGTATTGCCGATCCGATTTCTTTTGCTATTCCTTCGTCATTCTTTATCGCCATTATCGATGCGCCTAACACGATGTGCCAAATTATTATTGCTGTCAGCATCGTCAAAGCGATAAATTGGCAATGCTTCTTTCTCATAGTCGTTCACCTTTCTGCGAGAATGCCATGTTCAATTTTAATTTCAAACACTGCGCTACTTCATTTCAGTCGTTATCTGTATTTCGGAAACTTTCTATCCCTCTTTTCACTAAGGCTTCCAATCTGGATTAGGCAACTTCGTGATTGGATAATGCTGGGCTAAAAAAGCATTCACGCTATAAATACCTGCATATTTCGTGACGCTTGCAGTTTTTGACCAGTCACGTATTTTTATCGCTCCGTCTGTCACAACAACGCCTGAATAAGGCTTAAAGAACCTTTGCCCCGGCATTATCACCACTGTGTCGGCGTCTTGAAAATATTTGATCGAGCTTTCACCGGGCGACAGCCACTTCTTTGTCGTTTTTTTACTCCCCCATTCATTTCCAGCAATACAAATATCATCTGACGTTTTATTTACAATTATTCCTTTCGCTTCTTTGATCGTTTTCTTGGCTTTATTGACAACTTTTACCGCAATATCTTTAAGAAAGTCTTTGGCCTTCGAGAGTTTCGCGTAGTCCGATTCAACAGACGCGCCATCTCCGACTTCCTTTGTTCCGAGCGCGACTAGCAAGCCCGCGGCGGTTGCCGCCCTTTCGCATATTTTTCCGAGTATGTTCCCCGCTTCAATTATACTATTTCCCTCCGGGGAGAGGTCAAGCAACTCCGCGACTCCGTTGTTGCTTTCGGTCATCTCTTCGTCGGCCCGTCTCCTTTTGTCCGCCTCCATCGCTCCCCGCGCGTATCCGTCCGCGTCCTCAAAGTCCGCCCCAATCTCCGCGCAGCATTTCATCGTTTCCAGTTCCATCTCGATTTCCCTCATCGCCGCTTCCGCTTTCACTGCCGCCTTTAGGATCGTTCCCATCGTTTTTCCTCTTTCATGTTATTGCCTTGCGGTTTAGGAACGGTCGGGGACGGGCGTTGCGCCCGCCCCCGCCTTTCCATGCGCGCGGGTTAATCTTCAAAAGACTTTTTTGAGCCATTTGGCGGATTTTCGGGCGAGTTTCGCCGCCACTCCCGCCGGGTTCACTTCGATGTTCCCCTGTCCGTCAATCTTGAATGTAGCGCCGTTGCGCGCGTCCTGTCCGCCGTTGACCAGCGCCGTGATTATGGGTTTTACGTCTTCGGCGTCGACTCCTTTGAGTTTGGACGCCGCGACCTCTGCGGCGCGGTCAATCTGCGGGATGTCGCCCGCTTTCGCTTTCAGGATGAAAGACCTCGCTTCGGCCAGCGCGGACTGCAACTCGTCGGCCACTATCGCGCCTCTGTCCCATCCGGCGAGCGACATCAGTTTCTTCGCCGCGATAATCGCGACGAGCGCGATGAGCGCGTAATCGTTCAATGTCAGGTTTTCCATGGTTTTTCTCCTTTGGGTTTGGTTTGAATCCGAATCCTTCGTTAAGATTCGTAATCTTAATCGGCCAATCCGGATTGAATGTCAGCCGCGCCAGCGCGCGCGCTTGCCCCGAACGTCTATATGAGTGAAACCGGGATATCTGCCGACGCCGCCCCTGTCGCGGATAAGCGACTCGCAGTAGTCCGCCACATTGGCCGCCGGAACTCCTTTCACTACGATATCCGCCGCTTTGCCCGTCAGATGAAAGCTGTCTTCCGCTCCGCCGACCTCCCGGTTGTGTTTTTCGCACCGGCGCGCGGACGTCGCCGTCACCGGCGCTTTGAACTTTTCTCTGACGCATTCGAGCGCGTACAGCAGTTCCGGTTCGATCCCGGACAGTCCACAGCCGCACTTGCAGGCGAACTCCTCCTCGTGGAAGTTCGGGCTGATTTTTTTCATGGTCTTTGCCTCCCTCGCGCGGACATCGCCGCGCCTTTCCGCCGCGTCATCTCAGGAACATCGCCGCGACGGCCACTATCGCCGGCGCCGCGCCCGCCGCCGCTCCGTACAGCCCAGCCTTCACCCTCAGCGCCGCCAGCTCCCCGTCTATCTCCCTGTGCCTTCCGCCGCACCCGATCTCCATCTCGTGCAGCCTGTACTCGATGCGTTCCAGCGACTCCCGAATCCATTCGATGTCTCTGTCCAATCCGTCAATGTCCGGCATATCCTCGCCCCCTTTCAGCCGCGCCCGCGCGCGTCACTCTATTTCCTCATAGCCGTTCAGCAGCGCGTCGATGTCGAAGTCCGTCGCGCCGCCCAGCTTGACCTCCACTCTGAACTGCCTGCCGTCCAGAATCCTTATCGGAGTGGCGAACGCCGCCGACGTATTGTTCGGAATCCCGAACGAGACCGCCGCCAGCGTCTGCTCCGCGGTCGAGTCGATTATCGCCGCCTCGGCGGGGATGTGCTGAACCGCTATTTCCGCCGTCGCGTCTCCGTTCACCCTCAGAAAAATGTCCGTTATGTAGAGATTGAACCCCGGAGAGGGAGCAAAGTCGTCCGACGCGGCGGCTGTCCATCCCGCTTCGACCTCGCCGAGAGGGATGAGCAGGCATCCGCCGGGAAGATCGCACGTCGGGCGGGAGGGAACGCGCGAGCAGCGCAGCGCCCGGTCGCCGCCTGTTACTCCCGCCGTCCTCTCTCCGTCCGTCACCCGCGCGTATCCCGCCCTCGATTCGGCGTCCATCGCGGGCATGTCGTTCTCCCCGTCCGTTACCTTCACCTTTCCGAGCAGCCTTCCGAGGTTGTTCCTGATTTCCTGTATCTGTGCGATGATGAACATGACAGCCTCCTTATGATATTTCCGAAATCACAGCCGCCACCCTCTGCTGCTGTGTCGCGATTGTCCTGACTATCGACGCGACGGGAGCCCCGGACGCGTCGTAAACCGAATGCGTGTAGCCTGACAGCAACCCTGCGGCGTCGTATCCGAGAGTCCAGCGGGCGGCGAGACGCTCCATGCCCTCGTCCGCCCACAGCGTCGCCCCGGCGACGTATCCGGAAAAACCCGTAATCGAGCCATCGTCGTCATAGCTGGGAACGAGGAAACCGTCCCGCTCGAAGCGGGCGCGGCTGTGGCTCTTGAGAGCCGACGCCTCCCGCGCCGCCCACGGAACCGGGCCGGTCACGAAAGCCGCCACCGGGCCGACGCCCGACGCCCTGCCTTCGAGCGCCACCGCGAACGCTCCCGCTTCAGTCGCCTCCGACGCGCGTTCCGCTCTCCCGGCCTCCGCTGAAGCCACAAGGTAGTCTCCGGGAGCTATCGGAGCGGCGTCAGCGTCCGCCGTCACATCCATGCGTCCGCACAGGCACACTTCTCCTTTCTCGCCGTTGGGCGTCGCGTCCGAAATCCCGTCCGGCGAGTCCGAGCACAATACTCCGAGCGCCGCCAAATCTCCCGCTCCGGAGGCTGCGTCGAACGCGCCGCCCGCCGCGCCGTGAAGCGTCACGACGTCCCCGTGATTCATTCCCGCGCCGCTGCGGTTGGTCATCGCCGCCGTCGCCGCAGTGTCCGGGGCAGCCGGGGCAATTTCTCCTCTTTCGTCGCGCGGCTCGTTGTCCGCTAGGCGCAGTTCCGAAATCATCTGGTAAACCGCCTGAATCTGCGCTCTCAGTCCGGCAAGCGCGGTCTGCACCGCCGTCTCCGTCTCCGACCTTCCACTGTTGCGCGCTATCTGCTCGACCCGCGTCTCCTTCGTGATAAATCTCCTAGCCATTAGAGCCTCCTCTTCGCGCGTCCGGCATCGGACATGATTTGCCGCGCGGCAAAACAGCGCCCTCCGGCGCGCTCCGCCGCGAACTCCCGTTCGCGCGTTGTTTCTCTTGCGTGGTTGTTTCTCTTATGCGAGAGTCGCCCCGCCGAACTCGTCCCCGTCTTCAGTCGCCAAGCGGTCCTCGACGAAGAATGTTTCGTCCACGCCGAGAGCCTTATTTATCACGCGGATTGTGGAGAACACCGGCACTCCGGGAAGCCACGGCGACCGGATGGAGACGCGGCTGACGAGCCGGACGATCTCTTCCAGCGTGTAGCGCGCGTCGAGGTCGACTTTGGCCTGCGTCGTAAGCGCGGCGTCTTCCGCCCCGCCCCTCGCCACATGCGTCTTTAACCCGTGCTTCTCAAGCAGTCCCCATCTATCGTACAGAGGCGCGCCGGGGTCCTCCGATTGCAGCCTCGCCTCTCCCATTATCGTCGTGTCGGGGTAACACTGTATCTCGCTTATCCCTATCTGGCTGTGAGTCTTGTCTCTTCCCCATTTGTAAAGTCCGAGGCTGTGGATGTTCACCCTGAGATACCGGACATTGACGCCCCGGTCGAAGTTCACTCCGGCCTTCAGGTGGACGTTCCCGCCGGGAGGCGCGTGAAACGGCTCCGCCATTCTTACGAACGCGTCTCCGTCCGCCGACCCCCATACGCTCATTATCTGAACCACTCCGCCCACCTCGCCCTCTGTGGACACCTGCGACGGCCTCGCCACCACTATCGTGTCCGGCTCGCGAAGCTCCCCCATGTCCACTATCAGCGCGGGCGTCCCGTCAGGCTCCGACGCCGCAAGCGCGTTCTGGACATCCAGCGTCAATCCCTCTCCCGGCTCTCCCCATTTGCCGTATCCCCCTGTCGCTCCCGTCGCCGGGTCTCCGTCCGTCACGGATGAAACATCCGACCCCGGATGCCAGCCGTGCGGCCAAACGTCCTCCACTTCCGCCCCTCGGCAGTAGTCCGGAAGCTCCTCGATCCTGCCCGTCCCGAAACTCAGCGCCCTCGTCGCCACCGCTTCGTACGCCGGGTTGCTTTCCAGCGACATTATGACGATGTCCCCGTCCGATATCGTCGCGTCCTCGCGGCCCGCGGGCTTCTGCGAGAAATAATCGCACTCGATCTTCCCGTCCCGCCCCTCTCTCAGGATATAGTTCGGCGCGACCAGACGGCACACCTCGTTTATCGCGTCATACGTCGTGTTATGCGTCTTCGGCTTCAGCGAGAGAGGCCGCAGCGTGACTCCGCTCCTCTGAATCGAGCAATACGCGCAGTCTCCCTCCACCGCCGCCCCTTCCGGCGGCGGCTCTATGAACGCGACCTTCCCCGCCCGGTAGTCCCACTCGAAATCCGTCCCCGCCTCCATCTCCGCCCCGTTCACCCTTACCCTGTTCCTCTCGTCGCCGGGCAGTATGTTGTTCTTCGGAAACCTCCAGACCGCCGCGCTTTCCCTCACAAGCTTTGCTTCCGACAACGTCCGCGTCAGATACGACATGTCCAGCCCGCAGCCGCCAAGCTCCTGCGGATATGTCAGCGCGCACACGATTATGTCTTCCGCCTCGTTCGTGCCCGGAACATACGAATTGAACGTCGCCGTGATTGCTTTGCCTGACATATCTTCGTCAAAGACGACCGTCCCCGAAGCCAGATCGACTGAGAACGCGGCGAGCGCCGCTCCGTCCGCGAACACTGCCGGTTCCGGCCTCGACGCCCAATCCGTCGTTATGCCATTTTCATCTTCATGCCGATACGTCAGCCCGTCGTCGCTCGTCAGCAAAACATTCGCGTTTATCTTCAGCTCCGGCGAGTGATAGCCCTTATAGACGGACCTCGTGACGAACGTCGCGATGGCTCCTATCGCCGTCGCCTCCATCGTCGCCGCCCCCTCTTCAATCTCTGCGGGCGATTGCGCTATGAACGCTTGCCCCTCCGTTATCCATGTCCATTCAGAGCCGTCCCAGACCCCGCGCTCCACGTTCAACCTCGACATATCCTGCAGCGCGCCGTCGTAGCTTCCGGGCAATCCCTCGTTCTCGTTCAGCGGGCTTCTCGCCCACGGCAGATACTCCGCCCCCCGCACGCCAAACGAGAACCTGCAGCTTGCCTGCCCCTTGCTCTGGCTCCATCGCGGCGCGAAGAACGTCGCGGGCTGTCCGAACGCGTCCGCCGGATGCGTAGCGCCCGCCCCCATAATGATGTCCGGCGCGCTTCCATCCCACCACACGCGCGGGTCTCGCGACCATCCCCCGCTTTCGCCTTCCTCGTTTTCTATTTGCCATATCCAGATTTCTCCGCGCGCGTTATCCGCCAGAGATCGGCTCCCTTTTCCGGTAAAAAAGCCCATGCTCCGATTCTTGAAGTTCACAAACGCGCCTGATATTCCAGCGCTGACATCGCTTATTGCGTCGTCAATATGCTCAAGTTCAGCGTCGCGCCGAAAATCAAGAAACCCCGACTCCTTCAGGTCGTATATCTGAATCGCCAGATTAGGGCTTCCCGCCTTTGTAACCGGGAACGGGTCAAGAACGCCGACATTGACAAGCTCATCCCTCGAAACGACAAGCGCGTGATTGTCGGTTAATCGGGCAATCGCGCCTGTTTTATTATACGCTAGCGCTTCCGCGTCCGTCCTCTCCCCGTTCGCGCCATCGCCCCCTATGAACTTTGCGTCATTCGATATCATGTATTTGTCGTTTAATATGTAATCTTTTTCCGCGCCCGTTCCTATGAAAAGCCAGTTAATCGTCTTGTCTATCGCATGACCGTCCGCTATCAAGGCCGCAATTATGGCCACGGCGTTCGATGTCGGATATAACAGCGTTATAGGCGTGTTGTGCGTTCCGGGGAAAAGCCTCGCAAGCGTCGCGTTTACAGGCCCTTCTCCGTCAATGTCAAAATCTTCTCCGTTCAGCAAAACAATTTTCGGTTCGGGGTTTTGCGAAGACTGCGGAGAGCCGACATATAATATGTCGCCGTCCGCGTTTACAAACGCGCAATACGTCCCTGTCGGCTCAAACACGTTGGTCGAATACTTGACCCCATTCCACTCCATCGCGCAACAAGTCGCCATATATTTGCCGCTCGCCGAATCATAGCTGAGCGACGGCCTGACAAGCCCCGATTCGTGCCGCGTCAACTTGTCGCCCGTGTGCCGCCATAGTCCCGCGCCTTCTCCGAACCCATCGGCGGCCGATGCCGCCCACGCCGGAAACGCGTACGCTCCGGCTTCCTCGGAATAGGTTATGCCGTTGTTGATTCTCGCGTGGATGCCTGACACATCGACTCGCTTTCCGAATTTAAGCGGAGCAAGTTCTCCGAAAGGCATATAATCCTTCTCCGGCGGTTTGTCATCGCCATCCAATATCAGCGGCGCGGCGCTTTTCGCGTCTACACAATCCACTATGCCGCCGTTGCAAGGGTATGGATAGACGTAAGTCGGGAATCTCAATGTGAATGGGTCTTGCGCGGGCCACACCCCGCCTCCCATCCATTCCGGTTTCGGTATGTCCTCGGCGGGCCGCTTGTAGTTCGCGCCTATTCTTATTTGAAGCGACCCTGAATTGCACGTCACAACCTGATTGGTCATCACAGGGCGCTTTGCCGGAAAATAATCTCCGTCATCGTTCCAAATTGAAGTTCCATAATCGCCTTCTATATATGAATAAGCATGGGCGTGTTGGTTGAAATCATCGTCGTTGGCAACCCAATCTATGCCGCCCGTGTGCGCCTGCTCTATCTGAACCCGCGCCGCGCCCACCACGCCCTCAAATTCAACCGTCCTTATATCAAACCCGGCAACTTGGTGAAACAAATAATAATCTGATGCCGTTTCAACATAGAGCGAAACCACCTCGGATTCCAACTCCGCAACATAGCTGTGAACAGACTCCGACGTTCCGGCAAGCAGTCTTTCAATATCCAGTCTGAATATGAACGGCTCCACTCCGAACGCGCTTGCTTCATAATAGCCCCCCGTCATAACCGGATATGTCGAATTCGGATTTGAAACCATTAATATCTCGCCCTGCGCTCCTCCGTCCTGAACCTCGAAAGAACCGATGTCGTAAAACGGAAGCGCGACATCGCCCCCGATTGTGCCGTTCGCTTGCAGAAGCGCGCCATGTCCCATCGGGCTTATGTTCGGCTGATTCAACACGGTAACGCTTGAGTCGAAAAGTTCCCCGGAATGATTTATCTGTGTCGGCGTGGGTATCCATCCGTGTTGCATCACAAAGCGATATTCCCCGGCCTGTGTGAAATATCCGAGTTGTCTAAACACCGGGTCGCCGCCGCCTAACAAACCCGCGCCATGCGCCCAAACCCACCACCGCCCGCGATAGTATCTGACGAATTTTATACAGCACGCCGAAGTTGTCCCGATTATGTCGCGCGGCGCATAAAACGCTTCGCATTCGAGATAGTTGTCATTAGGAGCCAGTCGGTTGCATTGACCGGCAAAAAGCTCGTTTTTCTCTTTCGCGCAATTGATGATTATGAGGCGCGGCGCGACGCCTGTCCCTTCTTCGCCCGCCGTCCCCGCCCCGCCCGTCGCTATGGCAAGCTGATTCTTGTCCGGGTTGAACGCCATGTCATACGGAAAATCCGATTCGCCGAAAAGCGCCGGCCAACCTTCGCATGTCCCGGCGTTCACTACATCGATATAGTCCCCGCTTCCCGGTTCTTCATCATGATTTATTATTGAGACTATTGCGTTGCTCTCGGAATCAAGCCGCTCGTCGTGCAGCAGAAAAGTCCTGTTGCGCTTTTCATCATGAATGATTTTCTTATATTTGCCGCTGACAGTATGATACGGATGCTGTTGCGCTCCCGCCACATCGGGATCGACTTTCACAACTTCCGTCGCCTCCTGCGCGGCAGGCAGAGCCTTTGCCCCGCCCGGCTTGAGAACTTTCATGCGCCACGCCGTCTTGCGCCAACCCTTTTTCAACTCCGCCATCTGTTCTTCCGTCAACGCGACATCCCTGTAATCCATAATCCCGCCTCCGCCGTTGCGCTTTTCCGAAACGCAAAACAGCCTTTATCAACGCTTTTTTTACGCTTCAATCTGTATCACGCTCATCGCTATCCGGGTGAAACCCGGCATTCCGGGTATCTCTTTGAACGCCGGATAACTCGCCGGATACAGCCGCTCCAAACTGTTCAGCGGAGCCGCGAGCGACGCCCTTTTCAAGTCGAAAGTGGTTCCGACCGTCTCAGCAATCCGCCTTATCTCGTCCCAGAACGACTGTTCGGCATACTCCCACACCAACAGTCCGCGCCATCCCGTCGTCTTCTCCCCGCTTTCCGTCACTATCGTCCTGCCGTTCGCGTCCTTCGCCGCCTTGACGTTCAGCTCCCGCTCGACCTCGTACACCGACAACTCGTTGCGCGGGCCGCATTCGAGCCTCCAAGCGTAGTCGCACTTCACATCGCGCCCCGCGCGCGTCTCGTGGAACGTCACGCTCGCCGCCGTTTCCGCGTCTCCGGGATCGAACACATACTCTCCGGCGTCCGCCCGCGAGCCGTCCACCCTGACAACCGGCTCTGGCTCCGCTTCCGCCCCTCTGCCGCTCAACACAAACTTCAACCCGTCCCCGGAGTCCGCCGCCGTCTCCCCTCTTCGCCTCACTATCAAAACCGTGTCTCCATCCATCGCCTTGACCCGCCTTTCTTTTAGTGTTTGCCGGACGCCCCTCGTGTTTTTTCGTCCAGCAACCCGCGTCTCATCCGTGGTTGAAGTTCGTCCGCCTCGGCAGCCCCGATATCGAGTTCATCACCGACGACCTCACCCATTTGTCCTCCGATATCGCGTCGAACTCCCTCGACGGCCTTATGTTCACCGTCACTTCCGGCGACATCCTCGGTTCGGCGAATTTCCTCAGCATCCCGCCGTCCGCGTTCCGCGACGAAAACGCCGCCCTCTCGAACACCTCCGAGCCGTACAACTGGCTCATGTCCCCTCCGAAGAACGCCGTTCCGCTCTTAAATATCTCCTCGACGCCGGACATCTCCGGCTTCTTCTTTTTCTCCAGCAGCCCCGTCATCGACGCTATCGAGAGCAACCCGCCGACAACCCCGCCCGCTCCGCCCCCGAAAAACGACAGTTCGCTTCCAAGCAACTTCCCGAGCGCGCCGCCAAGCCCGCCCCCGATTATTCCCCCGCCGCCCTCTCCGCCAGCCAGAAGCCCTGTCGCTCCTCCGCCCCCGAACGCCGCGCCCCTTATCGCTTCTCCGACCGCCCTCTTCAGCCCGCTCTTTATTTCCTTCCCTATCGATTCGCCGATCCGGCCGCCGCTCAACGCCTCCCCGACCCCTCTCTCGAACGCCCCCCTGAACGCCTCGCTCATCTCCCTGTCGAAATCCTTCATCATCCAAAACCTCCTTTCACATCGCGCCACAAAACAGACAGCCTCCCTCGGCTGCCCGGACTTTTCCATTTTCTCCCGGATTGCTTTCGCCTGCTGTCAGATTCTCCTCAAACCGCCCGACGCTCCGAAAACCTTTTCTTTCAGATCGTTCAGCATTCCGTCCCCCGCATCCCGCGCCCGCTCTCTGTCCATAAACGCGCACACCGCGTTGAACTGCTTCATAGTCATCCCCGCCGCGCGGCCCGGCTCAATTCCGAACCTCAGCAACATCGCTCCCGCTATATCTCCCCAGTCGGCCCCGGCGGTTCCTCTTCGTCCTTCCCGGCCCGACCGCTCTTTTTTTTTACCAGTTCCGCACACCGGGCCGCGAACTCGTCGTAGCCGATGTCAAGGTTTGCCTCTACCGCCCGGTCCCTCAACTCCTTCGCGTCCTTCAGCGTCAGCATCCGAGATAGCGACCGCGCGGAATAATCAGGCAGCCCCAGCGCGCGCCGCGCCCGCTCCCACAGACCCGGCTCCGCCGCCATCAGCGTCTTTTGCAGAAACACCGCCCATGCCCCTGCTGCCGGCGACACCCACATGTCCGCCAGCGCACCGTAGAACTCCTCCAGCCGCCCTATAGGAAATACCCGGATCCTCCATGTCCTTCCCGCTGTATCCGCCACCCGCTCCTCTCCCGCCATCTCCGCAGCCGTATACCTCTTCTCCGCTCTTCCCTTATACGCCATCTCGCCCTCCTTTTTTCATCCTATTCGGTTTTTCGAGTTGAAACAAAAACGGACGCCTCATTCCGGGTCGGGATATCCGGGTTCGCCGTTGCGCAACGTCGCCTCTATCATCTTTCCCGTCGCAGGGTCGGGCGACGCCACGAACGCCACAGTCTGGGATATCCTTTCCCCCGCAGGCGAGATATTCGCCGCCGCCGCAGTGTAATATATCTCCGGCAGTTCTATCATTAGCGAGTATTTCCGCTCGCCGGTTATCGAGTCCCTGTGAACGATGGAGATAGACAGCGAACCGGGCGCGAGCGATTTCGACGGCGTCGCCGCGTCCGCCCCTCCCCACAGCCTCCTCGTGTCCGCGTCCGACCTCAGAGCGAAACTCGCAGTCCCCGCCGCCTCGAACCCTCGCGCGAACTGACCGCTCGCCCATCTCTCTCCGTTCAACGTCAGCGCCGACTCCACATTGTTGCTTATCTCAAGTCGGAAATCCTCGAAGTCCAGCCTGCCGACACCGTTGAACACGAACTCCACGTCCGCCGCCACCCACGCCCCGGCGCTCGCGTAAAAAGGCTCCGCCGGCGTCGCCGCCACTGGCCTCTGCGCCGTCATCCTCGCATCCATCTCCAGCGTCTCCCCCGGAGATATCGATATCGTCGCCGAGTCGACCGCGCACCCAAGCCAGTTCGCGCATCCTCCCTCGCCGTGCCCCACCTGCACAGTGAAACTCGGCAAGTCCGGCGTCTGCGCGGGCGCGAACTTGTGCTCATACACTCCATCCTCCACAAGCGCGCTCTCCACCCGCCCGAACAACCCCTTCAGCAGCCACGGCGTTATCCCCTCCGGCTTCATGTCCAGCGTCATTCCCCCGCTCGCCGTCACCGCTCCCGGATACGTCCTTCGCGCAAACCGCGTCCCGTTCGCCGTCGCCGGCCTCAGCGCCCCGTTGTCCATCCTGAACGACTCGCTCGAAATATCCCCGAACACAATGGGCGGCGTCGCCTCCACTCCATATTCCGATTCCTGTTTCAGCCCCAAATGCCCAAGCATTCCTATAGTCATCTCCTTGCTCCTCCCCTATTAAATTGCGTCCGCGCGCCGCCTTCCCACTCGCGCACCTCCGAACGCTCTTTCGCTTGTTCGTAATATCAATTCAAATCCATCTTTAAGACTCGGGAGCGATTGTTCAGAGCGGATGAAATGCGAGACGCAAGGCGCATTTTTGCAGCAAATAGAACTTATGGTTCATGAACAAAAAATTCGGCGGCAACGACGCAGTTCGCCGCTATGAACAATCGCCCCGGTTCGCCAGTTCTATCGGCGAATCCGGGATCAATTCGGAACTTAAAAAACGACGCAGGCAATACTACAAAACCCTTCGCCTGTCTCCGTTTTGCTTCATGAATAAGTTTGTTTTGGAATTACTTCCCGGCGCGCATCGCTTTTATTCGCTCTTCGATGTCAGGCGGAGCCGGAGAATTCGTTAGCAGGCACGTCCGCGCTTCGTCATCCCGGCATCCGACGACAACATAGTCTTTTTGACTTCGCCCCTCGGCGAAATCCCGCGCGCATTCTTCGTCCGTCTTCCCTCCGCACTTCTCGAGCGCTAAATAAACCGAGTCCGGCCTGCCTTTTTTCGCCCTCTTCGCCACCGCGCTTAAAGACACATAATACGCGTATCCGACTCGCAACCCTTGCGTCTTCACTCTCTCTCTATAACACTCAGGAGTCTGTCCAAACACAATCCTTGCCGCGATTTTTTGCTGATACATCGTGTCAACACAATCCTTCAGCCCCGCTTCTCTCAACTCGTCAAGCTCGAGGCTCTCAATTTCCCAATGACCGTCCGCTCCGTTTTCTTCGTAATTGAATACACTAATAGAGCCGACCCTTTTAGGAGAGGTCTCGAATTTCATGTCATCGGACAGATAGATTATTATATTCTCTCCGTCAAACCCCGCCGCCGCGTAATTCTCCCTATCTGTCTTCACACCCATTGGCGGACCAGCCAGACACTCCATTATTATCATTAGCGCAAATATGACTGGTTGATACAACAAAACAAATA
>JAKQPS010000040.1 GCA_029564595.1 bacterium | reverse complement strand
AGCGTCTGATTCAGCGGCGTTCGGCGATCCGGCTGATTTCATTGACGCGCTCGAAGACGCGCTGAACGCCGTGCGGCGGGAAATAGGCAGGGGCGTCGTCCGACGCGACATTTTCGATCTCGACGCCTTCGAGAGAAATATCGGAAACCTGCGCGCCGTTCTCAAGCCGAAGTCGCATTATCTTCGCTCTGGAGAGACCGACATAAAGGTGGCGGAGCATCTATCGCGTGAGAATGCGGAGCTTGTCGCGTCCCCCGGCGCGACTCATGAAGTTGTCGACACAGGCCCTGTGTTCGGTTCCGAGGGAGAGATAACGAAATTCCCGTTTGTGAAATTTGAGAAGGTTCTGAAAGAGTCGGGTGAAATTCAGCGCGACGAAGAGCCGCTGGACCGCGATTCGCTTCCCGCTTTCAGGTTTGCGGTGTCCAGCATTTATACGGACAGGGAAACCTACTCCTATTACAAAGACGGCGATCCGGCGTATCGCAACTGCGTCAACATTTTTCTAAAATTCGCCGAATTCTGCGAAAACGCGCCCGGCGGCGCTCTGCTTCGCCATGCGCCCCGATGCACAGTGACGGAATCCGCGTGCAAGATCGTCCTGAGCTATATTGACGACTTCTATTTTGACCTTCTGATGTTTCGCCTCATGCTTTGCCGCACGGCTTTCATGTCGGGCACATTCATGAATCTTCGCATGGCCGCCGCCGCGCTTCTGCTGAAAGAATCGCGAATCCGCTATTACACCGCTCCTGTGAAAATGCATGACAAGTGCGCGCTCGTGCTCCACAACAGCGCGCTAGGAGCCGCCTACATGGCCGGGGATGTGCGGGGCAATTCCGTTAAACCTAAAGTCCTGAACTACGACTCGTTTTTTAACTTCTTCAGTTACTGTATCGACCTGCTCGGCGACGGCGTCCACCTTTACTACTTCGGTAAAAACAAGAACACGGCGCGCGCCCTGTACTACGCATATAAACAGAACGGCGGCAGACTGCCTTTCAAGGCGAATCTCGTGAATTCAAACGGCGATATCGTTTTCAGCGGGAGCGATGAGCCGTTGTTTCAGGCCAACGCGCCGCCGGAAGTGAAAAAGTATCTCGAACGCGAAAGCCGCATGTTTATCGACAACTACCGCTCGTCCCGCTCGCGCGGAAAGAACCTGCCGGACTTCCAACTGTCTATAGCCGACGGCAACGGGCGGGCGAATTTCGACCGTTTTTTTGACTATGTGGCGGCCATAAACCGCTCCACGAGGCAGAAGATCACGATGGGCGAATTGCTCGACTACAACCGCGCGCGCGCCGTCAGCCAAGCCATGCTGCGAACTCCCCGCGACGACAGGCATAAACACCTTATCGTTTACAACGGCGACATGTCCATGTTCGATGCGCCGGAATATCTTCGCAACAGGGTGGTTCTGGCGGAAGACATTTACCGCGACTATTTTGAAGGCACACGCAAAAAGAGGTTCGAGGAACTGAAGGAAAGGTTCAAGCCCGAAAGCTGCGAAGCCGCGCAAATGGTCGCGCTGGCCGGCTACTTTGAGGAAATGGCAAATGGGCTTGCGCAGCCTGCGCTCTCGGCTTTGCCTGAAGCGGATATTTCTGCCGCCACGGACCCGTGCGCGGACGAATTTGCAGCGTTCAGGGATGCCGCGCTGCTCATCCCCTCAATATCCGCTGAAACCGCCGACCACATTCAAAGCGCGCTACGCGACAAAGGCGCTGTGACTTATGGCGACCGTATAGGACGCAAGACTGTATGGCTTGCGCAGCTAAATGCGCTGGTTCAGGCTGGGCTTCTGGCGAAATCCCGAAAAGGGCATGAAACCGTTTTCATGCTTCCTGCTGAAGCGCCCGTCAAACCGGTTCCCGAAAGTATGGTTAACTCCAATGTTTGAGCTTTTTCAATATTTCCGGAACCACTTCTATTCGCTTTCAGCTACACTCGCTAACTGGTTCCCGAAAGTGCGATTATTCCAATATATTAATGGGATAACTGACGTTTTGGGAACCACCTTACGTTTACTTTTAAATATAATAGCGCACTTTTACGACACGACTTCCCTGACGGCAAATTCGTTACACGCTCATTGCAGCTGTGGTGGGCTGCCCGCCAATATTGCCATGGCATAGCCCTCAGGCATTTTGGAAACTCCTGCTATAGCGTTTGGAACAGTCACAACAAAATCGAAAGGAGGTGTCAGCCATGGAGTACGCAAATGCGGCGAAAATCTTCCCAAAGCCGCTGCTTGATGAAATGCGGAAGCATTTTCCAGCCGGGATGCTGTGGATGCCACGGCAGGAGTTCGACCGCGCAGAACGCGCCGAACTGGTTGCCCGGCTGATCAGGAACGGTGTGCCCGTCAAAGAAGTGGCAGCTCTCGCGGAACTCTCCCCTCGCCATGTCTACCGGCTGGCAGAAACGCGCGGACAGACTCTGCATGCTGATAACCCGGAAACCGGGGCCGCCCCGGCAATGAGTTCGATAAGGGATAAGAAAGGAGATGAAACGCAATGAAACTGAAAACCGCATGGCATGGAAAGAAATGCGGCGCGAAGACCCGCGACGGCGATCCCTGCAAGAACTGGGCGATGCTGAACGGCAGATGCCGCATGCATGGCGGCAAGTCCACC
>JAKQPS010000029.1 GCA_029564595.1 bacterium | reverse complement strand
GTGGAAACTGTCAGGAAAGTCGCTGAACAACGCTTTCACGGTTTCGATTGGTTTGGATGAGAAGTCGAGGCGAAGAACACCGCCTGTGTTGTCCTTAGTTAGTAATATGCCCACGTCGCCATCAATTATGATTCTGTTCACTCCGTCTTTAGTCTCTTTTTTCACATGGCCTAGTATTCTCCCGCCGGGAAATTCCACAGTTCCCGACGCCGTCGTTATTCTGTCTGCTTCATACGCTTCTAATGATGGAATCATTATTGCGGGTATCTCAGGGTATCTTTCAGGCATTGCGCTTTCGCCCTCTTCAAGCGCCCGCGCAACTATGCTTGAGACAATCGCCAACAGAGTCACCGTCAATATTCCCACTCTAAGTTTCATATTGCTCTCTCTCCAATTCTCTTGTGTCATTGGCAACCTTCAACATATATGTCTGTAGCGAACTCTTCAATGGAAGGCGATGCTTCGTCTTTTCGATAGTACAAAATGATGCGGTATAACCCATCTTCGCGCGCCATGACCGGCGAGAACGTGCTGGTCATTAACAAGAATTCGCCGGGAGCAATTGTTGTGCCGTATTTTGTCACCCTTTCGATGAATGTTGCAAGCGGAGTTTCCGTCGCGTCATCCAGCGAAACAATCTTGCCAGTAATGATTCCTTCTGACACCGCCGTATTCGTCAGATTGGTGACTTTGTAATTCATCATCAGTTCTTGATATGGCGCTACGCTAACGGAGATTGGCACCCCGTCTGTAATTATCACCCGTCCCCCGCCCCCTGGTATAATGCGAACCGAAGTCGCCGCAGCGATATCGCGATCTCCTTGTATTTCTGCGACAAGCGAGAGTGTGTAGTCACGATCTTCCGTAAGTCCCGATGGAATTGGTATCTGCAGCATTCCCGTCGCAAAGTCAAGGTAATTCCACTGTGCAATGAATGGCCCAGCGATTTCACTCAACACGTCGCCCGTTACAGCATCTCTTAATTGAAGTTTGAGATGAATGTCCTGGAGAGGCTTTTCCGATACAAGCTTAGATGAATAAGTCGCTGTGATTGTTTCGCCTGATGTATATTGCTGCTTATCGGGAATGATATCGCCCTCAAGAATGGCGCGTTTCAACAATCCGGCTGTTGTCACATTCTCATTGCCCCCCACGACGCTTATTACGGCAATCATGTCGGAAACCGCCCAGCCCCCTGAGTCCGTCAATTTGTCTAAAGAGATGGTTGCGCTATGCGCAACGCCAGATGAGTGGAGCCTTATAGGGCCGTCAATAACCGCGCTGTCAAACGGCATCCTTCTTTCGATGGCCGATTTGTTAAGCAAATACACATCCAGTTCAAGTGGTTGTGATGATTCAGATGTCGCTTCGATCACATATTGATCGCCGATATCTATATATCCCTGACGCGCTGAGACCCGCGTGTTCGACAATGCCGCGGATATCACGACTCCTGACGAAAGCGGAGTTGACACAACCATAGACATACCGCTCTCGTTGCGCGTTTTGTCAACGGCGGTCACGGCGTAACTGTACAGCGTTCCATTGTAAGAGTAGCTGTCCGAGAACAAATTCGATGTCACCGATTGGGCGGTCGCCTTCTCGTATTTGACAAAATCGAGCGCGGCAATGAAATCGTCAGGCATGAAAGCTCCGCCTGGCAAAGCCGTGAATGCTTTTGCATATCCAATTATCTGCGCCATGTTCTCATGTGCAATACCCATTGTCTCGAGCGCTCTTAACCATCTGCCAACTTCTCCGACATCTTCATGCGAGTACACCGTCATCCTATACACTCCGCTGGGATAAACGATTCCTTGGGACACGAATATGATGGTGTATGCATATACATCTTTTTCAGGAATAACAAGCGACGAATTTGTAAGTGGAAGCGGCGTAAGCGCAGTCATGCCTTTTTCATACCATCCAGCCGCGCCGTCGATGAAAACACTTTCGTTGAAATCAGTGTTCATATACCTCAGCGTCGTGTCGTCCATGTCGTAGTATCCCGGAGCCACCTGCTCGAGCCTCAATTGATTTGAGCCGCCGGACAGCGTCATAAGTCCTTCTCCCTGCATACCGGAAGCTCGATAGACATTGTATCCCGCGAGATCGGTCAACATCGTTCCATCTTCGTTGATCGATGGGTGCGTCCACGCAATGCTTGTAGTTATGATTTCTCCTGTGGACGGATGCGCCTGCGCTCCCGAAATAATCGTCGGATTCTGGGGCTTTACAGGAGCTATCCTATCTTGAAGCGGCACTGTCAGGTCATTCCAAGAAAAAACAATTTCCGAATAGTTTGCTGTCATTGTTATGGCTTTCAGTCGGCTGATTATCTCGCCGGATATATCAAAATCATTCGTAAGAAGCGCTGTCGCCTTGTACTCTCCGCTTCCCGCTGGACTTTCCATCATCGCAAACGGTGCGCCAACCCTGTATTTCATATCCGGCGCGTCGAGATTGTCGGGATTGACGAGCATGCCGACAAGATAAGGCTGCCCCGGAGCCGCTTTCGCAGACACCCCTATTGTCTCTCCGATGTTTGCTTCTCCAGCGCCGTGCCTGTCGAAGTTGTTCACTTCCGCGTATAGAATCGCCGGCTGTCCGATACTGAGAGCGTTTGCGCTCAGTTTGCTCTCATCTTGAATAACGCCGTATCTTACCACAGACATAATTCTGGTCGACGGCGCGCCGTTCCATTCAATGTCATCAAGGACACCGGCTATTTCATATCTTCCATCGCTCATCTTTACCATCGCCAGTGGCCCGGCGAGAGTTGCGTCAGAGTATGACGCCCCTCCGTATAGCGCGTCCCAACTCAGTATATACACCTCTATTTCCCAATTGCCGGGTCTCGTTTCAGCGATAACTCTGAATCTTTCGCCCGGCAGTATGTGCGCGTATCCCGGCGGATAGTCGGCGTTTTCGAGCGTCACCTTTGAGACAGCATCCGAAACCGCGAGCAACGGTTCATCCAAGATAGCGTTGGCCGTCATAAAAGGCAAACCGGCGTATGTTTCAGTGTTTGCGAACGGCACGATAAGATTCGTGGGTCTTCCATCTCGGTCCATGACAGAATCGAGCGCCTGCGGCGCGGGTGTCTTGTATACTCCAACGCCCTCAGAAACCTCTTCGAGCGTCACTGATTCTCCTATCGTCGCCCGCTTGATTCCTTTCATGCTGTAGTTGTTCATTCCGGTTTTATTGATGATTCTTCCTTCTAGACGCCTCTGCCACGGCGTTCCCTCCGCCGTCAATTCATAATGTTCCTCTTTCGGATAAATCGAGCGTTCATCAACACGACTTGCATTTTGAATAGCAACGCTTCTCACCACTGGAGCCGCGAGATTTGACGAAAAATCGCTCATCTCCATTCTCACCGAAGCATTCGTGTAATCGGCAGCGTCGAAACCCGACCCGGCATATATTCCTGTTATTGTGTCAGAAAGCTCTATCTGAAGCGTCTTTACTAAATCTCCGTTAATATAAAACTTCGCTATTCCTTCCTCGTAATGTAACTTGAGGTCAGTAGGTGTTGTCACATTGCCCCACCATAAAGGAATCGTGCCAACGCTTGTCCCACCCATTACCGCCGCGTATGTGTCGCCTTCTGTATAATCATCTGACTTAATGAGAAGCAGACCGACACCCCCGAGTTTAGCTTCTCCCGGCGCGAAGAAATCCGCATAACTCAGCATGAATCCGCCTAACTGCATGCTCCCTGTGCCTTCCAGCGTCACATCCTTCGCCTCTATAAACACCTCGGGCCTTGACACATCCGTAACCTGTTTCCCTATGATTCCATATCCGTAATGGTCTATTCCCTGCGTGCTCATGCTGTCCGGCGTGGTTGTCGTGGAATTTATAATCAGCTTCCCCCCTTGGAGAGAAACCGACCCGGTCGTTCCCTCAAGAATGTCGCCCATCTTCGCTTCGAGCCATTTGTCTGAAGATATTGACGACGCGTTGAAATCATCCTTGAGAGAAGGTATCGACACGAACCTTGTCCAGTCCAGTGTTCCGATATTCCCGGCAGCGTCCATCGCTGTCGCCATCAACATGTGCGGCCCGTCTTCAAGATTCTCATAAAGATACGCCCAAGCGCGATATCGAAGGTTGTCTTTCATGTCAACCGACGCCCCTAGCGGCTGCGTCGTAGAATCTATCACAAACACAGTGCGCTCTGCCGCCCATTCAGGCTCATCGCCGAATCCCGATAGATTATCCGAAACGTTCACTTTGATCTTCGGTCGCGGCGGCGTGAATTCGTCTTCGTATGGATAGAACGCGGTCAAAACGGGCGGCGTCACATCCAGCAACGTCTCCGCCCTTATCGGAACGCACGGATTCTCCTCGCTGCTGTTCGCGTCCCTTCCCGTTATTTCTATCCAGTAGGTTCCCTCAGGATAATGCGTCCCATCCGCCTGAAGTCCATTCCACGTCAGCGTCGCCGTCGCTCCCACAAATGCCGCGTTGCTCACATCCGTCGCTATCGTCTCAATCAGCGCCATCCCGGAGTCGTAAACCTTGAACGTGAACAACCCTTCCTGATTCGCCGACCACTCGACTGCCGCCGCGTCCATTGAACCGTCGCCATTCGGAGAAAACGCAACGGTGGGTTTTCCGAGCGTTATCACGGGCGGGTTGTCTTTCGTCGCCACACCCTCAACTCCGTTCGACGTGTTCCCCGCCGCGTCCACCGCCGTGATTCTGTATGTGTAATCTCCGTCCGGCACAAGCTCAAGCTCGCCGCCCGCGCCGACCGCCATCCCGTCCCATTCCATGCTTGCTTCCCTTGCGCCGCCAGAGCCGGGCGTGTAATCCGTCTCGTGTTCGCGCGTGTATCCGTTCCCGAATATCTCGAACCTAGACTTGAACCTGTTTGCTTCCGCAACCTGCGCCGATATCGTCGTTGTGTCCGTCACGCCGTTCCCGTCGGGGTTGAAGAAATCGGGCGTCGCCATGGCCGCCTGAACCACGGGCGGCGTGTGGTCCACCAATATCGTTCCACCCGTCACAGACGCCGTCTCTCCCGCGCTTGTCGTCGCTTCGATCACATAACTGTACACCCCGTCCGCCGCCGTTTCTGTTCCAGCATCGTTTCTTCCATCCCAAACCAGCGGCCCTACAGCATGTGTCCTTGTCGTCCCGCCCGCCGGTATGCTTCCCGCGAACGTCCTGAACGGCGTCCAATCGCTCTCAAGCCCTATCGCAACGCTCCATTCCACCCCTACCGTCGCCACGCTCGTGATTATCTTGAAATTCATCTCATTCGTCGTCTGCAAGCTGTTACCCGGCGGATTCGGCGAGAACGGGTCCGGCGCGTCCTTCACGTTCACTATCGCCGCCGGTCTATTCGCCACAGCAAATTCTATCGTCTCCGTCTCGGAATAATTCCCAGCCCGGTCATACGCCTTCACCGTCGCCTCATAAACTCCGTCGTCAGGGTCTGTCGTGTTCCATGTGTATTCATAGCGCCCCGAAATCGACTCATATTCCATTTCCTGCGGCGTCGGCTCTCCCCCCGCGCCCTCGAGCCTTCTAGCCAACTCCACACGCGCCAATCCGCTTCCGCCGGCATTGTCCGACGCTTCCGCCCCGAACTCCACTTCGTCCTTCAGAATGTCGCCTTCCACCGGCGCAACCAGCGCCGTCTCAGGCGCTACCGAATCGATCACGATCATCCCGCTTGCCGCTTCCCACAAGCTCACCGCCTTCGCCGCCGCGTCAAGCGCCGTTATGTAATACCTGTACTCGCCGTCCGCCACATATTCGCCTTCATTATTCTTTCCATCCCACATTATCGCGCCCGCGCCCTCCCCCGGCTTCGCAATCCCCTTCGCCTCCGCGTACACTTCTTCCCACTCCGACATCTTGTCTCCGATCCCAACCTCGACCTTCCACCCATACGGACTCGTCTCCGCGATCTCAGGCGCTATTTTTACCGACTTCGCCTCGCTGTTCCCGCCCACAGAGAAATACCCTTCGTTAGTCAACTCCACCGACGCTATCGCCGGTTTCATGTTGTCCACAAACACCGCCACGCTCGCCGTCGCCGACTTGTTTCCTATCACGTCATACGCCACCGCTTCTATCACATGCTCTCCGTCCGGGTACTTCCGCGTTCCGACCGGCTCCTCGGCAAGCGTGTTCCAGATCAACATCCCGGTCGCCGTAGTCGCCGCCGGATAATACGTCTGCGATTTCGCCAACCCGCCGTTCACATATATCTCCTGTTTCTTTATCCCGGCAATGCCGCTCGCTTCCCCGTCTTTTGCCGTCGCCGTCACCCCTACGCTTCCAGAAACATATCTCTTGCCGTCCCTCGGAACCTCTATGCCCATCATCTGTTCAAGCGACGGCAAAACGCTGTCCGATGTAAAAGTCAACTCAGGCGCAGATGGCGCAGCGCTGTCTATCGTGAAACTCCATTCATACTCCGCTTCATTCCCCAAATTGTCCCGCGCCGCCACTCTTACAGTATGATTGTTTACAGATGTCAGCGTCGTTCCCGCCGGCGCGCTCAACAACTTCGCGCCCGCGTCCCACACTGCCTCAACCGCCGCCCCGTCAACTTCCATCAGCAGCCCGCAATCCTGTCCCGGCGCTTGCCCCGCTCCGCACACCCTTCCGTCTATCCCAACACCGTTCGCGTTGTCAACAACCCTCGCGTGTATCACAGGCGTCAGCGATCCCGCGTCCTTCCCCGGCTCAGGCGTCGGATGCGAAATCGTCGGCTTTGCCGTGTCCACTGTCACCGCCACACTCTCATACGCCGTGTTTAACCTCGGGTCCGTCGCCGATATTTCCATAAAATACAAACCGTCCGCCGCAGGCGCGCCGTAAACCGTCCCGTCCCACGTGAACGTCATCTCTTCGCCCGCCGCAACCCCCTCGAACTCCGTCCGCGTGCCAGCCACAAGTCCGCCGCCGCTCATCGTCACCGCCAACACAACATCCCCCGTGTCGTAATAATTGTCCGTGAACTTGAACTTCACCGTC
>JAKQPS010000015.1 GCA_029564595.1 bacterium | reverse complement strand
ACTAAGTCTTCGACGGTTTTGCGCTCAACACAAAACTCACGCTCAAAGCCTTTTACGGAATAGTCGCCTGTTGCGAGTGTTGCGCGTTCGGTCGGTAAATTTTCGAACAGAAGCGGCGTTCGCTCGCGGCTGTCAATGAGGACTATCGGTTGTGGTGTTTTCATGAATAATGCTTAGTTAAACGCTTAGTCCGTGGGTACTTTTTTCCGGGGGTGCCTGAAAAAAGAGCCCGGTGCGGTTTGAGGGGCCGGGACGCTCCCTGAAAGGTGTCGGCAACCGCTGCCGTGACGGTCTCAGTCCTCCAGCGGGTCGGGCATCGAAAGGCCGTGAGCCTTCAACAGTGCCGCCACGTCTGATTTCGTCGGCAAACCGACCTTCTCCCAATTAGGGTCGCGGGTGATCATAACCCTCGCCCGTTCGCGGTCGCGAAAAGTTGGAAACCTCTTAAAACCGGCCAGCGCACAGCTATACGCAAACACCAGCCTTTCCAAAAGGTCGGTCGTGGTTGGGTCAATGACGGTCGGTTCCAGTTGATTCGTAGGCATGATTTTTCCTCCTTGCTTAGGTTTTTTTAACGCGGCGGACAACAGGCGGTTCGAAGCCGTATTGTCGCAAGAGCGACGCGCACTCGCCTTCGGACGGTGCGCCGAATTTTGCGAACGCCGGATCGCTAACGATCTCCTGACGCGCCGCAGCCACCTCGCCCGGCTTAGGATAGCCGCCGCCGTGAGCCGCTCTGAATTTCAGGAACGCGGTCGCAATTGCCAATTTTTCAATGAGCGTGGCGCGCTCGGCTTGTAGCATGATCATGTTTTCCCTTCGCTTTCTGCCGGTCACCCGGCGTTGTCCCAGCGCACCATGCGCCGGAAGCTGTTCAAAATTCCGCGCAGTGTTCGCAGCTTTTGGGCTCCGTCCGCACATACTTCTGGCACCAACGTTTTTCATCGTCCCAGTGGCGGCACCGACGGGCGCAATCTTTCCAGACTGGACGTTCCGGCTTCACCGCTGCAGGTGCCGCCGACGGTATGGATGCAACGCGTTCGCGGCTCGCCCATGTCGCGATTCTCTTCGGCAACTCGAAAAACTTTTCGGATTCAAAACGGCAACGTCCGCGTGAGTTTCTTTCCGTCCAATAGGAGCAAAACGCCTCAAGTTGCTGCGCAGTCAGCCGATCAGCATTTGCGGCCTTTGCCTTTGCGGAAAAATTCTCTGGCGTGAGTTTGCCGGCGGCGTCAGCCGCTCTCTCTTTTGTTACTTTGTTTATCTCTAGATTGTTATTCTTTGTCGGCAAAGTGACCACGTCGTGATTTACCGTACCTTCGGCAAAATCTGCCGTAGGTTGCGCAAAATTTGCGCAAGGGGAAACCGTCGCGTGAAGCTCGTAAAGCGAAGCGTCGTTGCCCGCTGTGCCGTCAAGCTTGCGGGTGTGGATCACAATGAGGCCTGCCGATGCCAGCCGCCGCAGCGCGGTCGCCGCCGACTTGTAAGAAACTCCGGACAGCCGCGCAACGCGCCCGATGCGGATCGCGACGGACGTTGACCGTTCGCGGTTCGCCACCGAAAGCAACGTCACCCAGACGGAAAGCAGTGTGCCCGCGCCGCCCTCGCCCGCACAATCGAGGATCCTTTCAACATCAAGCCGCGCAAGCGGGTACCAGCCGCCCGCGCTCATGGCCGACCTCCACC
>JAKQPS010000014.1 GCA_029564595.1 bacterium | reverse complement strand
GAGTAGACATGATTTTCCTCCATTTCTTAGGTTTTTTTCGGATCAACGCGGCGGACAACAGGCGGCGTGAAGCCATGCTGTCGCAGCAGCGACGCGCACTCGGTTGCGGTCGGCGCACAGAACTTTTCGTACGCCGGATCGGAAGCGATTTTCTGCCGCGCCGTTTTCACCTCGGATACCCTAGGATACCCGCCGCCATGTGCCGCTCTGAACCACAGGAACGCGTACGCAACGGCCAATTTTTCCACGAGCGCGTCGCGCTCATTTGGCATCGTGATAGACATGTGTCCTTCGCTTTCTGCCGGTCACCCGGCGTTGTGTCCCCCAGCGCACCATGCGCCGGAGAAGATGTTCAAAACTCTCTGCAATGCTCGCAGCTTTTGGGTTCCGTCCGCACAAACTTAGAACACCAACGTTTTTCGCAGTCCCAATGGCGGCAACGCCGTGCGCAATCCTTCCAGACGGGACGTTCCGGCTTCACCGCCGCCACAGGTGCGGGTGCCACTCGTTCGCGGGAAGCCCATGTCGCGATTCTCTTCGGCAACTCGAAAAACTTCTCACTTTGGAACCGGCACTTCCCCCGCGTGTTCTGCTCTAGCCAATGATTGACAAAGGCCTCGAGCTGGTCGTCGGTCAATCTGCCGCCGTTCGCAGCTTTCGCGCGTTCTTGAAAATTGTCAGGTGTGAGAGCTCGTGCGGCGCAAGCCCACTCTCTTTTGTTCACTTGTTTAGTCTCTTTAGAGACATTGTTATTCTTTGTCGGTAAAATGCCCACGTCGTGATTTACCGTACCTTCGGCAAAATCTGCCGTAGGTTGCGCAAAATCTGCGCAAGGGGAAACCGTCGCGTGGAGCTCGTAAAGCGAAGCGTCGTTGGCCGATGTGCCGTCAAGCTTGCGGGCGTGGATCGTAACTAGGCCTACCGATGCCAGCCGCCGCAGCGCGGTCGCCGCCGACTTGTAAGAAACTCCGGACAGCCGCGCAACGCGCCCGATGCGGATCGCGACGGACGTTGACCGTGCGCGGTTCGCCACCGAAAGCAACGTCACCCAGACGGAAAGCAGTGTGCCCGCGCCGCCCTCGCCCGCACAATCGAGGATCCTTTCAACATCAAGCCGCGCAAGCGGGTACCAGCCGCCCGCGCTCATGGCCGACCTCCACC
>JAKQPS010000009.1 GCA_029564595.1 bacterium | reverse complement strand
AGTGGATAGAGAATTCCCTGTTGTTTCTAGATTCTTTTTCACTTCCTATTGCCGCGCATTAGAAATCTACGAGGTGAATACCATGCCAAAACATACGGCTGATTCTTCCTGATTCTAGGGTTCTATTGACGAATCCGGGTTAAAGTAGCGTCGATGATCTTGTCGCGCGCGGTGAAAGCCATGACCGACAAGGTGGCAAAAAACAAAAAGAGCTTCAGCTGTAAAGACATAATAGCCTCGCGCTTTAACGACTAGCTAACAAAAACGAATGCTTGCGCGCACCCAGAACAATACTTGATCCGGTTACTTAAATATATAACTATTCCGGCCTTAATTTCGGAGGCATTTTATCACGTATTTGTTATGTTTCAAATAATTTTTACTATTTTAACATGACTTTGGCGCATAGAGTAGCCGGCCGCTCAAACTTTTGATGTCGCGCCTATCAAATTGAATTCGCAAATTTGATGTGTTACAATTCGCGCATACGCGGGACGCGGCTGAAGCGGCGAAGCGCGGCCGTGGTTTTGAGTTTTTTGGCGTCCGGCCCGCGTCGTCGTTCGGCAAAGCAAAATAGAATCGATCCGGCTCGTCCGGTTGGAACAGGAGATGAGAAAGATGGAAGAGAAAGGCACGATGCGGGTCAAGATAGGGCTCGCGGAGATGTTGAAGGGCGGAGTGATAATGGATGTCACCACGCCGGAGCAGGCGCTGATAGCCGCAGAGGCCGGCGCGGCTGCGGTTATGGCGCTAGAGCGCGTCCCCGCCGATATAAGGAGAGACGGCGGCGTCGCCCGCATGGCAGATCCCAATGTGATCGACGGCATCATCAAGGCTCTCAAGGAAAAGAAATACGAAGTGCCGGTGATGGCGAAAGCCAGAATCGGGCATTTCGTGGAAGCTCAGATATTAGAGGCGATGGGAGTGGACTTCGTGGACGAGAGCGAAGTGCTGACGCCCGCCGACGAGCATTTCCATATCGACAAGCATAAATTTAAAGTTCCGTTCGTGTGCGGAGCGAGAAACCTCGGCGAGGCGCTGCGCAGGATCGGCGAAGGCGCGGCAATGATTAGAACTAAAGGAGAGGCCGGCTCCGGCGACGTGGTCGAAGCGGTGCGCCACATGCGCGCCGTCACGGGCGACATCAGGCGGTTGACTCAGTTGCCGGATGAAGAGTTGATGGCGGAAGCTAAGAACCTCGGCGCTCCATACGATTTGGTGAAATACGTAAAAGAGAACGGCAAACTGCCGGTTCCGAATTTCGCGGCGGGAGGGATCGCCACTCCGGCGGACGCCGCGCTGATGATGATGCTGGGGGCGGAAGCGGTGTTCGTAGGCTCTGGGATATTCAAGAGCGAGGACCCGGCGACGCGCGCGAAGGCCATAGTGGACGCGGTTACGCACTACCGCGACCCGAAGGTTCTAGCGGAAGTCTCTCGGGGACTTAAAAGCGCGATGCGCGGGTTGGACGTTTCCAAGATGGACGAGAAAGACCTGCTTCAGACGCGGGGCTGGTAAGGCGGAGCATACACTTTGGGCAGAATCGGCGCGCTCGCGCTGCAGGGCGATTTCGAGCTTCATATAAAGATGTTGCGCAAGGCTGGCATCGAGGCGGTAGAGATAAGAACGCCCGCTCAACTCGACTCGGTGTCCGGGCTTGTCATCCCCGGCGGGGAAAGCACGACCGTCTCCCGCCTTATGCGCAGATACGGCCTAGACAAGGCCATCCGCGAAAGATACCTTTCCGGATCTCTCGCGGTGTACGGAACCTGCATGGGGATGATACTCGTCTGCTCGGACACGGAGGGCGACCATGATCTGGCGCAACTCGGCTTCATCGACGCGACGGTGGAGCGCAACGCGTACGGCCCTCAGGTGGAGAGCTTCGAGTCCGACATCGTAATCGACTCAGTGAATGGATCGGGGCCGATGCGGTTCAGGGCGGTGTTCATACGAGCGCCGAAAGTGACGCGGGTGGGCGACGGGGTAAAAATCCTCGCGAGCCACGCCGGCGCTCCCGCGCTTATAAGCCAAGGATTGTGTTTGGCGGGCAACTTCCATCCTGAACTTACGGACGACTGGCGTCTGCATAAATATTTCTTGGACGAATTCGCCGCCCGGATCGGAGACTGAGGAACAATGGAAGTCCACATAGACAAGGCCGGACGCGACAGGACTAGAAGATCGGGCAAAGCCGGCGCCTCGTCCAGAGCAAGGGCGGCAAAATCCGCCTCCGCCGACGCGCCTTTCACACGGAAACTTCTCGAAGCCCAGCGCGCCGAGATTAAAGAAGAGCTGGGGCAGTTGCTTTCCGGCATCGACAAACAGGCTGCGGAAATCGAAAAAAGCCTCACCTTCGAGTCGCTTGAAAAATACAGGGAGCTTGTAAGAAAATTCGTGAACGTCGTGGTGAACGACTTGTTCGCGGTCGAAGAAAAACTGTCCGTCAGCCCTACGGGCAAGAAGAAGTCTCTGCTTCTGGTGAAAACCATAGACACGGAGCTTGCGGCTCTGGCCGAGGAGTTCGTCAAAAGACAGACGAACCTTCTGGCGTTTATGGCGAGGCTGGACCGCATTAGAGGGCTGTTGCTGGACATGTACACGTGACAAAACAATGCCGCTGAGAGATATAATCGGACAGAGCGTGGCTGTGAGGAGCCTGCTCGGGACGCTGAAGTCGGGCCGTCTCGGACATGCTTTTCTCTTCATCGGGCCGGCGGGCGTCGGCAAACGGACTTCCGCGCTCGCTTTCGCTCAGGCAGTCAACTGCGCCGCTCCGATGGACGACGCGGACGCTTGCGGCGTCTGCCCTTCATGCCGCCGCGTCGAACGCGGCGTTGACATAGACGCCCGCGTCTACTCCCCCACCAGACAGGGCTACAGAAAAGAAGAGGCGAAGGAAATCCGAAATGACGCCCACATGACCCCTAACGCGGGAAAAAGACGGTTCCTCATTCTCGACGACGCGGACGCCATGGGCGCCGAAGCGGCGAACGCTTTGCTCAAAGTCATCGAAGAGCCTCCCGAAATGTCCGTCTTCGTGCTGCTGACGGAAAAGGCGGACAGGATAATGCCGACCATCAAGTCGCGCGTCCTCTCCGTGCCTTTTCGTCCGCTCACTCCGGCGGAGGCGGCGGCGGTGGCCGGAGAAAGACTCTCCGGCGGTCAGGTGGACTACCTGTTCCCCATCGCGCGCGGCAACATGGGAGAAATCCTGCGACTGAGCGAAGACAGAAAATTGAAAGAACTGTTCGAGGATGTGGAAGCGGAACTTTTCGAGAGGCTGCTGAAGAAAGCTTCCGCGTCGCCCACGAGGCTAGCCGAGGAAGTGGGGGCGCTCGCCGGAAGGATCGACCTGTCGACCGCCGAGGACACTGAATCCACCGCCCGGCGAAAGAGCGTGGCGGCCATCCTCGAAATAATGATGTCCATGGTTGAAAGAAAACACATGACGGTCGGCGCGGGCGCAGGCGAGATGAAACGCGGCTGCGACATTCTCGAAACTCTAATGAACACGATACAGACCGTTCGAGGCGGCGGCTTGACGGAATCCGCCCTCGAAGCGATGGCGATAAATTTGAAAGCAAAAGCCGGAGCCGCCTGAAAGGCGCGCGACGCAAAATCGAAGCGAAGAAGCGGTCCGGGCGGACACCCTCCCGGCGCGACTGGAGAAAATAGATGATCGTTAGATGCGGAGAAGTAAGGATGGATTACCTGAACAGGTCTTTCCTGTTCGACGCCGTCGGGCTGACCGAGCAGATCGAGCCGGGCGACCTCGTGGTGGTGGAAACCGATTTCGGTATGGATATCGGACAGTTGATGCGCGAAATCTGCGAACAGGAAGTAGAGGCCGAGGCGCTTCCGCTGATGAAGCTTATGCGGAAGATTAACGAGGACGACGCGGCGAAACTGGCGGGCGCTAACGAGAAAGAGACTCGCGCGCTTGAGGTCAGCGGCGAGGAAATTGAGAAGGCAAAACTGGGCATGAAGCTGGTCAGCGCCCGGTACACCTTCGACGGAACAAAAGTCACTCTCTGCTACACCGCCGAAGGGCGGGTCGATTTCAGGGAACTGGTAAAGACGCTGGCGTCGCGACTGCGGACGCGGATCGAGCTTCGGCAGGTGGGCGTGCGCGACGAGGCCAGACTCCACGGCGGCATCGGCCCCTGCGGCAGGCCCCTGTGCTGCGCCACTTTCCTGCGCGAGTTCCAATCCGTATCGATAAAAATGGCCAAAGAGCAAGGGCTGCCTCTCAATCCCACGAAGATATCGGGGATATGCGGCAGACTTTTCTGCTGTCTGAAATACGAGCACGACACTTATATGGAAATCAAGAAAAAGATGCCCCGCATGGGCGAAGAGGTGACCATCGAGGGCGTTAAGGGGCGAGTGATCGGGCTGAGCATCCCCAAGAACTCGGTAGAGATAGAAACGCCCGATGGCGGAAGATCGTGGGCGGAACTGCCTCCTCTGGAATTCGAAAACAGGTTCCAGCCCTGCGAGAGAAAATGCGGTTGCGGCTCCCCCGAAACAAATGTCCGAGACGCCGAAAACGCGGCTTTCAAAGATGAGCCGGACGACGCTTCGCTGCACAATACGGAGAGCGCCGGCTTAGAGACGGAGACGGAAGAGGAGAATAGACCTGTTCCCGTGCCGGCATCCGAAATCCCGGACGGCAAAGAACGGTAGTTTTTTTGTTCGGTTTCGACATGGACAAAACAGACACGGAAATGTATGTTTTATATAGCATTAAGCTATTACAGATTATTAGCAGGGATTAAGGCAAGCGGAGGCGCTCGGCGCAGATGGGAATGAAGAAAATCCGCATATTCGACGCGGAACCGGGGATGATTCTCGCGAAACCGGTCGTGGTGCTGCACTCCGGCGGGCGGGAACTTATGCGGCCCGGCTTCATGCTCGAAAAACCCCACATAAAGAGACTCGGCAAGTGGGGCATTGAGCATATTTTCGTCGAGACATACGACGGCGGCGCGGACAACAACGAGGTTTTCAGCGAGTCGATAAAAGTGCTCGCCAAACAGACCTACGAGGACGCCATAACATCTCTTGCGCGGCTTTCCAAGAACCTGATATCGGAAGGCGCGTGCGAGATAGATCTGATATCCCGGACGATTACCCAGATACTCGATGTCATAGCGCTCGAACAGGGCGTGCTGTCCCTGCTCTCCAAACTGAAAGCTTCGGACGAATATATATATCAGCACAATGTGGACGTGTGCGTGACGGCTCTGATACTCGGCCGGTCGCTCGAACTGCCGGAGGCCGAACAGAACGACCTCGGCACGGCGTGTCTGCTGCACGACCTCGGCCTTGTCGCTTATAAGAAACAGAAGTGGGACAACTCGATGCTGACCGCCGCGCCCGCGAACATCCGCAAGCATCCGCTCCGCAGCATGGAGATGGCAAGAGAGATAAGGGGCATCAGCGAGAACGCGCTGGACGCCGTCGCCCAACACCACGAATACATGGACGGCTCGGGATACCCCGAAGGACTGAAAGCCGGACAGATATCCAAGCTCGCGTCCATAATCGCGGTGTCCGAAGCTTTCAACACGCTCGTCTCGCCGTTCGACCCCGCCAACAGGGTGGACCCTCATCAGGCTATGGTCACTATCGTCGATCCTAAATATCACAGGTTCGACCCCGAAGTGTTGCGCGTGTTCGTCTCGAATCTCGCAATATATCCCGCCGGTACTTTCGTGCAACTCAACAACTCGATGCGGGCGGTGGTCATCAACTCTAACAGAGACAACCCGCTGCGCCCCCGCATTCTCGTCATTTACGAAGATGAAACCAAACCAGTGAAACCGTTCCACGTGGACCTCTCCGACGACAGCTACAGAGACTGGTTCATCGAAGGCGTCATCTCTTCGGCGAACATAATGAAATCCATCGAGCACATAATGAAACTCTGAGCGCGGCAAAGTTTTTTTCCGCGCGTATGGACAAATTCCGCTTAACCCTTAGAATGTAATGTCGGCCATGCCGCGAAAGGCAAGCGGCGAAACGGGCCGGTTTTTTTTTGCTCGAAAGGGAACAGGTTTGCAAGGTCATGAAAGAGTCTGATTTGAGAAAAGCCAGAAACATCGGAATCGTGGCGCACATTGACGCCGGAAAAACAACCACGACGGAGGGCATCCTCTACTACACCGGGAAGGTTCACCGGCTGGGCGCCGTCGACTCAGGCACGGCGACGATGGACTGGATGGAGCAGGAAAAGGAGCGCGGGATCACAATCGTCTCGGCGGCGACTTCCTGCGAATGGAAAGGCCACTCGATAAATATCATAGACACTCCCGGACACGTTGACTTCACGGTCGAGGTCGAGCGGGCGATGCGCGTGCTCGACGGCCTTGTGGTCGTATTCTGCGCCACCGGCGGCGTCCAGCCGCAGACGGAAACAGTCTGGCGGCAGGCCAATAAATACGGCATTCCGAGAATCGTGTTCGTCAACAAGATGGACAGGCTGGGCGCAGATTATTTCAGATGCGCCGAACAACTAGAAAGCAAGTTCGGAGCCTCGCCAGCCCCTGTCTCTATTCCATATTTTGACGGCGAAACTTTCGCCGGCGTAATTGATCTTATCGAGATGGAGCTTGAGCTGCCCGACACCGAAGGCGAAGACGGCAGAACTCGGACGGCGATACCCGAAGATTGCATGGAGAACGCTGCCGCATGGCGCGCAAAACTCATCGAGCGCCTCGCCGACAAATCGGACGAGATCGCCGAGATGTTCCTCGAAGAGGCCGATATCTCCAAAGATATCCTTAGAAAAGCCATCCGCGAAACCACCATCCGCTCCGGCCTCGTTCCGATGTTCTGCGGAACCTCAATGAAGGATATAGGCGTTCAGTCTCTTCTGGACGCCGTCAACGAATATCTGCCATCTCCGCTCGACGTCCCGGCGGTCGTGGGCGCGGACAGGAAGACGGGCGAAAGCGTCGTCCGGGAAACGGACGACAGCGAGCCGCTCGCGGCTCTCGCCTTCAAAATCGCCAGAGAGCCTCACGTCGGCCACATCACCTACGTCAGAGTCTACTCCGGCGTAATGAAAAAAAACTCCCGCGTGTACAACTCGGTGAACGGCAAAATGGACCGGGTCACACGCATACTCCGCATGAACGCCAACCGCTGGGAAGAGCTTGAAGAGCTTACCGCCGGCGGAATCGGCGGCGTCATCGGACTCAAGACGGTCAACACCGGCGACACCCTAACCGACGAAAACTCTCCGGTCGTTCTGGGGAACATAACTTTCCCGGAGCCGGTCATATCGATGTCCATTGAGCCTGCTTCCAAAGGCGACCAACAGAAAATGTCTGCGGCCCTCCACGAACTGGCGAAGGAAGACCCCACCTTCAAGGTGGAAATCAACAACGATATCGAACAGACGATTATCTCCGGCATGGGCGAACTTCACCTTGAAATCGTCACCGACAGGCTGAAACGGGAGTTCAACGTTGACGCTCTGACGGGAAAACCCAAAGTCGCGTTCAAGGAAACAGTGTCGCGCTCTGTCGAATCCGAAGGCAGCTACGTAAAGCAGAGCGGCGGGCGCGGCCATTTCGGCAAAGTCATCCTCCGCGTAGAGCCGCTCCAACCCGGCGAAGGTTTCGTTTTCGCGACCGACGTCAAAGGCGGCGAAATCCCACAGGAATATTTCTCCTCCGTCCAGAAAGGCGTGGAAGACGCAATGAAGACCGGCGTGCTCGGAGCGTATCCCGTCATCGACATCGCGGTCACGCTCCTCGGCGGCGCTTTTCACGAGGTGGACTCCAACGACCAAGCTTTCAGAATCGCAGCCTCCATCGGCCTCAAGAACGCCCTGAGAAAAGCTCACCCGATACTCAAGGAGCCGATCATGAAAGTCGAGATCGACGTCCCCGAAGAGTTCGTCGGCAACGTCATGCAGGACATCAGTTCGCGCAGGGGCAGGCTCGCGGAAATGGAGTCCGTCGCCGGCGCGCGGCGCGTCATCGCCGCTATGGTCCCTCTCAGCGAAATGTTCGGATACTCCACCGTCATCCGCAACTGCACTCAAGGCAGGGGCAATTTCTCAATGGAATTCCACAGCTATCAGGAAGTCCCGAGAACGGTCTCCGAATCTCTCTTGAAAAAAGGCGCGTAGCGTCAATCAGAGATCAAGCGGATTATTTCAATCAGAACCTTTGTTCGTATCTTTTGGGATCAAGCGGCTTCTGTTCCGTTTCATGCCAGTAGGTTTCAGCTTTCGGGTCGAACTTCCGCAGCATGAAGTCCCGCCGCGCCGCGCGCAGAACCATCGCTACAGGAGCAAACACGAAGAAGTAAGCAAGACCGAGGGCTACCGCCGCATTCACCCAGCCGAGCGTCCGCGCCGCCGCCGTAACAGCGTTGAAAGTTGGCTTCAGCAATATGCCCGGCAGAATGAACCTTGCGGCAAACATGTACGCGGACAGCGACGCAAACACCTGCGCCGCGACAGGCTTGCCGCGCAGGAGCGCCAGCGCGGCCAGCGCTCCGGTCGCGATAAACGCCGTTAGCGCGAATCTAGCCGCCTGTTTCAACTCGTTGTTCTTCTCTCCGCCGCTCAATCCGGTGAAAACTCCTTGAGCCAATCTTCGGGAATCTCAACTTCCGGCTGCCGCTTCTTGTCCAAAACGAACCCGCCCATCACAAGATAGTCCATCTGTGTGCGCATGAAACACCTGTAAGCGTCCTCCGGCGAACAGACTATAGGCTCGCCGCGCACATTAAACGATGTGTTTATTATCAGACCGCAGCCCGTGCGCCTGTCAAACTCGGATATCATCTCATGGTAAAGCGGATTCGCATCCTTTGATACCGTCTGCACGCGAGCCGAATAATCGACATGAGTTATCGCCGGAGTTGAAGAACGCGCCACGCGAAGTTTATCCAACCCCTTAAGCGAAAGTTCTTCGGACGATAGCTCTCTGCGTGTTTCCTTTCGCGCGTCGGCAGTCAGCAACATGTAAGGACTCTCGCGATCGATACAAAAATAATCCGCCGCCCGCTCCGCAAGAACCGACGGCGCGAACGGACGAAAAGATTCCCTGAACTTAATCTTTAGGTTCATCACGCTCTGCATGTCCCGCGAGCGCGCGTCGCCTATTATGCTTCTGGCCCCCAAAGCCCTCGGCCCGAACTCCATACGACCTTGGAACCACCCGACGACGTTTCCCTCTTCAAGAAGCTCCGCCGTCCGCGCCGCCACATTTTCCCGCCCGACGCGCTCAAACAGGATGTCATTCTCGACGAGGAACGCCTCGATTTGTTCATCTGTAAACTCCGGGCCGAGCAGCGAGCCGCGCTGCGCGTCTCCTTTGCCGGTCTTCCGGGGTTTGCCGTAATAGTGATGCCACGCCAACATGGCCGCGCCCAACGCGCCCCCGGCGTCTCCCGCCGCAGGCTGTATCCAGATGTCGTCGAATACCCCCTCCCGCAACAGCGCGCCGTTAGCCACGCAATTGAGCGCCACCCCTCCGGCCATGCACAGATTCCTCATCCCGGTCCGCTCGCGGATATCCCTCGCCATCTTCAGCACAATCTCTTCCGTTACCGCCTGAATAGACCTCGCCAAATCCATGTAAATATCCGTTATTGCAGATTCCGGCTTCCTCGGCCCGACCCCGAACAGCGCGGCGAATCGCTTGTTCGTCATCCTCAGCCCAGCCATGTACGAGAAATATTTCAGGTTCAGCCTGAACGAACCGTCATCCTTGATGTCGATGAGATTGTTTTTTATCTCGTCAACGAACCTCGGCTCGCCGTACGGCGCCAGCCCCATCAGCTTGTACTCGCCTGAATTAACTTTGAATCCGCAGAAATAAGTGAACGCGGAATAAAGCAGCCCCAGAGAATGAGGAAACCTGATTTCGCGGGAAATTGAAACGCGGTTGCCCCGGCCCTCGCCCTGACTCGCCGTGGCCCACTCCCCCACCCCGTCCAGCGTCAACACCGCCGCCTCTTCAAACGGCGACGGAAAAAACGCCGATGCCGCATGCGACTCGTGGTGCTCAGAAAAGAGCAGCGGCCCTTTGAATTTCAGCCTCTTGGATATCTCTTCGCGCAGCCAGAGTTTTTGCGTCAACCATGTCGGCATCGCAGTCATGAAAGACCTCAATCCCGCCGGCGCATAACTCAGATACGTTAGAAGAAGCCGCTCGAATTTGATGAACGGTTTGTCATAGAAAACAACGCAGTCGAGTTCCGACGCGGAGCCAAGCCCTGCTTCATTCAAACAATACTCAATCGAATTTTTAGGAAAATCGGGATCGTGCTTCTTCCTTGTGAATCGTTCTTCCTGCGCGGCGGATATAATCTCGCCGTCTTTTACCAAACACGCCGCGCTGTCATGATAATATGCGGAAATGCCGAGAATGTTCATCTATGCTCCGCGCCGCCAAACTAAAACAGCGTGTATATAAACGGAGCCACCGGCGACTGCGGACCCGCGACAAAAATTATCAATCCCAGAATTATCAGCGTCACTATAATTGGCGTGATCCACCAGAGTTTGCGCTCTTTCAAAAACTGCCAAAACTCAGAAAAGAAACCCATTGCCCGATCCTCATGTAATAATCTTATGACACATGCCACTCACCGTTGCGGACAGAAATCTCAACATTTCGAGTATTATAATCCTCAACATAATACGCCGCAATGACACGACTATATCCTTATCCCGCCCCTGTCGCAATAGAAACGCGACCTTACTTTTTTTGGGATACTATAGTATTGTTTACCAAAGAATCGTATGCCGTTTGATCGGTTTTTTCTTTTGAAGCATCCGCGCTATCGAAAGGAAAGCGACAGGATATGAACAAATATGCGTTTATTGCCGTTATAGCGGCCGCGCTCGCGCTGATTAATGCGACGCCTATATATCTTTGGTTTGCCGACGTCGGCGTTATCTATTACACCAACGCATGGAACGAGGGGTTTTATCTTCTATATGAAATCTCTCGCGAGATCGGATTGATCGCCTCAAACCGTCCATCGCTTTATCTCGTAAGAATAGGTCATGAGGCGGGATTTTCAGGCGCTCAAATCAACATGATATTCGACACTCTCGCGGTAATCGCTTTTATGTTGTTTTCCAGAGCAATCTTCATCCGCCTCGGATACGATAGAAGGAAATCTAACTTGGGAGCCGTTTTGATAACGTTCCTGCCGCTTCTGTTCGGCGGATTGAACCCTTTCGTCGTTAGAATCTTCCATGCCGGCCTAGAACGCGGGTTTGTCAGTTGGTTGACCACTCCGGGTTCCACATTCCTGCCGCTCGTAAGCTCTCCCGAACCGCAGATTTCGCTAGCTCTGATGTGCGCCGCAATTTTCCTTTCCCTGAGAATCAGGTCTTTCATCCCTATGTATTTGTGTATGCCGTTTCTCTATCAATTCGTGTCTTTTCCTTTGGCGTTTATCGTCGTCTCCCTGCATCTTCATTCTATTCTCGAGCGAAAAACAAAATTCAAACCGCTTCTTCCGTTTGCTCCCGCTATATCTTTTTGTTTAATATCTATCGCCGCAATGTTGTTTTTTGAGTTTATTTTATCGAACGAGCACAGAAGCATGCTGGTGAACACTAGGCTGCCTTTTGTGTCATTCACCGGTTGCGTCGCTTTGGGGTTGCACGCGATTTTGAGAAACGCGATTCCGGACAAGTTAAGAAGGCCTGCTTTCGTCATCGCGCTTGCTCCATTTGTGGCGGCCAATCATCAAATCATTTCCGGATGGATCGCGCAACCGAACAGTTTCGAACAGTATTTCGGCGTTTATTGCGCCTCGTTCGCGCTTGTTTTGACAGCGTTGAAAACCCATCGCTACGGATGGTTTTCAGCGGCTTTTTCCATGCTCATGCTGTTAGCTTCATCAAAGGTGTTTTTTATTCAGAATTTAACCTTCTATAGTATGCTGCCCCCGACGCCACATCTTATAGAGGCTCTTAAACACGACTCTTCCAACGTCGCTGTGAATCAAAGAGGGATCAGCATGATGCTGAACATGGCATTTCCGAAACAGCCTTCCACTGTTTTTTCCAAATACAGGTTTTCGGATGACAGTTTTAAAAGATACCTTTGCGCAAAAGAGGAAATCCGCAAACACGATGGACTGGCACGAAAATATGCCGATGTTTTCAACACAATAGACAAGGAGTTTGCCAGCCGTAATCGAGATTTCGTATTGTTGCATTGCCTCAGAAAGAATGATTTCGAGAAGGACTACGATCCGGATATTCCGCCAGAGGACTGCCCGGAGGCGAACCTGAAAATATTCACCGTGAGATAGACCGCTGGATTCAACCCGAATTCATCATTAGGATTCAGGTTCATACGGCTTGAAAGCAAACACTGAAGAAAACACCCCTGTCCGCGTCAAGCATCGCGAATCATCTTGGCAAGAGACGCCCTGACACCGATGTTAAGCCGTCTCGCGCGCTCGAATTCAATAAATAATTTGATATGTTGTCGTTGTTTTGATAGCATTACTATAGATAAAGTGTTTTATAGCATTCTCGAAAGCTAATAGCTTTCACAAGATAATCGAGGGGCTGCGCGACACCCTCTAAAAAATCTATCAACCCATCAAAGAGGAGCGCCACACACTTGACACCTATGCGACGGGCCGTAACAAGCGGCGATTTTCATTGTGAACACCCTGTGATGCGGCGCACAAAGGCATGAGCAAAAACATACTAATAACTGGCGGAGCCGGTTTCATAGGCAGTAATTTCGCAAGACACATTTATAACAAATATCCCGATTATAAAATCTTAGTGCTGGACGCTCTGACCTACGCCGGCAGCATAGACAATCTGCCTGTGGACATAAACAAAAACGACAACGAAAGGTTGTCTTTCTGGTACGGAGACGTCAAGGACCCGGTGCTTGTCGACGCGCTTGTGTCAAAATCGGACATGGTGGTTCATTTCGCCGCAGAAACGCATGTGACAAGATCGATATACGATAACTACTTTTTCTTTGAAACCGACGTGATGGGCACACAGATTATCGCAAGCTCCGTGGTCAAGCACAGAGACACTGTGGAAAGGTTCGCGCATATCTCGACATCCGAGGTGTACGGCACGGCTCAGGCTGAGTTGATGAGCGAGGATCATCCTCTCATTCCCAGAAGCCCGTACGCCGCCGCCAAACTCGGCGGCGACAGATTGGTGTATTCTTTTTGGGCGACATACGACATACCCGCTGTCATAGTGCGACCATTCAACAACTACGGGCCTTTCCAGCACCTTGAGAAAGCCGTGCCGAGATTCATTACAAACTGCCTTGTCAACGAGAAGCTGCGGGTGCACGGCGACGGCAGCGCGCAAAGGGATTTCATCTTCGTCGAAGACACATGCGCGGCCATAGACGCCATACTGCACGCCGACATCAAAAAAGTGAAAGGCGAAATCTTCAACTTGGCCAGCGGGGAAAGCCGCTCCATAGGCTCGGTGGCAAAAGATGTCGTCAGGCTGATGAACGCCGATGATTCGCTTATCAGCTATATAGGCGACAGGCCCGGACAAGTTTTCAGGCACACCGGGGACGCCTCGAAAATATTGAGAGAGTTGAACTGGAAACCCGCCGTGCAATGGGAAGACGGCCTCGAACGCACAATTAAGTGGTACGTTGACAATCAGGATTGGTGGCGAAAGCAACTCTGGATGAGAACGGTGCCGGTCATAACGGGAACCGGAACGACCGAATTGCACTGAAGACGGCTTTTCCAGAGGAATCCGGCGACGCATGAATATCGATTTTTTCATTCATAACATAAATCAAGACGACATTTCCAAAGCCTGCGAAACAATGAAATCGCTGTTTCTGACGACCGGGCCGGTCGTGGCCGAGTTCGAGAGAAAACTCGCGCTCTATCTGGGCGTGAAGGAAGCGGTTGGGCTTACAAGTTGCACCGGCGCGATTCACCTTGCTCTTTTAAGGCTGGGAGTGGGCCCGGGAGACGAGGTTATCACAACGCCGATGACATTCGCGGCAACGGCGACCGCAATCATTCAAGCCGGAGCGCGGCCCGTCTTCGCCGACGTCTGCCCGAAGAGCGGACTGCTCGCTCCCGAAGCGGCGGAAACTGCTGTCACGGAAAAAACCAAGGCTATTATTCCCGTCCATCTTTACGGACGCATGGCGGATATGCGCGGCTTCGCGAGAATCGCCGCCAAGTTCAAGCTGTCTGTTATTGAGGACGCCGCGCACTGCATCGAGGGACGCAGAGACGGGGCGCGGCCCGGACAGTTAAGCTCCGCCGCATGTTTTTCCTTTTACCCCACAAAGAGCATTACTTGCGGCGAAGGCGGCGCTCTCGCCTGCGACTCATCCGAGGACGCTGACTGGCATAGGTCCGCGCGACACCATGGCATTTCCAAAAATGCCGCCGAACGCTACTTTAAGAAATTCCAACACTGGAATATGGATTTCATGGGCTGGAAATACAACATGGACGACATCAAGGCCGCCCTTCTGGTGAACCAAATCGACCGCCTAGACGAGTATCGCCTCAGACGGCAGGAACTGGAGACAATCTACAGAGAACGCCTCTCGAATGTGTCCGGACTGGACTTCATCGAATCTCCCGGAAAAGACGAAATTTCCGCTCATCATTTATTCACCGTTCTGTTGCCCCGAAAGGCCAACCGAGACCAGACGGCTTTGCGGCTTCAGGAGATGGGAATCGGCTGCGCCGTCAACTATGTCGCCGTACATAACCTGTCTTTCTTCAGAAAAACCTACGGTTACAAACCCGAAGACTTCCCAATCGCCAACGAGATAGGCGAGCGCACGCTTACCCTGCCGCTTTACCCGCGGCTTACGAACAAGCAGGCAGAAACGGTTTGCGACGCGCTCAAAGAAATTTTATGCTAGGGGCTGGGAGAATTATGCGAGTAGGAATACTGCAACCCGGATACTTCCCATGGCTGGGATTCTTCGAGCAATTGTACGCTTCGGACGTGTTCGTGATTTTCGATTCGGTCAAATACTCGAAAGGATCGTGGAGGAATAGAAATCGGATAAGGGTTGACTGTCCGGCAGGTTGGAAATGGATTACGGTCCCTGTCGAAAAAGAAGCTGAAAACAAGATAATTCGCGATGTCAGGATAGGCGGAGACTCGCAATGGCGAGCGCGACATTTGAACATGATACAAAACAGTTACGGCAAATCTAAACACTACGAGGACTACATGCCGGCGTTCGCGAAGATACTCGAAAGCGAATGGACTTTTCTAGCGGACTTGGACATGCGAATTTTGGAAACCACCCTCGAAATTCTTGGAAAACCGCCCGCTCAAATCGTTAAATCTTCAGAGATGGACTTGCCGGCCGGTTTGGAGAAAACAGAAAAACTGGTGGATATATGCGTCCGACTCGGAGCAGACGAATTATATGACGGAGCCGCCGCCGAAGATTTCATCGAACGCGAGCTGTTTGACGCTGCCGGAATAAACGTCAGGTTCCAGAACTACAAGCATCCGCAATACCCTCAGGCGCGCGAGCCGTTTGTGCCCTACCTGTCTGTGCTCGACCTGATTATGAACTGCGGGCCGGACAGTCTGGAAATACTAATGGGCGAGAAATACGAACAATATATCCGCCGACTTAAGGCGATGGAGTAAAATGACAGAATGAGCGACAACATGAAAGAAAAAAACGCAATCGAGCATCTCCCCGAAAAATTCGGCTTCCGCTCGTCTTCTGCGGCGGAATTTCCTGAAATGGTCGTAATAGGAGTCTGTTTCAGGTGCAACGCTCGATGCGTTCACTGCCCCAACGCAAAAACTGGCTTTACGGCCAGCGTGAAGGGCAAGGATCAACTGATGTCGTGGGATGTTTTCAGAAAAGTCGCCGACGAGTGCTCGCTTTATCCGCACAATCTTGTGAGGATGTCGTCGGCCGGCGAAGTGTTGCTTCATCCCGAAGCGGTAGAGATGATGGAATACCTTCTGGACAAGAAGAAAGACAAGAACGTCGCGCTTACCACCAACGGCAGCCTCTTGACGCCCGGCGTTTCTCTCAGACTTCTCAAGTCCGGCATAAGAAGCATAGAGATAAGCGTTGACGCGGCGACGCCCGAAATTTATGAGAAGATCCGCGTCGGGCTTGATTTTGATGTCATGTTGGAAAACGTCAAGGCGCTCGTCCGGCAGCGCGACAAAGGCGGATATTCAACCCGTGTCATGGTCAGCGTCATCCAACAGACCGCGAACGAAGACCGTATGGAAGAAATCGAACAATTCTGGAACCGCGAAGTCGATGTTGTTCTAACCAGAAAACTTCTCAGTTTCGGCGGACTGATAAACCGCGGCGCGCGGCAGGACGCCTATATGCCCGATAACGTTCCCTGCCCTTTCTTGTGGGAAAGGGTTCTGGTAGACCCGGTGGGAGATTTGCGCGGATGCGTCAACGACATTTACAATAGATTGCGCATCGGCAATGTTATGGAAACCCCGATAAGGGGGCTGTGGCGCTCCGACAAACTGAACGAATGGAGAAAACTGCACGTGGAAGGCAGAAGGAGCGAAATGCCGCATTGCTCCGAGTGCGTCGATCTCGAATTTCGGTCGTGGAACTACAACTACTTCCACGCGCTGAGCAAGCGGGTGGACGGCTGACGGGGCGGCCTGACGGAGCGCGCGATTATGACTGAAAAAAAAGCCCTTTTAATATCTGCTGAAAGGTCAACCTTTCAAGGGGCGCTCTGGGGGGCGCATGATCGCGAACTGCCTTTAAATGTCGCCTATCTTGCCGCTTTCTTAGAATTCGAGGGCTTCGGCGCGGACGCGTTAGACCTTCAATTGCAACTGGACGCCGACGCTGCGCTCCGCGGCATGAATTTTTCGCGGTATTTCATTTTCGGTTTGAGCGCCAATCTCAGCGGCGCTTACGCGGCTTACCGGACTGCCGATCTTTTAAAAAAGCTTGCTCCCGGAATTCCCATCGCGCTTTTCGGCGCCGCTTCAGTTCTGAAATCAATCGCTCTAAACGAATGCGAAAGCATTGACTATGTCATCTTAAACGAAGAAGAAACCACATTCCGCGAGCTGGCGGCGCGGACGGCTTCCGGCGGCGACGTTTCGGACGTTAGGGGCCTCGCGCATAGACGCGGAAACAACCCGATTGAGAACCCTCAGCGCGAATATCTCCGCGACCTAGACTCCTTGCCATTCCCTGCCAGACACAAGTTTGACGTAAAACAGTATTTTCCATCGCCCGGAAAGTACAAGCTGATGCCACAATTCACCATGCTTTCCAGCCGGGGCTGCAACGGAGACTGCCTTTTTTGCCCAAGGCTCACAGGAAAAGGGATGCGCTTCAGGTCCGCCGGCAATATCATGGCTGAAATCGATATGCTGATCTGCGACTATAGAGCAAGGGAGATTTTCTTCGTAGACGACACTTTCACGGCGGACCGCGAGAGGGTAATGGCATTCGCCGAACTTGCGGCAGGCAGAAAAATCGCCTTTCGCGTCGCCTCCAGAGTCGATATGGTCGACGAGGAAATGCTGGCCGCTTTGAAAAGAGCGGGGCTGTACAGCATCGGTTATGGAATAGAATCGGGCGCGGACGAAATTCTAAAAATCAATCGCAAGGGCGTCAACACTCAACAGATACGAAAAGCGGTCGAGACGACAAAAAAACTCGGGCTCGAAGCGCGCGGCTTCTTCATGCTGAACATGGCGGGAGACACGCGCGAAACAACTGAAAAAACCATCGCGTTTATGGCCTCGTTGCCGCTGGACCTTGTGAACGTTCAAATAACATATCCTTGGCCGAATTCGGCAATGAGACAATACGTCGCGGACAAGGGTTTAGCCATAAACAACGAAAAGTGGAACGACTGGACGCGCTGCCGGGGAGATGAAGCTGTTTTCACGCAGAACGACCTTGACGCAGATTATCTTGTCGAGACCTACAAAAGGGTGGTCCGAAATTTCTACATGAATCCCAGATTCATCTTAAAGTGGCTGTCACGGATACGGACGTATCATGATTTTAAATATGCGTTTCTGCAGTTTCTGGCGCTTGCAAAAAGCGTTGTCGGCGGGCGGGCGGGCGCGAAAACAGACTGACCGACGGAAAAAGACAAAATCGACTGAGGAGTCGCAAAGGAAACATAGTTTGTAACGTTTGCGTTTAAAACTGGCGAACCGGGTTGGTTTGACAATCTGCGCAGTGAACGCTACACATTTAGTTAAGGGTCTGGGAATCGCTTCCATCTACCCGAATCCCTCTATTGGGAATCAGGGTTGTTCAAACGAACCCTTTGCGGGCGCTTGGAAGCTCCGTATTCCCACATCCGCGGAGAAGAGATGAAGAAGTGCGTCAATTGCGGGCAATGTTTCGTCAGCGATAGCTGGAATTGCCCTTCGTGCGGAAATGTTCCGAGCAATATAAATGGAATTGCGGTTCTAGCGCAAGATGTGTCGGGCGCACACGAAGCGGCGGGCCGCTTGTCTCCCGATCTTGTGGCGAAACTACAAGAAACCAACTTCTGGTTTGCCGCCAGAAACAGAATAATCAAGATGGCTTTGGAGCGGTTTTTTCCTAAGGCGGAAAGCCTGCTTGAAGTGGGTTGCGGCACCGGCTTCGCTTTGGCGGCTCTGGAAAAGAATTTTCCGTCAATCAGATTATGCGGCGGAGACGTTTACCTTCAGGGACTGGAAATCGCCGCAGGCAAGGTTTCCTCGCAGACGGAGTTGATTTTAATGGACACGATGCAAATGCCGTTTTCGCGCGAATTCGACATCGTGTGCGTGTTTGACACGCTTGAGCACATAAAAGACGACGAAGGCGCGCTAGCGCAAATGTTCGAGGCTCTCAAACCCGGCGGAGGATTCATGATCACAGTTCCACAACACCCGTGGCTGTGGTCAAGATTCGATGAAATGAGCCTCCACGAGCGCAGATACGGCGCGCGGGAATTGAAAGCAAAGCTGGCTCGCGCCGGTTTCTCCGTGCGTTATACCACATCTTTCGTTACGCTGCTTTTTCCGGCTTTGCTGTTTTCACGGCTCAGATTTGCGCTTTCAAAAACTCGAAAAACTCAGAATGAGTTGCAAAGCGGCTTTGTGAACGCGGCAATGGGGAAGGTAATGAGCTTGGAGACGGCGTTGATCGCTCATGGCGCAAGGCTGCCGTTCGGAGGCTCGCTGATTTCTGTCGCCCAAAAACCGCGACAGTAGCCGCGCCGGCGACCTTCTTTTATGATTAACCGCCTGCTCGGCGTTTTTACGCAAAGGAGAAGTTTATGTCAGAAGCGTTCTGGTGGAAAAAAGCTTCGTTCAGTTACTTCGCGGCAAGAAAAACCAAGTTCGTGCAAGATATGTACGCGGCATTTCTAGACAAAATTGACAATCTGGACTTGCCAGAAGGCGCGATGGTTCTTGACGCAGGATGCGGGGACGGCAATGCCGCGCTCGCTTTGGCGGAACGGGGGTTTGATGTCGTCGGGCTGGACTACGGAGAGCATATTCTTGGACAGGCTCGGAAACGTCAACAACGATTGAATATTAAGAACGTCGCGTTCGAGTTCGGAGACCTTAACAATCCTTTAAAATATGACAGCGACAGCTTCGATCTTGTCGTGAGCGTTCACACTATGATGAAAGTGAAAGAATTCAAAAAGTCATTCAAAGAATTTTACAGAATACTCAAACCCGGGGGGCGCGCCGTTATCACATCTACCACCAGCAGAGAAAGATTCAGTTCTTGGATGAAAAGATATATCGCGCAAAACGGTTTGATAAAAGCTTTATGGGACGTGCGATGGCTGATGGTCTGGACCCTTCCGTATGTTATTGTCACAAAGAAATCCGAAAGGCATAATGAATGGCGCTGGACTCGCGATGAACTGTCCGCCCTCATGAACGAAGCCGGTTTCAAAACAATCGAAACACAGGACGTTCCATACTTTCATGTCGGATGCGCCATCGGCGTGTTTCAAAAACAGCCCGGCGGCGGAGATTGATTTTTGAAGCTGATTGACCTGAAACAAAATATTTGCTTAGCGCCTGACTATGTGCGCCTGAGAAACGAACACTCCGAGGCTTTGCTGACGGAAAGAGTGGGAATCGCGCAAACTGAAGCGTGGCTTGCGGAAGATTGCGTCGAGGTTAGATGTCTTGTGGAAGGCAAGGAACTTCTCGGAGCGGCGGTTCTATATCTCAATAAAAAAGGAGAAATAGCATTTTTTTCAAAGCGGCCCGGCGAAGGCGCGGGAACAGTTTTGCTGCAAGCCGCGCTTGAAGCCGCGCGCGACAGAAACATCGGCTCTGTTTGGGCATGGACTCCGACCTCCAACATCCCCGCGCAAAAAGCGTTTCTGAAATGCGGTTTCAAGAATTGCGGCGAACTATCTCGCTCGCACAACGAAAAAGTTCACCGCGGATTCATATTCCGCAGAGATATATAGCGCCGGCCGGCTGAAGATTCCATTGAAAATCCTTGAAAAAGTCCGGCATGGAGAATTCTCCTCCGCCGCAATACGGTTTCCGTCGCTTTTTATCGTATAATTCCAGATGTCGTTGTTTTGAAAGGAGACATCTTGAACGAAAACTCAAATAGTAAATCAGGCCTTTCGTTCTCAATGGTGACTTTCGCATACAACGAAGAGGCTCTGCTCGAAAATCAGATACGCATCTGGGCGCGGCTGCTGGAAAAATTCGCCGACGACTATGAAATCATTCTCGTGAACGACGGAAGTTCGGATAGAACAGGAGAAATTGCCGACTCGCTCGCCCTGCAATATCCCAAGCTTAAAGTCATTCACCACGAAAGGAACCTCGGCATAGGTTACGCAGTCAGAGAAGGTCTGTCGCATGTGGCCAAAGATATTGTTTTCTGGAACGACATCGACGCTCACTTCAACCTTGAAGACTTGGAAAAAGTGATTCCCCTCTTAAAAGACCCCGAAGTGGACATTGTTGCGGCGTTCAAACACGATATGTTGAGAACAAAATCCCCGCTGTCTTGGTTCAAATCGAGAGTCAATTACTACCTGATCAAATCGCTGTTCTTCTCGCTTATTCTGGATTTTTCGCCAATACTCGATTTTCAATTCGTGCAATTCTATCCGCGCAAATTTTTCACAGAAGGAATACATCTTGAGAGCTATAGCTCGTTCATCCCTGCGGAATGCCTCATCAAAGCGCGAAAGATAGGCCTTAACATCAGACAGATACAACTGCGCTACCACACAAGATTCGATCCCAACCATCCCCGCAGCGGCTTCAGCATGCGCACCATCCTGACGAGCGTAAGAAACATAATGGAGTTCTGGCTCCGTTGGAAATTTCTCGGGGGGCGACGTCGCGCCGTTGCGCGTTGGAAAAGCGCTTTCGGCGACGGCGCATCCTTGCGCGCGTGAGCTTTGCGGCATATTGAGAGCGGTCGTTCAGTTGCGAACATTGAGATGTGACATAGCGCGAATAAGAATCAACCCGGATTCGTCGATAGAGCCGACGAATCCGGAATCAATATCCTCATTCGGAATCTTGAACGATATATATCAATATGTTCAAATGCTGTCCCGGTCTCTCCACCGGGAAAGGAAATTGGTTCTGGTTCGTTCGCGGATTTCATTGAGTTCTTCAAGCGAGACGCCCATCATCTTTTGGATTTTTAAGATTCTTTTCTCCGTCGAGAAATTTATCTCGTCCCATTTTTTCCAACGAATCTCTTCGAGTTCGTAAAGGCTGAATTGATCGGTTGAAAAAACGCCCGTCGATCTTTTGCTGATATCGGCGAGCATCCGTCCTTTCTCTATCAATCCATCTTTCTCGCATATTTTTTCAAGTTCTGTCCCCGCCTGCGGAGTCGCTATGGAAATGGTCACATAGTCGAAGTCGGGATTTGCGGCCAAGGAAAGAGTCTCTTCGATCTGCGCCCTTGTTTCGCCCGGAAAGCCTATCACAAAAAAACAGATAATCTCAAAATCCAGTTCGCGAGCTATTCGCACGACTTCCGCCGCCTTTTTCAAATTGACGGGTTTCCTGATGATGTTCTTAAGCGCGTCCTGACTTCCGGACTCTATCGCAAGGTTTAACCTGTAACACCCTGAAGCCTTCAGGTTTTCCAAGATTTGCCGATTAAGAGAATAAACGCTCAAACCGCCCGATGGAATCCATTTAAAATCAAGCCGTCTCTCCGCTATGCCCCGGCAAATTTCCAGCGTGCGCTTTCTGCTCAGCGTCATATTTTCGTCAAGGAAATGTATCTCTTGCACGCCGAGTTCGAGGGTAATTCGCTCTAGATCGTCCAATACGGAGACGACCGGCCTGACCTGATGAACGCGCGATCCTCTAAGATACGACACATTGCAGAAACAACATCTCGCTGAACACCCTCGCGAAGTGAGATAGTGCGTATGCCTGCGGCTGTGCTCCGCGTGTCTTATGTTTCCCTTTCCCCGAAAATCGAAGTACTTCTCATATTCGAATTCCTCATAGGCTGGAAAAGGAAGCGACCCGAAAAAAACCGACGGCCGAGGCGGAATTGCTTCAGCTTCAACTATTCCGGACGCCAACCCCGGAATATTTTCAAAGGATCCGGAGACATCCGCTCTTTCGGCAAAAGCCGCAAGAGGTTCTTCATATTCGCCTCTTATCAAATAGTCCGGTCGCGCCTCTGAGAAAGCTTTTCCGGGATATGATGTCGCCGCCTGTCCGCAGTAAACGGTTTTAATCGAAGCGTCAACAGACTTTGCGACGCTGAACGCGGCGGCTGTTTCCCCTATGTTTTCCCTTATCAGGAACGTAAGCGTCTGCGGAGCCGAAACAACTATGTCAGGACTAAAACCCTCCAGCGCGCCGCGAAAACGGCGCAACCATGAATCGCCTTCTTCCATAAGGTTGAGATCGAAAGCCCCGACTTCATGCCCTTTGCTTTTTAACAAGGCTGCGGCAAACGCCGTCTCGATGGGAAAAAGAACTTTTCGCATCACCGCTCTTGAGGGATCCAAGTCTTCGCGCTGTATCAAAAACATTACTTTCGCCACTGGTTGTTGTCTCCGCGAGTCTTCCGATGTTCAGCGCCATAACGCTAATCGTATTTTGTTACTCTGCGCGTAGTGAAGAATCCCGCTTGTGCTATTCGCGCGTCTCTCAATGTGAAAACAAGCCGGTTTCTCATTATTGTCGCAGTAATTATTCCGCGCTTTCCGATATCGAGTCTCTCTATCTACGCTATATCGACCTACTTATTTATTATACACGTTTCCGCTTCTTTTGAACCGCGGATTCATCGATAGAGCCGATGAACCGGGGCGGTTTTCATAGCGGCGAACTGCTTCAACACCCCCAAGTTGCGCTTGAGATCTCCACCCGGAAAGATTTTTTCAGAGGTCGCGGATTCGGGTTGAAATGCGACGCCCGCATGTAGAAAAGCCTGAATACAAGATTGCTCCCAAAAAACATCCTGTGTGCTTTTTTCTTCGTTTTGAGCATTTTGGAGAAAAAGAAATTATTCCCAATTGGTAGAAAGGCGCTTCTTTGCTGAATGTTCTTGTTATGGAGACTACGGGATTCGAACCCGTGACCTCCGCCGTGCAAGGGCGGCGTTCTCCCAGCTGAACTAAGTCCCCAAATGCTCCGTCAAATGATAGTTTCGGAGGGCGGGAGTGTCAAGCTTCCTTATGAGAGCGATTCGAACGTCATCGCAGCCGCTTGGGCCGCGCGAGAGTTCAAACACGGCTATGAAACTTGACGGATGTTAGAACAACAATATGCTTAACAGCAAAACGAGAACTATTGTGGCTATGTCCGCTATGCCTAGAGCCGCCGGCGCGGCGGCTATGGTTTTTCCTGTTTTCGAGTTCTGCGACGCCGAGAAGAAAAGAAGTCCGGCGAGGCTGCCGATGATGGCAGGAAAAAAAACGGAAGCTGCGGCGAATAAGGCTGCTCTCGCGCCGTGTCCCGCCGCGAAAGCCGCGGAGCAGGCAATGACCGCCCCGCCGCCCGCCGCGACGACTCCGGGCCATCTGTGGCTCACCAGAGCCGCTCCTCTCAACTGTCCTTCCCGGCGCGCTTTGCCGCTCATGGCGAACACGTATCTGTTGTAGAATCTGGACGCGCCCACTGCGGCCACTATTGCGGCGAGCAACAGTTCCGGGGCGGCAATTCCGAAGGCGACTGCTGCCGCTTCCACCACAGCCGCGACGGCAATTATAGAAAGCAACGTGGCAAACATCCTTAGGGCTTCCGAGGCGAAACTTCTGAATTCAATCGCTCCGCCGCCATGCGGAGCGCCCCCGGTTGCGGCCAGCGCGTCCAGCAGCCCTTCCTGTTCCTTGTTGAGATGCCTGAACGCCAATCGCGCGGTCGCCACTCCTGCCAGCCGGTTATTTTCGTCCGTAACGGGGGCAGAATCGAGTCCGTATCTTATCAGGGCGCGGGCCGCCGCCGCAGGCTCATCGTCCACAAAGAATCTAAGCGGGCATTCATCGGCCAAATTCCCCATTTCGGTCGCCTGAGCGTCCGCGCTGACAAGCTTGTGGAGGTCGACCATCCCGACAAGAGTCTCTCTTCCGTCTATCACATATATCCTGCCCGGCCTGAAATCGGAGTGTTTCAACTCTCTTATCATTCTGAGAGCGTCCGCTGCGGTCACATGGTCGGACACCGCCATGAAGTCCCGCGTCATTATTACGGACATTCCATGGCCGGACGACTGGCGCGCGTTCGACGCCGCCCGCACCGCCTCTTCAGGCAACAGTTTTGCTATTTCTTCAAATCGTTTTTTTGACAGCCCTCTAAATATCTCCGATGCCGATTCCTCCGAACCGGCGGCTACCACCTGCCTTATCCTATCCGGATGAGCAGTTTTCAATAGCTCGAAGCTGAGGCCGGGATCGTCCGCCGCGAATCTCAGAAGAACCGCCAGCCTTTCATTGTCCATAGCGTTGACGAGTTCGCCCTTTTCTCTGGGGCTGCAGAGCCTTAACGCGCCGCACAGGTCGCCGGGATGGAGTTTTTCGAGGTGTTCCCTCAATAGATGCGGGTTCCCGCTTCTGATCTGCTCCATCAGGATTTGTTTTACTCTTCTGTTTGACAGGTTTCTTAAGGGAGTCATTGAGGTTTCCGGGAGCGCGAGCGGCGCGGCGGCTATTTGCTAAAAAACACAAGCCGCGATTTTCTATCGTCCCGATGTAGGCCTCCGATGGAAATTCGCGGCTTGTGAATCTGTTCCGGCTTGCGCCGGATTATCTGTATCTCAATGTCAGTTTGCCCGGAGCCACGATGTATTTCAGCCGCAGCTCGATGGGCTTGCGCCAACTGGACGGCATAGTGACGTCGGACTTGCGCTGAAGGTCGATGTACAGCGTTCCGAGGTTGTTAAGAGCCTCGGTGAAAGCCGGGTCAATGTCCAGAGTGCGCTTGTAGGACATCGCTGCTTGGTCGAGAAGCCCGATATTGGTGTACATCACGCCGAGGTTGTAGTGTGTCGTCGCGTCGGACGGGTCAAGGTCTCGGGACCTTTCCCATTCTTTGATCGCGGCGTGGAACATTCCGCGCTGGGCGTACACGATGCCGAGGTTGGTGCGCGCTTTGATGTAGGAGGGATCGACGCGGATGGATGATTTCCAAGCGTTAATGGCTTCGTCGATCATGCCCTTCTGCGCGTATGCCACTCCGAGGTTGTTATAGTCGTGCATGTCGCCGCCGCTTATTGCGACGACCTGTTTCCATTCGCGTATGGAAGCGTCGAAGTCTCCGCGCATCAGATGGCTTACGCCGAGGCTGAAGTGTGTCGGAACGTAGTCGGGATTGATGTTGCTGGAGCGCTGCCACGCCTTAATCGCGTTCTCATGGTCTCCCGCTTTGCTGTAGACCGCGCCGAGTATATAGAATGCCATCGCGTCGTTCGGGCTGTCCTTGAGGAGTTCGCCGAGGTGATAGACGGCTTTGGCGTACTGCCTTCCGCGCGTGTAAACGATTGCTAGGTTAAACCTTACGGTGTTGTTTCTAGGATCGAGCGCGAGTGTTTTTTCCCATTCGGCGATCGTGCCGTCGAGCATGTTTTTCATCAGGTAGGCCGCGCCGAGGTTGTAGTGAGCTATCGGATCGTTGGGGACGATTTCGAGCGCTTGCTTGAGCATGACTATCGATTTCGACAGCGGGTCCGACGACTGGTACGCTTGTACGGTGATTTCGGTTTCTCCGATGGAAATGTCGCTGACCGGGACAAATCTCTGCGCGTCCGGTGTCGGGCGCGGGATGACGGTCTGGCCGGCTGATGTTGTAGCCGACGCGCGCGCGGTCTCCAAGTTGTTTTTCGCTTCGGTGTATCCGGGGTCAATCTCCAGAGCTATTTCCCATTCGGCCATCGCCTGATCGACTTTCCCCTGCTTGTAGAACACGACGCCGAGGTTGTTGTGCGCGTCTATGTTCGCGGGGTCGAGGGCGATTGCTTTTCTGTAATATAGGGAGGCGTTATTTAGATCGTTCATTTCGTCGTAAACAATTCCGATGTTGTTGTGTATCTCGGAACTGTCCGGACTTAGTTTGAGAGCCGAGTCAAACGCATCGAGGGCTTCTCTGTATCTTCCCTCGTTGTAGAGCGAAACGCCTCTATTGTTTTGCTCTCTATATGACACCTGCGCGGACGCCGTTGCGGCAGCGACCGAAAGAATCGCGATCAGCCCCAGTGTGGCGTAGCGCCGACGGTTGAGTTTCATATGTGAACGCTCCCCCTTCTGATATTCATGTGGATTATACCATTCCATATATTGACTGACAACAACAACTTAAATAAAAAAGAATTATTCATAGAATACTTTGACGAGGCACAGGCCCCGCGCGGGCATGGTCGGCCCGGCCAGCCGCCTGTCTTTCGATTCTATTATGCCCGGCATGTCTTCCGGGTCTATCCTTCCCCTGCCCGCCTCGACGATAGTTCCCGCGAGGTTTCTGGCCATTTTGTAAAGGAACGCCGTGCCGGTCACCGTGATCGACATGAAAGGCCCATATCGCGATATTTTTATCGCGCGTATGGTTTTCACAGGGTCGGCTGGCGACGAGCCTTCGTTTCTGAACGCCGAATAGTCGTTCGTCCCGACCAGAAGCTCTGCGGCGCGCTCCATTTTTTTTTCGTCGAGCGGAGCCCCGATGTGGGCCGCGAACTTCGCCGACATCGGTATCGGTTCCGGCGACCTGTCTATTGTGTAAACGTACACCTTTCCTCTCGCCGAATGCCTTGCATGAAATTCCGGGGGTGCGCTCTCAGAGTTCATTATCGAGATGTCGTCCGGGAGAAATCTCCTGAGCGCCCGGCCCATCCTGTCCGCCGGGATATGCGACGATGTCGCGAAGTGCGTCGTCTGGCCCGTCGCATGCACTCCCGCGTCCGTCCTGCTGGCTCCGAATACTTCTGATGGAACTCCAGTCAGCCCCAGAACCGCTTTTTCAAGTTCCGCCTGAACCGTCCGCAAACCTTCCGGCTGCCTCTGGAAACCATGAAATCCTGAGCCGTCGTAAGCGACAACCATCATGATTTTCTTTTCGTCAGACGGCATGAGCTATCCGGCTTGCCGATTTCAAAACAATATCCGACTTTTAGCGGAATATATGAACTGATTTATTTGCGACCGCGAGGAAAGGCGTCAATCGGCCTGTTCGACATCCATGAAGGTGATGACAGCCATCGGAGCGCCGTCTCCCCTGCGCGGGGGCAACTTCACTATGCTGAAACAACCGCCTTTTCTGTCCGCGTACTTGGGCGCGTATTCCTCGAAGATTTTTTTGAAGGCGATCTTGTCGTTTATCGTCCTTCTAACGCTTTTCTTCGCGGCCAGATCGTTCTGTTTGGCGGTGGTGAGCGTCTTCTCGGCGATGCGCATGGTGGCGCGCGCCTTCGGCTCGGTGGTGATGAGCTTTCCGTGCAGGAACAGCGTGGTCACCTGATTCTTCAGCATGGCCATCCGATGGTCGGTGGTGCGTCCGAGTTTCGCAATATTTCTTCCGTGTTTCATGTCATTAAGCTCCGTTGTGATTCCTTTTCAGCGCGGTTTCGGCGCCGTTTCAAATCAACTCGTCGGGCGCAAGATCGAGGCCCATTTGTATCAGTTTCGCTTTTATTTCCTTAAGCGACTTCTCGCCGAAATTCCTTAGTCCGCGCAGCCTTGTCTCCGACCATGTGATGAGTTCCTCGACGGTCAGGATGTTGGCGTTTTTCAGGCAGTTGTAAGAGCGCACCGAGAGGTCCATCTCGTCGATGGTTCTCTTGAGGTCTTGGCTCTTGCGGATTATCTCCTGCTCTTTTTTCTCTTCTTCAAGCAGAATGCGCTCTTTGAAGTCCACGATGAAGCTGAACTGTTTGATGAGAATGCGGGCGGCTTCGCTTAGAGCTTCCGCCGGGGACACCGTGCCGTCGGTGTCTATCTCAATGACGAGCTTGTCGTGGTCCGTGCGCTGGCCGACGCGGGCCGGCTCGACGAAGAACTTCGTCTTGATCACGGGGGAGAAGACGGTGTCGATGTGCAGCACTCCGCGTTCCTTGGGTATTTCAGGGTTTTCCAGATGCCACTCGGTCGGGACGTACCCTCTCCCGCGCATGACTCCGATTTTCATCTTGATAGTCTTGTTGGTGGTCACCGTGCAAAGGTGATAGTCTTTGTCGACGATTGTCACCCTGTCATCGGTCTGGATGTCGCCGGCCTTGATTTCGCAAGGGCCTTTTTTCTCGATGACGAGCTCGACTAGCTCTTCGGACTCGACGCCGACGCGAAGCCCCTTGAAATTGATGAGGATGTCGGTGACGTCTTCGACCACGCCGTCGATGGATGAGAACTCGTGCAGGACGCCGTCTATTTTAATATAGACGATGCCGGAGCCTGTGATGGAGGAGATAAGAATCCTCCGCAGCGAGTTGCCCAGCGTGGCTCCGAAGCCCCTTATTAATGGCTGGATGTTGTATTTTCCGTAAAGCGCGTTGCCGCCGTCAAGCGGCTTCTCCTCTACGATTCTGATGTTCGGTCTCTCGAAAGCTTTCATTAAGCCTCCCTGAATTATCGAGAATAAAACTCTACGATGAGGTGTTCCTCGAACGGGATTTCAAGTTTGTCGCCCGCCGGCAACTCCAACACCGTTCCTTTAAGCTCGATCGGGCTTGTCTGCAGCCAGCTCGGTATGCGCGCGCGTTGCGCCGCGGCGTCCGCCGAGTCCCTTATTCCCTGTATCTTCTTCGACTGTTCCTTCACTTCCACCACGTCGTTTGCGCGAACGAGGTAAGACGGGATATCGACCAGCTTCCCGTTGACCTTAATATGCCTGTGGCGGACGAGCTGCCGCGCGAAGCCTCTCGAGCTTGCGAAGCCGAGTCTGTACACCACGTTGTCCAATCTGCGTTCGAGAGCTTGGAACAGGGCCTCGCCGGTGATGCCTCTCTGGGCTGCTGCCATTTCGAAGTATCTCCGGAACTGCACTTCGGACACGCCGTACATTCTGCGGGCGCGCTGCTTTTCCTTCAACTGCTTGCCATATTCCGACATGTTGCGCTCTCTTCGGGAGAAACGCCCCAGATGCCCGGGCGGATACGATCTTCTTTTGAATCCGCACTTGTCTTCTATTTGGCAGCGCTCGCCTTTGAGATAGAGCTTCATCCCGGCCGAGCGGCACTGTTTGCATTGAGCTTCTTTATCCTTCGCCATCTTGAATCCTCTTTCTCCCTTTCAGGATATGTCAAACCGTTCTGCGTTTTTTCGGTCTGCATCCGTTGTGCGGGATGGGGGTGACGTCTCTGATGAGCCTGATGTTGAAGCCTTGGGCTTGGAACGAGCGGATAGCCGATTCCCTTCCGCCGCCCGGCCCCTTCACCATGATGTCCACCGTCCTCATCCCCATAGCGCCGACTTCCTTGCCGACGTTTTCAGCGGCAAGCTGGGCGGCGTACGGAGTGCCTTTTCTAGAGCCTTTGAAGCCCACCGCGCCCGCGCTCGAAGTCGACAACGCATTTCCGCGCATGTCCGTAACGGTGATTATGGTGTTGTTGAAAGTCGATTTGATATGCACGACTCCCTCTGTCACCGTAATCTTTTTTCTGGTCTTTGTTTTGCCTTTCTTAGCCATTCGAGAATCCTTCCCTTAATAAGCTGTCAGCCTTTTTTGCCCGGCTTGCCTTTTTTGAGTCCCACCGGCCGTTTGCGGCCCTTTTTCGTTCTCGCGTTGGTTCTGGTCCGCTGTCCGCGAACTGGCAGGTTGGTCCTGTGCCTAAGCCCGCGGTAAGAGCCGATCTCGATGAGCCTCTTGACGTTGTTCTGCAACTCGCGCCTAACTTCGCCCTCGACTTTATACTTCGTCTCTATTTCCCGCCTCAACCTCGAGATCATGTCCTCGGACAGGTCCTTGACCTTGATGTCGGGATCTATCCTTGCGTCCTCAAGGATCTTCATCGCAGTCGTGTCGCCTATTCCATGGATATATGTAAGCGAGACTCTGACTTTTTTGTTTCCCGGGATATCAACTCCCGCAATGCGCGCCATATCGCCCTCCCGCAGTCAGGTTCAGTGTTCAGCCCTGCCGCTGTTTGTGTTTCGGATTGTCGCAGATCACCCTTAGCACTCCGTGCCTCTTGATGATCTTGCAGTTCTTGCAAATCTTTTTTATCGACGCTCGCACTTTCATATCGACTTCTCCGTCCCTCGATGTCCGATTCAGGGATTGACTTCAGGCGCCGGCCCGCTTCTGCCGCCGCCTCTTCCCGCAGTCGGATATCTCCATGTTATTCTTCCCCGGTTGAGATCATACTGGCTTAATTCAAGTTTGACCTTGTCTCCGGGCACTATCCTTATGAACCGCATGCGTATCTTGCCCGATATGTGGGCGAGCACCTTGTGTCCGTTTTCAAGCTCTACGCGGAACATGGCGTTCGGCAGCGATTCAACTATTTTTCCGTCAACTTCTATTACGTCGTCCTTGCTCATGTCTATCCTTTAATTACAGTTTACGGCAGCGTCAGAATCCTCGGCCCGTCCGCCGTAGCGACCACCGTGTGTTCGAAGTGGCACGATAGGCTCGCGTCTGCGGTCACGTATGTCCATCCGTCTTTCAACTCCCGGACGTCGTACCCGCCCATGTTGACCATCGGCTCTATTGCGGCCGTCATTCCCTCGACTATTTTTATTCCCGTTCCCGCGTTTCCGTAGTTTGGAATCTGCAGGCCTCGCTCGTGCATGACTGTGCCGATTCCGTGCCCTACCAACGCCCTCACCACCGAGAATCCCCGGGACTCGACTTCCTTTTGAATCGCCGCCGAGACGTCGCCCACTCTGTTGCCGGGCCGCCACTTTTCGATCCCTTTGTGCAACGATCTAAGAGTCGTTTTCATCAGGTCGTCCACTTGGGCCGGCGGTTCGCCTCCCACGTAGTGGGTTACCGCCATGTCCGAGTAGTAGCCTTCGAGGATCGCCCCGCAGTCTACTCCCACAAGGTCTCCCTCGACGAATCTTCTCGGCCCCGGTATTCCGTGAACCACCTGTTCGTTGAACGACACACAGAGCGTGGCCGGATATCCTCTGTAGCCCTTGAACGCCGGTTTTCCGCCGCCGTCCCGGATGAACTCTTCAGCCGCCCTGTCCAGTTCCGCCGACGAAACTCCCGGTTTCATCATCCCTGCGATAAGCTCGTGCGTCGCCGCCAGCAACCTTCCCGAGCGGCGCATCAGCTCGATCTCTTCAGAGGTTTTTGTCCGGTATCCGTCGGTCACCTTTCGCGTCCTAGTCGAGATATTCGAATATCTTGCGGCTCGTCTCTTGAGGTGAGCCGGTGAGTCCTACCTCCTTGAGAAGGTTCTTCTTCCCATAGTAATCGATGACAGGCTGTGTCTGGCTGTGATAAGTGTCGAGCCTCTGCCTGATGACTGTCTCATTGTCGTCCGCCCTCTGGATGAGCGCCGCGCCTTCGTTGTCGCATACGCCTTCCTTTTTCGGGGGCTTGCCGGTCACATGGTATATCGCGTTGCAGGCCGGGCACATTCTGCGCCCGCAAAGCCTTGTGACGACTTCCTCGTCCGGCACGTTCAGGAATACCACTGCGTCAATCTTTCTGCCGTTGCCTTCAAGGGCTTTGTCAAGCGCGGCCGCCTGATCCAGCGTTCTGGGGAACCCGTCGAACAGAGTCCCTCTGTCCGCCGCTATGGTGGCGACCTTGTCGCTGATTATCTTGATGACGACTTCGTCCGGAACGAGCTTTCCGCCTTCCATATACTGTTTTGCGAGAAGCCCTGTTTCGGTGCCGTTTTTCACGGCTTCCCGAAGCATGTCGCCAGTCGAGAGATGTTCAAGGTTGTATTTGTCCCTGAGCGCCTCGCTCTGAGTGCCTTTTCCCGCGCCCGGAGGCCCGAAGATTACCAGATTCAACGCCATTTCAGCACCTTCTCCCCGCGGCCCGCTTCGGCGCGCCGCTCCGTAGCCTCACCCTTAGAATCCTTCGTAGTGTCTCATCAGCAGCTGCGCTTCTATCTGATTTACCGTGTCCAGCGCCACGCCTACCACAATCAGTATCGACGTGCCTCCCAGCCCAAAGCTGGAAAGCTTTGTTATATACACGACTAACGACGGGAGAACCGCAATTAATCCGAGGAACATCGCGCCCATGAATGTTATGCGCACCATGATTCGCTCGAGATATCTTCTCGTCGGATCTCCCGGTCTGTATCCGAGTATAAACCCGCCGCGTTTTTTCATCTGTTCGGCCACTTCCTTCGGATCGAACACAACGGCCGTGTAGAAGAACGTGAACAGGAATACGAGAACAAAATACATGACATTGTACAGTATGGACTGATCATTTGTAAAATTGGCAAACGCCTTCTTCACCGCGTCGTAAGGCACGTATGTGGCTATCGTCGCGGGAAACATGAGCATTGATATTGCGAAGATGATCGGTATGACGCCGGCGGTGTTCACCTTTAGCGGCAGGTACGTGGTTTGACCGCTGTAGTATTTTCGTCCGACTATCCTCTTGGGATACTGCACCGGAATCTTTCTTTGCCCGAGGTGCACGAAGATGATAAATGCGATGGTTGCAACCGAGATAAGGAACAGGGCCACCAATCCGGCCTTATTGTCGTTCCAAGTGGCCAGTTTGAAGGTCTGGTAAGCCTGAGTGGGGAGCGAGCCTATTATCCCGAAGAAGATTATCAGCGACACTCCGTTGCCTACGCCCTTCTTGGTGATTTCCTCGCCCAGCCACATCAGGAAGAGCGTGCCGCCCACCAGCGAACAGATGACCAGAACTCTGAAAGGCCACGTGTCGTGCTGTAGGATCCCGCCGCTGCCGTGGAGCATGGTGTACATTCCTATTGCTTGGAAGAAAGCCAGTCCCACAGTCAGGTATCTGGTCCACTGCTGGATTACTTTGCGTCCGGTTTCGCCTTCCTTCTGAAGCTCTTTTATCTTCGGAAGCACGACCGCTAGAAGCTGCATAATGATGGACGCGTTGATGTACGGGTTCACTCCGAGGGCGAACAGCGAGAACCTTCTGAGCGAGCCGCCGACGAACAGGTCCATCATCCCGAACAGCGTGCCCTGCCCTATCAGATTTTCCAAAGCGTCGTTGTTTATTCCGGGAACCGGTATGTGCGCTCCGGCGGCATACAACGCCATAGCGTAAAGCACGAACAGCATCTTGCGTCGTATGTCCGGAACTTTGAATGCGTTGGCGAGTATTGTAAACATATCAGATTTTGATGAGTTCCGAGCCGGACTCCCCGATTTTTTTCTCCGCGGTCTGCGACCACGCGTGTGCGTGAACTTTTAGTTTTTTCTTCAGTTCGCCGCGACCCAGTATCTTTATCGTCTTTTCAGTCTTTCTGATAATCCCGGCCTCGACCAGTTTCTCGAGCGTCACTTCGGTTCCGTCTTCGAACTCATTGAGGTCTTCCACGTTAACCGGCGCGTATTCCACTCTGCCAACGGGTGTGAACCCGCCGAGTTTGGGGACGCGCCTGAACATGGAGATGCCGCCGCCCTGAAAGTAGAACGGGAGTCCTCCGCCGGCCCTTGCTTTCTGGCCTTTTGAACCTTTGCCGGAGGTTTTTACATATCCGGAACCATGCCCGCGTCCTATTCTTTTCTTGGGCGTGGCGGTTTTCTGTTTCGGCAATTCGTGCAGTTTCATAATCAGCCTTCCCTGTTTTCAACGGTCTCAGCCGGGATTTCCGCCGCAGGGGCGGGCGCGGCGGGCCGCTCTTCCGTTTTTGCCGGCGCTTGAGCCGCCGGAGCCTTTTGTTCTTCGTCCTGCTGCTTGGCGGAATCCTTGTCATCCGCCTGTGAACGCAACCGTTTGAACTGATCTTCGGTCTTGACGCTTTTCAGCCCCACTATGGTGGCCCGCGCGGTGTTGATATGGTTCTTGGAGCCGAGGTTCTTCGTGAGGATGTCTTTTATTCCGGAGGCCTCGACGATAGCGCGCACCGCTCCGCCGGCGATGATTCCAGTGCCGGGAGAGGCGGGTTTGAGCATGACTTTCGCCGCGCCCCATTCCGCCGTGAGCTGGTAAGGTATCGTCGTGCCCTTCATCGGCACTTTGAACATGTTTTTCTTGCCGTCTTCCACGCCTTTTCGTATCGCTTCCGCGACTTCGTTGGCTTTGCCGAAACCGAGTCCGACATTGCCCTCTCCGTCTCCGACGACCACGAGCGCGCTGAAGCTGAACCGGCGTCCGCCCTTGACCACCTTGGCCACGCGGTTGATGTTTATCACCTTTTCGATGAATTTGCTTTCCGGTTCAGCGCTTGCCTGTCTGTATTTTCCCATTTGTCAGCTCCCAGCTAATCCTCTTCTAATGTCGGGCGATTAGAATTGCAGCCCCGCCTCGCGCGCGGCGTCAGCCAGCGCTCCGAGTCTCTTGCCGTACTTATAGCCCGACTTGTCGAACACCACCGTGGTCACGCCTTTTTCCATTGCGGCCTGCGCCACGCTCTTGCCAACCAGTTTGGCCATTTCCGTCATGTTTTTGCCCTTCGCCTCTTCTTTGATGGAGGGCGATTGGGTGGACGCCGCCGCCAGCGTGCTGCCGGCCACGTCGTCTATCACCTGCGCGTACACCTGCTTGTTGCTGATGAACACGCACAAGCGGGGCCGTTCGGCTGTCCCGCTGATTTTCTTGCGGATTCTGTCCGCCCTTAAAATCCTTGCTTCCTGTCTTGTCCTGTTATGCGCCACTCTTGCCCGGTTTCAGCTTGATCTTCTCGTTCTTGTATCTTATTCCCTTGCCTTTGTAAGCGTCCGGTGGCCTGAATTTTCTTATGTCAGCTGAAACCTGTCCTACCCTTCCTTTGTCTATTCCGGACACTACTATCGTCGTCGGGTTCTCTGTTTTCAATGTTATGCCTTCGGGGGCCTCGAACTCTACGGGATGCGAATAGCCGACGAAAAGCGCAAGTTTGTCTTTCTTCATTTCGGCTTTGTACCCTACGCCCTGAATCTCAAGCGTTTTGCTGAAGCCCTCGGTCACGCCTTTTGCCATATTCGCTATCAACGCGCGGGAAAGACCGTGCAACGCGCGCGTTTTCTTGTCTTCCTTGGCGCGGATGACGCGCAGTTCGGAGCCGTCCTGTTCGACAGTGATCCCCGGAGGCAACTGCCAACTCATTTCTCCGAGTCCGCCTTTCATTTTCACGCTTCCGTCTTTTATGTCAACAGTCGCGCCCTTCGGCAGATCAATTTTCAGTTTTCCTATTCTTGACATCTCGCTTCACTTCCCGGTTTTTGATTGCGGACGGCGGCGGCAGCGCCCCTCCGTCACCACATAGTGCATATCAGTTCGCCGCCGACGCCTTTCTTGCGCGCCTCCTGCGACGTCATCAGCCCGCCCGACGTGGAGATTATCGCCATCCCCATTCCGCCGGCCACGAGAGGTATGCTCCTCTTGTCGATATACGTTCTTCGGCTGGGCTTGCTGACTCTTGCAAGCTTTTCTATCGCCGGCTCGCCGTCAGGCCCGTACTTGAGGAACACCTTGATCACGTTGTGCGATTTGCGCTTCCGCACGGCGTAATTCTTGATGAAGCCCTCGGCTTTCATTATCTTCAGCATCTCCAGTTTCATCTTCGAAGCCGGCAGTTCCACAGACTCGAAGTTCTGGCGCTGAGCGTTCCTTATCCTTGTCAGCATATCCGCTATAGGATCTGTCATACCCATGTCTTTGGCCCTCTACTCCTGATTGTTTACCAGCTCGCCTTTACGACGCCCGGTATCTGCCCTTCGTTGGCAAGCGTGCGGAAGCATATTCTGCATATTCCGAATTTTCTCAGATAGCCGCGCGGCCTTCCGCATATCTTGCATCTGTTCTTAGCGCGCGTCGAAAACTTCGGCTGTTTCTGCGATTTCAGGTAGTGCGCTTTCGTCGACACTGTTGCACCTCTTCCTTATTATTCTTCCGCGCCGTCACTTCTGCTGCGCGAACGGGAATCCGAACGCCTTCAGCAGCGCCAGCCCCTCTTGGTCCGTCTTTGCCGTGGTCGCGATAGTTATGTTCATCCCGCGAACCTTGTCGATCTTGTCATATTCAATCTCCGGGAACATCAACTGCTCTCGGATGCCCATCGAATAGTTGCCGCGCCCGTCGAAAGATTTCGACGAATACCCGCGGAAGTCTCTGACTCGCGGTATCGCTAGATTGATCATCCTGTCGAGGAAGTCGTACATCTTCGCGCCGCGCAACGTCACTTTCGTGCCGATGCTCCATCCTTCCCTGATCTTGAAGTTGGAGATGGACTTCCTTGCGCGGGTGATTACCGGTTTCTGGCCGGTTATCGTCGTCAGATCCGCCACCGCGTTCTCCAGCGACTTCGGCTCTTCTCTCGCTTCGCCCACGCCCATGTTGAGAACTATCTTCACCAGACGCGGCGTCTGCATGACCGTCGTGTAGCCGAACTCCTGCATCAGTTTCGGGACGATCTCGTTTTTGTAAAGCTCAGCGTATCTAGTTGTCTCAGCCATCGATCAATTCACCGCATTTCCCGCATTTTCTGCTTGATTTTCCTTCGGCGTCCTTGCTGCGTTTGACCTTGGTCGGTTTCTCGCATCTCGGGCACACCAGCTTGAGGTTCGACGCCTGTATAGGAGCGGGCATCTCTATGATCCCGCCCTGTGGGTTCTTTTTCGGGTCGGGCTTGACGGCCTTGCGCGCCATGTTCACCTGATGCACCACGACTTTGCCGGATGTCGGCGACACGCTCAAGGCTTCGCCCTGTTTGCCTTTGTCTCTGCCGGAGATCACCTTTACGGTGTCTCCCTTCCTGATATTCATTTTCATCGCTCTTGCGCGTTCCATTTCGTTTCTCCGCCGTTTATTTGCCTCAAAGCACTTCGGGGGCCAGAGACACTATCTTTAGGAAGTTCCTGTCTCTCAGTTCCCGTCCGACCGGTCCGAACACGCGCGTGCCCACCGGGTTGTTGTCCTTGTCGATTATCACAGCCGCGTTGTCGTCGAACCTGATGACCGAGCCGTCCGGGCGCGCCACAGGTTGCTTCGTCCTGACTATTACGGCCTTGATGACCTTCCCTTTTTTTGCTCCCGCGCCGGCGGACGGTATCGACTGCTTGACTGCCGCCGTGATTATGTCTCCGATTCCCGCGTATCTGATGACGCTCGAACCGGGTATGCCTATGCATAGGATTTCCTTGGCTCCCGAATTGTCCGCCACTTTCAGCCGCGATTCCTTCTGTATCATTTCAGTTCACGCTCCCGTAGTCGCATGGGGGGGCCGTCGGCCCGCTCCCGCTCTCGTATTCTACTCTTCGTCGGACGTCTGCTCGACTTCCGCAACCGTCTCTTCGCCCGCCGTCTCAGCCGGTTTCTGCTTCTTCATAACCATCTCGTCGGGGTCTTCTACCTCGAGCGTGGACACGAAGCGCTTCTTCAATATCTCTACCACGCGCCATCTTTTGTCCCTGCTCAGCGGGCGCGTCTCGTCGCACTTGACTATGTCCCCGAGCGAACACTCGTTCGCCCCGTCGTGAGCCTTGTAGTTCTTGCGCGTGCGCATGAACTTCTTGTACTTCGGGTGCTGTTTCAGGCTTTCGACCTGCACGACAACAGTCTTATCCATCTTGTCGCTGATGACTTTTCCGACTATCGACTGTCTGCTAGTTTCCCTCATTTCGCCGCTTCCTTCCGATCGCGTTCGTTCAGGATGGTCAACGCTCTCGCTATGATTCTCTTGACATCCCTTATCCTTTTGGGATTTTGGTTCTGGTGAGACGCCGTCTGCCACCTCAGGTTAAAAAGCTCTTGTTTAAAACCGTCGAGCTTGTCCTTCAGTTCGCCGTCGCTCAATTCTCTCATTTCCCGCGTCTTCATATCCGACTCCCGTTATCTTTTGACGATTCTGCACTTAATCGGCAACTTGTAGGCGGCCAGCGTCAGAGCTTCTTTAGAAAGATCTTCGGGCGCGCCCGCCAATTCGAGTATCATCGTTCCCGGCTTAACCACCGCCACCCAAAACTCCGGGCTGCCTTTGCCTTTCCCCATTCTGGTTTCGGCGGGTTTCTTAGTGGCGCTCTTGTGCGGGAATATCCGTATCCAAACTTTCCCGCCTCGCTTGATGCACCTTGTGACGGCCACGCGCGACGCCTCTATCTGTCTGGCGGTTATCCACGCAGGCTCCATCGCCTGTAGCCCGTACTCGCCGAACGCCACTGTGGAGCCTTTGACCGGAGTGCCTTTCATCCGGCCCCGGTGCATTTTCCGGTATTTTACTTTTTTAGGTTGTAACATCGCCTTAAGCCTCTCCGGTCAGTCCTGACCATGCAGCAGGAGCTCGTTTTTGAATTTCCTCGGGTCTTTGTCTCCCTTGTATATCCACACTTTGATGCCGATTTTCCCGTAGGTGGTGAACGCCTCGGTGTGCGCGTAGTCGATCTCCGCGCGGAGCGTGTGGAGCGGGACTCTGCCGCGCCTGCTCCATTCTGTTCTGGCTATTTCCGCGCCGCCCAGCCGCCCGGCGCACATAATCTTCACTCCCTGCGCTCCCGCGCGCAACGCTTTTTCCATCGACTGCTTGATGGCGCGCCGCACCGCGAACCTGCGCTCTATCATCATCGCCACGCCTTCGCCCAGCAACCATGCGTCTAGGTCCGGCTGCTCTATCGTCTTTATCTTTATGTCAACCGCTTTTCCGGTCTTGTTTCTCAGTTGCTTGGTGAGGGCTTCGATAGTCTCGCCGTTCTTTCCGATGACTATTCCGGGCTTTGCCGCGCTGATCCTGACAAGCACGTTCTTGGCTTTGCGCTCGATCTCGACTTTGGAGATTCCGCTGAACCTGAGGTTGTCCCTCTGGAGCCTCTTTAGCGCCTTGCCCGTCAACGGCCTTCCGTCGCCTTTGTAATTCCATTTCTTCACGATGTCCCGGATCATAAAATCCTCGTGCAGCACGTCCGCGTAATCCTTGTCCGCGAACCATCTGCTGTCCCAAGTCTCTACGATCCCGAGCCTAAGCCCTTTAGGGTTAACTTTCTGTCCCAATGCCCGCCTCCTTACGACTTCCTCGGTTTGTCCGAGAGCACGATTATTATGTGGCTGGTGCGTTTCCGTATCCTCGTGGCCATGCCGCGCATCGCAGGCCTAAACCGCCTGAATGTCGGCCCCTGATTCGCCACCGCCTCGTACACGTACAACTGATCGCGAGTCATGTCATGGTTCTCTTCGGCGTTGGCTCCGGCCGACGCCAGAACCTTCTGCACCGTCTTGGCCGTCGGAGAGGTCATGAATTCCAGCGTGGAGTACGCCTGCTGGTATTTCATACCTTTTATGGCCGCCGCGTATCTTCCCGCTTTTCGGGCCGACACTCTCACGTGTTTTACTTCCGCTCTGGCAAATTGTTGTTCCATCGTTCAGCGCCTGTCCTTGCTTTTTTGGCGCGCGCGGCCTTGTCCGCCGCCCGCGCGTTCCTTGGTCATCTCGTTCCGGTTTTCTTCTCCGAGCCGCCGTGCCCGCGAAACAGCCGCGTCGGCGCGAACTCGCCCAGTTTGTGGCCCACCATGTTTTCCGTTATGTACACCGGGATGTGCTTCTTCCCGTTGTGAACCGCCAGCGTCAGTCCCACCATTTCGGGAACCACCATCGACGCTCTGGACCACGTGCGGATTATTCCTCCGCCTTTAGCCTTCTGCGCCGCTTTCACTTTCTTAAGCAGCTTCTCTTCCACAAACGGCCCTTTTTTCAACGATCTCGGCACTTGAAACCTCCCGCGGCAAATCCCCGCGCTTATTTCCTTTTCTTCTTGTTGCGATGTGTCACTATCATTTTGTTGCTCTTTCTCTTGGACCTTGTCTTGCCGCCCTTGGCGGGAACGCCCCACGGCGAGCAGGGCGGCCTTCCGGCGCATTTGCTCTTGCCTTCTCCGCCGCCGTGCGGGTGATCGCACGGGTTCATGACCGTTCCGCGAACGGTGGGTCTGCGCCCTTTCCATCTGTTCCTTCCGGCCTTGCCGTCGGACGCCAAGTTGTGCTCCTCGTTGCCGACCTGACCGATGGTCGCCCGGCATTTGAGATTGAACAGCCTGACCTCTCCCGAAGGCATCCTGACGTGCGCTCTCTCGCCTTCCTTGGCGATGAGAGTGGCGTAGTTGCCGGCGGACCTTGCCGCTCGGCCCCCGCCTCCCGGCCTGAACTCGATGTTGTGTATCAGCGCTCCCAGCGGTATGCCCGACAGGGGAAGCGCGTTCCCTTCGGCCACGTCTATCTTTTCGCCGGACAACACTTTGTCTCCGACTTTCATGTTCTTCGTCGCAAGAATGTATGCCTTCACGCCGTTTTCGTAGTGGATGAGGGCCAGCCTGCACGAGCGATTCGGGTCGTACTCGATGGCGGCGACTTTGCCGGCCATTCCGTCGGTGGTCCGTTTGAAATCGACGATCCGCAACCGCCTCTTGTGCCCGCCGCCCTGATGTCTAACAGTCACCCGGCCCATGTTGTTTCGGCCCGAGTTCTTCTTCTTGATCACCGTAAGCGACTTCTCAGGCTCCTGCTTGGTGATGTCCGCGCCGGACACTCTCGAATGGAACCTTCTGCCGGGAGTCGTCGGTTTTGATTTTTGTATGGCCATTGTCTTTTCCGCCCTTACATTCCTTCAAAGAATCCGGCGATCTTCTGGTCTTTTCGGACCGTCACGATGGCTTTTTTCCAAGCCGCGCTGAATCCCTTGAATCTGCCGTAGTTTTTCTTTTCGGCTCTTTTGTTGAGTATGTTCACGCTCTCGACTTCGACGTCGAACAGCTTCTTCACCGCGTTCTCGACGTCCGTCTTCGTGGCCGTCTTCGCCACTTTGAAATAATATTTGTTCGACTGCAAGTCGATGTGGCTCTTCTCCGAGATAATCGGCGATATTATTACGTCTCGTGCGTCTTTCATGGTCTTGTGTCCAATCAGCCTTGAATTTTCAGGCGCGCGGCCGTTTCCGGCGCCATCAGAACCCACTCGCAGTCGAGCAGGTCTTTCAGGTTTATTACCGCGGAATTCAGGCAGGTCGTCTTCGGCAGATTGCGCGCCGACTTCACCGCGTTTTCCATCGCCTCTCCGCTTTCGTAAATGAAGAGGACCTTTCCTTCGATTCCCTTGCTTTTAAGCAATTCGACGAACTTCTTTGTGGACGGGGCGTCGAACTTCAACTCGTCCACGGCCACGCGGCCTTCGGCCAGCTTCCACTCGATCACGCTTTGAAGAGCGGCCCGCCGCGCCTTCTTGTTTATCTTCCTGTCATGGTTGGCCGCCGAGGAGCCGAAGGCCCTGCCGCCGCCGACCCACTGCACAGCCCTGATGCTGCCCTGTCTGGCGCGCCCGCCGCCCTTTTGCCGGAACGGTTTCTTTCCGCCCCCGCTCACCTCTCCGCGCGTCTTCATCGACTTCGTGTCGCTTCGCGCGTTCCCCTGCTCTATTCTCAGGGCTTCGGCGATGAGCCGCCTGTTCATCTTCGCTTTGCTTTTTTCTTCTGACATAGCCGTATTCTATCCGATCACATTTTTTCGACTATAACCAACGAGTTCTGTTTGCCCGGCACCGCTCCGCGGACCGCTATGATGTATGGGGTCTTGCCTGCCGATTCGGCTTCAGTCTGTCCGGTTTCATACATCGGCTTCATCTTCACAAGTTTGAGGTTGGCGACCGTCACTTGCGCGTTGCCCATGTGTCCGGGGCCTCTTTTCCCTCTAAAAACTCTTTGGGCGTCTGTTGCGCCCCCGCTCATCGGCCTGCGGTGCACTTTCTCCTGCCCGTGGCTGTTTTCAGAACCGCCGAACCCGTGCCTTTTCATCGCTCCGGCGAATCCGCGTCCTATGCTCGTTCCGATTATCTTGACGGTCATGTTTTCGCTGAACACCGCGTCCGCGCCTATCTCGTCGCCGACCCCGATGCCGTCCGTCTTGTCAACGCGGAACTCCTTGAGAACTTTGAATCCGCTCTTGAGTCCGGATTTCTTGTAAACGCCCTGCATCGGCTTGGTGAGCTTGTCCATCTTGACGCTCGAGTATCCTACCTGCACGGCGTCGTACTTGTCTTTGCCGTCCGATGTCTTCACGCCGACGACGGTGCAAGGCCCCATCTCGATCAGCGTGACCGGCACCACATTGCCCTTCTCGTCGAACATTCGGGCCATCCCGATTTTCTTTCCTATCATTCCCGGTATCATTGGCGTGTCCCTTATTTAATCTCGATGTCCACGCCCGACGGAAGTTCGAGCTGCTTGAGAGCCTCGATAGTCGCCGGAGTGGGGCTGTCGATGTCTATCAGCCTCTTATGTGTGCGTATCTCGAAATGCTCCCTCGATTTCTTATCAACGTGGGGAGACCGCAAGACGCAGAATCTCTCGATGTTCACAGGCAGCGGCACCGGCCCGAGGGCAACGGCTCCGCTCCCTTTCACGGTGTCCACAATCTTCACCGCCGCCGCGTCGAGGCTGTTGTGGTCGAACGATTTAAGCTTTATTCTTATTCTGAACTTCGTTGCCATTTGACATTCCCTTATTCAATTATTTCGGTGATGACGCCCGCGCCCACCGTGCGTCCGCCCTCGCGGATCGCGAACCTCAGTCCCTGCTCCATCGCTATCGGCGTGATCAGCGACACCGCTATGTCTATCTCGTCTCCCGGCATCACCATGTCC
>JAKQPS010000007.1 GCA_029564595.1 bacterium | reverse complement strand
AGTGGATAGAGAATTCCCTGTTGTTTCTAGATTCTTTTTCACTTCCTATTGCCGCGCATTAGAAATCTACGAGGTGAATACCATGCCAAAACATACGGCTGATTCTTCCTGATTCTAGGGTTCTATTGACGAATCCGGGTTGAATCTCGAACTTCTCCATTCCGGTGTTCGCGTCGGCTGCTTCGACCTTTTTTCCCTCCTTTACAATTCTGAAATTACATTCAAGTGGCGTGATTTCCACACATTCCTTGTCTTTTTCTCCCACGCAAAGCATCGGGTCTTTCTCCGTCGCCACAGGTTGAACATCGCTTGGCGTCTTATCTTTATCCGCGTAGTTCTCGCCGAACTCCACGGTCGCCAGAAACTTTTTCATCGTATAGCTGTATTCCAGAGTCTTAGATATCGCGAGTTTTCCCGGATCGCAAACAGGACGGGTTTCCTCCGCCTTTGCCGATGCGGCTATTTCGCTTTTTGCCGCCCGGTTTCCGCCCTCTTGCCCCGCCTCAGCCGCGCAAGACATGACCAGTGACAATGCTAGAGCCGCCGCAGCGACTGCTCCGTTGTGTTTTTGCACTGTCACACCGCCCATCTTAAAAATGCGACGAAGTTTTCAAAGCTGTTGGATTGCTCTCCGGCGCTTGTCCAAGAAGCAAAATACCGGAACCATTTGTTCTCTTCCATGTGCCAGATGCCCGGCTGCGAACCCATCTCCGTGTTTACTATCCCGTTTAGAATCATCAACGCCCACCCAAGAACCTGTTCGCGGTTCCAGCCCGAAGATGTCAGCTTATTCTTAAAAACAATATTCCAATCTATCCTGTCGCTTTCCGAAACCGCGCTTCCGAACTGACCTAGGAATGAAATAGCGACGCTTTTTGCCTGATCCACGCTCATGAACCCCTGTTCTTGCATAATCGCCCTCCCCGTTTTGTTTTTTTTAACGCCCGCCTCGCGGCGCCTGAAAGCAAATCATCTGCCGCTCTCACAATCTTCCCCTTTCCTCTATGTTCATTCCGCAGATTGTCAGCTTGCCGTTTTATCCTCTGGCTCGGGAGGCTTTGTCGCCGCCTTTTCGGTCAGCAGCGGCGCGTCGTCCGCGTCGCGACATCTTTTTGAGTCAGCCCTTTTTTCAACCGCTTCAGGCTTTTTTCTATTGCTTATCAAATAAACAAGAAGCGTTATTCCGGCAAGCCATATCATCGTGTGATTGACGGCTGTTTGAATCCCCGTCACTACGACATCTTTGGCCGTTTTCATCGATTCCTCGTATGTTACGTCCGTTCGTGCGGCGACCATATTTCCAATCTTGTCGATAAGACCGGGATAATCCTCCGAATACCTTTCTCCTGCCGCGGTCTTCGCGGTGTCCACGATTGTTTTCTGCGCGTTTTCCGCTTTTCGCTCGGCTGCGACGGCTTGGCTCTGAGCGTTTCCGGCGGCGCGCATCGCCATGTCCGCCAGCATCGACGTCCTGTCGTTAAGCTTTTCCGAATACTCTTTAAAAGCGTCGTATCTCTGGTCTATTTGTTGCTTTTTATTTCCAGCGTCCTCCGCAACCTTTCCTATGTTCTCTTCCACGAAGCGCAGTTCCTCGTACCTCTCGCTCAAATAATTCCGGCTCGTCTTGATATCCTCCGCCAGAATAAGCGCCTCGCCTCGCATCGCCTCCATCTTCGCGGCGGCATCGAGAGCCGCCGCCTTTGCTTTTTCAACGTCCGACACGTCTTTTTGGAACGAGCCCACCTGCGCGGAAAGTCTTTCAAGCTTGCCGGCAGTCTCCGTCTTGAACACCGGGTAGTCGCCCGCGAACCCGCTTATCAATATGGATATCTTTCTCAAATCCTTCTGTATGTCGTCCATCCTGCTTTCGAGGCCGGACATCCTATCTTCGAGCGAGGGCTCTTTCGTTTCGCTTTCAACCTGCCTTTTCGTCGGCAACGACGAGCCTGACACGGCGCTCATCGGGTCGGCGGACGCAAAATGCTTCCCCGAATAAACTATCATCACGTTCGCGTCTTCAGCCTTGCCGCCCTTCGCTCCTTGCGGAGCCTTTTGCGCTCCGGCAAACTGCGCCGCAACCGCCGAAATGAGCGCCGCAGCCGCAAAAACGCGCGCAACCCTCCCGTCAATCTTCATCCTTCGAGTCCTCCGTTGTTAAGATTTGTGTTTTCAGCTTTCGCGTCTTGATTATCCGTCGCCCGGAGAGCGCGCATCAAGACGCAAAAAAGCAACCTTTTTTACACGCAATGATTGATAAGCAACCGCCCGCCGCCGCGCCGGGATTTGCCTTCGCCGGTTTTATTTGTAGAATATGATATTGAATCAGACTTTTGCGGATTCTACGCGCGCGGCGCGTTTTTGCCGCAATACCGCGTCCGGGACAGATTCTTAATGGACGGCCTTTACAGAAAACTGTTATTAAGAGAGGGAGAGATGTTCCGGCCCTCGCTTGAGAACAAGGTGGCGCATCAGCACGAGCGCGAAATCTCCCTGCTCACCGTCTGGATGGACAAGGAAAGGAACGCCAACATATTCAGAATCGTGAAAGAAGAGATTGAAAGGCTCAGGGCGGCAGGAACAAAGGAAATCCGGGTTCTGGACATCGGTTGCGCGTATGGAAATCATATCTTCATGCTCAACGCCCGGCACGGCGGCGGTAACGACATCCGCTTCGCCAGAATCGACATAGACCCGAAGGCTTTGGAGTTTGCAAAGGCTTTCAGCGACGCGATACCGGGATACGACAACTGCGAGTTTTCAGAAGGCGATGTCGACGCCGGGCTTGTATTCGAGGACGGCTCTTTCCACATAGTTCTCTGCTCTGACGTTCTCGAACACAGCCAAGACCTCGCCGCCGCTTTGAGAGAGACCGCGCGGACGCTGAAGCCCGGCGGCAAAATCGTGTTCACCTCTCCCCTCAAGAACAGCCTTTTCAAGACGGCATCAAAAATCCTGAGCGCCGTTTCATTCGGAAAACTTGAGAAAAAGTATTACGACGGCGGCACAAAGCCGGGCATTGGCAAAACCGACAAGCCGGAACACGGTTACGGCCACATATCCGAAATGAACCTGAAAGGATACCTTAAGGCGGGCGCGGAAGCGGGCCTAGCTCCGGTAGAAATCATCCCGGCGTCTGTATTCAGCGGAAGCATGTTTTTCGACAGGCATCCGATTCTGCTCGCCTGCCTCGTGTTCATCGAAGCGCTTCACAGAACATTCAGACTCGTCTCATGGGCGCACGGCGTCCAGATCGTTTTTGTGAAAAAGGGCTGAAAAGCGCCGCTTAAGAATAGCCTCTTTTAGCGGCGGCGCCATAGTCTTGGCGTCTTTAACCCGCATTTTTCACCAATGCGGGTTGAAATCTAAAAAAGGATGAGATACGAGGCGAATCGAGCGAGAACGAGGGAGCATGCTGTTTCGTATGTGACGGCAGTTCGAGTCTGTGTTTCAACAACGTAAATCGCCCTTTGTTCGATTTTCTGGATTTTTCTCGTGAAAAAACCGGACTCATGCCTATCGCGCCGTAATCGACCAATCCATACAATCCACAAAACACTGACATCATCAATAGCATAGCCGATGTCAAAGCGGCAACTGTTCTGGCTCGCGCTATTGATTCGAAAATCGCAACGTTGCTCTATTCGCTGCGAAAATGCGCCTTGCGCCTCGCATTTCATCCGACCGTCGAAGGCGAAAAACATTCCTAATGGTTGTTTTCGGGTTAACGTTTGACAGCGTCGAAGACGAGCGAGTTTTTGCGCTGGTCGAGGTTGCGCAATTCAGGCGAGTCGCTTTCGTTCAAGGCGGCGGGCCGCGGGTCGAATCCGGCGTCAGAGAGCAGAGTGGACAGCGTTTCCGCGTCGTATAAAAACCTGTGCTCCATGCCGCGCATAGCGATGTTGAGCATCTGCGCGGGAGTCTTGGCGCCGAACTGCTCCGCATACCACGCGAGTGCGGCGGGATCGCGTTCAAGATATTGCCGGGCGACGATATTGAGGTCGGGCGTCAACACGCGCAGAACGCCGCCGGGAGCCAGCAAGCGATAACATTCGCGCAAGAGCGCCCGCCCGTCCTCATAGTCAAGATGCTCAAGGAAATCCTCAGTGTAAATAAACGCGGCGCAGTTGTCCTTAAGAGGAAGAGGGCGCGTCAGGTTCAGCGCGACATCGGGCTTGACTCTGAAGCTGTAGTCGATGTTAATCCAGCCGTTGAAGTTGACGCCGCCGGCTCCCAAGTGGAGCCGAACATTGTCGCGATTTCGAGCCGCGAGAGTTTTTAACTTTTTCGAGTGAAGAGGCCGCAGCAATGCGCAAGCCGTGCGGAGGGCGAAAATGCTGAAAGAGCTTCTGGCTTTCACTTAGACGCTCCAAAATTTGACCGCGCCGCGGCCTTATTGCCTGTCTGGCAGGCAGAGACAACCTCTTCATAAAGCGCAGAGAGGCGGGGGGCTAGGGAGCGTTCGTCGAAGTTGACGACGCGGGCGCGGGCGCCGCGCACCAAACGCTCGCGCAACGAGGGGGCGGCTTCGATATCGAGCAGTCGCGCGGCCAATCCCCGCGCATCGCCCGGCGCGAAGAACAGGCCACTTTCGTTGTCAGAAATGATTTCAAGCGGGCCGCCCGCGCCGGCGGCGACGCAAGGCAGCCCCGCAGCCATAGCTTCCAGCAGGGCTATTCCGAACGGCTCGGCGCGGGAGCACAACACGAAAGCGTCCGACGCTGCCAGCAGTTCTCCGGGGTTGTCGACATATCCGGCGAGCGTCACGCTAGCTGAAACGTTCAGGGCGGCGGCGGCGGACGGCAGAGACTCCCTCAGCGGGCCTTCTCCGGCCACAATGAAGTGGAAGCGTCCCGGAAGCGCGCGTTCGAGGACGGCTGCGGTTTCGAGAAGTGTGTCCAGCCCTTTCTCCGGCGCCAGCCGCGAGAGCGTGGAGACAAGGAACCTTCCGGGTGGGACGCCGAACCTGTCGCGTATCCGCTCCGAGTCTTCGGGCAGAAGCTCCTCTTTAAAAGGCCCGCGCAGGATGTCTATTCCGTTCGGGATGACGACGCCCCGCTCTCCGAGCGCGCCTTCGCGCCGCTCGATGGCTGAGCGAACGGCCTCCGACACGAATATGACGCGCGCGAACCTCTTGTTCATGCGGGCATATATCCGAGCATAAAGCCGTTTAAGGGCGGGGTTGGATATTGTAGCGTATCTATCCTCGATAAAGTGGCGGGTAGCGACGACTGGAGGGTTGCCGGAAAGCCTCGCTGCCGCCAGCGACAGGAACGCGCTTATTCCTAAATGGGCATGGACGAGAGCGACGTTTTCGGTCGCAATGATGTTCCTCAGGGCGGCGACGGACGCAGTGTCTCTGAGGTTGGCAAGAGGCACGGGGAAGTGGGGTATTCTTTCTGCCCTGAGAGCGTCAGTGAAACGTCCTCGCGGCGGAGAGGCGACCAGAGGCGTGTGGCAGGCGGGATCCAGACGTCGCGCAACGCTGAGAATGTTTCTCTGCGTGCCGTAAAGGTCTGAATCGCAGACGACGTAGAGAACGGCGGCTGGGGGCACGGGTCAGATTCCCATTTCTATGTGGTGTCGCTTCAGGTCGAGGGACGAAAGCATTCCCGCCCATTCAGTCTCCGCCGGCGCGTTGTCCTCTATATAGGTCGCCGCCGGGAAAAGCGCCAGAAATATGGCAAACGGAATGCCAAGCCCGCGGAGAAGCTGATACGCGAACATATTCACAGTAGCAAACGCCACGACGGCTGCGAACAACGCGATGTAAAAGGAGTAAAAGAAAGGGTCTTTCGTGCGGCCGATGCGGCGGACGATATTTACGAAGAAAGACACGAAGATAGCGACTAGCGCGATCATCGCCGGGACGCCCCTCTCGCTGCCGATATGAAGGAAAAGATTGTGAATCTCGCTGTTTTGAGGCTCGTTGTAAACGAGCGTGACGTATTCGAGATTGCTGCCGAGCCCGACGCCGAGCAGAGGATATTTGGATATGGTGTCCACGGCGATTTCATACTGTCGGAGACGGCTGAGAGAAGCCTCGTCCGCCACTCGGGGCACAGAATAGAGCCTTCCTATATATTGGGGCGGCGCGGCTACGGCCAGAACCGTTATCGCCACGACTATGAGCGCGAACGCCCTGATAAACTGTATCATCCCTCGAATCTGCGCTGACAACACTATGCCCAATATCGTGGCGATCCACGCTCCGCGCGAGAATGTCATAAGAAGCGCGGCGGTGTTCAGTATGATTATCGCATAGTAAAAGTATTTCGTTTTGAGTTCCTTCTGGCCCAAAGCCAGATTGAAGGTGAAGACCAAGTTCATCGCCAGATACGAACCGGTGGCGTTGAAATGCCCCAGAACGCCGAAAACTCTTGCGTCGCCGCCGCCAAGTTGGATATACTGAAGTATTCCTTGTATCGACACAAGGGCGCTAACAATCACGATCGCATAAATAATCGCGTCAAGCACGCCCCGTTTGTAAACCGCGACGACAATCAGGAAATAAGCAAAGACGAAGAATTCCAGAGTCTGGATCAAATTGGTATAGCCGCTTAACATGTCTCTGCTGTTTATCATGGAGAGAACGGTCAGCGCGATTAAAACGAAGATTATCCTATTTAGGTGAGTCGAAGGAATGCCGCGCTCCCGCCTGAGGTTGGAGCGGACGAACATAAGAAAAACAAGAATCACCAAATACACATCGGACAGAGTTAAGAAGAACTTCAATCCCGGGAAGGTGTAGACGGCAAGCGGGGATAAGAAAATCAGAATTATGACCGCCAACTCGAAGTTAAGGATGGCGACGAGGGTTAGAATAATGCCGACGGCGTAATACAAACCGACAAGGAACTTTGCGGAATTGTGTCCGGATTCGAGATTAAAAAAACCGAAGATTGAATTTAAAACGACGGCGGCCACGACTATCGCGGCGATGATGAACGCGTGCCTAGGGGAAACCATGTCGCGCGTCTGATCGTTCATGAATTATTCGCCGGAGGCCTCCGTGCGGCGCTGGGCGGCGGCCTCTTCGCGCTCCAAAGGAAAAGACAGCCTGACGTTGACTGATTTGCCTGTGACAAGCTCGCTGACTTCCACCCTCACGCCCGCTGCGCGGAATTCGCCCACCAACTGCCTTATCATGTCTACGCAGGCGGCAGCCCTGCCCAAGCTCTCCTTGGAGTAGCGATAGGTTTTTCCGGACAGCGGCTGTTCAACGCCTCGTTTGGCTTTCATGTATTCGGGCAGCGAGCCAACCAACTCCCGTGTCTGCTCAACCGTCAATTTTTCCCGGTAAATCTTTTCGAGGGCCTCCATTTGCTTTTTCTCTCCGACTATTTCGGAGAGGACTCTCGCGTGCTCGACGGTTATGAGTTTGGAGACGACCGCCTTCTTTACTACTTGCGGGAGTTTGAGCATCCAGAGTTTGGCTTTGACCGAATCCACGTCTCGGCCTATGCGCTCGGCGACGGCTTTTATATCGCCGCCGGCGGCGGCCATCTTGCCGACCGCCTCGGCGGTCTCGACATCGTCGAGTTGTTCGCGCTGGAGGTTCTCTATGAAGGCAATCTCGATCATGTCCTGATCGTCGAGTTGCCTGACGATTGCGGGGATAGTTTTAAGGCCTATCAGCTTGCAGGCGCGAAGCCTGCGCTCTCCGGCGACAAGCTCGTATCCGCCGCCGAACTTGCGCGCTATCACCGGCTGCAACACGCCCTGTTCGCGGATGGACTTGGCAAGCTCGTCTAGCTTGTCGGGGTCAAATGTTCTTCTTGGCTGATACGGATTGACCGAAATCTCGTCTACAGGCAAATCGACGACTGATTTCTTTCCTTCTTTTTCTATTATTCCTCTTACAAACCGCTCAAGCATCGGCGCCGCCTTTTCCCTCTAGCGTTTGAGCTTAACCCTCTTTTGCCTCTGACGGCTGCCGTAGCCGTAGCCGCCGTAATAGTAGTAGTAATAATAGTCCGGGCTGGAAGCCTCGATGTTGTTGAGAGCCACGCCGATTATGGGGGTTTTCGTGCTCTCTATCATGTACTTGACCTGCACCGCTTCGTCCCTGTTGATGCGCCCGGAGTTAATGACAAGCAGCACGCCGTCGAGCATCTGCGCCATGACCACCGAGTCAATGACGTGGATGGAGGGCGGGCTGTCAAACATCACGATGTCGGCTTTTCTCTCGACGCACCGCAGGAACTGAAGCATGCGCTCCGAGCGCAGCAGTTCTATCGAGTTCGCGGGCAACGGGCCTGAAGGTATCATGCTCAGGCCCTTGATGCCGACAGGTTGGATCAGACGGTCGACCACGACATCCATGAAGGACTCTTTGGGAAGCCTTCCGCTCACGGACAGGTCGCTGACGGCTATCTCGGCTTCCAGTTCTCCTGTGAGTATCGAGCTTAATCCGAGCGAGTTGTCGACCCCGAACATCCTGTGCAGCATGGGGCGGCGCAGGTCGGTGTCGATCATAAGCACTTTTGTGCCTTCCTGCGCCATGGATATGGCCAAGTTGGCCATTGTCGTTGATTTCCCCTCGTCCGATTTCGAGCTTGTTACCAGCAGGGTTTTAACTGGCGGGTCCAAGCAGAATAACTGTGTGAAGAAACTAAGCCGCCTGTATGCCTCGGCGATGGGCGACTTCAACGGCACGTCGGTGATGAGCTTGTTTATGGTTTCCGCGCTATAGGGTATTGAGCCTAGCACGGGCAGGTTCAGATAGGTCTTGACGTCGTCGCTTGTGCGGACGGTCTCTTCCATCTCTTCAAGGATGAAGGCAAGCCCAATGCCTGACAGCAGGCCGAACACGAGGGCCACAGCCATGTTCTTGGCTCTGTTCGGTCTAATCGGCCTGTTAGGCGTTTCGGCTTCGTCGAACACTCTGACTTTGACGTCTTTGCGGACTTCTTCGATCATTATCCTCTGATGCTGTTCGTACAGCATCATGAACAACTCCTCGGCTATCTGCTTTTCCCTGACAAGCCTGCTCAATTCATACTGCAATAAAGGATAATCGAGCTGTTCCGCTTTCAACCTGTTTATGTTGGATTCGAGATTCGCGGACCTAACTCTTGCCAATTGTATCTGTGTGTTCAATTCTTCAAGAGCTTCCTGTTCCTGAACATATTTTGCGGGCGATATGGCCCTGTTGTTGATGACGTCGGACGCGTGTTTTTCCATTTGTTTCTCCATCACCGCGATCCTGTCGTCAATATCCTTTATTGCCGGGTGTTCTGGTTTATACTTCCTTAGCTTCCATTCCTTCTCCATCTTGAGGTTCATTAGCATTGAGGTGACGCTGTCCGCGTTGCCGGAAGTGAACTGGGTCGTTTCAGCGAGCGATTCCACGTTCTGCGCCACAAGCAGAGTCTTGTCCCTCAAGGCGGCTCTCACGCCTGCGGATTGGGTTTCGAGCAGCCTGACCTCTATATCCGCCCTGATTCTCTCCGTCTCGAAATCGGCAATGTTTTTGTTTTTCTGAATCGCCGTTTCGTCTAGCATGACGACGCCGTTTTGAAGGTTGAACTCGTAGATGTTCTTTTCCTTCTCCTCTAGGCTTTCGCGCGCGTGGTCAAGTTGCTGTTTGATAAACTCGAGAGTCTCGCGGTAAGACTTTTCGGAGAGGTCCTTGCTGAAGTCCTCGAAAGCGCGGGCGTATGCGTTGGCGACGCTTGAGCATTCGGCGGGGTTTCCGCCCTCTATCGTCACATAGATTATTCCGGTGTCCTCGTCGCTCTTGTCCATCACCCTGTTGACAAGCTCTATGGCTTTTTCCGGGGGCCAGTTGAGCTTCTCGGCGGCGCGCTCTGCCACCGCCCTGCTCTTGAGCAGTTTGCGCTGCGTCTCGACGCTCATCGGGGCCTGCATGTTGGGCGTCGGCGACGTTATGAGAAGCACTCTGCTAGGCTGGTCTACGAGTATTCTGGCGGTGGCGCTGTACACAGGTTCCAGATAAATAAAAGTGTACAGGAATCCTATCAACGCCACGCCGATGACGCACAGGAAGACGATGAACTTCCTCTTCCAAATAATCGCCCAGTAATCTCTTATCTCCAAAACATTCCTCCCGCCGCCTCTCGGGCTGTCTTATGCGGATGTCTCAGGTTCCGACCGACCATGAGTTCAGGTATATCTCCTGTTCGGGCGTCAGCTTGTCTATGCCGACCCCCATGCACTTAAGCTTCAGGCGGGCTATTCCCGCGTCGATCTCCGCCGGTACGGCGTAGACCTTTTTCTGCAGGCCGCCGGCGTTGAGCTTCATGTATTCCGCGCAGAGGGCTTGGTTGGCGAAAGACATGTCCATGACGCTGGCCGGATGCCCTTCGGCGGCGGCCAGATTCACGAGCCGTCCTTCTCCGATCAGCATCAGCCTGCGGCCGTCCTTCATGCGGAACTCGTCCACCATCGGCCTGACTTCCTTCTTGCCGGACGCCATTTTTTCAAGAGCCGTTATGTCTATCTCGACGTTGAAGTGTCCGGAGTTGCACATGACGGCTCCGTCCTTCATCGCCTCGAAATGCTCCTTGCGCAGCACGTCCCGGTTGCCGGTGAGGGTGATGAACACGTCGCCGATGCGGGCGGCGGCCTTCATCGGCAGCACTTCGAAGCCGTCCATGACCGCTTCGAGCGCGGGCAGCGGGTCGATCTCGGTGACAATTACGCGCGCGCCCATTCCCCGCGCCCTCATCGCCACGCCTCTGCCGCACCAGCCGTATCCGGCCACGACGACTTTCCTGCCCGCCATCAGCAGGTTGGTCGCCCTAATCACTCCGTCAATCGTGCTCTGTCCGGTCCCGTACCTGTTGTCGAAGAAATGCTTTGTGCATGCGTCGTTTACGGCGACTATCGGGTATTCGAGCAGGCCGTCTTTTTCGAGGGCTTTAAGCCGGATAACCCCGGTGGTGGTCTCTTCCGTTCCGCCGACAATGCCTTTGAGTAGGTCTCTGCGCTCGCCGTGCAGGGTGGCCACCAAGTCCGCGCCGTCGTCCATGGTTATCTGCGGTTTGGCCTCAAGAGTCGCCATTATGTGCTGATAGTAAACTTTGTTGTTCTCGCCGTTGCGGGCGAACACTGAAATCCCGTCGTGCTTGACGAGCGAGGCGGCCACGTCGTCCTGCGTGCTGAGCGGGTTCGACGCGCAAAGCATCACGCGGGCCCCGCCCGCTTTGAGCGTCCGGGCCAGATTCGCCGTCTCCGTCGTCACATGCAGACACGCCGCGAGCGTCACTCCCTTTAGCGGTTTTTCCTTCTCGAACCGCTGCTTTATCGAGCGCAGAACGGGCATTTCCCGCTCCGCCCAGTCGATTCTTTTTTTGCCTTCGTCCGCCAGCTTGATGTCCTTGATGTCAAACTTCGCCTTGTTGCCGCTTGTTTTCGCCAATTTTCGGCCTCCGATATTAAATGCCGCGCAAACAGGCCCTTCGCCCCGCGCGGTTTATTTCATTTCCATTCGAGCGGGGAAAACCTTACGGCTTCGCCCACCGACGCCGCTCTCGCGGCGACATCCGATATGTTCAACGTCCTGAATCTGTCAATGCTGAAATCCTCGCAACAGTATGAGGCGGTGGCTGTCCCGGCGACCATCGCCTGCCGGAGCGTCTCTTCGTCCGCCGAGCCGCGCGAGGCCACGTATCCTATGAAGCCGCCCGCGAACGAGTCCCCGGCTCCCGTCGGGTCCTTCAATGTCTCCAGCGGGTATCCCGGAAGAGCGAAGTGGCTGCTTTTTGTGAACATCATCGCGCCGTGCTCGCCTTTTTTCACCACTACAATCCGGGGCCCCATCTCCAGAGCGGCGGCAGCCGCCGCCCTCAGGTTTCCGCGCCCGGTGAGCATCCTCGCCTCTTCGTCGTTGAGCATCACCGCGTCCACCCGCTTCAGCGCCCTGTCCAGCTCCGCCCTGTATCCTTCTATCCAGAAATTCATCGTGTCCAGTATTGTGAATTCCAGCGAACCGCACTGGTCCAGAACTTTGTTCTGAAGTCCCGGTTCGATATTCGCCAGAAAAAGATATTTTGTTTTTTTATAATCATCCGGCAGCTTGGGGTCAAACCTCTCCAGAGCGTTCAGTTCGGTGAAGAGAGTGGTTCTCACATTGACATCCGTCTCATAGCGTCCGCCCCACCTGAAAGTGCCGCCGGGCGCGCGCTCGACTCCGGAAGTGTCTATTCCGCGAGACCTCAGAGACGCCAGATGCTCTTCGGGGAAGTCCTCCCCCACCACGCCCACAAGCCCCGGACGGGCGAAAAAACTCGCCGCGCATCCCGCGTACGATCCGGAGCCGCCCAATGCGTCCTTCACATTCCCGAAGGGCGTCTCCACTGTGTCCAGAGCCATTGTTCCTACTATCGATAAATCCATGAGCCTCTCTATCTATAGTATTTTAATCTAATATAGCATCCGACAATTTGCAACTGTTTTTGCCAAAACCGATTTCAGGCCATAAATCGACGCTTCCGCCGGGCGCGGCTAGTATCCTAAAAAGCGCCTTGATTTAACCGATATTTAAAGAAAAACAATCTTTATGTTTTGTTGAGCGTTTGCGCGCCCATCGCTCCGCCTGCAACATTTGTTGCGCCCGCATGAAAAACCATGCGCTACGACAGCGCTGATTATGTCTGATTTGTTTTCTTGAAAAGATTCCTCGGCTGCCCTCGGCGCGCTTGTGCGGCGCGAGATTGCCTTCATCGTCGATTTTCGCGCGGTTCCCGGCTCCGCCCCTTTGCTTGTTTGGCCCCGCGCGGTTACAATGTGTCAATAACCGGAGGTGGCCGATGAACGCAAAAAAGCGCATAGCATTGCCGGCTTTGGCGCTGGCATTGCTTCTGACCGCCGGGGCATTCGCGCCGGGTTGCAGCGGAGGCGCGAAAACACAGGTTCCAGCTTCCGCAAATTCGGAGTCCGAGCGCAATTCCGGCGATTACGACAAAGACGCGGACGACAGGAAGCCTAAAGAGGTCGTCGGCCGCGCGGTGTATTCGGTGCGCGCCGACGAAGTGGAAGGCATGGTCTCCAGAGGCGCGGTGATAATAGACATCAGGGACCCGGATGATATCTGGAGCGGCGCGCCACTCATCCCGGACTCGATAAACATTCCCGACGACGAGCTTGACGAGGCTCTTTCCGACATGGACCCGAACACGGATTACATCGTGGTGTCTGAAAAGGGAGACGAGAGCGTTGAACCGGCGGCCAGAATGAGGAAAGCGGGCTTCAACTACGTGTTCAATCTTAAAGGCGGAGCCGTCGCATACTGGGACCTGCATCCTGCCAACGCAGGAGAGAACGCCGAGGATTCCGTCAGGCGTTCGATGCCTGATTCATCCATGAAAAGAAGGTTCTAAGAGGCGGCGCGCGCCGCACAACGCCGAACGGGGGAATAATGGCTGACAATTCTCGAAAGCAACTAATAATGATAGACATCGACGGGATACATCCCGATGTGTTGTACGGGTTTCTCGACGACAAGACGACCAACACGTCCCGGATAGCCGGGACCGGGTTGCGGGCGGAAACAGCGTCCGCTGTCTTCCCCGCTGTCACTCTCTCCTGCCAGCCCTCGATGTTTACGGGCGTGTTCCCCGGCAGACACGGGATAATCGGAAATAGCTGGTTCGACCGCCATTGTGATCCGCCGATGTACCGGAGATACACCACGGCGGCCACCGCCGCCGGGGTCTACGGTTTCGGTCTCGTCGGATGGCCCACCATCATTCTGCCCCAGAGGCCGCAACTTCAATACGCGAACAACGACATGGCCGCAGATGTCAAAACGGTCTATCAGTTCGCCGCCGCCGCCGGGCTGGATTCATGGCAGGTGTTCAACCAGATAAGCCGGGGAGTTGGCAAATGGATAAAGCCGACCCGGCCGGAGATGATTCTTTTCGCGCTCTGCCACGAAGAACTTGTCCATAACAAACATTGGGACAAGGCGACTTTCAAACACCTCTTCCGGGACATGCGGAAGAACCCGCTGCCAGACCTGACGGTGTTCTACATATCCGGCCACGACAACAGCAGCCATGAAAATGGCCCGGACACTCAGAACGACTACTACCGCTCCATCGTGGACCCGCTTTTCGGGCTGTTCATCGCCGAGCTTGAAAAAATCCGGCCGCTCGAAGAATTCCATTTTCTGCTGGCCGCCGACCACTGCCAAGCCAAGACCGTGCGCGAGAAGACCCACATCGTGACCAACGAAATGCTGGCGGAAGTAATGAACGGCGTTCCCGGCGGCGGGTTCGCGCTGTTCGACAAGAAATCGGTGCGCGACGCCGACACCGCAGTGATATGCACGGAGGCGTTCACGGCGCAGGTCCATCTAAAGAATAGGCAGACCGGGCGCTGGGCGGACGAGCCGGACTTCGAGCGCGACACGCTCCCCGCCGCCGCCGCTTTCGAGAAATTGAAAAACGGACAGATGCCGTTTGTCGACATCGTTCTCGTCAGACGGGGATTCGGCGCGGACTACGAAGTGTTCTCCGGCGGCTCCCTAATCTCCCTCGAAAATTTCTTCTCCGGCAAGGAATCTGAGTATCCCGACGCAGTCCGCCGACTAAAAGGCGTGAACTGCTCCCGCTGCGGCGACATGATGGTTCTTCTCGATTGCCGAAAAGGTTATTACTTCGGGGACAAACCGAAAGCGGGCGAGCACGGCGGGCTTCATATATTGGACTCCGCGGTCCCGTTCGCGGTCTCAGGCCCCGGCATTCCGAACTCCACTGTCTGCGGCGCGAGCATTGTGGACATCGTTCCGACCATCGGAAAAATCATGGGATTTGAAACGCCCGGCGTGGACGGAAAATCTTTGTTGTGAGACCGGGGATAGCGCAGCCGCCGGATAAGAAAGGATAAGACTCGCATGTCTGAAATTAAAAACGGAAAAGCAGCCGCCGCGTTGGCCGTTTTCGCTCTGGCCGTCCTGTTGAGCGTCCCGCCGGCCGCGCAGACCAAACCGGCCTCCGTAGATTCCGACTCCGACGCGGTCATTCTTATCCCCTCCCAGTTGAAACACAGACACATATTGTTTTTAAAAGACATCCCCCTGCCCTCCGCCACAGCGCTTGAGTTCAACCCGTCTCCGCCCGCTCCCAAGAAACCCGCCATCCTCGGCGCGACATTCGCTCACGTGTCCGCCGTCCCGCTCAAGATGGATTCCGCGAACGTGTTCCATAGCGCGGACGGCGGCAAGACATGGGGAGTGTCCGAGTTGGCCGCCGCGCCGGAGAGGGGGCGGATGATAGCGTCCCTGCCCGGCAGGTCCGCCGGCGCAAAAGTCTTAACGGCGCTCCGGGCGCGGAATGAAAAGGGCGGAACTCTGGCTGACCTTGCGTGCGCTCAGACATCATGGCCGCCCTCCGCCGCCTATTTCAAACAGGGCTGCGACGAATTCGCCAAAAGGCCTTTCGCCGAATGTCTCGCCGACAGACGTCCTAGAGGTTGCATGTTCGCTCTCGGCGAAGAAGAGACGCCGGTGGACGACCCGCCTTCAAGAGCAGGCGAGGACTTCGACATCCTCGACTTCCGCATGGGCTACGACGCCCAATGGCTTTATTTCGACATCACGGTGCAAGGCGAAATCTCGCCCGGAAGCCTCGCGCCCATCGCGCTTAATCAGTACGCCGTGACAGTGATGAACCCGGCGTCCGCCGCGCCCGACCCCGAGCAGGGACTGCCGCTCGACGGCGCGCTCATCCGTTTATTGCCTCTCGGCTACTCCGTATCGGGTATAGCGCCCCCATGCTCAGTCATTATCAACCGGGATGGCGTCCCGACTGAGGACTCTTCTTCGGCGGTCTGCGAAATCAGAGACTCCCACGCTCTATTTAAAGTTAAAAGAAACCTGTGGCCGGGCAAACAGCCGTTGAACGAATTCATCGTATTCGCCCACACCGGCGTATTGAGAAACAAACAGTTGGATCACTTTAGTTTCGTGGACATCACCGGACTGACCCGCGCGCGGCTATCCGCCTCGTCTTACACCGTAGCAAAATAACCCGTCCGGGAGCAAAGGGACATCATGGGAACACGCGAGAAAAGCAACTCCGACCTGATACTGTCGATAGACGCCGGAACACAGTCCATCCGCGCGGCCCTCATCGACCTCGAAGGAGAAATAAGGGGCATAGCAAAAACTCCGATGCGAATGAGCGACTCGCCCCAGCCCGGATGGGCCGAACAAGACCCGGAATACTTCTGGGACATCCTGCGAGCCGCGTGCGCCGAGTTGTTCGCTAAAACCTCCGAGAGCAAAGACTCCATCCGGGGCGTGGCGGTGACGACTCAGCGGAACACGGTTATAGACGTCGACAAGAACGGCGCGCCTCTGCGCCCGGCCATCGTCTGGCTCGACGAACGCAAAGCGGACTCCCGCGCCGCTCTCCCCCCCGCGCTCCGCCTCCCTCTCAAAATCCTCGGCCTCCACACTCTTATCGACGGGGCTATAAAAGACTGCGAATCAAAATGGATTCGACAGAATCAACCGGAAATATGGGAGCGCGTCCATAAACATATCTACCTGTCCGGATGGTTCAACCTCAAGTTGACTGGCGAGTTCTCCGACTCAAGCGGCAGCATCGTCGGTTACACGCCGTTCAGCGTCAAAAAAGGAGACTGGGCAGGAAAGTTCGACCCGAAATCGCTTCTTTTTCCCATCGAGCGGGAAAAACTCCCGGACCTCGTGAAACCCACAGGACTTCTGGGCCATGTAACCCGCAAAGCTTCAGAAGAAACCGGAATCCCCGCCGGGCTTCCGGTCATCGCCGCGGCAAACGATAAAGCGTGCGAAATCCTCGGAGCCGGGTGCGTCTCTCCGGAAAACGCCTGCGTCAGCTTCGGCACCATATCAACAATAAATACAATGAACGATAAATATGTGGAGTTGAAGCCGTTATGGCCGCCGTATCCGTCCGCTATACCCGGTAAATATTACACCGAGGTGGCGGTGCAGCGCGGCGCATGGATGATAACATGGTTCAAAGAGGAGTTTGGCCTTCAGGAACGCCTCGAAGCGAGCGAAAAAGGCGTCGCTCCGGAGCAACTGCTGGACGCGCTGGTGAAAGACATCCCGCCGGGCGCTATGGGCCTCACTCTCCAACCCTACTGGACTCCCACCCCCGACAAAGCGCGATGCGCGCGCGGCTCCGTCATCGGTTTCTGCGATTTCCATAAACGCGCGCACCTTTACCGCGCCATACTCGAAGGTCTGGTGTTCGCGCTTAAAGAAGGCGCTCAACTGACCGAGAAAAAGAACAAAATCCCCATAACGGGGCTGCGCGTGTCCGGCGGCGGCTCTCAAAGCTCTTCGGCCATGCAGATATGCGCGGATGTCTTCGGAATGCCCGCGCAGAGACCCCGCACCCACGAGACTTCCGCCCTCGGCGCCGCAATCGACGCCGCCGTCGGCCTCGGCTTCTTCAACGGCTTCGACGACGCCGTCGCCGCCATGACCCGCCCCGGCGACACTTTTGAGCCAGTTCCGAAAAACGTCGCCCTCTACTCCGCCCTATACGACCGGGTTTACACTAAAATCTACAAACAACTGCTCCCAATTTTCAAAGAAATGCAGCAGATAACCGGATACCCCGAAGAAGGCGGATGAGGATTAAACTAGAGCGCGATGCTCTTGAAGAACTCGTCTTGCTAGATACCCTTTCTTGCGCTTTTGCGCCCCGATGGAAATATTCAAATTGAACCCGAATCCGTCACTAGGATTCGGGAGCGATTGTTCAGAGCGGATGAAATGCGAGGCGCAAGACGCATTTTTGCAGTGAATAGAACTTATGGTTCATGAACAAAAAAATGCGTCGGCAACAAAGCAGTTCGCCGCTATGAAAATCGCCCCGGTTCGTCGGCTCTATCGACGAATCCGGGTT
>JAKQPS010000193.1 GCA_029564595.1 bacterium | reverse complement strand
CTCTCGTCCAGCGTTTCTACGCGCATATAGCCCTGTATAATATCCTCGTTCGCGCTCCAAAATACATCGCGCGCCGTGTTGCTCACGTGCATGACCGCGGTTCTTGCCAGCGCTTCAGCCTGCCGCGTGTCAACCGTCATTATGCCGCCTGTATACTTCCCGGCAACATACTTTCCGCCAACCCATTTCGCCCGCCTCACTGCACGGCCCCGAAGCTCAAGCACAAGCGCCTCAAGCGTCTTGCCTTGCTCAATCGCGCGTTTCGTTGTCTCCACAACGTCCGTCATGTTATTGACGCCTAATGCGTCCACTAATTGCGCAAGCGTACTACCTGCCGCCGCGGGGCGTTCCGCGATTTTCTGCCACTCAATTGTTGCGCCCTTTATCGGCACGCCTGGAATAATCTCGCCAAGCATTGCCTGTATCTGCGCGACTTCGGTACTCGCAAGCCTCGGCAGCGATTTGGCCATTGCCGACTTAATCTTATCTATCGCCTCGCTATAGGTCATGTTGACGCGTGTCGCAATCTCGCCAATATCTTTGTCGCGCCACAGCGTTGAGATATGCCCCAGCGCCTCGGCATGCGCGGCCTCAAGCAAGACAAGGATTGTCTCATACTCCTCTTGTGTTAAGTCTTCGAGCTTTTCTGCGCGCTCGATGAGCGCTTTCAGCAAGGCCTCATTCGCGGTCATTTGCTAAGCCTCGTCGCCATATTCGCCAGCGCCGATTGTGCGCTCACCTGTGCCTGTTCAGCCGCCGCTTCTTTTTGCGCTTCAAGCTCAGAAAGTATCTCTTCATCTGTTCGGCTGTCACTGATGAGATTCACCCTCCGCTGATACCGTATCAGGTCGCTTAACGCATACAAATTGTCGGTCACCTGGTTTCGAAGTTCTGCAAGTATCTGCGCGTCAGGCGCAAAATCCATGTACTCGGTGTTGAGGCTAAAAACCGCCTTGCCACCACCGAAGCCCCAATCAAGCGCGAATTGTAGCCATTGCTCGGTTATCCGTGAGCAGGCCAGCGCCATATCCGCAAGCGTCGCCGATTCAGCGGACGCCCGAATCCTCACCGTTGTTGCCGCTTCAGCCGCTGCCTTGTCTTGTGTCAGCATTCGTCCGCCGAACTTG
>JAKQPS010000192.1 GCA_029564595.1 bacterium | reverse complement strand
GCCTGCACACAGGCAATGAGTGCTTCGGAAATCTCTTTCAGCGTCGCGGCCACACCAGCCGCCGCCAGCGCCGCAGAAAGCTCGCTGATCGCCTCTTTCGATTGCTCGGTTTCTTTCCCAAACTCATCAATCGACTTTGCGCAGCCGTCCGCGCTCGCTTCCGCTTCACCCAGAAACTTCTTATTATTATTAAGTTCACGGTTCAAGTCGTTCAGCTTGACCTGTGCTTGATTCGCTTTCTCGGTATGGTTCTGCACGGCCTTTGCCGCTTTCTGCTCCGCTTCCTCGTTGCGGGAAATTTCCTTTTGCAGCGCCTCCGCTTTTTTCTTGTATTCATCGGTCGACTTGGTGGCCTCGTCCGTCGACTTGTTCAGATCGTCCAGCTTCTTGCGCGCCGCTTCCGCTTGAGCGGCATACTGCGTCTGCAGCTCCTTGGTTTTTTCGATGGATTGCTTTTCGATGTTCAGCTTTTCGGTTTGCTTGACAATAACATCGTTCAGCGCCTTGTTCTTGGCCTGCAGCGCCGCAAGCGTGTTTGCCTGCCCCTTAAAGCTGCTGTCAACCAGCTTAATTTCAGAATCAAGGACTTTCATCTCGCGGTTGATGCCCTGTACTGCCGCGCGATACTCCTTTTCTCCGGACAGAATCAGCTTGGTGCTTACAACTCGTTCTGGCATTTTTCTTTCGACCCCTTTTCATATCGGGCGTTGAACATCTCGTAAACCGTTGATATCTCCATGAGCAAGGCGTCGCGCCGCGACAACCCGACAGACGTCGCGACGTTGAGATACAGTGCCACGCTCATTCGCTTTCCGTTTTTTTTTGAATCTCCATGAGCACCTCGTCGATCACCTTCGTCTCCTCGGGAACGTTGATGCCCCGAACAATCGCGTCGAGAACGACCTGCTTCGCGCCCATGATTTCATAAGGCAGAAGATTCGTCTTTGCCTGCTCGGCCTTGATGATCGGCCCCTTGTCGTATCCCATATCCCTGCGAACAAGCTCGCCCTGCGTTGACAGTTCTTCGAGGGCCCAACAAAGCGCCTCAAACCCTTCTGTTCCGGTTTTTGTGATCGCTTCGATCAAACCGTCGGGGTATTTATCCATCGCAGCAAAGTGCGCCGCCGCATTGTAGGTAAAATGATATTTTGATAAATCCATACATCCCCCAAATAGGGGAGAGCGGTTGCCCGCCCTCCCCAACGTCGGTTAGAAAATGAGCGCGATCTTGTGGGCGGCGGTAACGTTCGAGAGAACGTATGCGCCGTCCACGATGCTCGCCTTGGATTCCACGCCGTTGTCGTACAATGCCGCTGCCGTACCCGCAATCGTGAGCGTGAACGTGCCAGCATTCGGAACGTAGGTAATCCCGGCCGGAGATCCAGACTTGCCAGTGGACGGGTTATTGACCTGCACGTTGATCTCGTGCCACGTCGTTACACCCAGTTTCGCGTCGATGTAAGCCTGCGCCGCCGCCTCCGTGGTGAACTCCTTCATGTAGTACCACGGGCCGTAGTTGGGCTTCATGATCCGCATCTTGATCGGCTGCGTACCGAACGAGATGGAATTGCCTTTCGTCGTAGCACCCCAATCCGGGACAGACGCCTTGGCTTTCGGGAAGAACCACGCGCGGTACTTCTTAACGTTGTTGATGATGAGAATCTGGTAACCGCCGATTCCGCCGTAGGGCGCCGTGTCAGCCGCCTCCGCCATGAACTCATCGCCCGAATAGGTCGCGCCGTAGAGCTTCGCCTGGTTCGCCAGGGCGATGTTGTCAACCTCCATCGTGAGCGCAGCGTTTGCGAACTCACTGACGTACTCGGCCAGAGCGTCGTCCGCGTAAAGTTCGCCCTCCGCGTTCGTGATAGCGAGGTTGGAAGATACGGCCTTGCCGATAGCAAGGCCAGCAGAATACGTCGGGATGGAACTCGTCGGCTCGGTAGCCATCTCCGCCCACGCGACGTATTTAAGACCCATAGATGCCATTGTTTCCCCTCCTAAAATTCAAGTTGTGATTCGACCCACTTTGCAAAGTGGTCTGCGGCGATTTCGTCAAGCTCGTTTTCTTTTGCGGAGATTGACTTTTGGATGAACCCGCGCGGAGCCATGCGCGGATGGTCGCCCTTGCCGACGCCGTATTCATTCAAAAACGCGACCTCTGCGGCGCTTTTGCCGTCAGGTCGCGTTCCTTGGAACTTTATCTCGATGTAGCGGACCCCGCCGCGGGATCCCGGGCTCCCCGTTTTGATGCTTGCTTTCGTGTATCCCTTTCCGTAACCCTTGATGTTCAGTATCGAGCCAGCGTATTTCTTTTGCTCCTCCTCGAGAATCCTTGCCTGCGCAATCAGTATTTCTTTCTCGAGGTCTGCCGGCATGAGCCCGCTCGCCACAATCGTGTTTGATTCTCGGACGAATTTAGCCAGCCGACCCCACCCCCTCGAACTCGAACACGAAATGCTGCTTCTTCTCGTCAGACACATTCGTCTCGGTCGGGTACATGAACGCGGCCTGTATCGCCTGCCGGATCAATTTCCGCGTGGCCGCGAGGTCGGATGTCAGCGGAGCAACGAGATGAAGCTGAACCAGGTATTTTTCGTGTTGCGGCTCATCGTCCGAGAAATCCACGGGGATCACGGAGTAATTGAAAACGAAGTACGTTTCCGCTGTCCCCGCGTATTCGTTCGCGGCACACGGATAACTAAAAGAAGCAACAGCCGCGCGAATATCGGCGTCGATCATCCGATCACCTCCCTGGCGTTGTGCGGCGCACCTTGAGCTCAAGCCATCGTCTTCCGTCATGCACGTTGTCGATACTTAAGATTTCGTACTCATTTCCGTCCTTGAATACCCGGCATTTCTCGTTCACTAGCGACGAATACCGCATTGTGACGGTCGCAACATCGTTCAGGTTGAGCCGTAGATTGTCGTACACCTCCGAACCGTGCGCGTTCACCCACGCGCACCACACCAGTCCGTTGAACACGTCCGTCAAGGTTTCCGTCTCGATGCCGTTCGCGTTGATCGTGTACACCACGCTCTTGACCGTGATGCGAGTGTTCATCTCGCCGATTCTTGCAGTTTTCACTTTAGAACCACCTGGCCTTGTACTGTCTGAGCAAGGTATTGACCGCCATTGACACTTCGACAGACGCAAATAGCGTATAAGCGCCGACTACGACAGCCTCGCGGTTTTCGTACCAATGCCCGATCAAAAGCAGCATTGCCTGACGGATTGCCTTTGGCAGGAGTGTGTATCCCGCCGAGTACGTTATCTCAATCGGGTTGACCAGCCTCGGCGAAAACGTCGGCAATTCTTTGATGGCAACAGTTCCGCCCACCGTGTCGATGATGTAATTGCTCGATGCCATCGTTGTCGTTACACCGCTTTCGTCCGTGTAAGTGATCGCGG
>JAKQPS010000183.1 GCA_029564595.1 bacterium | reverse complement strand
AAAAAGAAGAACAAAATCAAGCCTATATTTTTATTAATGTGAAAAAATCGAAAATAATGTCTCTTTTGCCTATAGGCGCGCATACACACAGCCGCTACGCGGCTTTTTGCCCGCTCAGTTTTTCATGGTTGAACAGCATTGTCCCTAAATGTCCTAATGTAATTCGCCGTTCTTCGGACATTCAAAAGCAAGATTATGAGGATTTGTAGAATTAATGCCGGTTATCCTGTAGATCGCTGAAAACCCTGCTTCATATAGCTTCTGAGTTTCAAGGATGGAAAGAATATAATCGTCTTTTTCCTCCGATGTGAACATAGTTTGGTTGAATAGCCGGTAACTGCTCTGGAAGAAAAGCGCGCACTTCCCGCTTCTGATATATTCATGAAAAACGTTCGAAAAACAGCAATCTGGGGCTGGGCTTCTTTCTATTTTACCACGGTCCCGGCAATATTGGTTTCCGAGGTCGCTAATGCATGACTTGATGGGAACTTTGAACTTGTTTTGGGAATAATACAGATGTGATAAAAATATATCCCAAACCTGCTGATAATTAGCCCTTTTCGCAAATATATGTTTATTTGATATAACATCATAATATCTGCCATGTAGACAATAGTCAAGCGTGTCATATTGCAGGTGGCAGTCGGAGCCGGGTCTAATAAAATCGGAGATATCGTAAATCTCGAATTCGGCTGCGGGATTAAGAGCCCAAAGCTGCGGCAAACTTGTTTCGTCATTATGCAGAGGACTTGTAAAAACGACGCATCCTTTGTGTTCTTCCGCAACCTTTTTGAGCATTCTGTATTCAAGCGCCTTTGGCGCGTTCCTGTGTATGTGATTTAAATAAGGATAATACACCGCATTTGCCGCAAGACTCAGAAATATTAAAGCATAAAACATTTTCACTCTCGAACGGAACAGAAGGTTTTCCAGAACTACAGCTGAGCCGATAATTATAAAAGGCGAAATAACGATGGTTCTCATTGTCAGTACGTTGGGAAGCCATGGCAAAGTCATTAAATACTCAAGAATAAAAACAAGAACACAGACCAGCAAAGGCAGGCATAACGAGGGATATTTCCATATTTTTTTCCAACCAGCCAAGCATATTGCTTTTAAGGGGAATACCGGTGGGATAATCAGGATGTAACTGGCAACTAGGAAATGAAGTTGTTCATTAAATAAATATCTGGGAGAAAGAAAGATATTGGCATTGCTTCCTGCTTTTTTATCCAAGATTTCGAGCCACATAAGGTTGAAATACTTATCCGCGGCTAAGACGACACAGATGATTACAGCGCCGCATACAGCGCTTTTCGCAATTACCATCCAAATTGAGAAGTCGTTTTGTTTCCTGTCGAGCGTGAAAAAAACAAGAAAATATATGAACGAGAAATAAAAGAAATCTCCCTTCTGAAGTATGCCTAAAACCAAAAGAAATATGGAGATGATTCCATAAACGATTTTTGAAACGGCCACTTTACTTCTAGCGCTTGAAATCATGAAAATTAAAGAAACAAATATGAATGTGGCCGCATGCAAGTGGCGAGTTATCGCTCCGGTTGCCATGAGCATGCCGGGACAGCTAAGAATCAAGACGCCCGCAATCGCAGAGATCCTAGTATTCCGGGTAACACATAAACAGAACAGGTAGACAGACACCATTAACAATACTGACATGAAGCGTGAAAAAAGAAACAGATTATCCAAACTATACCCAAAAATGTCCAAGAAGGCCTTGAAAATGAATATCGGCTTATCATTAATTGGCATGTCCGTTCTGTTCAATAAGAATTTTAATGAATCTGTGTATATATGATAATCTCCAGAACTGTAATCAATAAGAAGGTCTGGAACAACAAAAAAGCCGACAATAATGGAAAGAAATAGAAATATTATGAAATGACGTGTATTTTTTATTGGCAACGGCGCTGATAAAAAAATTAGAATCGAAATAATTGATGATGCGACAATAAGAATAAGTTTCAGAAATCTGATCCTGCGAGCGCTTGGCCATTTGCTAGCGGGTTTCTTAAACTCTACATGCCTTTCTATGCGTTCGTCTGCAAAATCGAGTTTCATATTGCCGTTGTCATTAATTGATAATTCAAAAATCAGGTTGAGAAGAAGTATATCTGTATCAAGCGGCCTCCCTTGTATAATTTCTGATCGGAGTTGAAAACTGCCGGTATGATACTTAGTGGCATCTGGGAGAACCCTGTTATTAACATAGATGTTGACTTCAGATTCATCTTTCCTGAACCTCATCGCTAGCGTGTCGGAGGCCAACACTCGATAATCCATATAATGCCAGTCATCACCAACAAGCCAATAGTCTATTTGCTCAATAAAATCAAGCAGTTGAACAGGATACATCACCCGTGTGAAGCAGTTTATAGGCATATTCGCTTGAGCAGGCGACTTGCACTGCAGACAGGTTATGAATACTGTTGTCAGAAAAAACGAAGCTAAGGCGCGGTTAACTCTGATAATCCTTAACATAATATTGGTTGTCCCGGCGTCTTTTAGAAAACCGTAAAATAAATAAGCCACTTCATCAGTGGCTTTTTTATGCCGAAGAAGGGAATCGAACCCCCACGAGGAGTGATCCTCGGCAGATTTTGAGTCTGCTGCGTCTACCTGTTCCGCCACTTCGGCGCGTGTTTGAATTTTACTTAATTCGCGTGTCTTTTCAAGGCCTATGCGTTTTTTTAGCTGTGGTTGATCCGCCTTGTCTGTGTATAATCTGTGTATATTTGCAGAGGCTCAGGTTTATGGCTTAGACTGCCGCGAGGCTCTCCGCTCCGCTTATCCGTTAAATACCGTTTCATGTCCGAGCCAGAAGTCAGGGGCTTCCGGATGGTCAGGCTTGAACCAAGAGCCGTTTTTGCCGACGATGCGAACTCTGCGCAGGGCGTTTAAATCTTCGAGCGGGTTTCCGTCGACGATGATAATGTCGGAGTTCCTGCCCGGCTCGACGGAGCCGAGCCTGTCTTCGACGCGGAGCATGCGGGCGGCGTTGATGGTGGCGGCGCGAATCGCGTCCAGTTTTGACATTCCGGCGTTGTGGAGCCGCTTGATTTCGTCGGGCAGCTCGCCGGGGAACGCGCAGACGGCTCCGAGGTCGGTTCCGGCGCAGATTGGAACTCCCGCCGCGACCAGCTTGCGGGCCGTCTCCTGAACTCCGGCGAAGTTCTTTCTGTTCGCCCGCCAGAAGCCGAATGCCTTGTCGTAACTTTCCCCTTTGAAGTTCAGCCAAGTTTCCGCGATCCAAGTCAAGTGCTTTAGAGGTTTCTCCTCGAACATTTCCGCGGCGCGCTCGCTCTTGAGGAAGTCCAGTTTTTCCTCGAAACGCGCCATGCCTTCGGAAATTGTCAGCGTCGGAACGACTGTGATGCCTTTTTTGAGGATTAACTCAATCTCGGCGTCTTTGATAACGCGGTCATAGACGAGGTGTTCGAGGGTGTCGATGTCGTGTCTGAGAATGCGGATTAAGTCTTCCGACCAGTTGTGGTGAACGGCGACCTTGAGGAAATGTTCGTGAGCGGTTTTGCAGATGGAGTCGAACACGAAATCAGTGATGGTGGGCATCCGTTTGTGGGCGTCGAATTCCCGGGTATAGCTTGTGAAACCGATTTTTATGTGGTCGGCTCCTAGTTCCTTAAGCCTGCGCACCACCGCGCGCGCCTGTTTCGGAGTAGTGATGTTGACTTTCGGCTGGCCTATTGCGGCGGACAGTGGGAAGTAAAGGGGGTTGATGAATTCCGGGTAGCCGTCGCTGCAACTCAATACCGCGCCTGAAGCGAATATGGTCGGGCCAATCCACTCGCCGTCCGCGATTTTTTTCCTGATGGAGTTCATGGCGCGGATGGTGGACAGCATGTCGCGGACGCACACCACGCCGCAAGCGAGGGTGGCTTCTAGGTTTTTTTTCATCTGGCGGAACGTCCATGCGCCGAGAAAACCTTTCTGCTCGGATAGGAAAGGGGAAAGGATATGCGCGTGGCAGTCGATGAGGCCGGGCATAAGAGTCCGGCCTTCGCCGTCAATCATGTCGCAATCCGGCGTGTTGATATCGGCGTTTATGTCCCTGATGACCCCACCGCCGCAAAGCACGTTCTTAGGCTCGCTAAGGGAACCGCCGACAACGTCCAGCACGCGAACATTTTTGACAAGGATTTTTTCTTTCGATGTCGCAACTTTTGTAAGCATCTCAAATCACCCGCAAAATTATGGCTTTTGTTCCGGAATAATTCAACAGAAAACACATAAGCGGATTTTTAACGAGAAAATCCGAGAAATCGAATTATGGGCGATCTACGTCGTTGAATCATCGACTCGAACTGCCGTCCCATACTAAACAGTATGCTCTGTTGTTCTCGTTCGATTCGCCTCGTATCTAATCCTTTTCTTCGATTTCAGCCAGCGCTGTTGAAAAACGCGGATTTGTTCTATTTGACAGTCATAGACGCTTCAATAGGATTCGTATGTTTTTTTTGTGCGCAAACCGCGAGACTTTTTGCGTCGAAATCAATAAAATATAGGTAACGATAATCTTAGCGATTTATTCACCATGTGTTTAGTCTCGTTTCTTGCGAATATATTATTTGAGGAGCGCGATATGAGAGACTTGCAAGTTGAAGCCAAGAACTTTGACAATGGCGTCGAATTGAAGCTTGCTGGCGAATTGAGTTTTTGCGATTCAAAAGATTTCATGATGGAAGTTCCGTCAAAGGTCAGGGACAAAGGAAGCAAGGTGGTTTTCAATTTTGAAAAATTGAAATTCATCGATTCGGCTGGGCTGGGGGCGGTGTTGTATGTGTCTGAGGCGCTCAGAATGCAGTGCCAGACTATGCAGATAACAAACGCGAACGAACACATGAAGGGCTTGCTGAAGAAGATAAAGAATGTCGGCACGTTTGAATTGTAAAGCGCGCGAGTTCGCGCCGGGCAAGAGGGCAAAGGAATGGCGAAGATAACTCCGAGGCAGGAGAAAATATTAAGCAATCTTGCGGATATCGTTCACGGCGAGATAGGTGAAATATCCCTCCCTGCTGCGCGAGGGATTATGCATTTTGCCATAGAGTCGGTGTGCTCCGAATGGGGAATCGACTTGGCTCAGGCGGAAGTCTTTGAGATAGAAAAAAGGAAAAAGTTCTTTTCCGAACTGATGGAGAATGTGGGTCAAAGAATATCGAGATACCATGTCAGACCGGACAAAGTTGAAGAAATATTACAGAAGCTTTTCGAAGAGTATTCCAAACACTGACAATAGAGATTAAACGAATGGGGCGGTTGTCGCCGCGTGTTTTTTGTTGATATACGGGACGGCCGCTGATATGTTATAGGGGCGAGGCGCGAAATTTTGCGCTTGTTTTCTCCGCCGGGAGGCAAGCCGATGAAGAAAATTGTCAATTGCGGGCACAGGGGCAGTCCTGTTCACGCTCCTGAAAACACGATGAAAGCGTTCAGGACCGCTGTCGAGATGGGCGCGGACATGATTGAACTTGACGCGAGGATGACTTCCGACGGAGTGGCGATAATAAATCACGACAAGACGTATAAACGCACGACAGGCAATCCAGCTCCCACTTCGGAACTTACATACAGGCAGGTTAAGGAGCTTCGTTTCAAGGGCGAGCCTGTGCCGACTCTGGAGGAGGCGGTGGCTCTATGCAAGGAAAGCGGCATAAAGATTAATATCGAATGCAAGGAAAGCGGGGCTGTGAGCGAGGCGATACGTCTGATGAACAACTACGGCATAGCGGCAGGGTCGATGATATCCGAGTTCGACGCGCGCGCCCTTAAGGAATCCAAAGAGATTGATGACTCGGTGGACACGGGTTTTCTGACATTGCCGGTTTTGACGCCGTTTCCGTTGCTGAGAGCGAAGAAACTTGGATGCGCGTGGATAAACCCGAACAAGGCGCAAATAAATTCCATGTTCGTGTCGAGGGCGCACAGGCTTGGTTTGAAGGTTATTCCGTGGACGGTCAACGACGCTGACATGATGCGCAGGTTCATCGACATAGGGGTGGACGGTTTTATCACGAATTATCCTGATGTGCTTTCTAAAATAAAGGCGGAGCGCGGCGTCGAGTGACGCAATGAAGTTTTTGTCTGAATCGGCGAAATGGCCGATTGAAAAACATCCGTTCTTATTCCCTCGCCGCCGATAGTGTATAATTCGGAAGAGTCCGGGTCGTTGCCCGGCAATATGTTGATTGGAGCAAAGCGACTTTGTTGATGGACCCGATGAAAATATTCGCAAGATCCGAACGGCTTATAAACAGGCTTGAAAAAGCTGTGGTCAAACTCGATTCGGCGATAGATGGAACTTCGGATGTGGTTGTGATAGCGGGCAATTCGCTGAAGGCCCTCGAATCCACGATAGACCGCACGGAGCAGACTTTCAACAGGATGGATGTCACTCTGGACAGGGTGAACTCCACCATAGACAGAATGGATTCGCTGATGGATACGGTCGGCGAGACGTTCGAGAGGGTAAATTCGGTTTCGGTGCGGATGGAAAAAATCATGTCGGAACTGGAAGACCGAATGAAACAGGTGGAGAAGGCGATAGACCTCACCGCGAGAGCGACGTCCGCGTTGGAAAGGCTGCCGCTGACGAAACGGTTTTTCGATCAGCACAACAATGGCGACTAATTCAGAATGATATTCGATCCGGCAAGATTCAGGAGGAAGGCCGCGACAGCGGCGAAGTGGGCCGCGCTTGTCGCTATGGCCGCGGTTCCCCGGCTTGCTATGATGGCGACCGTCGAGCGAAGGCTGGACGCCGACGAGTCCATCGTCGGGCTTATGGCGAAGCATATCGCGGCGGGCGAGGGCGTCCCCTTCTTTTTCTACGGACAGCATTACGGCGGCGGGCATGTCATCGAAGCTCTATTCGCCGCGCCTTTATTTAAAGCGTTCGGCCCGTCTGAATGGGCGATTCATCTATCTCCGGTTCTTTTCTCAGTCGGCATCGTTTTGCTCGTTTACACATATATGCAAAGAGTTTACGGCGGGAAAGCGGGACTTCTCGCCGCCGCGCTGACGGCGTTTTCGACGCCGTTCCTGAAGTCATCCCTAAAGGCCGACGGCTATATAGAAACGATATTTTTAGGGATGGCCGCGCTGATGGTCGCGCGTCTGATCGAAGAGGCATACCGGGCGGGGGCGGGCAGGAGAAGGATGATGCTGTGCGCGGCGCTCGGCGTCATTCTGGGGTTGGCGTGGTGGAGTTACGATTTCGCTCTCATATACGCCATCGCGCTTATTCCCGTCGCTCTCAGGTTCGGGATGCTCAGCGTGAAGGGAGCGGTTGTTTTCGCTGGAGGATTCGCGGTGGGAGCCATTCCTTTGATTGCCGCCAATCTTTCGTCCGATTTTGCGCATATCAACCAGCTTTTAAGCGGAAGCGGAGGCGTTAAAGCAATCGCTCAAGCCCCGAACGCCTTGATAACCATGTTGGTCTCGGAGATTCCATTGTTTTTTTCCGTCGACTGCGTTCACAATTTCGTGCGGCCCGCGCCGTGGCATTCGTGGCTGACGTATTCGGCGTTGATTATGTCCGTTGTCATTCTTGCCGGCAGGAGAAGAAGCGTTCCCGGCGCTCCAGCGCTTGTGCTTGCCGCAGCAGTGGTTGCCTACGCCGCGACCGGGTTCGCTGGAAAATCCCCCCGATATCTGCTTCCGCTGGAACCTGTGATATCGATGGCGGTAGCCGCCGCGCTCGTCCTTCTGTTCAGGACGAAACGGCACATAAGTTTTTTTACCGGGTGCGTAATATTCGCGCTGGCAGCCTCAGGAATAATTGTCGGAGCCGCCGCTGTTTTTTCAGACAACTCAATAGTCGAGGGCAATGTCAAAACCGACCCGGAATCGCTCGTTCACGTGGTTGAATTTCTAGACGAGAGCGGCGTCGATTGCGTTCACACGACGTATTTCATCAAGTGGAGGATTCTCTTCCTGAGCGACGAAAGAATAAACGCGGTTGATATCCGCGCGAACGAGAGGGAGACGGCGTATCTCAGGTACGAGCAGGCCGGATGCCCGCCTGACGAGCCGGGTTCGTATGTCTTTCACAACCTCAGCAGACATCGTTACATGCTCGCCGCCGAGATTAACAGAGTGAAAGCCCCCTACAAAGTTTTTTATGCGGAAGACCACATGGCCGCCATACCCGCACTCGATGAGGTTTTTGAAGAATCGGCTCGGTAGATTATTCCATATCAGCAAATATAAAGTTCAGCGCGCCGGTGAATCGGAAACGATTCTATCGGATATCGGGTTGAATTCGGGGAGACGGAAGTATATACTTTGCGATGACCGCTGGGGGCGCCTGTGGGCTGAGAAGAAACCCCTCGAACCTGATCCGGGTAATTCCGGCGTAGGAAACGCGGCGACCGACAGCCGTTGCGCGACCCCCGCGAGAACGGTATTTTTATGAGCAACACTCGAAAAATGACTTACAGGGCAATCGACGCCAACCTGAACCGCGCTTCGGAAGGGACGAGGACGGTCGAGGACATATTGCGTTTCGGACACGACGCGCCGCGAGTCGCGGGAGCGTTGCGCGCTATACGGCACGACTTGCGCTCGGCGGCGGAATTGTTGCCCGGAGGAAACGCGGCTCTAGTGTCGGCGAGAGATTCCCGGCGAGATGTCGCCCGTAATGCGCCATCTCTGGAAACCGGAGCCGGAGCCTCTGACCCTTTGGCGGCCAACCTTAAACGCGCTCAGGAAGCGGCGCGGGTTCTGGAAGAGTTGTCGAAACCGGTCAACGCCGCCGCTTCTTCGATGTTCGGAGATATCAGGTTCAGATTGTACGACGTCGAAAAGGACATTGCGAAAGTCGTTTCGCGAGCGCGCCGCATGCCGGACGCGCCTTTTCTATACGCGGTGGCAGGATATGAAGATTTGAAAGGCGCTCTGACGGCGCGGCTGATCCGCGCGGGAGCGGGACTGATTCAACTTCGCGACAAAGACGCTGCTGACGCGGTGAAGCTTTCGCGCGCTAAATCCATCAGGAAAAAAATCAAATCCGGCTCTTCATTGTTCGTGGTCAATGACAGAGTCGATATCGCGCTGGCGGCGGGAGCGGACGCCGCGCATCTGGGCGCGGAGGACATGCCTGTGGACGCCGCAAGGGATATCGCAGGCGACAGCCTCCTCATAGGCCGCTCTTCGAACTCTTATCGAGAGGCCATGACCGCTCTTGAGCAGCGCCCGGACTATCTGGCGGTGGGCGCTGTATTTCAGAGTCCCACGAAACCCGACAGGAAACAGGTCGGCCTGAAACTGCTGTCCAGAGTGGCGGAGGCTGCGGGCGGCACTCCGGTTGTCGCCATAGGGGGAATCAACCTCGGCAATATCAGGGAAGTTCTGGACGCCGGGGCGTCAGGCGCGGCGGTCGTCTCCGCTGTCACTCAGGCTGACGACATCGGCGCGACGCTGAAAAGGATAAACGAAATATTTGACGATTACCGGAAAACGAAGAACCGGAAGGGCTGATTGATATGAGCGAAGACGCCGGCGCGGCAATGATAACAGTGAAAGTGAACGGAGAACTGAGAGATGTTCCGGCGGGCCTCACCGTCGGTGGGCTGCTGGACTATTTCAAGGTGAGGAAAGCGGCGGCGGTCGTGGAGCATAACCGAATCATATTGAAACAAAGGGAGAACGACGCTGTTGCCGTCAACGAAGGCGACGAGATAGAAATCGTGCGGTTCGTCGGCGGCGGATGAACAATAAAACGGAGGCGCGAAATGCGTGAGGACAAAGAACTGAAGGTCGGCAAGCACACATTCAAGTCAAGGCTTTTTACGGGAACCGGCAAGTACGCCACATTCCAGCTTATGAAAGACGCTCTGGCGGAATCCGAATCGGAGCTAGTAACGTTCGCGGTCAGGCGGGTCAACATAGACAACCCGAACGAGGAGTCGCTGCTCGACTATCTGGACAAGAGCAAGTTCAAGCTGCTGCCGAACACGGCGGGATGCGCGACTGTGGACGAAGCGGTGAGAGTGGCGAACATCGCCCGCGCCGCCGGGTTCAGCGACTTGGTGAAGCTGGAAGTGATAAACGACCCGGAGACGCTTCTTCCGGACGTGGTCGGAACGATAGAGGCGACGCGCGTTCTGGCGGCGGACGGTTTCACCGTGATGCCGTACACGACGGGCGATCCGGTTGTGGCTAAAAAGCTAATCGACGCGGGAGCGGCGGCAGTCATGCCTCTCGCGTCTCCCATAGGCTCCGGGCAGGGATTCATCGACTTTACATATATCAAGCTTATTATCAAGAGGTTCGGCGGCATCGTGCCGATTGTGGTGGACGCGGGGCTGGGCGTTCCTTCAGACGCCGCTCAGGCGATGGAGCTTGGAGCGGACGCCGTCCTGATAAACACCGCCATCGCGAAAGCGGACGACCCGGTGGCGATGGCGCGGGCGATGAAACTCGGCGTTCAGGCCGGAAGGCTCGCCTATCTCGCCGGAAGAATCGCAAAAACGGAAATCGCCTCCCCAAGCAGTCCGGTCGAAGGCGTTATCAAATAAACGGCGGCGGCTCCGCCGCGTCAGCCCAAAGGGATTCGTGATAAAATGACTCTTATTGACAAAGCGAGAAAAGGAACGATAACGACCGAGATGAAGGCGGTGGCGAAGAAAGAAGGCGTCGCGCCCGAATTCATTAGGGATGAGATAGCTTCCGGACGCCTAGTGATTCCGAAGAATGTTAAAAGGAAGAAACTCGACGTCGAAGGGATAGGAGCCGGAATCAGGACGAAAGTCAACGCCAACATAGGCACTTCGAAGGACCGGTGTTCGACGAAGACGGAATTGGCAAAGCTTGCGGAAGCGCTGGACGCAAAGACGGACGCGGTCATGGACTTGAGCACCGGAGGGGATTTGAAACAAATCCGGCGCGAGATTCTGGATGCGTGTCCGAAGCCGCTCGGAACAGTTCCTCTCTACGAGTTATTCGTGAAAGCGTCGAAACGCTGCTCGTCAGCGTTGAAGCTGGATGTCGAGGAGTTGTTCGACGTGATAGAGGGGCAGGCGGAAGAGGGCGTGGATTTCATGACCGTCCACTGCGGGCTGAACCTGACGGCGCTGGAACGAGTAAAGCGCGCCAAGAGAGTGACGGGGATAGTGAGCCGGGGCGGCGCGTTCATTGCCGCGTGGATGGCGACCACCGGAATGGAAAACCCGCTCTATGAGCATTACGACAGGCTCCTGAAGATAGCGAAGAAATACGACGTGACGTTGAGCCTCGGCGACGGACTGCGGCCCGGTTGCATGGCCGACGCGTCCGACAGGCCGATGATTCAGGAGATGATAATGCTCGGCGAACTGGCTGAAAAAGCGGTGTCCGAAGGCGTGCAGACAATAATCGAAGGCCCCGGCCACATGCCTCTGGACGAGATAGCCCCGAATGTGAAGCTGCAGAAATCGGTTTGCAACGGAGCTCCTTACTATGTGCTAGGCCCGCTCGTGACGGATGTCGCGCCGGGATACGACCACATAACGTCCGCCATCGGCGGGGCGATAGCGGCTTGGGCCGGCGCGGATTTTCTTTGTTACGTGACTCCGACGGAGCATCTCGGACTGCCCGGCCCCAAAGATGTCAGGGACGGCGTCATGGCTTCGCGCATAGCGGCCCACGCGGCAGACGCCGTGAAGCTAAAAGACAAGTCATGGGACAAAGAGATGTCGGCGGCGCGAAAGGCTCTCGATTGGGAAGCGCAGGAGCGGCTCGGCATCGACCCGGCGAAATTCGATATCGTCAAACAGGATTTGGCGAAGAAGAAAAAGACATCGGACAAGACATGCTCGATGTGCGGAGAGTTCTGCGCGATGGAAGTCAATTCTAAGCTGGGCGGCGTCTGACGGAAACGAGCGCCTGATTAAATTGACACTCGTTATGCGTTTATATATGATACCCGACGTGGCGCGCCTCTGAAACGCGCTGAAAGGAACGCGACCGATGACTACCCGAATCGAAGTGTACATAAGAGAAGACCTCGTGGACGCCGCAGGCGAAGGCCTAATCAAAGATATCGAAGACTTGAACGTCAAAGGCGCGAAGTCCGTGCGGTTTGTGAGAGTGACAGAGATTGAAGGCGGAATCTCGAAGGGCGAAGCGCGCCGCATCGCCTCCGAGCTTCTCTCCGACCCCGTTTCGCAGAGACATGTAATCGGCGAGGTGTCCGGGCCGGTCGTGGACGGCGCGTGGGTAATCGAAGTGAAATTCAACAAAGGCGTAACGGACACTGTGGCGGACACCACCCTAAAGGGAATCGCCGACATGGGAATCGCAGGAGCGACCGGCGCTAAAACATCCACCAAAGTGGTACTCAGAGGGAAAATTTCCAAGAGCGACGTGGAGAATATCGCCCGGAGGTTGCTGGCGAATTCCGTCATCCAGTCTTTCAGCATTGCGAAAAGTTGAGATTCGTCCGCGCGGCGGCTCAGCCGCTCAATCAACCGGAAGGAAAACATCATGGCTAAGAAAACGGTCAAAAAGAAAACCGAGATGAATATCAAAATCGAAACGGTGGGAATCATCGGGGCCGCCGACGACGAGCTTATTGAAATAAGCCGCTCGCGCCTGCTTTCGCTGAACCTGCTCGAGATGCGCAAGATAGCGGCGCATTACAAAAAGAAGGGCCGCAATCCCACCGACGCCGAGCTTGAGTGCCTCGCGCAGACATGGTCCGAGCATTGCAAGCACAAAGTCTTCAACGGCATCATCGATTACTCTGAAAACGGAAAGAAAGAGCTTATCGACAACCTTTTTAAGTTGACGATACGCAAAGCGACCGAGACCATCCGCAAGAAGCGGGGCGCGAAAGACTGGTGCGTGTCCGTGTTCGAAGACAACGCGGGCGTGGTGGAATTCGACGACGACTGGCACTTCGCGTTCAAGGTGGAGACCCACAACCATCCCTCCGCGCTCGACCCGTACGGCGGGGCGAATACCGGAATCGGCGGAGTCATCCGCGACCCGCTAGGAACCGGGCTCGGCGCAACCCCGATTTTCAACAACAACATATTCTGTTTCGCGCCGCCCGATCTGCCTCACGACAAAGTTCCGAAGGGCATCCTGCATCCGAAAAGAATTTTCAAGGGCGTGGTGGCGGGCGTCCGCGACTATGGCAACAGGATGGGCATCCCGACTATCAACGGCTCTCTCCATTTCGATATGAGGTATCTGGGCAATCCGCTTGTTTATTGCGGGACAGGCGGGCTGATTCCCGTCGGCAAGATGGAAAAGCAGGCGCGCAAAGGCGATCTCATCGTCGCCGTAGGAGGCAAGACGGGACGCGACGGAATTCACGGCGCGACTTTCTCTTCTCTCGAACTCGACCATGAATCGGAAACAACGTCGAGCGGAGCCGTTCAGATAGGCAACCCCATCGTCGAGAAAAAGGCGATGGACGTGATTCTACAGGCAAGAAAACTCGACCTTTACGACTGCATAACCGACTGCGGAGCAGGCGGATTCTCGTCTGCGGTCGGGGAAATGGGAAAAGACACGGGCGCGGAGCTTCAGCTTGAAAAAGCGCCTCTCAAATACGGCGGGCTGGCTCCATGGGAAATACTCCTTTCAGAGGCGCAGGAGCGGATGGTTCTGTCCGTGCCCCCGAAGAACCTCGCAAAATTCATGAAGCTGTGCGAACGCGAGAACGTTGAAGCAGTCGTCATCGGGAAGTTCACCGACACCAAGCGGTTCGTGGTGAAATACGAAGGCCGCATGGTGGCGGACCTCGATATGAGCTTCCTGCACGCGGGAGTACCGAGATATCCGAGGCCGGCGGTGTGGAACACTCCGAAACACAGCGTGCCGAAAGTTCCCGCGCCCGCAAACCTTACGGCAAGATTGGAAAAAGTTCTTTCCATCTACAACGTGGCGAGCAAAGAGTGGGTGGCGCGGCAGTACGACCATGAAGTTCAGGGCGCAAGCGTGCTCAAACCGTTTGTCGGAGCCGACAACGACGGTCCGTCGGACGCAGCCGTCATCGCTCCCGTATTAGGCTCTCCGCGCGCAATCGTCGTCTCGAACGGCATTGCAATCAGGTACGGCGATATTGATCCTTACTGGATGGCGGCGAGCGCTATCGACGAAGCCGTCCGAAACGCCGTCGCGGTTGGCGCGGACATCGACCGCATCGCGATTCTGGACAACTTCTGTTGGGGCAACCCGGACAAACCCGACAGACTCGGCGATCTGGTGCGGGCTTCACGCGCCTGCTTCGATGTCGCCGTTACTTACGGAACTCCATTCATTTCTGGCAAAGACAGCTTCTACAATGAGTTTGCGGTGGAGGGCGACACCATAGCGATTCCGTCCACTCTGCTTATCTCCGCCGCAGGCATAATCACCGACGCGCGCAAAGTTGTTTCGATGGACTTCAAGAGCGCCGGGAATTTGGTGTACGCGCTGGGCGTCACATACGACGAACTGGGCGGCTCTCAGTATTACCAGACGCTCGGACACATCGGCAACGACGTGCCGAAGTTGAACGCGCGCGAAGCGAAGAAGATGTACAAAGCTCTCGGCGCGGCGATTAAAAAAGGCTTGGTTAGAGCTTGTCACGACGCGAGCGACGGCGGGTTGGCTGTTGCGCTGGCTGAATGCGCGTTCGCGGGAGCGCTTGGCGCGCGGATCGACGCCCGACTCCTGCCCAGAGATAAAAACGTAAAAACCGATGAATCGCTGCTCTTCTCCGAATCGAACAGCAGGTTCATCGTCGAAGTGGAAGCTGGCAAAGAGGATGAGTTCGCCGCGCGATTCAAAGGATTGCCGTGCGCGAAGATAGGCGAAGTGACAGACAAAAAGCGGCTAGTCGTTGTTGGATTGAAAGGAAAGCCTGTCGTCGACGCGGACATCCGCAAACTGAAGGCGGCTTGGCAGTCGACGCTGGCGTGGTGAGCGCGCCTCGGCCATTCGGCAAACTACGGGAGACATCACAATGAAAGACGTTAAAGTTATCGTGCTTCGCACAGCCGGAACGAATTGCGACAAGGAGACGGTTTTCGCTTTCGAGCTTGCCGGCGCCAAAGCGGACCTTGTGCATATCAACGAGATATCGCGCGGCGAAAAGAAACTCGACCGCTACCAAATTTTGGCCATCCCCGGCGGTTTCTCCTACGGCGACGACATTTCAGCCGGAAGGGTGCTCGCCGTCGAGATGATGAACAAAATCTCGGCTCAGGTCGATAAATTCGTCGCCGACGGCAAACTCGTCATCGGCATCTGCAACGGGTTCCAAGTCCTTGTGAAGACCGGACTTCTGCCGGGTTTCAACGCCGGAGAAGCTGGTTCCGGCGCGGCAAAACAAAGCGTCACTCTCTTCGACAACGATTCAGGCAAATTCGATTGCAGGTGGGTCCATCTCAATCCCGTCGAGGGAAATGTGTGCGTGTTCACTCAAGGCATTGAAACCCCGATTTACCTTCCGATCGCGCACGGAGAAGGCAAGCTGATTTTCGACAACGAAAAAACTAGAGACAAACTGCGCGCGGCGAAACAGGGCGTGTTTAAGTATTCAGACGCTGCCGGGAAACCCGGCCCGTATCCCATAAATCCCAACGGTTCGGAAGACGATCTTGCGGGGATTTGCAACGCGACCGGCCGCGTGTTCGGCCTGATGCCTCATCCGGAGCGCCATGTCCTTTCCACTCAGCATCCGAGATGGACTCGCGGCGAGGCCTCCGAGCGCGGCGACGGGTTTGCGATATTCCGCAACGCAGTCGCTTTCGCTTCGATGGAGTTATAAACCGAATCCATCATTAGAATTCGGGAGCGATAAAAGCCTCGGCGCTTTCGTTTCAACGGCTTTAAAATATATCTATCCCAATCATTATCCCTGTTGTATATTATCTTGTGAATGACAAATTGACATTAATCAGTCTAATGGTTGCCTTACATTGAAGAGCGATATCGCGGCGACACGGCGCAGGGAAAGCAAGCTTTGGGCTTTGATATTGATTGAAATAGCCGTTTGTTTCGCAGTCATGTTCGCAGCTCTTGCGGCAGGGTGGAGCGGACGCGATTACATAAAGTTCTTTCTTCTATTTCCAATCTATCAAGCCGGCAGCGGGTTCGGCCTCAAGGGCGGAATATCCACGGGGATAATAGTGACGGTTTTGTATCTTTTGTACGCGCCGGTAGAGCCGTTCCACGTCAACAGCGCGGTGGGCGTGTTGGTCATTATCCCAATGCTTGTGTTTTTGAATCTCCTCGGCGTCTTTTCAGGTTGGGCGGTAGGCAGAGGCCGCAAGGCCAACAAAGACGCAGAGACCGCTTCCGAAGCAATGCTGACCATAGGAGGCTCGACCACGGAGCGGGATGTGATGATGCGGCTGGCAGAGCAGACGGTCAGGCTCACTGGCGCGGAGGCTGCGGCGGTCGTTCTGAATCCTTCTGATGATTCGGAAGTTTCGTCCATTCCGCCTGTTATATATCATGTGGAAACCGGTTTCGCTGATTTGCCGACCTTTGACGAAACGCATCCGCTTATGAGATGCGCCTCGGAAAACAAGTTGTTCTCATGCAGCACGGCGGACGCGGATGAAAGGTTTATTCAGAGCGGCGACACAGGGATCAAATCAATGCTGGCCGCTCCTATGCGCTCAAAGAACGGCGTGACAGGCGCTGTGGCTCTGATGAACAAAAGCGACGGCGCTGATTTCGACGACGAGGACGCGGCATTCATTCAACTGGCTGCGGACGCCGCGGCGGCGGTGGTCGCCAACATCGGGCAGGAGCGCAGAAGACAAGAGGAGTTGGCGCGCGAAAAAAGATCCAAAGAGTTGTTCTCAAGATTCGTTTCGTCGTCAGTGGCGGAACATGTGTTGTCCAACCCGGACCTGCTGAAAAGCCGCCGCCAGTTGATTACAATTCTTATTACCGACATCAGGGATTTTACGACAATTTCAGAGAGGATATCACCTCAGGAGCTTGTCCGCAGACTGAACGAATATTTCACCGTCATTGTCGATGTGGTGTTTAACCGCAACGGCGCTATCGACAAATACATAGGCGACTGCGTGGTGGCGTACTGGGGCGCCCCGGCTCCGGATGAAAGACACGCCGAAAACGCCGCGCTCGCCGCGCTCGACATCCTTGCGGCGGTCGAAGACCTGAACGCAAAATGGGCTTCTGAAGGAAAAGAGACCTTCAGGACGGGAGTGGGCGTGCATACCGCAGAGGCGCTTGTCGGCAACGTCGGCGACAACAGAAAAACCATGTTCACCATCATCGGCGAAGAGGTCGACAAGGCCATGCGGACGGAATCCCTCACCAAACGGCACGGCGCGAAACTGCTGGTCACCCGCCAGACCGCCGATTTGATATCGGACAAGTTTGACATAGAGATAATCGACAAAACCGTCGCCGCGAGCGACGACGAATTGTTTGTGATAAAAGGTATGAGGATATGAATTACTATTACAGAAAAACGGAAGCTTATTACGAAGGTTTCCAGAAGATGTCTCTGTTTACCGAGCCATCTTTTCGCGCATCGGCGTTAGTCTTTGCGGCAGCTTTTACAGTATCGGCAATTGTCTTTACTTTCTCTGAAGGGCAGGCGAGAGAAGCGACGGGAGCAATCGTTTCTTTGTTTATCGCTTGCCCGGCGGCATTGGCTTCCGCAGGCGGAATGTCTCCTGCGGCTTGGTTTAGGTTTATTGTTTTTGCGGGTTTCGCCGTATTTGCGATAGCAGGGAGCATTTTTATTGCGCCCTCGTTTCTGCTGTTCGCGTTGCCTGCTTTCCTGTCGCTGGCGGCCCTGATTAAATCCGCGCCAAAAACATTCTCCTGTCTCGGATATGCGACAGCTTCCGACTTGAAGAAAGAAGCTGCTTTCTCCTTATTGACTGCGGCCGTATTTATAACAGTGACATATTTTTTCATAAGCAAAGCGCGAGGAGCCTCGGTTTCTTTTCCTTCGCCCGCACAGCTTGTTTTCTATCTGGCAGTTAATATCGCGGTTTATGGGCCTATATTTGGGATAATCTACGGTTTGTTAACCCGCGACCTGTTAGACCGCAGATACGAGCTTTCTGTTCCTGTTTTGCTCAACACTCTCTTCGTCTTCTTAATGTGGGTTCCGAATGTTATCGGAAGCAAAGACCCAGTGACGGCTTTCATCGGCTCCCTTGCCGCCTGTCTGCTAACACAAGTGACTCTTACTATGGCTTTCTATTTCTGCCGTTCCACAAGGATGGTTTTTTTGTCATATCTGCTCTATTACCTGTTTTATAAATCGCTGGTCTATTGAGGCGCAAACGATGAGCTTAGGCTCGGTTGAACTTGAAAAAACATTCTCTGAATTGCGACTAAAAGAAGGGGCTTCTCTTGAACGCAAAAAGTTCAGCCCGTTCAGCGACCCTGTTTTCATCCGCGCCATCATTCTGCTTTTCGTTTATGGATGCGTTTCAGGATTCATGGTTTTTATGCATAAAGCAGGATTATTTGAAAGACAGGTTTCCGACTGCTATGCGGTCGCGTTGCATCTGATAATATTCATAGGCGGGCTGGCGGTTTTCGGCGCGTTAAATATCCGACGCGCGGCATTGATCCTGATCAGCATACCCGGTTTTCAGTTGTGGGAATACTTTTTCTATGACACCCCTAAATTGTATGTTTTTTATCCGGCGTTTGCTTGTTGGGTCTTTTTTTATCTTGCCGCATCCGACCCCGATCTTATGGCAAAATTCGGGATGCGAAAAGGCAGAATAACTGCCGACATTGCTAAATCGGCTCTTGCCGGATGCGTCGTTCTTGCGTACACAGTCATCTTCGTCTCCAACTGGGGATTTCCGGTGAGTTTTGATTTCTGGAAAGTCGCCCCTCATTTTGCCGTTATGTGGTCTCAGGCTCTGATTCTTTTTAGTTTCATTTACGCCGTCTGGAACAGGCAAGACGAAAGAGGGCTGACAACCGTCGGAACGACCGCCATCCTGCTGACGATGATTTCAGCCGCGCACATTCCTTACTTCGCTTTTTTTTCCTTCCTCGGCACGATACCCATTCAGTCTATCATAGGAGGATTCATAGCGGAGGCGCTCCTGATGACTCTTGTTATGAGCCTGACTTTTAAGAGGATGCGAACATCGTTTGCGGTGTGTTTTGTGATGTCGGCAATGAACGAAGTTTTGCTTATGGCGGGAATAATATGAAGCGAGTCGGGCTGGTCGCGGCAACGTCGCTGGCGGCGTTGTCCATAATCGCATTTACCACGTGGTTCAACTTTCCGATGGAAGAGTGGGCGCGTCCGCTGGTGGTAGTCCCGGTCGCTCTCTCCGGACTTTATTTCAGAAGAACCGGCTCTATTCTGACGTCTTTGCTGTTGTTGCTGAGCCTCTCTCCATTTTTCATTCTTCAGTATTCAAGAGCGACGAGGTCCGGAACGAACTTCGTTTTTGCCTCTTTCGTTCTAATGGGAGCCGGCGTTTATCTCGGCCATATCCTCAAGACGATAAAAGAGAGCAGGGAAAACGTCTCCGGCATCATAGACGCGATGAAAAAGTTTCAGGACAACCCTGACGAAGATTCGTTGTTGGCTGCGCTGGAAGATAACTTCGCCCATAGAGCGAGCGCGGCGAGCGCGGATGTTTTCCTTTTCGACGGCCTCGGCAAACTGCGGCCTCGCGGCGAACTGTCTGCCGAGCCTCTTCCTTCAGACCACCTGTTTTATGAAGTCGCAAGGTCAGGCCGACTTTTTGTAAGCCGCTTCACCCACAGCGACCCCCGCCTCGAATACTGCGGTCCCTCCGACCTAAGCGCGCAGTTAGATTTCCTAGCGGTATTCCCTCTCATCTGGAGCGGCTCGGTCAAAGGAGTCATTGCCGTCGCAGACAGTTCGGCGGAAAGGTTCGGAGCGGACATGGTTTCTTATCTGTCTTCGATAAAAAGGGCGATGGAAAGCTCTATAGAACACGCCGAACTTTTGAAAACCACCATCAATCATGAAATAAACAGAGAGAGGATTCTGGACACATTTTCTTCTTACGTCTCAAAACGCGTCGCTGAACAGATTCTCAAGGACCCTGACAAGCTTGACCTCGGAGGCAGCAGCGCTTGGGTGACTGTGTTTTTCGCCGAAGTCGTCAATTTTCGCGAGTTGTCAAAGAGCATGGACGCCGCTCTTCTTCTGGATATGCTCAGCGAATATTTCTCAATGGCGATGGACTCGATTTTCGAACTGGACGGAACAATCGACAAGTTCATCGGAGACAACATAATGGCGTACTGGGGCGCTCCGCTGCCCGACCCGGACGGCGAAAGCAAAGCTGTCGAATGCGCTATCAGGCTGCGCGACGGATTGGCCGCGCTCAATCGCGTATGGGCGGAGCGCGGGCTGCCGGAATTCAATGTGGCCATCGGCGTCAATTCCGGCAATGTCGTCGCAGGCAACATTGGCAGCATCAGGCGCATGGAATACACCGTCATAGGCGACACCGTGAATCTGACTTCGCGCATAAAGTCTCTCTCGTCGTCGAGCCGCGAGGGCGTCCTTGTCGGAGAAACCGTCTATCAGAAACTCAAAGACCATTTTCAATTCGGTCCCAGCCGCCGCGTCAACCTCAAAGGCAAAACCGATGAAGTTTCCGTGTATGCCTTAAAAACCTGATCATTTTGAATTATCCCGAATCCGTCGTTAGGATTCGGGAGCGTTTTTTCAGAGCGGATGAAATACGAGGCGCAAGGCGCATTTTTGCAGTGAATAGAACATAAGGTTCATGAACAAAAAATGTGGCGGCAACGAAGCAGTTTGCCGCTATGAAAATCGCCCCGGTTCGTCGGTTCTATCGACGAATTCGGGATTATAAGTGTTGTCTATTAAGAATCGCTAAACGAAGCGGCGATGTCTTTTCCTTAATTCAATCTCAATATAAGAAATATTTTTCGCGCAGTCGGCGGAAATATTCTTCGCCCGGACGCCATGAAGCCGCGATATCGCGAGGGTCGCGTCCGGCCTCGATATCCTTGCGAACCGTGTCGGAGCCGAATATCAAATCTATGGGCAGTCTGATGTGCTCGTATTCGTATGGCGGTTGTTTCCATGCGAATTCTGAAGGGGACTGCGCCCTGATATCGGAGAGAAGACAGAGCGCGGCTTCAAGAGGGCGGAACGCGGCGGCGTCGATAACATGCGTCTGAACGCCCCCGCAACGCTTGCCTGCCCATTTGTGAAAAGTCGGCTCGAACCAGCATTCGCGGAACAGCGTTCCGGGCAGCTCGCGGGCGTTGAGTCCGTCCGCCAGCGCTCTCGCGTCAGCCCACGGCGCTCCCACAAGCTCGAATGGCCGCGTCGTTCCTCTGCCTTCGGACACATTCGTCCCTTCGAATATGACCCCGCCCGGATACACCCTAGCCGTGTCCGGCGTCGGCATATTGGGGGAGGGGAGAACCCACGGCAGACCAGTCTGCTCGAAGGTCATCTCCCGCCGCCATCCTTCCATTTTCACAATTTCCAAGTCGCAGCCGATTCCGAATTCAGATTTGAACATAAGCGCCAGTTCGGCGGTGGTCATGCCGTGCCGCATCGGGATGGGCAGTAATCCGACGAACGATGAAAATTCAGAATCGAGAGGAGCGCCCTCGACTTCAAGCCCCCCTATAGGATTCGGCCTGTCGAGAATAACGAACTTCTTTCCGAGACGAGCGCACGAGCGCATCGCAAGCGCCATCGTCCAGATAAACGTGTAAACTCTCGTGCCGACGTCCTGAACGTCGAAAACCAGAACGTCCGCGTCAGAAAGCATTTCAACCGTAGGCTCGCGGGTCTCTCCGTACAAGCTGTGGGCGGGAATTCCAAGCTTTGGGTCGGTGAACCCCGACCACTCGATCATGTTGTCCTGAGTTTCGCCCCTTATGCCGTGTTGCGGGCCGAAAAGGGCGGTCAGCCTGAATCCGAAATCGGCGGCGCGTCCCGCAAACACGTCCGCCGCGTGTATACATGAGGGATTGATGGAGGCAGGATTGACTATCAGCCCAACGCGAGCGCCGGCGAGCTTTCCAGCCGCGCCTCCGCTTTTGAAAAAGGTCTCAAGCCCGGTTTTTACCATGTGCGATAATCCAAAAAAGTCACAACAACACAATTATCAAAAACAGACGCTCTTCGGAGTCATATAGCATGGAATTATTTGAAGCATTAGCGAACTATAAGCCGAGAGCTTTTTTCAGAGCCGCGGCCTTGTCTGTTTTTTCCCATGTGAAATCCGCGTCGTCCCTCCCGAAGTGGCCGTATGAGGCGGTCTTCGAGTATATCGGCCTTCGCAGATTCAGCTTGTCTATTATCGCGGCGGGCCTGAAATCGAGCGTAGCGAGAACCGCTTTCTCTATCTTCTCGACAGATACCTTTTCAGTTCCGAATGTTTCGATGTGAACTGACACGGGCTTTGCCACGCCGATGGAGTAGGCGACCTGAATTTCGCATTTGTCCGCGGCGCCCGCCGCGACGATATTCTTGGCGGCGTATCTGGCCATATAAGCCCCTGAGCGGTCCACTTTCGACGGGTCCTTGCCTGAGAACGCGCCGCCGCCGTGCCTTCCGTATCCGCCGTATGTGTCCACGATTATCTTTCGGCCTGTCAGCCCTGTGTCTCCCATCGGGCCGCCCACGACGAACCTTCCCGTCGGGTTTACCAAGAGCCGCGTCCCGGACGTCATCATCTTTTTGGGTATTATTTTATCAAGCACGAACTTCTTCATATCGGCTTCGATCTTCGACAGCGAAACAGCCGGGCTGTGCTGTGAAGAAAGTATCACTGTGTCCACCGCGACAGGTTTGCCGTTTTCGTAAACGACTGTGACTTGGCTTTTGCCGTCCGGGCGCAGGTACCCCATTGTGCCGTTGCGGCGGACTTGCGACATTCTCAGGCAAAGCTTCTGCGCCAGAGATATCGGCAGCGGCATCAGTTCCTTGGTCTCATTGCAGGCGTATCCGAACATCATGCCCTGATCGCCTGCTCCCTGAAGGTTGTATTGGTCTTCTTTCGAGAGGGTCTTTTTTCTGCGCACTTCAAGGGCTTTGCTCACGCCCATGTCGATGTCGGGCGACTGTTTGTCAACGGCGACGATCACGCCGCACGTGTCGCAGTCAAACCCGTAGTCCGCGTTGTCGTAACCGATTTTCCGGATGGTTTCGCGCGCGATGCTCGGAATGTCCAACTGGGCTTTAGTGGTGATTTCGCCCGCAACAAGGACAAGACCGGTCGTTATGGCGGTCTCGCACGCCACGCGGCTGGATTTGTCGGCGGCAAGCGCCGCGTCCAGCACCGCGTCGGATATGTGGTCGCATATTTTGTCCGGGTGGCCTTCCGTTACCGATTCCGACGAAAAAAGATGTCTCTTCACAGTTGTTCAGCTCCTTGTTTTTATTTATCGCTCATATCCCTAAGTCGGGCGATGGATTTCTCAAGCTTTCCGTGCGTCCCATCAGCATTTGCCATGGCGTCACGTTATAAACATCCCAAGCGATTGAAGCGCCGGGAACTATCATCATCGCGAAAGAAGACTCCGGCAGGTAATACAGAAACACCGACAGGACGAATCTTGCGATCCCCCATCCTGCCGCGCCCGCGATTATTGCTCCGAATACGCCTTCCATTGATTCGATAAAAGTTATTCGGGAATAGCCGTATAAGAGAAATCCGCCAACGGTGAACGCTGCTGTGATTCCTATGAAAGTCCAAACGTACGCGCCCTGAGTGGCTCCCTGATCGACCATTCGTTCAACGAATGAAGTCGCAAAAATCATTCCAAGCAAAAGCATGATGCTTCTGACCGCGCCGAGAAAAGCGCCGCACGCGCAGAACGCCAATATTATTGCGATAGACACGTAATCAGCCGCGCTCATACCCTGCCTCCGTGAAGCGTCATCGGATATATACTCCGATGTGCCGCCGTTTCGCTAAAAAAACCATAACGGCACTATTTTAGCACATTTAATTGGGACAATCCAAATAAACTAACACGCTCCCGATGGGAGCGAGCCTGAATCAAGCTTGTTTTGCCGGAAAGGATGGAGCAAGGCGGCGCGCCTTAGAGACGCGCCGCCCGGAACTTTCCAGCTTACGCGCCCAGTATGGGCTGCAGCTTCATGGCCATCGCCATGTCGCCTTCGATCCGCAGTTTGCCGGTCATGAACGCCGTGGTGGCGTCCATCTCGCCGTTCAGGATCCCCGACCAGTCTTCAGCTTGAACGATGATCTTGCAGGCCGCGTCGTCGCACTCGCCGGCGGCCACGTCCATCGCTCCTCCGCCCGGGAAATCGACGCTCCACGCGCCTCCGCCATCGCCTTCGATCACGAACAGGTATTTTCCGCTCATGCTCTCAGCTTTGCTCGGATCCGCGCTGAACTTCGCCGGCAGCTTTTCCTCGAAAAAACTTTTGATTTCTGACATCGGCAACTTCCTCCCGTTGATTTTTTAGGATTACATTCTATCCAAACCCGGCGTGAAATGGAAATATCCTTGAATATTTTTTTCAAAGAGCCTTTTTCCGGTTTGCCGCAGTCGCCCCCGATGTTCCATGTTTGCTCTCCATTATCTATAATATTCATCGCGCGGCGTTGCCGCCGAGAATTGGAGAGCCGGGATGATCGAAACTCTGAAGTCAGGTTCGCTTTCTATTGAATGCAATGTCGCAAAGGGAGAATATTCCCTAAGAGACGAATCGCGGGGCGAGTATGTTTTCGAGCGCGCCACTTGCGCAGCGGTTTTCGGAAGCGGTTCCGGCGCTCTCCGCTCATCCGACTCCGTTTCCCGCGTCGTTGACCGTTCGGACGGCTTGCTTTCGGTCGTTTACCGTTTTTCAGACCGAAGAATTGAGCTGGCGATTGAATTCGAGCCTCTGGAAGGCGTTTCAGGTTTCGCCGCGGCCGTGTCTCTTCGCAATTGCGGCGACTCCGACATAAAAGGCGCGGATTTGTATCCTTTCGATCTTGACCGGGGCAGGGGAGGCTCCCTGTTCGGCTCGGCGCAGGCGCGGCCTGACTACAGATTCCTGCGCAACGGGTTTCTCACATGGAGCGGCAGCGACGTCAGGAAGTGGGACGAGAAGCTGCCACCCGCGATTCACGACCTTATTCACGACGGCTGCGCAAATCCTGAGGTGAAGCCTCCCGGCGCGCGCGGCCATTTCATAAGCGAATGGCACGGCTTGGCTGCCGACATTGTTTCCGGCCGCTCTCTTGCAGCCGGGTTCATCACGGTTTGCGACAAACTCTCTCAGGTGGAGTTCAAATCGCGCGACGGCCAGTTCCATTTCATGCGCGCGGTCTCAAGAGGCGAGAAGGCTCCGGCTCGCGCAGGCGGCGAACTCCGCTCTGAAAAACTGGCGATTATTCCCGCGCGGGCCGCCGAAGGCGCCGGTCGAGATTCGGGAGCCGCCACAGCCGCCGCCAACGCTTCTCTGCGCTCATACGCCTCGCTCGCCGCAAAAGCGGCTCCGCCTCCCGTCTCTTCTAAGTTCCCGTCTCCCCCCGTCGGCTGGTGCTCTTGGTATTTCTATTACCATCGCATGACCGAGCGGGTCATTTTGGAGAACCTAGAAGCCGCGGTTTCCCTTCGCGACAGGTTGCCTATTGACATCTTTCAAATTGACGACGGCTATGAGCCTGCTCCCGGCGACTGGTTCGACTCCAACAAGAAATTCCCGCATGGGCTGGCATGGCTCAACGGCAGAATAAAAGAGGCCGGCTTTCGTCCCGGCCTTTGGCTGGCTCCTTTTTTCGCAACAAACAGAAGCTTGCTGTTCCGCAATCACAGGGACTGGTTCGTCCGGGAGTCCGCAAGCAAGGTCAGGCGGGTTTCGATATGGCCCAACACGGACACATTCGGATGGATGCTCCCTCTCGACACGACCCATCCGGATGTTCTCAAATGGCTTGGCGTTCTCTTCTCAACGATTGTGAACGAGTGGGGATATGATTATCTCAAACTGGACTTCCTGCATAACGGGGCGACCAACGGGCTTCGATACGACCCGGAGGCGACGAGAGCGCAGGCTTTCAGGCGCGGCCTTCAGGCGATAAGGGACGCCGCCGGGCCGGAAACCTACATCCTCGGTTGCGGCATCCCCATCGCTCTCGGTTTGGGCATTGTGAACGCCATGAGGGTTTCCGGCGACACCGGCCCCGAATGGCACAACAAGTTCCTTGCGGATTTCGTCGGTCATCCGGCTCCACCCAGCGCGTTCGATGTCGCCTCGTCGAATTTCTCCCGGCATTTCCTCGGCGGAACATGGGGATGGAACGATCCCGACTGCCTCATGTGCAGGTTCGAGGACACCAAACTTACGCGCGACGAGGTATACACCCACGCGGCGATAGTCGCCTTTTGCGGCGGCCCGCTGTTCATCAGCGACAATCTTTCCAAACTAACCTCCGAATCCATTAGGCTGGCCTCCATGTTGATACCGCCGATGCCTCAACCCGCCGTCCCTGTGGACCTGTTCGACTCGCCCGCAAACACGACTCCGACCACTTTGGTTTATAAATTCGACCGGGAGTTCGACCCTGCGGTCGTAGCGGGCGTTTTCAACTGGTCGGACGCCCCGGCGGACGTTTCCGTCTCATTCGAGCGGCTCGGCCTCTCCGCGTCCGACGAGTATCACGTTTTTGAATTGTGGGAGCAGAAGTATTACGGGACGGCGAAAGGGGAGGTTGCGCTGTCGAAAGTTCCCGCGCACGGCTCAAGGATACTCGCCGCGCGCCCGGCGCGCCCGGAACCATGCCTCGTCGCCGCCACTCACCACTTCACTCAGGGCGGCGTCGACCTCGTCTCGCAGAAGTTCGATCCTGCGTCCGGCGTTCTGGAAATGGAGTTCATCGCGCCCGCGGCGCGGGAAGGGCGCGTTTTAATTTCTTGCCCCGCCCCCTTCGTTCCCGACTCGTGCCTTATCAACGGCGAGAAGCGCGAACTGACCCGCGTTTCCGGCGAGGTGTTCTCCGTAGATATGCAATATCGGGATTCAGCGCGCTTGGAATTAAAAGTTAGAAAGAATTCTTGAGCGCGCAGCATAATCAAGTTTCGTGCTTGCCATTATGCCTATCGTTAGTTGATTCGACTCGCGAGAAGCTGAATCGCCACTGAGAGCGAGCATACATCTCCGCGCCGTAATTGTTTTCTTTTACACCGTCATTCTTATTTTTTGCCGTCATTCCCGCGAAAGCGGGAACCCATTTTCAACGATATAAATATAATTGCATCTCTAGGTATTATTCTGTTTTAGAATAAGATTATCGATACTAGCGCGCTCGGCTTGAACTTCGGATTTCCGACATCACTTTCTGGAAACCATCGCCCTGCTGACGATTTCTCTCATGGTGGCGGAGTGGCCGCTTTCGCCTTTGAGCTTTTCCGCCATTATGTTGGTGACTATATCGTCAGTGGCGCGGATTCGGTTGATAAGAACCCGCAGAAGAGATTCTAGCATTTTATTCGAGAGTGCGTCGCCGGCGTTCATAAGCATCTTGAAGTCGCGTCCGTAAAGTTCAAGCACGGTCGAGTTGACCAGAGCTATTCCGCTCGCGGTTCTCGGACTCCCGTCCACAAGAGCCACCTCGCCGAAAAAATCACCGTGCCTTAGCGACGTTATGTCCCAGACCGTTTCCGTGTCGAGTTTTTTTACGATTTTTATCTCGCCCTGCCCGATGATGTACATCGAGTCGCCCCATGCGCCCTCTCGGCAGATGAAATCGCCCTTTCTGTAGTGGCGCTCCTCAACCTTCGTGGCGATTAGCTCCAGCTCATCGTCGGACAAGAATTCAAAAAGCCGGCAATGCTTCAGCGTTTCCATGACGGTCATGACAAGGTCTCCGCCGTTCTCATTTTCATTACTAATATATTATCCTAATCTGAAACGACAATTTTGTAACTGCTGAAAAAGAAATGACATGTCGCGGCGCGCGGGCGGAGCGGCGGAACCGGGGCGCAAGTCATCCCACCGATTCTTCTCGAAAAATCCGGTTAGACAAAGAGGCGTCTGATGAATAGAATGAGTGAGCGACTCGTCGGTCGATGGAGGAATTGGAAGTTGAACCGCGCTTGTTCATTGTTTGCGATAACATCGACAATAATCGCCGCCGCTTTCTTCTGCGCGAAATCAGCGGATGGGGCGGAGGCCGCTCCCGGCAAATCGGCCGCGCTCTCCCAGCGCCGCATGATTGTCGTTGTCGCCGACCGCACCGGTCTTTCCGACTGGTCTGACCCGGCGCTTGTAAATTTCCGTTCCCTCGTCGAAAAAGGCTCTCTCGGCCTGATGGTGACTAGGACCGACTCTTACCTGTCTCGCGGGGAATCTCGCTCGGCTGAAGTCGCCTCTTTCCTCACATTGAACGCCGGGCTGCCCGCGGGAGGCAACAACAACGGACGTCTGGCGTATGGAATGACCGGGATTTACGAGGGCAGACCCGCCGCTCCGCTCTATTCGCATCTTACGGGCGCTCCCATTCCCGAAGACGGCATCATGAATCTGGGGATAATATCGCTGCTCAGGATGAATCAGGATGGAAGATGGAACGCGCTGCCGGGCGCGCTTGGCGACGCTTTGCGCTCCTCCGGCCTCAGAACCGCCGCAATCGGCAATTCAGACCGATTCGGCGTTCAGGAGCGTTCTGCATCCATCATCGCTATGGACTCCAAAGGCTTCATCGACCACGGCAATGTGTCGGCGGCGATGGTGGAAATAGACCTGTTTTCGGCCACACACTATAAAACGAACTATAAGGCTTTGTTCGATGAACTTGATAAAACTCTCGAAGCAAGCCATTTCATTGTCGTCGATCTCGGAGACGCCGCCCGCCTCGGCAGATTAAGAGACATGATGAGCGACGCGGCTTTTATCGACGCAAACAGGAGAGTTCTTCTCGATTACGACGCTGCTCTTGGGGAGATATCCAAAAAAATCAATCCCGAAACGACCCAGTTGATTTTGATATCTCCGACGCCTCCGGCGAACGCGGCCAAACTCAAGCAGACCCTGACGCCTCTGCTTTTGTACGGGGCAGGCGTCAAAGCGGGGACGGCGCTGACTTCCTCTTCGACTCGAAGGCCGGGCTTGGCGCGCAACACCGATTTCGCTCCTCATGTTTGCGGATTCTTCGGAATCGAGGCTCCTGTCGAGTTCATAGGTTCGCCGTTGTCCTTCGCGGACGTCGGCGGCGTTTTTGATTTCATCTCCGAATTCCACGCGCGCAATTCTTTCGTCGAATCGAGGTTCGACCTTCTAAAGGGCATTGTCGTCTGGCATCTGATCGTGTTGGTTCTGGGATTCCTCACTGTTCTCAGGCTGGATAAAGCGGGAAAATTCTGGCGTTCGGCAATGACCGCAGTAATCCTGTGGACGGCTTCGATGTTTTTCGTGTTTCTCATTCTCGGAGCTTTTCCGCAATTCAGCGAAGCGGCGGATTTCAGCGTCGCTTTTTTTGCCGGAGCCGGGATTGTGGCCGCGCTCGTCTGGCTGGCTCCCGGCGCGGACGGCAAAATGATGGCTCTCTCCGCTCTTTACATGGTCGCTTTGCTCGCCGACCAACTCACGGGAGCCTCTCTAATAAAGAACTCAGTTCTGGGCTATTATCCTCAAATGGGGGCCAGATTCTACGGAGTCGGCAACGAATACATGGGAATAATGATTGGAGCGCCGCTTGCGTTTTTCGGGCTTCTTCTGGACAGAGCGAAGTCCGCTCAAGGATTTATCAAATGGGCTATGGCGCTGGTTCTCGCCGTGTCCGCTTTTGTGATTGGCGCGCCTTTTATCGGCGCAAACTTCGGCGGATTGATATCGTCGGTGTTTGCGTTCGCTCTCATGGCGATGCTGGCGTGGAACCTTAAACTGTCGTGGAAGACCGTCATCGCGGCGGGGCTGTGCGTGGCGGCGCTCGCCGGGCTGGCGCTTTCGGCGGACTATCTTCTGTCGCGGGACGCGTCGCACGTCGGCAGTCTTGTCGGCAGAGTTGTGGAGGGCGGCGGCCCTCAGGAGTTTTTCATTGTGGCCGGACGAAAACTGGCGGTGAACTTCAGGCTGTTGCGCGTCAGCTTCTGGAGCGCCCTATTCATCGGCTCCGTGGCTGTCGCTCTGTCGGCACACTACTTCCCGGCGGAACGCGTCAAATCGCTCTTCTCCCGACAGGACTTCTTTAGAAAAGCGTATCTCGCGGCTCTCGGCGGAGCTCTCGCCGCTTTCGCGGCCAACGATTCCGGCATAGTTCCCGGAGCCACCACGCTCATGCTTCCGACCGCCGCTCTTTTCATCATGCTTTTCAACGGCGAATCACGCAAGGACACTAAACCTCGAAAGCGTAAATCATGACAATCGGCGAATTTCAGGAAACCATACGAAAGATATATTTCAACAAGGACAACGAGCGCGGGCTTGACGGAACATTTTCGTGGTTTATAGAGGAAGTGGGTGAACTGTCCCGCGCGATGAGAAACAAAGACCTGCCCGCGATGAAAGAAGAATTCGCGGACGTTCTCGCATGGCTGGTCAGCATGGCCTCCATCTGCGGAGTTGATATCGAGTCGGCGGCGATGGAAAAATATTCCGCCGGATGCCCCAAATGCGGCTCTTCCCCTTGCGCCTGCCCCGCAGACAGACGCGGCTGAATATCATCATTCTGATTCTTCACATATTGGCGAGCGAAGACCCTATCGTAGGGGCAACCCTTGCGGTTGCCCGAAACAACAAGGCGGGGGCAAGCCTTGCGGTTGCCCGAAACAACAAGGCGGGGGCAAGCCTTGCGGTTGCCCGAAACAACAAGGCGGGGGCAAGCCCCGCCCCTACGATTGGCGCTATTATTGGTTCATTAAAATCCCTTTGTTTTAAAAGATACAAAAAATATGTTGAGATAAATATTTATTCTGTTATGCCAAACCATATTCATTTGATCGTTTCTATATTGGCGAGCGAAGCCCCTATCGTTACATATTGGCGAGCGAAGACCCTATCGTAGGGGCAACCCTTGCGGTTGCCCGAAATAACAAGGCGGGGGCAAGCCCCGCCCCTACGGTTGGCGCTATTATTGGTTCATTTAAATCTCTTTGTTTTAAAAAATATAAAGAATATGTTGAGAATAATAATTGCAATATTGAAACAAAGTTTTGGCAACGCAACTACTACGAACACATCATCCGCAACGAAAAATCTTATGACAATATTTATGCTTACATAGAATCCAACACCCAAACATGGGAGCGGGACAGGAATCATCCGGAAAACGCAAAAATCAAAAAATCCTAGTTCAGATAAATATGCCAGTTCTTATATTTGTTCTTATTGGTTTTGCTCATCGCACACCCACAACAGGGTTGTGGGTGGCGCCCGGCACAATGGGGAAATCAAATAATTCATCGAATAATTGATTTTGCCTACCTCTTTGTGTGCCATGCACAAAACTTTTTCTTTTGTGCATGAGCGAAAACAGCGCTTGACAGCAATGCTGTCATGTTACGAGGCGGAAAGACAAACCAAACGGTTAGGGAAATATTTCAATAAATACTTGAAAAGGCTGGTAGTGGATGTATAATATGGCTGAACCAACCAACCGGTTGGTTAGTGGGAGGTCTCGATGGCTTCTTCCAAATCTCAGAAAATATTGGATAAACCCGAAGCTCGCGATAAGTTGCGCGTGGCCGCCGCCCGTCTTTTCGCCGAGCAGGGTTTCAGCGCAACCGGCGTTCAACAGATTACTGACGCCGCAGGCGTCAACAAGGCGATGCTTTATTACTATTTCGACAGCAAGGACAAGCTCTACGAAGCTCTTATCAACGAAGGCGTTTGGCTGATTGAAAGCTCTCTTTCCCCGGCGGTGGTCAGCAAACAGGACATATCGGAAAGGCTGAGAAGCTTCCTCAATTCATACCTGACGCTGGCGTTGGATCATCCTGAGATAGCGGCGATTATTTTCAGAGAAGCTTTCGGAGGGGTGGAGCCGGGGCGCAGAAAAGTTGCCGAGCACATCCGGAAGACGATTGAGCAGATGGCCGGGATGATGGAGGACGCGGCGGCGGCGGGCCGCATCAGGGCGGATATCGACCCGCTTATGGCGGCCTATTCCCTGCTCGGCATCGCCAATATGTTCATTTCAAGGCTCATCGTTTCAAAAGCCGCGTTCGAGACCGGCTCTCTGGTGGAAAATATCATGGATTTATTCATGAGAGGAGTAGAGGCGAGGAAGGAATGACGAGATGGGGGTGAAAGCGGATGTTTGCAAGGAGCGTTGTGGCAGTTGCATTCATGGGGCTTGCGCTTGTGTTCGGAGCGCGGGCGGGCGGACTTACGCTCGAAGAGGCGGTTCTCTCCGCTGTGGCGAACAATCCTCGAACCGAGGCGGCTGAACGAGAGGCGGACGCGGCTCGCGCCATGAAGGGCGAAGTCGCCGCCAACAGGCTGCCGAGGATAGATTACGAGTTCAGTTTTATTCATCTGGACGACCCGCCCAGTCTTGAAGTCCCCGACATAACCATTGATTTATCCGACTTGGGGACTGCTTTGAACGGGTACTTCAGCGGGGCGAGCCAGCAGTTGCAAGCGCTCGGAATGCCGGGTTTGCCCGCGTTTCCCACTCAACTTGGCAAAACTTTGTCTCTCCCGGCTTTTGAACTGGCCGCGCCCGACACCCGGCGGCACACTCTGTCTTTCCGTCTGCCTCTTTACACAGGCGGCAGGGTGCGCCACGCGATGTCTCAGGTCAAAAACGGGGCTGCCGCTCTGGACGCTGCGGCGGAATCAGAGCGCAGGCGGCTGGCGTTTGAAGTCGTTCAGGCGTACCTTTCCGCCGTTCTCGCGGAGAGGGCGGCTCTCGTGAACGACAAGGCTCTCGCAACCATCGAAGAGCACGTTAAACACGCCGAGGCTCTTCACGATAGGGGTATGATTCCCAAATACGACCTGATGCGCGCCCTCACCGAACGCGCCAATCAGGAGCGCAGGTCTCTTGACGCAAAAAATCAGGCCGACCTCGCGATGGCGTTCCTGCTTGATCTCATGGGAGAGCCGGACGCCGATTTCGAAAAACTCGAAACTCCTCTCGGCATCGGCGGAGAGATTGCTTTAGAGTTCGACGAAGCGGCGAGCGCCGCGCTTGAAGCGTCGAGCGATATGAAGGCTCTGCGGCACAGAGAAACGATGTACGCGGCGGGCATAAAAGCCGCGCGCTCGGAGCTTAAACCCGCGGCGGCCTTTGTGGCTTCCAAAGAGCTTCGCGACGAAGACCTGTCGGCGCTCACTCCAGAAGAGTTCGTCGGCGTGGTCGTCCGTCTGCCGGTTTTCGAGGGCGGGACGGCCAGAGCGAAAGCGTCCCGCCAGCGCGCGTTGCTGCGCCGCAATGATTCAGACATCAAACGTCTCGAAAACGGCGTCAGGCTCGAGACGCGCAAATACTGGCTCGACCTCAAATCGGCGGAAAAGGCTCTCGAAGCTTCCGCTATGGCGGTCGAACTGGCAGAGGAAAGCTCCCGGCTCGCTTCGCGCAAATACGAGGTGGGCGAAGGAACAAGCATCGAAGTGACGGACGCCGCTCTCGCGCTATCCGTCGCAGAAGTTAATCTCGACAGGGCGAAGTATCAGCGGGACGCCGCGTATTTCGGCCTTAAGAAAGCTATGGGGTTGATCCTAGAGGAATTCTCGCATCGGGGAGGCGGCACACTATGAAAAGGATGAGACCTGTTGTAAGCGGAGTTTTGGCGGTAATTTTATTCGGGGCCGGATTCGTGGCGATCCTGCTGTCAGGCAGGGGAGATTCGCGCGGCTCGGCGGCTCCTTACGTGGTGGACGGATTCATCGAAGCCGACGAAGCGGATGTCTCTTCGAAACTTCCCGGCAGAGTGGAGTCGTTGCTGGCTCGCGAAGGCGATTACGTCGAGGCCGGGCAGACTCTCGCCATACTGTCCAGCGAAGAGATAGACGCGAAGGCGGAGCAGGCTCTTGCCGGATTGAGGGCGGCGGAGGCGACTTACGAGAAAGGCAAGTTAGCCGCCGACCTTGAACGGCAGAGCGTAGAGTCGAAAATCAAACAGGCCGACGCCGGTCTCAAGGCGGCGCGCGCCGCTCTCGGCATGGCGTCTGAAAAGCTGTCCGCGCTCGAAAGCGGCGCTAGGCCTCAGGAACTTGAGATGGCCGCTCAGGCGGTAGCCGCAGCGGAGGCCGCTTACGACACAGCCACAAAAACGTGGAACCGGGTGCGGAGCCTTGCAGGCGAGGGCGTTCTTGCCGCTCAGAAAGCCGACGAAGTTGAGATGAAGTACCGCGAAGCCACCGCCCAGTTGACGGCGGCTCGCCAGCGGCACGACATGGTGCGGCAGGGCGCAAGAATAGAGGAGGTCGAGGCCGCCCGCCATCAGGTCAGACAGGCTGAAGCGGGCGTAGAGGCCGCCGAACTCACTCTTCAACTCGCTAAGGACGCCCGCCTCATGGTCGATATCCGCAACAGGGATGTGGACGCCGCGCGTCAGGGCGTCGCAGCCGGCGAAGGCGTTTTCAACGAGGCCTCCGCCTATAAGAAAAACACGAAAATCGTCAGCCCCATCTCCGGCAGGATAAACAAGCGCATGGTCAACGAAGGCGAGATTGTCGCTCCCGGATACGCGATGATGACGGTGACTGCAACTCGCGGTTTCAGGGTTGACGTGTATGTGGACGAATCGAAGTTCTCAGGCGTCAAACTGGGCGACGCCGTAAAGGTGGAGATACCCGCCGCCGGACGGACTTTTGAAGGGAAAGTGGCTCAGACGATGCCGATGGCGGAGTTCGCCACCCGGCGCTCCACCAACGAAAACGGCGGGTTCGACGAGCGCGCCCTTCGCCTGCGGATCGATATCTCCGACGCTCCGGCAGACCTTGTCGCGGGCATGACCGCCAGAGTCGCTTTCAACCATTGACGGGAGGCCAGCTATGTTCGCCATCAGAATTTTGCGCCTGATCAAACGAGAGCTGACCGACGTCGTTCTTTCAGACTGGCGGCTCACCATAATGATTTTCATCATGCCGGTCGCATACACGGCGCTCCTCGGTTTCCTGTACATGGAAAAACGCGTTTCAGAAGTGCCTGTGATGATAATCGACCACGACAACGGGGCGCTTAGCCGCTCCATCGCCACCGCCGTCGATCGCAGCGAGGCAATGAGAGTCGTCGGCATGGCCTCCGGCATGGACGAGGTAAGGGAAGCTGTTCTAGCCCGCAAAGCTTACGCCGCTATTTGGATTCCCCCGGATTTCGAGCGCGACATCAAGAAGGGCAAACAGGCCAAGCTGTTGACCGTCGCCGACGGGAGCAACATGATTCTCAGCAACACAGTGGTCACCGCGATGGCGAGGGTCGCCGGGACTTTCTCGGCGGCGGTGGAGATGAAGACGCTTAACATGAAAGGCGCTCCCTCAGACCACCTTCAGGGCAAAGCCATGCCCATCGACGGAGCCACGCGCGTCTGGTACAACCCCACATTCAGCTACAACACCTTTGTCATGGTCGGCCTCATAAGCGTTATAGTCCAGCAGATAACGCTCGTCGGCTGCGCCCTCGCTTTCGCTCGCGAACGCCAGCACGGCCTTCTTCCGCAGATACTCAAAATCACGGACAGCCCCCTTGAAGTCCTCGCCGCAAAGGGCATCTTCTATACCGTCGTCAATTTAATTACCGCGCTGGCCGCTTTCTGGATGTCGCTTAAATATTTCGGCATCAATTTCTACGGCTCCGCATGGCTGTTCTTCATGATGCTCACCGTGTTCATAATCGCGATTGTCGGCTTGGGAATATGCGCCAGCGCGATTCTGGGCGACGAGCTTTTCGCCACCGAAGCCCTCATGCTCGTCTCCCTGCCTTCATTCCTGCTCAGCGGTTTCACATGGCCAGATTTCGCCATGCTTCCCGGCATAAAGTTCATAAGCTGGATACTCCCGCTGACCCACTTCATAATGCCTCTCAGAACGGTTTTCATGCAGGGCGGCGGGTTCGAGCACATCCGTTCAGACATGCTTTGGCTCTGGACTCTCGCGGCGGCGTCCTATCTGATCGCCTACATCGTGATTTGGCGCTCTATGGCGAACGCCCGCGTCAAACTCGAAAAAGAACCGTCCGTCAGATACGCTCTCGTCCCTAACTGACGGCCTATAGATTTTCAGCGCGTTTTGTTCTATAAATTTATATAGATGCATGCGAACACGATTAAGATGTGATAACGAAGGCGCGTTGACATGGAGCTTAAGAATCCGGCAACGGGAATAAAGCATTACTATGAAATCAAAGGGGAGGGGAACCCTCCGGTCGTGCTGTTGCACGGCTGGACAGGGAATGTGTCCCGGTGGGGCAGGGTTCCTTCCTTGTTGTCCTCGAAAAACAGGGTCATCGCTTACGAACTTAGAGGCCACTCTCTAAGCGACAAAGGGAATGATCTGGATTATTCTCTGGACTCGCACGTCAAAGACCTCGAAGGCTTCCTCGACGCGCTTGGCATAGAGCGCGCGGTGATTGGCGGACATTCGATGGGCGGAATGGTCTCCCTGATGTTCGCTCTTAAAAGGCCGGAGAGAGTGGAAAAACTTGTCCTAGCCGCGACGGCGGCGGGGCTTGCCGCAGACGAAAAAGTGGTCGATCGCCTCATGTTCGGCGTCCGCATGTTTTCCCTGATGTTTAATTTCACCCTTTGGATGAAGAACCGAAAGAAAAGAAAAGCGCCCGACCTTTATCCCGACGCGTTCGACAAAAAGATGAAACCGTCAAAGGCGGCCACGATAGAATCCCTTGTAGAGATGTCGCAACTCGACCTGCGGGACAGGCTCAAGGAAATCAAAGTCCCGGCGCTGGTGATAGCCACCGAGACGGACGAAACGATTCCCGTTCATCTGTCAAAGCAACTGGCGGAACTTCTGCCGGATTCCAGATTGATAATGGTGGAGAACGCAAGTCACCAGATACCCGTCGAGAAGTCCGACGAAGTCGCCGCCGCGATACGCAAGTTTTTGGATGAATAATAGAAAATTCCGTTAGGAGCGAAATATTTAACAGTATGCGCTGCTTGTGTCGGAAGGTATTGACAGTAGGGCGGGGCGACGCTAGTATATTTATCTTGTGCGGCTTATGTCCGCGACATGAATATTAAAGGATGTGCGAGAAATGGCGTACAAATGCGAAATATGCGGAAAAGCCACGACCACGGGCAATCTGGTCAGCCACTCCAACAAAAGATCCAGACGGACGATTAAACCGAACATTCAAACGGTGAACGCTGTTGTGGACGGGAAAAAGCAGAAAGTTAAAATCTGTTCCCGCTGTCTGAGATCAAACAAAGTTCAGAAAGCTATTTAAGCTCGGAAGCGCAGGAGCCTTCACGAGGTTCCGGGCCGAGCCAAGCTTTGAATCTTCCGCAGCCGTAACTTTCCGAAACTTTCACAGTCAACGCGCATAGAATGCCTGCGGCTACCGCCACTATCACTATGTCCATCCTGTGCGCGGCGTCCGAGCGCAACGGCATTATGTCCGCCGCCGCCACGAAGAAGCCCCCGATAGAGCCTATAACAGCGCCGAGCAACAGTCCGAGGTCGCTTCTGCCTATGCCGACGGCGACCGCCAGCAATGCCCCGATGACCAGCCCGACAATAATCTTTTTCACAATGAGCAAAACCAGAGCGCCTGCGGCGGCCTCGCCTAAGGCTCCGCCAACCAGCAGCCGGATAATGAAAAACAACGGAGCCCAGACCGCGCAGATGACAAGCGCGGCAGGCAGGGCCGCCATGCCTATCTTGACGGCGCGCGCCGCCACATAGTCGTCGTAATCCTTCAGCGCCCCGCCGCACGCGGGACATGTTCCCATATTCGTTTCGTCTTTTCCCATCGTCATCTCCAGACAACGCCCCGGATGAGCCTGCGCTTCCCGGCGTATTCCGTCAGTTACGATTTCGCTTGTATATTATCTAGGATTTTTCTCAAAGTTTCCAGTTCGACGCCAGATATCCTGATTTTTTTTCTTCGCGACGCCGATCCGGATGAAATCTCGATATCGGACGCGCTAGCGCCGGTGAGTTTCGAGAGGAGCCGGATCAGTTCGGCGTTGGCTTTGCCGCCTTCCGGCGGAGCTTTGATTTCGACCTTCAGCGCGCCGTCAACAGTTCCGCCTGCCTTGCTTTCCCTCGCTCCCGGCTTGACCTTTACGTCGAAGCCGAGGCCGGAGCGGGTCTGCCGAATCTCGATTTCAGGCATCTTCGAAACCTTGAGACGCGATGTCTTCCGGCTCCCTCAACTCGCCGAGCCTGTGCCTGAAAGATTCGAGCAGGGTCTCGAACTCGATCTGAAACTGTTTTTTTGCGGCGCGCGTCTGGGCGAACCTTTCGGCTATCTTGTTGCTCTTGTGATGCGCCTCTTCGATTATCAGTTCGCTCTTCTTCTTTGCCGTCTCCATCAGGTCGTCTTTAGTGCGTTGCGCCAGCAGAAGCGTTTCCTTTATGCTGTCCTCAAGCTCGTGATACTTCGCCAAGCTGTCCTTGGCGGCGTCAAGCTCGCGTTCGACCATTGCCTTCGCCGACATCAGTTCGCCCATCTCGCGGGAGACGTTTTCAAGGAATTCCCTGACCTCGTCCGGGTCGTATCCCCGAAGTTTCTTCTTAAATTCCCTGCTGGAAATCTCGATCGGTATTATCCCCATTGCGTCCGCCTCCCGATATCATAAAAAGTGAAAGATGACAGTGAAAAACGCTTTCCTGAATGTCTCCACAAGAAGAATCGCGAGAATGGGAGAGAAGTCGAGAGGAAAAGCGTTGGCGTCTATGCGGAGCAGTCCGAAGAAAGCCCGCAGCAACTCCCGGCACGGCATGAGAACAGGCTCGGTTAGTTTTCCCAGAAGGTCAGTCAGCGCGCTTCTCTGGGGCCGCACCCAAGACAGTATCACTGACGCGATAAGCAGAAAACCATAAAGCCTGAACAGCATATTTATTATTTCGAGAACGATTTTTATCATCAGCCGCACCATCCGCGACCGCCGATGACAGCCGAAGCTTGCGCCCGGCCGCGCTCCCGGCGGCGTTTGTTGTTATTATAATGTCCTGATTTCAGCCTTCAGAGTTAACACATTTCGGTCACATATAGAATCCGTTGTCCATGAGGGCTTTCAATTGGTCGAAATCGAACTTCAGGTCGTCAAGCTGCGAACGGCGGTAAAGGGCCGCCGCCGGATGGTACATCGGAAGACACAGAATGCCTTTCCATTTCATGGGTTTGCCGTGAACGCGGGATATTGGCAGGTCGGGCTGCACCAGCGTGTGAAGAGAGTGGCGTCCCAGCGTGCAGATGACTTTCGGGCTGATGAAGGATATCTGGGCGAAGAGAAAATCCTTGCATGCCTCGATTTCCTCCGGCCTAGGGTCCCTGTTCTCCGGGGGGCGGCACTTGATGATGTTGCCGATGAAGACATCCGCGCGGGCCAGCCCGATTCCTTGAATCATCTTGTCCAGAAGTTTGCCGGCGGCTCCGACGAAGGGCCTGCCCTTAGCGTCTTCATCCTTGCCGGGGGCTTCTCCGACGAACATTATTTCAGCGTCAGGGTTGCCCTCGCCGAAAACCGTGTTCGTCCGCGTCCGCGACAGCTCGCACTTGTCGCATACGGACACCATGCCTTTCAGGTCTTCCCATGCGCCCATCTGATGTTTCTCCATTTTTCCAATTATATCACACAACCGGGGGCGCAGTCACGCTATGGCGCAAGCCGCTTCGCTCTATTGCAACCGGAGTCTCTACGGCGTACAATATTCGGACAAATGAAGACCGGCCTCGCGCCGGACGAACGGAGGAAGAATCATGTTAAAGAGCGTTGAAGAACTGAAGGGGCTGCTTGCCGGGAAGGCTGACATAAAAGACGGGGCGATAAAGATTGCGGATGAAAAAGGGTTCAGGGCGCTAGCCAGAACGCTGGCGGAGAACTCGGCGATGAACGACAACGCCGAGGTGCGCGACGCCGTAAGATGGGTGATCATCGAAGGCGGTCAGGAACTTGGCGTAATCCTCGCCTCAATCAACGATTTGTACATGGCCGCAGGCAAGGGCGAGTGCGAAGGGCTTACCGTCCCGGCGATCAACGTCCGCGGGTTCACTTTCGACACGGCCCTCGCAATCTTCGCAAGCTGCCGCAACAAGAACAACACTGCGGTCATCTTCGAGATAGCCCGCAGCGAGATGGAATACACCGAGCAGAGGCCCGCCGAATACACCAGTTCGATTATGGCCGCCGCCATCGCGGACGGCTACAAAGGCCCGCTGTTCGTTCAGGGCGACCACTTTCAGGTCCGCAACCGCCTGTGGAGAGAAAACAGGGAAGGCGAGAAGCAGAATCTTCGCGACCTCATCAAGGAAGCGGTGGACGGCGGATATCTGAACATCGACATCGACACATCCACTCTCGTGGACTTGAGCAAGGAAACGCTTGAAGAACAGCAGAGGCTCAATTTCGAAGTGGCGGCGGAGTTGACGCAGTATATAAGGAAAATAGAGCCGAAAGGCGTCACCATCTCCGTCGGCGGAGAAATCGGAGAGGTCGGAGAAAAGAACAGCACGGTCGAGGAGCTTGAGGCGTATATGAGCGGATATAAGAGCTGCCTCGGAGAGGGACTGGTCGGCCTGAGCAAAGTCAGCGTGCAGACGGGCACGTCGCACGGCGGCGTGGTGCTCCCCGACGGCTCCATCGCGAGCGTCGCGCTCGATTTCGACACCCTCGAAAAGCTTTCTCTGGAAGCTCGCAAAAAGTGGGGAATGGGCGGCGCGGTTCAGCACGGCGCTTCCACACTCCCGGACGAGATGTTCCACAAGTTCCCGCAGACAAAGACCGTCGAGGTTCACCTCGCCACCGGGTTCCAGAACATCGTTCTCGACTCGAAAAGCTTCCCCGAAGATTTGAAAAAGAAAATGTACGCTTGGATGGACGTAGAGCTTGCCAAAGAGAGAAAAGAAGGGATGACGGCCGAGCAGTTCTACTACAAGAGCAGGAAGAAAGTGTGGGGGCCGTTCAAGAAAGACGTGTGGTCGATGCCGGAAGACGTCCGGGCCGCCCTGCGCGCCGAACTCGAAGCGAAACTTGATTTCCTGTTCGAGCAACTGGGCGCGGTGAACACCGCCGGGCTGGTCGCCGACAAAGTTAAACTCGTCCGCGTCAAGTGGCCGGTTAAACCAGCCTCGCTCTGACGTCCGGTTTTTTTAGTCGCTAATAGACAACCACGCCGGGCTTCGCCTCCCGGCTGAAAGGCGCTGCTGAACAATGAAAGTTCCGTTTATCGATTTGAAAGCGTGCTTCGACCCGTTGCGGGCGGAGATGATGAACGCTATGGAAGGCGTGTTCGAGCGTTGCGATTTCGTGCTAGGCAAACCGGTTTCAGAACTGGAAGCGGCCGTGCGCGAACACAGCGGCGCAAAGTTCGCGCTCGGCGTCGCCAACGGCACGGACTCTCTGGTCATCGCTCTCCGCGCTCTCGGAATCGGCTCCGGCGACGAAGTAATCACATCCCCTTTTACGTTCATGGCCACGGCGGAGGCGATAAACGAGGTCGGCGCTCTTGTCGTCTTTCAAGATATCGCGCCCGAATCGTATAACCTCGATCCAGTGAAAGTGGAACAGTACATCGAGGCGGATTGCCGAAAGACGGACGCGGGACTGATTGACTCGCGCACGGGCAAACGGCTCCGCGCCATTCTCCCCGTACACCTTTACGGCCTCATGGCCGACATGCGCGCCTTCATGAAAATGAAAGCGAAATACGGCATAGACATCATTGAGGACGCGGCTCAGGCTCAGGGCGCAACGATGACTATCGATGGCAAAACCGTTCATGCTGGGGCTATAGGCGACGCCGGCTGCCTCTCTTTTTATCCCAGCAAAAACCTCGGCGGAGCCGGCGACGGCGGCATGATTCTCACCAACAGGCAGGATGTTTACGACAACGCCAATCTGCTCCACGTCCACGGCAGCAATCAGAGGTACTATCACACCGCTTTCGGATACAACAGCAGGCTCGATTCATTTCAGGCCGCCGCCCTGCTCGTGAAACTGCCCCGCATGAACCGCTGGCTTGAAATGCGGGCGGAAAACGCCCGCGCGTATTGCGACGCCATTAAGAATAAACTTTCGGCGGCGGGAATTACTGTCGTTTTTTCAGACGAAATCGGCTCAGACGGCAAACGGCCCGACGGCGCGGTCGTGCTGCCCGTTTCGCCTAAGGACTTCGCTCACACATACAACACGTTCGAAATAAGGGTTCCCGACAGGGACGCGGTTTCAAAAACTCTTATCGATAAAGGCGTCGGCAACGCGATTTATTATCCTCTCGCGCTGCACAAGCAGACTGTGTTCTCCTTCTTGGGGCATGCGCCCGAGGATTTCCCCGTCACCGAAGCGGTGTGTTCTGACATTCTTGCTCTTCCGCAGTATCCAGAACTGTCGCGGGACGCGGTGGAATATGTCGCCGAGAGCCTCGCGGCCGCTGTTAAAAAATGAACAAAATCATGTCGGCTCTGAAAACAGGCTTTGTAATAGCGTTGGCATCGGCATTATTTGCGTTCGCCGCTCAAACTCCCCGCGCTATGGCCGAAGACTCTATCGGCTCGGCTTCTCCGGAACCCTCGCGCAGAGAAATCACTCTGAAAGTCATGACTATCAACCTGCGCCATCACGCGGATTTGTGGGAGGAAAGGTTTCCTCTCATCGCCGATGAAATTGTGCGCCTCGATCCCGACATTATCGGGTTGCAGGAAGTTTCCATAGGAATGGACCAGACCGCTGTTCTCCTTTCTCTCATCAAGCAGAAGAGCGGAGGAGAGCAGGGGAAAACATACAACAAATACGAGCGGCTCAAGACAGGTTTTGAGGCGGTCTCCGGCGAAGGCATATCCATCTACAGCAGATTCCCAATCGTCGAAAAAAATTTTACGGACTTGAAGAACGGCAGGGTTGTCGTTTTCACAAGAATTAATGTCGCCGATGGCCTCGACGTTGATATGTACAACACGCATCTGCATCACATGGGCGGTGACGAAACCCGCCTGCCTCAGGCTAAGAAGATTGTCGCGTTCGAAAAAAGAAACAGCGCCGGAAATATTGTTTTTCTCACTGGAGACATGAACGCGAAACCTGAATCCGAGACAATCGCGGCGTTCACGGGAGCCGGATTCGAGGACACTTATGTGCTGGCGCACGGCGAAACGGCGGAGGACACCGGGAAGACTTCCTCGATAAGGCTCGAAAAAGGCCGCGACGCAGCCGATCAGAACCCGAAAAGCAGGATAGATTACGTTTTCGTAAAACAGCCGGATTCCGGCCCGGCGGTGAAAACGATTGATTCGGTGGTCTGTTTCAGAAACCACAACGAAGAAGGCCTTTATCCCTCCGACCATCTCGGCGTGATGACGACATTCTTAATTTCTTATTGACGCATGCTTCCCAAAAAACAGAAAATGAAGCGACATATATTCCAGTCGGCTGATTTGCCATTAAACATTCTAAAAATCACAAGCGAACAATGAGAAGCGCGTCGCCGATGGAGCGTTCCTCGCCGCCGGCGCCGATATCGCCGGGCAGAGGCAGCGTGCCCGGAGTGGCAAGTTTGCCGGCGAGTTTCAGAGCGCGAGTCATCCAGCCGCCCGACTCGCCCAATTGCGGCTGATTGAGTGAAACCCCTCTGAGAATCATTTGAGAAGAGGCTCCTCCGTCAAGATTCACGGCGTCCCGGCAGCCGATGGCAGCCATCAGTCTCGCCGCCTCGTTTAGCGTTACGCCCTCACTCTCGCCCGGCATTCTCCCCTCGAAAACCGCCGCCGTCGCGTCGCCATTTTCATATATGCCGACGCATGTGCGGGGCGCCGGAATCTTGTAGTGGTTCAGCACGGAATTGAAAGCCGGAAGCGGCGGCGTTCGGGGAGCGAAGCCTGACGCAACAAGGCTTTCGACGTCGATTTCGAGAGGCATTCCGTCTGAAACCAGCGCGGGGCCTGCTTCTATCGCGTGCGCGGCTCCGCCGAAATTTTCTTCTGCCGCAGCATTCAACTCGTATGCGACGCGCGTAGGATGCGGCCGCCCTTTAGTTCCTGCGACTCCCCATGCGTCTTTCTCGGCGGACACCACAAACCCGTTAATCGGAATAATAGCTCCTCCGCCCGCGCGGGATGAAGCCGTTGTCGCGCCGATAACCGAAACGTCGATTGCGCCCGGCCTTCCCGGAGATTTCGGCGAGTTCCACGCCGGAGTGTAACATGCGACGCCCGAAGTTCCTTCGCGGTTCACGGCGGACGGCGACAGTCTTGACTCGGTTCCGTCGCTCCAATGGAAAACCAATGTCATGTCAGTCAATTTCGGAGAGGCCGCCCGCGCGCCGCCTGTTCCGCCGAACAGAAGAGAGGCGCGTCCGTAGAGCGGCGGAAACGTCGTCTCTCCGGCTGTCATCCGCCACCCGATAGGGTCGCCGACTCGCGTTTCGGAAGCAACGAACCTCGCCGCGCGGCTCCATAAGCGTTCGATGAATATGAAGAAACCACCGTTCAACGCGCCGACGACTTCTCCGCCGAAATCCCCGCGAGCGGCGGACGAAGCGTAAATTTGCGAAAGCTTGGCGGAGCCGAATCCCGTGGACTGTCTAGCCGTCACAGGAACAAGCGCGTATCCGTCAGCCGGCAGCCGCATAAAAATGGCGCGTTGTCTAGTCCGGGAGCCGTCAGCCGCCGCGAGCGTGAAGCGCGCTCTAATGCAATCGGGGTTAGTCGCGATAATTTCCGCGCTCTCGATGTCTATGCCTTCGGCGGCCTTCAGCCGCTCTGCGATATCCATTTGCTCCTCCGCGTTGTCGATTATAACATCAGGCGGCCCGCGCGCGGCAAGTCCGCGAACCAAACTAGATGATGGCGGCGGCGCCGCTCTTTATTGACACGCCGGATGGCGGCTCTTATACTTTTTGCGTTCGGCGCGCGGTGGAAATGCCGGAGCGGCGCGGCGGGCGCAGACCAGCGACGTTGAGAAGGAAACGGAAAGATGAAACAGGCAGTCGGCATAATAGGCATCATCATTATGAGGCCGCCTGTGGCGTCGGCGCTCGATTGAGAGCGAGATAGACGCCGGGGGCGGCCAGAGGTTACGGCAAGGGCGCTCGCGGCGGACAACAAGCGACAACAGCCGCGGGCGATGTCCCGCGGTTTTTTATGCGCGGCCCGTTTTCAGTCGCCGGCGGCGGGGCCGGCAAAATTCAGATAGACGTCAGGGGAAAATCATGTTTGACAAAGTGGAAAAAAATCCGGATTTCGCAAAACTCGAACTGAAGGTTCTCGAAAAATGGGAACAGAACGACATAATGAAACGGAGCATGGAACAGCATCGCGGCGCGGATAAGTTCACGTTTTACGAAGGGCCGCCGACCGCCAACGGCATGCCTCACCCCGGCCATGTTCTCACCCGCGTCATGAAAGACGTATTCCTGCGCTACCGTTCGATGCGCGGCTTCGACGTTCTCCGCAAGGCGGGTTGGGACACTCACGGGCTGCCGGTCGAGATCGCCGTCGAGAAAGAGCTTGGAATCGACGGCAAAGCCGACATCGAAAAGTTCGGCGTCGCCGAGTTCATCGCAAAGTGCCGCGAAAGCGTGTTCAAATACGAAAAAGAATGGCGCAAGATGACGGAGCGCGTCGGCTTCTGGGTCGATTTGGACGACCCATACGTCACCTGCCAGAACAACTACATCGAATCGGTTTGGTGGATACTGAAACGCTACTGGGACGAAGGCCTGCTGTACAAGGGCCACAAGGTGGTTCCCCAGTGTCCAAGCTGCGAGACCGCCCAGTCCAGCCACGAGATAGCTCAGGGATACCGCGAGGTCGAAGACCCTTCGGTGTTCGTACGCATGCGGGTCAAAGGCTCTCCCGACACTTCCTTCCTTGTGTGGACGACCACCCCGTGGACGCTTATCAGCAACGTCGCCATCGCTTTGGGCGCGGGGCTGGACTACGCGAAGGTTAAATACAAAGACGAATATCTCATACTCGCCGAGGGCAGGCTCCCCGCGGTTTTCGGCGAAGAAAACTACGAAGTGGCGGAAAGATATAAAGGCGCGGATCTCGAAGGGACGGAGTACGAGCCGCTCTACACATTCTGCGCCCCTGAAAAAAAAGCTCACTACGCCATACTGGGCGACTTCGTCACGATAGAGGACGGCACGGGGATTGTCCACATCGCTCCAGCGTTCGGCGAGGACGACTATCAGGTCGGCATCAAGTTCGACCTGCCTTTCCTTCAGCCGGTGGACACCAAGGGCCGCTTCACCTCCGAGGTGACGCCGTGGGCCGGACTGTTCGTCAAAGACGCCGACGCAGGCATCATCGAAGAGTTGCGCGAACGCGGCATACTCTACCGCTCCGAGGGGTACGTCCACACTTATCCCTTCTGCTGGCGCTGTCATTCGCCCATCGTCTATTACGCGCGCCACTCTTGGTTCATCCGCACCACCGCTTACAAAGACACCATGCTCGAAGTGAACGACAGCATCAACTGGATTCCCGAACACATACGCAAGGGGCGGATGGGCGATTTCCTTGAAAACAACATCGACTGGGCGGTGTCGCGAGACAGATACTGGGGCACGCCTCTCAACCTTTGGATTTGCGAGGCGGACGAGTCTCACGTGCTGAGCGTGGACAGCGCCGCAGACCTCAAGGCTCACGCGCTTGACTATCCCGACGGCGAGCTGGACCTTCACCGCCCTTACGTCGACGCCATACACTGCAAATGCCCGCAGTGCGGCGCCCGCATGTCCCGCACGCCCGAAGTCATCGACTGCTGGCTGGATTCCGGCGCGATGCCTGTCGCTCAATGGCATTACCCGCATGAAAACAAAGACGTTTTTGACAGCCTCTTCCCGGCCGACTTCATAACCGAGGCGATAGACCAGACTCGCGGTTGGTTCTATTCCCTCATGGCCATCAGTTCGTTCCTGTTCAAAAAATCCCCCTTCAAAAGCTGTCTTGTTCTGGGACACGTTCTGGCCGAAGACGGCTCCAAGATGTCCAAACACCTCGGCAACTATCTTGACATGGACGTAGTATTCGACCGTTTCGGGGCGGACGCTTTCCGCTGGGTGTTCTACCGCGACAACAATCCGTGGCTGCCCACGAGGTTTTCGGAGCGCGCCCTCGAAGAAGCTCACAAGAATTTCTTCCTCACTCTCTGGAACATCTATTCCTTCTTCGTCATCTACGCGAACATAGACGAATTCGAGCCTGCCGAGCACGAAGTCGGCGCGGACGCCCTTGACGCTTCCGACCGCTGGGCGCTCTCAAGGCTCAACAGCGCCGTCGCTCTGATAAAAGAAAACATGGACGCGTTTCAGGTGACACCCGCCGCGCGCGCCATCGAGGCTCTCGTGGACGACATCTCCAACTGGTACGTCCGCAGGTGCAGGCCCCGCTTCTGGAAAAGCGAGAAGGACGACGATAAATGGGCCGCTTACTCCACTCTAAGGGAAATCCTCGTCACAATTTCTAAACTCCTCGCCCCGTTCGCGCCGTTCACCGCCGAGGTGATTTACTCGAATCTTGCGCGCGACACTAAACGGGACAAAGCCGAGGACAGTGTTCATCTCGCAGCCTTCCCGGAGCCTGACTCTTCTCTCATCAACGCGGGCCTCGAAGAAGCCATGGAGTTCGTCCGCGATCTTTGCAACGAAGGCCGCAGTCTTCGCAACAAGAAACAGGTCAAAGTCAGACAGCCTCTCCAGAGAATTTTTATACGACTCAAGGAAGGAAAACTCAGGGACGGCATTGCTCCTCTCAAGGACATGCTTACCGACGAGCTTAACATCCGCGACATCGCTTTCATAGACAGTTTTGACGACCTCATGTGCGTCAGCTTGAAACCCAACTACAAAAAACTCGGGCCGAAGTACGGAAAAGACTTAAAAGCCATTGAGGAATACTTCAAGACGCTCGAAGACCACGCCGGAGCTTGCCCGTCCTACTTCAACGATGGCCGTCTGGATGTCGAAATCGGCGGCTCCAAATTCGAGTTCGTCGAGGGCGACCTCGAACAGGTGAAAACTCCCTCGCCAGACTATCTAGTCGGGGAGACCGTCGCTCTCGACATGAGGCTGACTCCGGAATTGATAAGAGCGGGCAGGGCGCGCGAGCTTGTTCACAAAATCCAGAACCTCCGCAAGGAAATGGACCTCGATTACGCCGCCCGCATCAATATCGCGTATTCCTGCGGGCCGGACCTGAACGAGATTTTCGGCGACCCCGCGCTGGCCGAGTACATAATGAAAGAAACGCTCGCCGTCTCTCTCGATTGCTTGTTGCAGGACGCCGACGCGGACGCCGCCAGATTCGACATAGACGGCGTGGCTTGCGGCGTAAAACTTTCGGTGAGCAACTGAAGCGGCCCTGCCGTCTTTATTCGCGCGGACATATTGAAAACTCCGCCCTCCGCGTGATACACTCTCTTGGCCTCTAAAAACGGCCGCATTATAACTACTACCCGCGCCTATTAATGTGAGAGTCGCGGGATAAAGTCACCGCTATGGAGGTTCCGTCGTGTCAAAGATTCCCGGCATTAATAAAGTATTGATAATCGGCTCAGGGCCGATAATCATCGGGCAGGCCTGCGAGTTCGACTACTCAGGCACGCAGGCGTGCAAGGCGCTTCGTCAGCTCGGTTACGAGATTGTTCTCGTCAACTCGAATCCGGCGACGATAATGACTGACCCCGGAATGGCAGATATCACCTATATCGAGCCTCTTACTCTGGAAACTCTGGAGAAAATCATCGCCAAGGAACGCCCGGACGCGCTGCTGCCGAACCTAGGCGGCCAAACAGGTTTGAACCTGTCCTCCGAACTCGCCCAGAGCGGCATCCTCGACAAATACGGCGTCCAGATCATCGGCGTCAAGGAAGACGCCATCAAACGCGGCGAGGACCGCACCGAATTCAAAAACACGATGGAAAAACTCGGCATCGGCCTGCCTCCCAGCAGAACCACCACCAGCGTGGATGAGGCTGTCGAGATAGCCCGCGAAATCGGGCTTCCCGTCGTCATCCGTCCCGCATACACTATGGGCGGCATGGGCGGCGGCTTCGCTTACACATTCGACGAAGTCCGCTCCATCGCCGCTCGCGGCATGTCATTCAGCCGCATCGGCCAAGTCCTCATCGAAAAATCCGTTCTCGGCTGGGAAGAGCTTGAACTCGAAGTCGTCCGCGACTCCGACAACAACATGATAACCGTCTGCTTCATTGAGAACGTCGACGCTATGGGCGTTCACACAGGCGACAGCTATTGCACCGCCCCCATGCTCACCATCTCCCAAGAGCTTCAGGACAGGCTTCAGGATTACTCCTACCGCATAGTCGAGAGCATAGGCGTCATCGGCGGCACGAATGTGCAGTTCGCCCACAACCCGCAGACCGGCGACGTTACCGTCATCGAAATCAATCCCAGAACATCCCGCTCGTCAGCTCTCGCATCGAAAGCCACGGGGTTTCCCATCGCTCTTGTTTCAGCTAAACTCGCGGGCGGCCTCGCTCTCAAAGACATCCCTTACTGGCGCGACGGGACGCTCGACAAATACACTCCTTCCGGCGACTACGTTGTGGTCAAATTTGCCCGCTGGGCATTCGAGAAATTCCCCGGCTCAGTGGACAAACTCGGCACTCAGATGCGCGCCGTCGGCGAAGTAATGAGCATCGGCAAAACCTACAAGGAAGCCTTCCTCAAGGCCATTCGCTCTCTAGAAAATGGCAGACACGGTCTCGGCTTCGCCAAAAACTTCAACGAGATGTCACTCGACGACATCAAGAAAGCAATCGCTGAACCGACTTCAGAGCGCCAGTTCCTGATGTATGAAGCTCTTCGCAAAGGCGCGGACGTCGATGAGCTTTTCAAAATCACGCACATCAAACATTACTTCATCGAACAGATGAAGGAGCTTGTTGAACTAGAAGAAGAATTGCTCAAGCACAAAGGAAACTTGCCGCCGGACGATTTGCTCGTCAAAGCCAAAAAGGACGGCTTCGGCGACAAATACATTTCCAAACTGCTCGGCGTCAAAGAGAAGGACATTCGCGAAAAAAGGCTCGCTCTCGGACTCAAGCAGGCTTGGAACGCTGTCCCGGTAAGCGGCGTGGAGAACGCGGCTTACTATTATTCCACTTACAACGCCCCAGACGAAGTCCCGGTGTCCGGCAACAAGAAAATCATGATTCTAGGCGGAGGCCCGAACAGGATAGGGCAGGGCATCGAGTTCGACTACACCTGCGTTCACGCCACCCTCACCCTCAGAGAAATGGGCTACGAAACCATCATGGTCAACTGCAACCCGGAAACGGTCTCTACCGATTACGACACGTCGGACAAACTTTATTTCGAGCCGCTCACTGTCGAAGACGTGCTGAGCATATACGACAAAGAGAAACCGGAAGGGATAATTGTCCAGTTCGGCGGCCAGACTCCTCTCAATATCGCCTCCCAACTCGAAGAGGCGGGCGCGAAAATCCTCGGCACTTCCGTAAGAAGCATCGACCTCGCGGAAAACAGGGAACTCTTCGGCGAAGTAATGAAAAAACTCGGCGTTCCCATGCCCAACGCCGGAACCGCAGTAAATCTGGAAGAAGCAATCGCCGCCGCGAACCGCATCGGATACCCTGTGGTCGTCAGGCCGTCCTACGTTCTCGGCGGGCGCGGAATGGAAATCGTTTACGATGAAGAAATGCTAAAACGCTACGTCTGCGGAGCTATCGAGATTACGCCAGAAGCCCCCATGCTCATCGACAAGTTCCTCGAAGACGCCCTCGAATGCGAAGTGGACGCCATCGCCGATGGCGAGCAGGTCTATGTGCCGTCCATCATGGAGCACATCGAAGCGGCAGGCATCCACAGCGGCGACAGCGCATGCGTCATCCCTCCCATCGGAATCTCACCCGAACTCATCGGCGTTCTCGAAGAATTCACCCGCCGCATCGCCATCGAACTCAAAGTTGTCGGCCTCATGAACATTCAATACGCGATAAAGGACGGCGTCGTTTACATCCTAGAAGCCAATCCCCGCGCGTCCCGCACAGTTCCTCTCGTTTCAAAGGTCACCGGCGTCTCCATGGCGCGCATCGCCACAAAAGTGGCCCTCGGCGAAAAACTCAAAAACATGGACACCGCCCCGCGCGTTTATCCTCACTTCGGCGTCAAGGAAACGGTTTTTCCGTTCAATATGTTCCCCGAAGTCGACCCCGTGCTCGGCCCGGAAATGCGCTCAACCGGCGAAGTCCTCGGCCTTGCCGACTCCTTCCCCCTCGCTTTCTTCAAATCTCAGGAGGCGGCAGGAAATAAACTTCCTCTCGCGGGCGCCGCTCTGATAACAGTCGCAGGCGGCGACAAAGAACGCATCCTGCCCGCAGCAAAAGACCTCTCAAACGCCGGGTTCAAGATCGTTTCCACATCTGGAACAGCGGACTTCCTTGCCTCTAAAGGCGTTCCCTGCGACAAAATTAAGAAAGTCCATGAGGGTAGGCCGAACATCGTAGACGCTATTCAGAACGGCGAAATCAACATCGTCATCAACACTCCCATCGGCAAAGATGGCATGTATGACGACAGCTACATCAGAAAGACGGCCATTAAATACAAGATTCCGTATTTCACCACGACCGACGCAGGCAAGGCCGCCGCTCAAGGCATTCTCGCCGCAAAGAACGACCTCCTAGATGTCAGATCGTTGCAGTCCTACCACGAAGATGTGAAGTGATTATCAATAGATAACAGATGTTTGGGCGGGCGGCGCTGGTCTCCCGCCCGTTTTCTTTTTGTCATGTCGCAAGAATCTGGAATATGCCAATTAAGAACTAGCGTAGAAAACAAGGAATTGAGGATAGATAAGCGCAATATGCCGGCGCGGCATAGCAAAAAAAATGCGGACATGCGTCACACTGCGCTTGGGCGGTTGCGCTTGTGGATAAGCCGAAGGCCTTCAAGTGTGAGCAGAGGCTGAACCTCGTCGATTGTCGCGGAGTCAGCCGCGATGAGAGAGGCGAGGCCTCCGGTCGCGATTACTTTCGGGTTGCCGCCCAGCTCTTTTTTAATCCGTCGCGAAATTTCGTCAACTTGGCCGACGAATCCGTAATAAATGCCGGACTGCATGCTTTCGACCGTGTTTCTGCCAATGAGGTTGTCGGGTTTGCGCACCTCGACGCGAGACAGCCGCGCCGCAGCCCTGAACAACGCTTCTATAGAGATTCCTATTCCCGGCGCGATGCAGCCGCCGAGATATTCTGATTTGTCGTTGATGGCGCAGAAAGTAGTCGCCGTTCCGAAATCCACGACGATGACAGGCGCGCCGTACAGCGCTATCGCCGCCACCGCGTTCACAATCCTGTCCGCCCCGACTTCCTTAGGATTTTCGTATTTGATGTTCATTCCGATTTTAATTCCGGGGCCTACGAAGATGGCTTCAGAGTTGAAGTATCTGTGAGCCATTTCTCTTAGCGTGTCAGTGATGGGCGGAACGACGGTCGAAATAATCACGTCTGTGACGTCGTTCTGTTTTATTCCGGAGTAGCCGAGAAGCGAAATGATAGAGTGGCCGTACTCGTCGGCGGTGCGGTTCTGTGCGGTGGAAACCCTGAAATGAGTTTTCAGGTCGCCGCCGTCGAAAACTCCGATGACGATGTTGGTGTTTCCCACATCAAGAGCCAGCAGCATACATACCCTCCTAAATACGGCTTCGCGTCGCGCGAGTCAATCGTCAGATATATTGAACAACATGCTGATGTCCAGCGCGTCGGGCGAGTGAGTCAAAGCTCCCACCGATATCATGTCCACGCCTAGACCGGCGATATGCGGAGCGGTGAGCGTGTTTACGTTGCCCGACACCTCCACCACCGCGCGGCCGTCTATAAGAGCGACGGCTTTTTCCATGTCGTCGAGAGACATGTTGTCGAGCATGATAATGTCGGCGCGCGCCTCGACCGCTTCGAGCGCTTCGTCGACGGAGCGCGTTTCGACTTCGATTTTGAGAGCGCCTCGAGTATGAGCGCGGGCGCGTTCAACGGCGGCGCGCACTCCTCCCGCCATGGCGACATGGTTTTCTTTGAGAAGAACGGCGTCGTAGAGGCCGACCCTGTGGTTCAGTCCGCCTCCCGCCCGCACAGAGTATTTATCAAGGACGCGGAGGCCCGGCACGGTTTTCCGCGTGTCGTATATTTTCGCCTTCGAGCCTTCCACTTTGCGCGTCATTATGAAAGTGAAAGTGGCTATGCCGGACATGCGCTGAAGAAAGTTGAGAGCCACTCTTTCAGCAGACAACAGAGCGGAGGCGCGCCCCTTGGCGACAGCCAGCAAATCCCCGCGCCTTACGCGCGTTCCTTCTTCGACATGCTTCTCAAACGATATCTTCGGGTCGAGTTTCCTAAAAACCGTCTCTGCGACGAACAACCCGGCGATTATGCCGTCTTCTTTCGCGACGATGCGCGCTTCTCCGCGCCTGTCGCCAAGCTCCAGCGAGTCGGTGGTAACGTCTCCGTGACCGATGTCTTCCTTGAGGGCGCGTTCGACTATGTCGATGTAGTCTTCAAGAGCCGGTATGTTCATGTTCCGATTCTAACTTTCGAAGTCAGTTTTTTAAGAGCCGCCACAGCCGACATAAAAGCAAGGGCGCTTGTTTTCGGGTTGTCTGGCGACGGCCTGTTTTCAAGTTTGACGAACAAGTTGACATACGGCGATTCCAGCCTGACCTCGTGAATGTTCGTGTCTATCGCCGGGTCCGCCACGATTCTCACTGTCATTGAATCTCCCGCGCCGCTGGCAAGAGCTAGGGTGGTGGAGACGTTGATATTCTTCGGGAATTTTTTGATAGCCTCTGAAGGCGGGCCTTCAAAAACCACCAGAGGCTCCGTCAGCCCGTCGAGCGAGACGCCCATTTCGTCCAGCGCCGCCGCCCCCTTGAGGCCTTGGGGCGGTTTGCGCGTCGTTAGGCTTATGGACGTAACCTGCCCGCCCGCGCAGGCCAGAATGCCATCCACTCCAGCCACTGCCCCGGAAGGTATGTGAAGGACGGCGGGACTATTCTCAAATAGCGCGAAATGTTCGGGTTTCAGTCCGCCGACGCTCATGACCACGAGGGTTACGCCTCTTGCGGCGCAAAGCTCCGCAAGTTTCTCCACCGCGGAACCGGCCGCGCATTCGATGATTATTTCGCTGGAAGCGACAAGGTCTTCAACGCTAGTCGAAGCCGGGGCTGTTTTAAGAGAGCAAGATAATTTTTCGGCCGCCGCAGAGTCCATGTCGCAGAGTCCCGACACGACGGCTTTGATTTCGCCGCAGTCAATTGCGCGCGCCACGTGAGAGCCGATAGCGCCGCAGCCGACTATGCCGACGCGCGGAAGTTTGGATTCAGACATGTTCGAGCATCCGTTCGAGAGAGTTGAGCGCGCGCGCCCTTATTTCGGGGTCAAGCTCCACTTTGTATTGCATCTTTTCGAGCGCCCACAGGACTTTTTCCAGAGTTGTCCGCTTCATGTTCGGGCAAACGGCTTTGTCAGACGTCGGGAAAAACTCCCTGTCCGGATATCGTTTTCTCAGCGGATGAAGCATTCCAAGTTCCGTTCCCACGATGAACCTGCGCGCGCCGGATTCCTCGACAGCGCGGAACATCTGGCTGGTGCTGCAAACGTAGTCGGAAACTTCGAGCACGTCGGAGGCGCACTCCGGATGCGTCATCACCACCGCGTCCGGCATCTCCTCTTTCAGCTTGACTATCGTTTCCCTGAGAATCCTTCGGTGGGTGGGGCAGTACCCTCTCGCCAGAACGAGGTCTTTGCCCGTCATGCGCGAGACGTATCCGCCGAGGAACTTGCAGGGCACGAAGATAATCGGGCTGGCTCCGTTGAGGGACTGCACGACCTTCACGGCGTTTGCCGAAGTGCAACAAATGTCGCTTTCGGCCTTCACCTCGGCGGAGGAGTTGACGTAGCAGATGGTGGTCGCTCCGGGATGCTCCTGTTTCATGGAGCGCAGCTCGTGGATGTCCACCATGTCCGCGAGCGGGCATCCGGCGGCGGGGTCGGGGAGCAGCACCGTTTTTTCGGGAGAGAGTATGTGGGCCGTCTCGCCCATGAAACTCACTCCGCAGAAAACGATGACTTCGCAGTCGATCTGAGTCGCCTTGCGCGCCAGCTCCAAGCTGTCTCCGGTGTGATCGGCGATGTCCTGTATCTCCGGAAGCTGGTAGTTGTGAGCCAGAATTACCGCGTTGCGTTTCTCTTTAAGCTCTAGAATATTTTCTACAAGATTTTCAGTCATCTGTCGAAACCCACCCTGTGTGAGATTTGCCTCGCGGGTTTTTCGTCCGCGGGCTTTTATTCTTTCGCGACGGTTTATTTCGAGTTGCTGATAAGCTCAAGATGCGTGGTGAAGCCCGGCTCTTCCTCGCGAAGCTCGATTATCGCGTTGTCTTCGTTCACAAACACCACTTTCGGCTTGAACGAAGCGAGTTCCTTGTCGTCTATCATGCAATAGGAGATGATGATGACGAGGTCGTCTTTGCTTATGAGGCGCGCCGCCGCTCCGTTCAGGCAGATGTCGCCGGACGCCCCGTTGGGGGATGGGATGACGTATGTCTCCAGCCTCGCCCCGTTCGTTATGTCAACGACCTGCACCTTTTCGTAAGGCATCAGGTCCGCGGCTTTCATCAGGTCAGTGCAGAGCGTGATGCTGCCGATGTAATTGAGATCGGCTCCCGTCACTTTCGCTCTGTGAATCTTCGATTTGCAGAAATGTCTGAACATGGCCTTTCTCCCTTCAGAACGACAGATTGTCGATGAGGCGGGTCGCGCCGAGATAGGCGGCGACCGCTATCAGCGTTCCCGGTCCGACGTCCTGCGTCGGCTCAAGCGTGTCTTCGCTGACGGCCTCTAAATAATCTATTTTTATGAGCGGAGATTCGGCGAGTTTCGCGCGCGCGGCTTCGAGCGCTTTTTCCGCCCGCGTCTCTCCGGCTTCGACAAGTTTTTTCGCCTCCGTCAATCCGGCGCTGATTAGCGTCGCCGCCTTCCTCTGCTCCGGATTCAGGTAGACGTTTCTCGAACTCATGGCCAGCCCGTCGGATTCCCTGACCGTGGGCATCGCGACTATTTCGAGATTCATGTTCAGGTCTCTAACCATCTTTTTGATTATTAGCAACTGTTGCGCGTCTTTCATTCCGAAGTACGCGCGGTCCGGCGCGCAGATGTTGAACAGTTTCGCGCACACCGTGGTCACGCCTCGGAAATGGATGGGACGCGAGATTCCGCACAGCCGCGACGACCATCCCTCGACGGTTACATAAGTCTTGTATCCCGCCGGGTACATCGAAGCGTTGTCCGGAGTGAAAAGGAAGCTAGCTCCGGCTTCATCGGCCAACTTGGTGTCGCGTTCGAGATTTCTGGGATATTTCTCCAAGTCCTCGCACGGGCTGAACTGGGTCGGGTTCACAAACAACGTGACTATGGTGTCGTCGTTATCTGCGGCGCTGCGGAGCATAAGCGACGTGTGGCCTTCGTGGAAATATCCCATAGTGGGAACGAGGCCTATGGATTTGCCGTCGCGGCGAAGCCCGGCCGCCACAGCCTTCATTTCCTCAATTGCGCTTATTCTTTGAATCATCAGCTCCGCCAGCCCGCGAATGTTCCGGGGCGCTATTTCTTCTTCCTGTTCTTCGCCGCCGCCTTCAGCCTCTTCACTATAGATTCCTGAATTGTGAATGAGTGTTCCGTCGTCGGGTACGCGGATGTTTTGACTTCTTTGACGTATTGCTTCACGCCTTTTGAGATAAGGGCGTTGGCGTTGACGAAAGTTTTTACGAACTTCGGCGGCTTGCGCCCGGAGAGTCCGACCATGTCATGTAGCACAAGAACCTGTCCGTCGCAGTCCGGGCCTGCGCCTATGCCGATAGTCGGCATTTCCAGAATGGACGTCAGATGTTTTGCGAGCATCCACGGCACGCATTCGAGCACGACCATCGAGGCTCCCGCCGCTTGCAGAGCCAGCGCGTCGTCTTCTATCTCTTTTGCCTTTTCGTATTGTTTGCCCTGAGCTTTGTAACCGATGATGTTCACCGACTGAGGAGTGAGGCCGAGGTGGGCGCAGACAGGTATGCCGCTGTCCACCATAGCGCGGACGACATCCGCGAATCTGCCTCCGCCTTCGAGCTTGACCATGTTGCAGCCTGTTTCCTTGATGGCGCGTCCGGCGTTGCGGACAGCTTCCTCGACGCTCGCCTGATAGCTCATAAACGGCATGTCGAAAATCACGAGCGCGCGCTCCACCCCGCGAACCACCGCCGCCGCATGGTGTATCATCTGATCCATCGTAACCGGGAGAGTGTCTTTGTAGCCTAGAACCACGTTGCCGAGGGAGTCGCCGACGAGCAGCACATCTACTCCCGCTTCGTCCAGCAGTCTGGCCGTCGGTGTGTCGTAAGCGGTCAACATGCATATCTTATCGCCGTTGCGCTTCATTTCCGTCAGTTCGCCGACTGTGACTTTCATGTCAGTCTCCCTAATCAAAAATGCCCCCCCGAGATGGGAAGGCATCAAATATTAGCTTCATTGATGTTCCTGTCTCGGGCTTGACGCTCCAAGCAGTTGAAAAATCGAATCAATTTAAAACCAATTATTAATTCGTTTTTCAATCATAGATTAACATCAGCAGGGAAGTTTTTCAACAGTTTGTTTTGAAAAATCTATGCGTTCGAGCCGGGAGTTGAAAAAGTCTATGAGCGTCACTCCGCCGGGCATCATGAAGTGCGGGGCCGCCTCCGCCGCCGGGGCGAGCGCGAACATCCTCTCTCCCATTCTGGGGTGAGGGATTATCAGGTCGGGCGTGTCTATCGTGTGGTTTCCATATAATAAGATATCTATATCTATCGGGCGCGCGGACCACCTCGGCGCGTCGCTGTCTCTCCCCATTGACGCCTCGACTCTCTTGCATAGTTTCATCAGCGAGCGGGACGAAAGCTCGGTCGCAACCAGAGCGGCGGCGTTTATGAAATCCGGCTGGTTAGGATTGCCCATCGGTTTTGTTTTGTAAAATGAGGACCTGCTGACGATTGCTACCCCGTTTTCCTCCAACGCGGCCATAGCGGACTCAATGTTCTTTTTTCCGTCTCCCAGATTTGAGCCGAAAGCCAGCACGACATTCTCTTTGCCGGTCGTCGCCACGAGTCATCCTCCGTCACTTTTTCGGGACATCCTGTGAACGGCCCTCGGAGCCGCCTCTCTATGCCTGAAGAAAACCGTCGCCAGCGCGAACATTGCTATTCCATAAACGATTAGTCCGAAGAAATCGCGGGCCGGGCATCCCGCCATCTCGCATGTTATCGCCGCGTTCAAAGGCTCGATCGCGTATCTCATGGGAAACGCGTAACTCAAGGCGTTCAGCCAAGCGGGCAGGGCTTCAAGCGGAAATATCACTTCGCCCAACAGCAGCGCGGGCGGGAGAATCAACGGTATCGCCGCGAACGCCTCCGTTCCGCGTCTGGCGGCCCCGGATGTGAACATCGACATCGCCACCGACACCACTCCGAGCAAAAACGCGGACGCCGGAACCGCCCACGCCGCTCCCCGAAATGAAACTCCGAAAATCAGCGCCGACGCAGCCGCCACAGCTAGGGATTGAACCAGCACGAACGGCGCGAATCCGCATACGTACCCGGTCACGACCGACGCGGGCGATACTCCTATGGCTTGGACGCGTTCAAGCGCTCCGCCTATCCGCTCTCTCACGAACACTCTCGCGCAGAATCCGAACGCGCTGATGTGAACGACGAAACACGCGAAGCCCGCCGCAAGAGTCTCCCTCGGAGCCAGTCCGTCCGCAGGGTCGGCGTATGATATCCCGTCCGCGAATATTTTTACTATATAAATCGCGAGCGCGGGAAATATAAAAAGGTGCGGGACGGACATCCTGTCCCGCGGTATTTCCTTAAAAATCCTTTTCGCTATTGAGACCGCGTTGTCGATGATGCTGAATGTCATTCAGCGTCGCCCCCCGGTAGGAAGTGGTCCCGGATGATGTCGTCCAGCGTGTTTTCGCAAATCTCCACCTTTTCGAGCCGCGAGGCGTCCCCGCCCAGTTCGCGGAGTATCGCGGGCAGGGCCGTCGTGTAATCCTGCACCCTGTGCTCTCGGCTCTCTCCGCCGACCGTGAGCTTGACTGTGGCGAAACCGAGCTTCATTAGATTCTCTGGCGAATCGTCCGCAAGAGCCCGCCCGTCTATCATGAACACCACCCGGTCGCTCTCCAGCGCTTCCGCGGCTTCCCGCGTGGACATTATTATCGAAACGCCTATATCCTTGAGTTGCCTTAGATAGTTGTGGAATTCTTCTCTGAGGGCCGGGCCTGCTCCGTCCACCGGCTCGTCCATCAGCAACAGCTTCGGGCGGTGCACTATCGCGCAGGCAAGAGACAGCCTTCTTCTCATGCCGGGGCTGAGCTTTCTGACAGGCTCCCCGGCTTTCTCCAGCAGGTTCGTGAACGCCAGAGCTTCCGCTATCTTGTCCGCCAGTCTTCTTCCGTGCAGCTTGTGGGCGCGCCCGAAAAATCTCAGATTCTCCGTCGCCGTCAGCTTGTCGTACAGCGCGTCCTCGCGCGGCATATAGCCTATCGTTTGTCTGGCTTCCTTCTTCTGCGTCGCCAGATCGAACCCCATCACTTTCGCGGAACCGGACGTCGGCTTCTGGGATGTGGCCAGTATCCGGATGAGAGTCGATTTCCCCGCTCCCGCCGGCCCCAGCAGAGCCACGGATTCTCCAGCCGCGACTTCCAGCGATACGCCCCGCAGCGATTCGACCCCGTAGTTCTTTCCCCGCAGGTCCATCGCCACGACCGCCGGGCCTCCGCTTCTTTCTATCCCGTAATGCTTGGAAAATACGTGCCTTAACAGCAACTCCCTGTCGCTCGGCTCGATGTCGTAGAAACTCACTCCAAAAAGATACTTGTTCGTTGATTCGGCGTCGCCCTCGGACGCCCACCTCACTTCGCACAGCGACTCGATGACTCTGTCGCCTTCCGGGGTCGGAACGCTGAATCGCGTCCACACCATGTCCCCGCGCTTCACAGGCTGGTTCCCTGAAAGCCTTATTCCTCCGGCGGACATGTCGAGGCTGGACGCCGTGCGCGCCGGCGCGTCAACGTCCGGCCTTTCCACCTCGACGTCCAGCACGTCTTCGATTCGGAGATATTCCCGTCTTTCCTCCGGCAGTTCCTTCAAAGTTGTTTTTCTCATTCGGCTCGAACTCCGGTCATCAGCGGCTTATGCCGCGCTTTTTTCAATATGTCTATTTTAGCTTAAAATCGCCCAGCCGCGATGCCGTTTGCTTAAAATCACATGGCCGCGCATGAGCGCCCGCGCGGCATCCTCTTTCATGGTTTCCCCGGCGCAGACTCGTTGCTCCCCTGTATCGAATGCGGCGGCGACGCTATGTACAGCACGATTCCATTCTTCGCGTCGCCGGGCGAAACGATGAATTTCACCTTCTCATACTCGACGCCTTCCTTGGACGCCCCAGCCACGTATTCCCCCGGCGGCGCGTTTATCCATGTCACCCCTCCGTCCACCGAGGTCTCCGACAGGCTCGGATCCGGCCTCACATGCTTGTCGAAATACACCGGGCCTATCGCTCCCGGCATAGGCTCGGACACTGCTCCGGGGTCGCCGTGCGGAAGCCTGTCATCGTGTATGCTCGCCCACTTCTTCCCGATTGTCGCCACTATCGCGTTCTTCAATCTCTTGTCCGCGCCCTTCGGCGACTTTTCCTTGATTATCAGCATCTCCACCAGCGGACGGATTATCAGCTTGAAAAACACAGGGTCGATATATTGTATCGACAGGTCCGCAACGTCTGAATCGCCCACTCTTATCGCGTTCGATTTCGTCGTTATCCAGCCTGTCTTCTCGTACACCGGGGAAAGCTCCGCGTCCACTCCCGCGTGCTTCCGGACTTTCAACTTCCACCATCCCGCCTCATCCGATTTGACTTCGAGTTCGGCTGAGTCGGGCAGCTCGGCGATCCAAACCGTCACTCCCGGCACGACTGCCTGATAGCTGGGATGTCCGGCGTGGTTGATTTTCCCTGACAGCAAGACAGTCGTCTTTGGCGCGCTCTCGGATATCGCGCCGCCGCCGCTTTGATATTGAGTAATGTCCAGAACGGGGACGTCCGCCCGCGCCGCTCCGCCCGCTATGACGATCGCCGCAACTGCTATTGTCAAAACCGCTGTTTTTCGCATCGAAGTCTCCTCTTATCCCTCGCCCGACCGCCCCGCCATGATGTTTATTATTGTTTCATATTATTGTACACGCCGCGCGGCCTTCTTCGCATTTTTTTTTGAATTCCCACTTTACATCGGCTCCGTCCGCGTCTATCCTTGAAGCGTGATGCGTTACTTTAGCAGATAATCACAACTTAATCCTTCACCCACCAACACAGGCGAAAATTTTTGTTTTTGATATTTCATATTCAGGAGGAGCGAAAATGATAGGCAAAAAAGTAAGACTCGAAAGACTGATGGACAGGGAAAAGATGAGGACGGTTATCGTCCCGATGGATCACGGCGTCTCCGTCGGCCCGATCGCCGGGCTTATCGATATGGGGGCTTCCGTCAACTCGGTCGCAGACGGCGGGGCCAACGCCGTGCTCGGACACCTCGGCCTCCCGCTTCACGGCCACAGGGGCTATGGAAAAGACATCGGACTCATCCTCCATCTGTCCGCCAGCACTTCCCTCAACCCAGACCCGAACGACAAAGTCCTTGTCAGCAACGTCGAGCGCAGTATCAAAATGGGGGCGGACGGCGTTTCCATCCATTGCAACCTCGGCGCCAAACACGAGTCCAAGATGCTTGAGGCTCTCGGACAAGTCTCTCTCGCCTGCATGGACTGGGGTATGCCTCTGCTCGCCATGATGTACTGCCGGGGCGAAAAAATTAAGAACGAATATGATGTGAAATTCGTCAAGCACGCCGCGCGCGTCGCCTCCGAACTGGGAGCCGATATCGTCAAGGTGAATTACACTGGCAGCCCGGACACGTTCCGCGAAGTCGTCGAGGGCAGCTCCATCCCCGTCGTCATCGCGGGCGGCGAAAAGATGAACACCGTCGCTCAGGTGCTCACTATGGTGAAAGGCTCCATCGACGCCGGCGGCGCGGGCGTTTCCATAGGACGCAACGTCTTCCAAGCCGCGGACACCACTCGCATCACCGCCGCCATCAGCGCCATTGTCCATCGCAATGCTTCCGTCAAAGACGCTTTGGACATCGTTAAAAGCGGCTCGAAGAAAAAGAAGTAACCGCCGCCTCCGGCCACCGGGCCGCGCGCCGGTCAACTATTCGCCATCTCGGCGGACTTGTTTCCGCCTACGGGAGATTATCATGAAACTTTTCTGGGTTGACGTCAGACCGTGGGACAAAAAGAAAATGACCGCCGCGCTAGAAAGCGGCGCGGACGCCGTTCTCATCCCGGAGGGCTTCGCCGACAAAGCGCGCGAACTCGGCCTGATCACTATCGTCGCTCCGGACGGCGACCTCATACTCGGCGACGACGTGGTCGAGATTTCCATCGACACGAAGGCCGACGAAGTGGAAGCCGCGCGCCTCGGAAAATCTAAAACCGTCATCGTCAGCTCTTCCGACTGGACGATTATCCCTCTCGAAAACATCATCGCGCAGGCGGACGGCGTCATCGCCGCAGTCGATTGCGCCGAAGCCGCAAAAACCGCCGTGACCATTCTCGAAAAAGGCGTTCGCGGCGTCCTCCTCAAAACGGACGACATCAACGAGATTAAAAAGACCGCCCGCGCCATCAAACTGGAATCGGAGAAGCTCGGCCTCGTCGAGGCGAAGATAACCGCCGTCCGGCAGCTTGGCATGGGCGACCGCGTCTGCGTGGACACCTGCACCAACATGAAACCGGGGCAGGGGATGCTGGTCGGCAACTCCGGCTCCGCCATGTTCCTCGTCCATTCTGAAAGCGTGGACAATCCGTACGTCGCAGCCCGGCCATTCAGGGTGAACGCCGGAGCCGTCCACGCGTACGTCCGCGTCGCCGGCGGCGGCACGAAATACCTCTCCGAAATTAAAGCCGGAGACGAGATGCTTATCGTCAATCACGACGGGGGCGGCGAAACCGCTGTCGTAGGGCGCGCAAAAGTCGAGCGCAGACCCCTCATGCTCGTCGAAGCCGAGACATGCCCCGCCGATGGCGCGCCCGCGCGCCCCGTGTCGCTCGTCCTCCAGAACGCCGAAACCATCAGACTCGTCCGCCCCGACGGCTCCCCCGTCTCCGTCGTCGCCCTCAAACCCGGCGACCTCGTCCTCGCCCACACCGAAGACACCGCCCGTCACTTCGGCATGAAAATCCAGGAGACCATCGTCGAAAAATAAAGCGTTGTTTTCATAGCATTAAAGAGATAGCATTAATGCGTCGCGGAGTATTCCGCACACAACATAATCACCTCATTTAGGCAGCCATATCAAGGAAGCGTTGATTCGCGCTTAGCAACAAATCATAATACCATGTAAAAAATGTCTATAGGGGCGTTGTTGTAGATGTCGATGTACAGCGGGTTGACGGACAGGATGGCGACGGATAAGTCGATGGAGCAGGCGGAGTTGAAGGCGGCGTCCGGGCCGATGTCGCGGTTAAGCAACAATGACAGATCGCGTCTGAGCGTTCCGGCGCGCGCCCATGTATCCATGCCCGGCTCCAGAATGGGGACGTCCGACATTGCGCGAGCAAGAACTCTTGCGTCAATCGGGTCTATCGCCCTCGATACAAGGTCAGATATGATGGGGCCGTTGACGCACACCACGCCCAGCCTGATAGCCTCGGCGATGGCGTTTTTCAATGTGCTTCGTTCTCTGGAAAAGTATCTGGACCACGCGGACGCGGTGACGAGGATCGGGTTCATCCGCGCGCGCCCGGCTTTCTGCTTATTGCGCTGGGGCCGGAGTCAAGCGGGATTCTACCCCTGTAGTCAAGCAGCCTGTTCATCCTCTTGTTCATGACGAACTGTTCGAGGGCGACCCGAACCGCGGCGGTTTTTGTCTTCGTTCTGGAAATTTTCATGACCTCTTTGATCAAGTCTTCAGGAATTTCTATCGTTGTCCGCATGGTTAAACCCCATTTATTTTGTCGAAAATAATGTCGCAAAAAAATTGATGTCGCATAAGCTATGCATAATTATTATGCAAGATATGAACACAAGTCAAGAGTTATCCACGAAATAACGCTTTAATGACAATGAATTATGATTATTGTAACGATGATAAGCCGTTCTCACATATTTGGGGAGAAAAACGATGACAAGAATGTAGTAAAACGAAATAATGCAATAACAAAGCCAATATTAATAGAAATTAGCAGTATATTTGCATGGTGCTTTTTGGCGCTTCAAAAAACGGCAACATTGCCGTTAGATTGAGCGTTTTAACAGCGAGAAATTCGTCTCCGTATCGGGCAATCCGTTATAAGGTAGATGCCGACATGCAACGCGGCGCATCCCGCCGGGATGGGCTGAAAAAAAAAGCAACGCGGAGGCGCTGGGCGCGCGTCAGCTTGGCAGTTTGATGTCGCAGACGGACCCGCTGATTACGATTTCGTCGTTCACGCGGCTCACGTGGAACGTCTCGCCCTCGGAGTACCTGCACAGAAGCAGCTTCTCCGAAAGCGGGTCTTCTATATATCGCTGAACGAGCCTGCGGACGGGGCGCGCTCCATTGACAGGGTCGTATCCCTCTTTGGCAATAAACTCGAGAGCTTCGTCGCTCACTTCGAGTTTCAGCCCCTTTGATTCGACGCGGTCTCTGAGCATCCCGATGAATAGATCGACGATGGCTCTGATGTCCTCTTTGGACAGAGCGCGGAACACCATCAGTTCGTCCACTCTGTTGAGGAATTCGGGCCTGAAGGTTTTCTTCATTTCCTTGAGTATGTTTTCCTTCATAAGCTCGTATTCGCGCTCAAGCTCGGCGGGGTTCATGAGGTCGGGCTGGGCGCGTCTGAAGCCGACGGGGTTGGCGTTGCTGATAAGCTCCGCGCCCACGTTGGAGGTCATTATGACTATGGCGTTCTTGAAGCTGACCTTTCTTCCGTGCGAGTCCGTGAGCATCCCGTCCTCCATAATCTGGAGGAGGATGTTGAACACTTCGGGGTGGGCCTTTTCAATCTCGTCGAGGAGGACGACGGAGTACGGTTTTCTCCGAATGGCATCTGAGAGCTGGCCGCCTTCGTCGTAGCCGACGTAGCCGGGGGGCGCACCGACGAGGCGCGAGGTGGACGCTTTTTCCATGTATTCCGACATGTCGATGCGGACGATTGCCTTTTCGTCTCCGAAGAGGAATTCGGCTAGGGCTTTTGCGAGTTCGGTTTTTCCGACGCCCGTCGGGCCGGCGAAAATGAAGCAACCCATAGGGCGTTTAGGCTCTTTAAGCCCGACCCTGTGCCGCCTTATCGCTTTGGCGACGGTGACTATGGCTTGGTCCTGACCGACGACGCGGTTCCTGAGCGTGTTTTCCATTTCCAGCAACTTGGCGGTCTCTTCCTCTTTGAGTTTTGAGACTGGGATGGACGTCCACATGTAAACGATGTCCGAGATTTCATTTTCGGAGATTGTGAGCTGCTGGACGCCGGAGGAAGCGCGCCAGTCGTTTGATTTCTCTTTGATGCGGTTTTCAAGCTCTCGCTCTTTGTCTCTGAGGGAGGCGGCGAGTTCGAACTGCTGTCCCATGACTGCGGCGTTCTTCTCGATTCGCAGGGAAGCAAGCTCGTCTTCGAGGCTCTTGAGGTCAGCGGGGGCGGCTGTGTGTTTAATCCTTACGCGGGAGGACGCCTCGTCGATAAGGTCGATGGCTTTGTCGGGGAGGAACCTGTCCTGAATGTACCTGCTGGAAAGTTGCGCCGCGGCGACAAGCGCCTCGTCGGTGATGACGACGCGGTGGTGGGTTTCGTATCTGTCGCGCAGGCCCTTGAGGATGCTGATGGTCTCCTCGATGGTGGGTTCTTCGACGAAGACGGGCTGGAAGCGGCGTTCGAGCGCGGCGCTTTTCTCGATGTGTTTTTTGAACTCGTCGTAGGTGGTGGCTCCGATGCACTGAAGCTCGCCGCGGGCGAGCGCGGGTTTGAGGATGTTGGAGGCGTCGATGGCTCCCTCGGCCGCCCCGGCTCCGATTATGGTGTGAAGCTCGTCTATGAACAGTATGATGTCGCCTTTGGACTGATAAATCTCGTTGACGACGCGTTTGAGGCGCTCTTCGAATTCCCCTCTGTATTTAGTGCCGGCCACGAGTCCGGCAAGGTCGAGGGAGAGCACCCTCTTGTCGTAAAGGATGGAAGGGACTTCCCGTTTGACGATCTGCTGGGCGAGACCTTCGACGATGGCGGTTTTGCCGACGCCGGGGTCGCCGATCAGCACCGGGTTGTTTTTGGTGCGTTTGCTGAGAATCTGGATTACGCGCTCGATTTCGAGGTCGCGGCCAACAACGGGGTCGAGCTTGGTGTCTCTGGCCAGTTCGGTGAGGTCGCGGCTGAACTCGTCGAGGAAGGAGGCCTTGGATTTTCTTTTCTTGCTTTGCGCGGGCATGGGGGCGGATTCGCCTTCGAGGAGGTTAATCACCTGCTGGCGCGCCTTGTCGAGAGCCATGCCGCGTTCGATGAGCATCTTGGCGGCGACGCCTTCGCCTTCTCTGACTAGGCCGAGGAGCAGGTGTTCGGTTCCTATGTGGGCGTGGCCCAGACCCCGCGCCTCCTCGAAGGAGAGTTCGAGGACTTTTTTCGAACTGGGAGTGAAAGCGATTTCGCGCGCCCGGCCTTTGCGCTCGGGCACGAACATATCCGTCAGCGCGTTCATTAGCGAATCCACATCGACGCCGAGGCCGAGGGCGACTTTCACAGCGAAACTCTCCCTGTCCTGTATCAGCGCGTACAGCACGTGCTCGGTGTCAACGTAGTTGTGGTTCAACTCTTCTGCTTTGCCCTGCGCAAGAATTATCACTTTCCTAGCGTGCTCTGTGAATTTATCCCACATTTTGAGAATCTCCATTAGTTGTAGTAAGTCCGGCGGAACGCCGAGCCTGCGCTAATTATAGTTAATGACAAACAACATTTCCACAATAAAGGGCCGGGCAATGAAATAAAGGGCGACGGGGGGGCGGCCGGCTCACATTCCTTCGTAACGTTCAGGATAGATAATGACGTCCGGTTCGGTCTCAGGCTCGTATTCCTTGCGGCGCTCGAAAGGGTTCTCCCTGCGTTCGGCGTCTCTTCTCTTCATCATGTTTACCATAGCCTGAGCGCGCACGGCGTCCGTCATTTTGATATCCCGCGCTCCGAGAGTCTTCAGTTCGGAGTGATACTTCTGAAGAGCGTCCCATTCCTCTTGAGTGCAGCCGTAGAGGCAGTTTTTGCTATCCATAGCGCGCCCCAGTTCCGGATTGGCCTGAAGGAACTTTTCGGACTGGCGGGCGAAAGAGTATTCGGGAGTCACTCGCGGCTCGAGGTCGAAGCGGAAGATTTTCTCGCGCGCTTCGATTTTCTTGATGTAGACGGGGATGCTGGACATGTTCCGCTCGTATCCGCCCCAAATATTGTCGTTGAACTGCTGTTGGTATTCCGCGAGAGCCAGCGGGACGGCGACCGGGAGCGCGCCGATGTAGATTTTTTCAAGATAGAAGAAAGGGCGGCTCTCCTTTTCGACCCAATAGACCCGAACGATGACGGTTATAGTCATCTTGGAGCGGGAGCCTTTATCGGTCGCTATGGCCTTGAGGTTGTCGTCCAGAGCCATGTCGTCCATTTTATTTCCGATGAACTCCATCATGTTGCCGAAAGGAATGTCAAAACGCAACTTCAGCTTGCCCGGGCTCATGAAGAGGTAAGGGTCGGTGGCGATGGGCATTCCGCTGGGGGTTATGAAATTGTCGAACATCTGGCGGATGTGGGCGTTCGCCTCGATTTCGGTGATTTCGAACTCTTGTATGTCTTTGCCGCTTTCGAGGTCCAAGAGCATCCTTATGAATTTGCCTTTGAGGTGTTCGCGCGCGGTTGGATAGACGCCGTCCACGATGACGTCGCTGACGATGTATTCGGGCGGGTTGGTTTTGACCGCGATAAAAACGCCTGCAGCGAGGATGAAAAAGGCGACAGTGAGTACGGCGAATATTTTGAAAGACAGTTTAATCATGTCGATCCGCGCGCCCGGATTGATATTATGGAGGAGCGGCCGGGCGCGAAAGTAATTATATAGCGCCGGAGGCGCGCGGGCGAATGCGGGATAAACTCAGGCCGCGCGACAATCAGAACGCCGCGAGAGCTTTTTTCAGTTCGGACACCGAGGCGGCCATTGCCTCGGCTGATTTAGCCAGAGAGTCTGCCGCGTCCGAAAGGCCCATGCCGCGGGCTTTCGCAGCCCATTCCTCCAAAGATTCCTGATGCTCCCTGTTGTGTTCCATCCAGCGCTCGATGCGAATCTTGAGTTTTTTGTTTTCGTCCGAGGACGCCGAGGCGTCAGCGCTCCCGGATGAATGTTCATGAGAGCGAGCGCAGCCGCCCTCATGCAGATTTTCGTGAGCATGGTCGTGCTGATGGCCGCCTTCGCTATCATGCTCGTGCTCATGGCAGTGTTCGTGCTCGTGAGCATGACTGTGAGAATGCTCGTGCTCATGGCAATGCGAATGTTCGTGTTTGTCTTTCATTTCACCCTCCGATGGGCCAGACGAGCGTCAGGCCCGTTATATTTAATGCTCGACCGAAGACAACCACTCTTCGAAATCGGCGTTCCAACCTTTTGATTCAAGCTCGGCCAAGAATTTGTCTATGTTGAAAAAATCTTTTTTTTCAGCGTCGGCGAATCTGAAACCGTATGTTTTGAACAAGGGCCTGAAATCGGCCATGTCTTCGCTTTCGTGGGCGGAGACCGCCATTTTCCTTATGCTGTCGGCAATCTCCGCAGGCGTTCCGTCGACGATATGAACAGGCGGGAATTCGAGAGGCGACGAGCACGATAATTCCCTGATTGCGTTGATTGAATGATTGTTTGAGATTTTCATGAAGCTGACGTTCGACTTAAAAACGAAAGCGGCGTCAGCGTCGCCGTTCAGCAAAAGAGCGAGCGATTCCTCTGCGTCTCCGTTAAGCAGGGTCGAAGAGAAGAAGTCCTGAGGCTTTTTGCCGATGATGTTTCGCAGCGAAGCGTATTCGTTAAGTTCGGGCTGGGTCGCGATTGTTTTTCCTTCGAGTCGGGACAGTTTTTTGATGTCTCCGTTTTTTCTGACGTATAAGCACGCTTTGTCCTTGAACGAGCCGAGGAATTCGTATCTCAACCACGGATGGAACGAGGCGCTTTCGAGAGGGCCGGGAACTATTTTTTTATGGTAATAGAAAAAGTTCAGCTCGCCTGATCGGAGGTCCCTGAACAGGCTCTCGTCGTCAGTGTACCATCTGACTTCGACGTCGACGCCTTTTTTTTCGGCGATGCGGGAAAAAAAATTGGAGACCATAGATTTCACAAAGACATCGTGCCTGCCGGAGTCGCTGAATCTGACGCCGCACACTAATGACGGCTGTTTTTCAGATTTATCGGATGAAAGAGCGGAGATAGATAAAAGCAAAAAAAGAGCCGCGAAAAACGAGACGCTGAAAACTGACGGGCGCAAAAGAATACGTCTGGCGTGCAAATCAGATTTTAGGGTCATGAAACGGGCCTCGACGCTTTCTCGGACGCGGTCAAATTGACGAGTTTATGAGAAACAAGCTCGGCGATGACCACAAGGTCTTCGAGGTGAAGCAAGGAAGGAGCCGAGCGGTCGAACATGACGGAAGCTTCGGCGGGGATGCCCTCGTCCTCGCCGTGAATCGCCACTAGCATAGGGACGAGAGGAAGGGGGAAAAGCCTGACGGCGGCGTCGCCGATGTCCACACGCGCGCCGTCCACTTCGGGAATGATGTCGAAGAGAAGCTCCGGATTTTTTCCGAAAGCTCTAATCAGAAAGATTTCCGAGCGGCGTCTTATGACTTCGGCGTAGTTCATCATTTCCGGGATTTTTCTGAGAGGGATGAATTCGCCTGCGAGGGGCGCGGCGGTCTCGTTTAGCAGATAGTGGAAAAGGATGGTCCTCATCTGGAGTGGGAGAGGGCGTCCGCCGGCGTCGGCTGTTTTCAGGGTTGCGGGGTCTAGATAGACCCTGCGGCCCAGATAGTCGACGATGATTTGTTTTGAGGCGTCCGGCTTTTCGACAATTCGAAATCCGAGAGTCCGCGCTCTTGCGGGCAAGTCTATCCCTTGAAGGGCTTTTCCAGCGCCTGCTTCGATTTCGAGATGATGTTTCCTTGAATACGGCATCAATCTATTTTAACGATTTTTCGCGGACTCGAACAGAAAAAATAAATAAAGGGCGTCGTTCAAACGCGATATGGTATTATTAGGAATCAGATAAGAATCAGCATGGCAGGGAATTGGCCGATGAACGTTGTCGGACGCAAAAAGGAGACAAATCGATGGGCGACGATATCCGCAAAACGATTCGCGAGAAGAAGGAAGAATGGGAAAACGGGGCTGTGGCCAAATCGGCGGGGAAGTTCCCCGAGAGGGAGAGCGGTTTTGAAACGACGTCCGGAATAGAAGTGGGAAGGCTGTATTGTCCGAGCGACGCGCCGACGGATGAAGAGTATATCGACAATGTGGGATTTCCGGGGGAATATCCGTTCACGCGCGGAGTTCAGCCCACGATGTACAGAGGCCGGTTCTGGACGATGCGGCAGTACGCGGGGTTCTCTTCGGCGAAAGAAACCAACGAGCGTTTCAGGTATTTGGCGGAGCAGGGGCAGACGGGTTTCAGTGTTGCGTTCGACCTTCCGACTCAGTTGGGAATGGATTCGGACAATCCGCTGGCGGAAGGGGAAGTCGGAAAGACGGGCGTGCCGGTCGATTCAGCGCGGGACATCGAGGCTCTTTTCGACGGGCTGGATTTTTCAAAGATAAGCGTGTCGATGACGATAAACGCGCCGGCGAACGTTCTGCTTGCGATGTACATCGTCGCGGCGGAGCGGAAAGGCGTGGCTCCGGGCGCTCTCAACGGGACTGTCCAGAATGATATTCTGAAAGAATACACCGCGAGGGGGATGTACATCTTCCCGCCGAAGCCGTCTATGAGGCTGATAACCGACGTGTTCAAATATTGCGCGGCGAGCGTGCCGAAGTGGAACACGATAAGCATAAGCGGGTATCACATCCGGGAGGCGGGATCGACGGCGGCACAGGAGGTCGCGTTCACGCTGGCTGACGGGATAGCGTACGCGCAGTCGGCCATAGACGCGGGGCTGGATGTGGACCAGTTCGCGGGGAGGCTGAGTTTCTTTTTCAACGCGCACAACAATTTTTTCGAGGAGATAGCGAAGTACAGGGCGGCGCGGAGGCTGTGGGCGAAGATAATGAAGGAGCGTTTCGGAGCGAAGAAGCCGACGTCGATGATGATGAGGTTCCACACGCAGACGGCGGGGTCGATGCTGACGGCGCAACAGGCGGACAACAATGTGGCGCGTGTGACGCTGCAGGCGCTTGCGGCCGTGCTTGGCGGGACGCAGTCGCTGCACACGAATTCATGGGACGAGGCGCTGGCGCTGCCTAGCGAGGACGCGGTCCGCGTCGCTCTGCGCACGCAACAGATAATAGCTCACGAAAGCGGGGCGGCGGACACCATCGACCCCTTGGCCGGCTCCTATTTCATCGAAAGCCTCACCGACGAGATAGAGCGCGTTTCGATGGAGTATATCGAGAAGATAGACGGGATGGGCGGGGCTGTGGGAGCGATTGAAAAGGGATGGATGCAAAAAGAGATACAAGACGCGGCGTACAGGTGGCAGAAGGATGTGGAGTCGGGCCGCCGGGTGGTGGTCGGCGTAAACAAGTTCCAAGCCAAAGGCGAGAAGAAGCATATACTGTTGCGTGTCAGCGAACAGGCTGAAAGGGAACAAAAGGCGAATCTGGAGAAGTTGCGCGCGGAGAGAGACGGAGGGAGGGCGGCCGCTTCTCTTGACGCTCTCAGGAAACTGGCTGAAACGCCCGACGCGCCGCTGTTTGACGCGATACTGGAAGCGGCGCGGGCGGACGCCACTCTGGGCGAAATCTGCGGCGTGTTCAGGGATGTGTTCGGAGTGTTCCGCGCTCCTTGATAAATAATTCTTATAAGAATGTGCGGGGAAACCATTTTTTGCAAAAATAGGTTTCCCCGCGCCCCTTCCAAAAAAAATCTTAATCGCCGATTTTATTGAACTTCGTTCAAAATAAAATCGGCTTTGATTAGATGCGGCGAATTTTTTATAAAAACGATGCAGGGGAGACGTCAGCGGGTGATGAATCTCATCAAGCGGAAAGAGAACTTTCTAATCGGGGCGTCGGGGTCGAAAGGTTCGTTTGCTTTCATGCGGGAGACATCGGGGGTTCCGCGGCTGATTGTGAAGACTGAAATTTCTGGTCTGGCGCGGAATCTCATAGGAGGATTAACCATGCCGAGGCCGCGATTGACGTACAATCTGGAATTACCGTCGAAGTACCATCCTCTGAGGTAGCGCGAGTTGAGAAGTCCGGGAAGCTGATTTCTGGGGATGCCGGGGATGTCAATCTGACCGGCGTGAGTGTGTCCGGAGAGAGCGAGGCAGTCCCGGTCTCTGAGGGCCGGGAAGAGCTTCGGACTGTGAGTGAGGGCGATGCGGACGGAGCTGGGCGGGATGCCTCTGAAAGCCTTGTCGGGATTGGGATGGCCGGTCCACTCGTCGTCGATGGAGGCGAGCCATACGCCGTCCGCCAAGCGGCGGTTTCCGTTGACGACGACGTCGACGCCGTTTTTTCTGAGGGCGTCCGCGACATAGCCGGCGTCTTCCCAGTAGTCATGGTTGCCGAGAGCGGCAAAGGAGCCGAGCGTGGTTTTTAGGCGGGAAAGTTCGAGGGCGCAGGCGTCGGCGTTTTTTTCGGAGTAGCTGACGAAATCGCCGTCGAGCAAAGCGGCGTTGGCGGACTGTTTATTGGCGATGTCGATGAAGCGCCGCAAGCGCTCGACGGGCATGTAAGGCCCGCAGTGGAAATCCGCCATGAGGAGAATTTTCAGAGGCGGGGAGTCCGCAGGATAGTTTTCGAATAGAACGTCGTGGCGCGTGACTTCGACCCATCGAGGCTCTAAATAAATGGAATACAGAGCCAAAAGGACCAGCGCGAAAGCGATAGCGAAGATCAACGCGAAAGCGGTTTTTACTATTTTCCTTAATGCCACAATCATCGACGAAAATTATTCCATAAAGATTGAGCAAATAGAAAGGTTTTTAGTGAAAAGTTTAAAAAACGCTATATAGTAAATGGTAATCAATAAATAATGAGCGCGGAGTTTACAAAAGAGGAGCAGGTGTCTATAATATTGCAAAACGGCCCGTCGGTATGCGAGCGGGCCGACCCGCCGAAAGTGGGTTCAGCCCACTTTTTTTGTTGATAGGGGAAAAACGCGGACCGGGAACGGGATTCCCGGAAGCGGGCGAAAAAAAGAAATTAAAGGAGCACGGCCGTGACATCGGACTTTTTACTTGCGATCAGGCAGATTGAACGCGAGCGCGAACTGCCGCCGGAATTGATTCAGGAAATCGTCGAGGACGCTCTCGTTAAGGCGTATCAGCAGGAGTCGGAAGGATTGCAGTCTATCCGGGTCGAATTTGACGTGGACTCCGGACGGCTCAACATCTACCGCGTCAGGGAAGTCGTGGAAGAAGTGAGGAACCCGGCGCTGGAGATATCGCTTGAAGACGCGCAGCGAGTGAACGACGAAGTCGAGGTAGGCGAGCTTGTGGAGACCGCCGCGACACTGCGCAACTTCCGCAGAATCGGCATCCAGACAGTTAAGCAGCTAATCGTACAGCGCGTCCGCGACATGGAACGCAATATGCAGCTCGACAGGTTCGCCGACAAAGAGACGCAGATAATAACGGGCATCGTCAGCAGGATAACGAGCAACGGAATAATAGTGAGTTTCGACCGGATAGACGGACTTCTGCCCCGCGAAGAAAGAATCCCCGGAGAGAAGCCGAGCATAGGCCGGCGGCTAAAAGTGCTTGTGAAGGAAGTGCGCAGAGGCACGAAGGACAACGAGATAATACTTTCGAGGAGCGATCCCGAATTCGTCAAGAAGCTGTTCTCGATAGAAGTTCCGGAGATAGCGCAGGGAATAGTGCAGGTGAAGGAAATCGTCAGAGAGGCCGGATACCGGACCAAGATGGCGGTTGTGTCCACGCAGGAGAAAGTGGACCCGGTGGGGGCGTGCGTAGGGTACAAGGGAAGCAGGGTGAAGAACATCGTCAACGAGCTTAACGGAGAGAAGATAGACATCATACCGTGGAGCGACGAGCCGGCGCAGTTCATAGCGCACGCGCTCAGCCCGGCGCAGGTTATCTCGGTGGAGATATTCGACGACCACAGCGCGGAGGTCATCGTGCCGGATAATCAGCTTTCGCTTGCGATAGGAAAGCAGGGACAAAATGCCCGCCTCGCGAACAAGCTGACGACATGGAAGATAGACATATTGAGCGACACGGAAAAAGAGCGGCTGACGCAGGAGCTTCGCGTGTCCGATTTGCTGTCGAAGCCGCTGGAAGGCATTGGGCTGTCCACCAGAACATCCAACCTTCTTGCGGAAGCCGGACTGAAATATATCTACGATCTTGCAAAGATGACGGAGGGCGAAGTTACAGGCCTGCCGGGAATCGGAGACAAGTCGCTTGAAGAGATTAAGGAGAAAATGAAAGAAAACGGAGTGAAGCTGCTGGAGGAAGGACATGCGCCGCCGCAGGCTCCGGAATCGATAACCGCTGAAAGAAAAGAAACTCCGCAGGCGGCTGAAGAGGCTTCGGATGTCGAGGGAACTTCGGACGCGGAAGGCGAAGCGGCGGTTGAAGAGGAAGCGACCGGTGTTGAAGGCGCTTCAGACACAGAAGAAGTTTCTGCTGAAGAAGGCGAAGCGGCGGTTGAAGAGGACTGAGAAGAGCGCGGTATAAGAGCGTTTTGCAGCAAATATTGATAGAGCCGGATGAAGAATCCGGACTTGAGGAAATAAAGCGCCGGCGGATGAGAACTGCGTGGCGAACGCCGGGGCCTAGGAAGGCGGACCGCGCGATGACGACATGACGAAGCAGATTGAAAGGCCGCTCCAAGGGGCGGCTTCGGGGGGCTGAACAGAATAATGGCAAAAGCGAAAAAGAAAAGAATTTACGAATACGCGAAGGAGCTTGGGCTTTCGACGAACGATCTCTTGCGGAAGCTGAAGTTCATGGGCGTTCGCGTTGACAACATATTCAACGCTGTCGACGATGAAGCGATCAACCAAGTGAAGCGACAGATGGGGCTTCATTTGTTTGAAGAGCCGGAAGAGGAATTCATAGATTCGCCGCCGAAGCCGCGGTCGGAAGATGATCCTGAATATGAAGAGCCGCGTCAGAAGCCGGTCGCGCCGCGTCCGGTTCCGCCTCCTGAGAGAAAGCCCGTCGCGCCGGCTGCAGCGCCGCCGCCTCCCGCGCCCAAAGCTCCGGAGCATAAGACCGCTCCCGCAGAGGCGAGGCCGGAATCGAAACCAGTTCAAAAGCCTCAAGTTCAGGCGGTCAAGCCTCCCGTTCAACAAGCGCCGAAGATTGAAGACGCGCCGGATATACCGCCGGAACTGGCGGAGCCGGAAGTCATTGTGCCGGCGCTCAAGCTCGAAATAGACAAGAAGGACAAGATAAAAAAACTCGGCGGGCCGAAATTTCCCAAAACGGACGTCGAGAAGAAGGAAAAACCCGTCGATATGTACGCAAGCCCGGCGAAAAGGCTGGACGCGATCAAGCAAAAAGGATTGCAGAAGGACCGCCGGGGTATAACGAAAACAACATTTATCAAAAAACGCTCGAAGAAAGAACGCGGAGCGGGTCAGACGGAAGAGGAACAGAAGCCGGTTCTCAGAAAGAGGATACGAGTTTCCGGGCCGATGACGGTGCGGGAGTTGGCGCACGAGTTGGGAGCGAAATCTTCCGACATCATCATGTACCTTATGAAGGAATTGCAGTTGATGACTACGCTCAACCAGAGTCTGGACTTGGACATAATCAAGCTGGTGGCGGACAGTTACGAATGCAAGGTGTTCCATGACATAAAGGACGCGGGGCCGGAAACGGAAGAAGAGCTGGCCGCCATTCATGAAGAAGAAGAGGCCGGAGAGAAGATAGAGCGCGCCCCGGTGGTGACGGTGCTCGGACACGTCGACCACGGGAAGACAAAGTTGCTCGACGCCATCCGGCACACGGACGTGACGGCCACGGAGTTCGGCGGGATCACGCAGCATATAGGCGCGTATCAGATAACTCACAACGGAAGAAAAATAACGTTCTTGGACACGCCCGGCCACGCGGCTTTCACGCAGTTGAGGGCGAGGGGCGCGAAGGTGACGGATCTGGCGGTGCTGGTGGTGGCGGCGGACGACGGCGTGATGCCGCAGACGATAGAGGCCATCGACCACGCGCGGGACGCGAAAGTGCCGATCCTCGTGGCGATAAACAAGATAGACAAACCGCAGGCCAACCCGGACAGGGTGCGCCAGATGCTTTCCGACAAAGGGCTTGTTCCCGAAAACTGGGGCGGCGACACTGTGTTCGTCGAGGTGTCCGCTCTTCAGAAACAGGGAATCGAGGACCTGCTGGACATGGTGTTCCTCGTCACCGACATAATGGAACTGAAAGCCAGCCCGAAGAGAAGGGCGATAGGAACTGTCATAGAGGCGAAGCTGGACAAGGGGAAAGGCCCGGTGGCGACGGTTCTGGTTCAGAACGGAACGCTGAACGTCGGGGACTATATGGTGGCAGGAAGGACGTACGGGAAGGCGCGCGCGTTGGAGAACGACCTCGGCGAAAGAGTGCAGTCCGCGTTTGCGTCCATGCCTGTGGAGGTTCACGGGCTTCATGAAATGCCGGAGGCCGGAGATCAGTTTTTCGCGATTGAGGACGAAAAGACGGCTAGGGAAATCGCGGCGAAGAGGGAGTTCAAGAACCGCGAAGAGAAGATGAAATACGAAAGCCGGATAACTCTTGAAGACCTGTTCATCAGGATGAAATCCGGCAGTCTGCAGGAATTGAAAGTGGTGCTGAAAGGCGACGTGCAAGGTTCTGTCGAGGCGATAGTGCAGGCGCTGGAGGGGATCAAGCACGAGCAGGTGCGAGTGAACGTGATCCGCGTGGCGGCGGGAGACGTGAACGAGACGGACATCATGCTGGCGGCGGCGGCGAACGCGATTGTCGTGGCGTACAACGTGAACGTGATACCCGACGCGCGCGCCCGCGCCAATTCCGAAAAAGTTGAGATAAGGTTCTACGACATCATATACAAGCTGATAGACGATGTGAAACTGGCGATGGCGGGCATGCTCGCTCCCGAATTCGACGAGCATTTCAGCGGCAGGGCGGAAGTGAGGCAGACGTTCGCTTCGTCGAAGTTCGGAAACATCGCGGGCTGCATGGTCACCGAGGGCGAGCTGAAGACGGGAATGATAGCGAGGCTCATCAGGGGCGGCAACGAAATACTAAAGACGAAAGTGTCTTCGCTGAGGCGTTTCAAGGACAGCGTGAAGAGCGTGGCGCAGGGATACGAGTGCGGCGTGACGCTGGAAGGGTTCGAGGCGTACGAAGAGGGAGACCAGATAGAAGTGTACTCGCTGATTCAGAAGGAGCGGGAGATAATCTGAGCTGGCGAACGCGGCCTGAAAGGCGCTGATGCGGCATGATAGTCGGCGCGCTGAAAGTCGACATAAAGATACCGGGCGCGAACTCTTTGAAAGAGAAAAGGCATGTCCTGCGCAGCCTGAAAGACAACATCCGAAACAAGTTCAACGTGGCTGTGTCGGAGGTCGGGCATCAGGACATGTGGCAAAGGGCCGCCATAGGGATAGCGGGCGTAAGCTCGGACAGGCTTTTTATCGAAAAGGAAATGGCGCGCGCTCTCCAATACATCGAAAGCAGGGGAGATATCGAGGTGATCGACGCCTCCCTAGAATTTATTTGAAGCCGAATCCGACGTTGGGATTCGGGAGCGATTGTTCAGAGCGGATGAAACGCGAGGCGCAAGACGCATTTTTGCAGTGAATAGAACGCAGGGTTCATGAACAAAAAAATGTGGCGGCAACGAAGCAGTTCGCCGCTATGAAAATCGCCCCGGTTCGCCGGCTTTATAGGCGAATCCGGGTTAAAGCCGGACGGTTGGCTATGATTCCCAACAGATTGAAAAGACTTTCTGCTCTGATGACTCAGACCATCAGCGAAGTGATAAGGAAGGAACTGAAAGACCCTCGCATAGGTTTTGTTTCCATTACCGATGTCGAGATATCGTCCGACCTGCGCCAAGCGAAGGTGTTCGTGTCTTCGTTCGGAGACGAATCGCAGAAGGACGCGGCGGTCGCCGGGCTGAACAGCGCCGCCGGTTTCATCTACAAGCAAATAAGGCCGGAGATATCAATCAAAAGAGTTCCATCTCTCCGATTTTTCAGAGACGACAGCATAGAGCGCGGAGTCAGGGTGTGCGACGTGATAAGGCGCGCGAGGGAATCCGACCCTGAGATGCCTCCAGAGGAGGAAGCCTGACGAAAGGCGTCCGGCGCTTCAAGCATGGATTTCAAATCGCTTAAAAAAATACTTTCCGAGGCCAAATCGTTTTCAGTGTTCGGACACATCAATCCGGACGGCGACAGCATAGGGGCGCTGCTTTCGACGCGCATCATAGCGATGTCGCTCGGCGCGAAGGATATAAAGCTGTACTCAAGGGACGGCGTTCCGGATAATTTTATGTTTCTGCCCGGAGCGGAACTGATAGAAAAGAAAGCGGCTGATGGCGCCCCCCCGGCGGATGTGGCGATTCTGGTGGACTGCGGCGGGCCTAAACGCATCGGCGACGAGCTTCTGCCTCTGCTGAAATCTTCGCCTTTTGTTGTGGTGATAGACCATCACGTTACCAACGGCGGTTTCGGAAATCTGAACATCATCGACTCGAACGCGGCATCGACGTGCGAGATACTCGCCAAGTTTATCGAGGCGGAGAACATCGGGATGCCTTTAGAACTGGCTCAATGTCTGTACACCGGAATCATGTATGACACGGGAAGGTTTCTGCACTCGAACACAACGCCCGAAGTATTCAGGATATGCGCGGACCTCGTGGCGCGTGGAGCTAATCCGCACGAGATAGCGGTGAATGTGTTCAACCGGCGGCGGTTCGAGAGGCTGAAGCTGCTGGGATACTCGCTGGTGAACATGAAGACCGCCGAGGACAACGCGGTAAGCTGGTCGGTGGCGGACAGAAAAACATACGAAGAACTTGGCGCGGAAGACGAGGACTCGGACGGGATAGTGGAGACGCTCGGAGCGTACAAGGGTTGCGAGGCGCACATATCGTTCAGCGAATCGAAGGATGGAAGAGCGCGCGTCAGCATGAGGTCGTCCGGCAGGATAGACGTGGGGGCAATCTGCGCGAAATTCGGAGGGGGCGGACATAAGTTCGCCGCCGGGATTCGCATGGACGGGCCGCTTTCACTCGTGGAGCAGAAAGTCGTGGCAGAGGTTTGCGCTGCGGCGCGCGCTCTGAAAAACACGGAAGGCCGCGATGACTGAAAGCGGATTCCTGAACGTGTTCAAACCGCCCGGCATGACTTCTCACGATGTCGTCGCCTATATCAAGCGTAGACTCAAACCTTCAAAGATAGGGCATGGCGGAACGCTCGACCCGGTCGCATGCGGCGTGCTCGTGTGTATGGTCAATTCAGCCACCCGGTTGTCTCAACAGGTGTCTGCGGACACGAAAAAAACATATATCGCCGAGGCGGTTTTCGGAGTGAAAACCGATTCGGGCGACTTCGACGGCGTTGTTGTCGAAAGGATACAAATTGATTTGGCCCAATGCGATATTGAACGGATTCTGCCTGATTTCACAGGCGAAATCGAGCAGACGCCGCCTATGGCGTCGGCGGTGAAAGTTGGCGGGGAAAGGCTGTACAAACTTCACAGGAAAGGCGAGACGGTGGAGAGGAAGCCCCGCAAGGCTATGGTTTACGACCTGAAGATGCTGGGATTCGAAAAGACAGACGGCGGAGCGAGGGCGAGATTCAAGGCGGTGTCCGGCGGCGGGCTTTATGTGAGGACTCTCATAGAGGACATCGGGGCCGCGCTGGGCGCTCCGGCGACTCTTTCCTTTCTTGTCAGAACTGCGGTCGGCCCGTTTGATATCGAGTCGGCGCATGCGCCGGAAGTTTTCTGCGGCCCGGAAGCCGCGAGTCTGCTTTTGCCGATTGATTATCTTGCGCGATAGAGAGGCTTGTCGAGATGCATGTCTTTAATTCGTTTGAAGAAGTTCCGTCGCAACAAGGGATGAACGTAACTTTGACGCTCGGTTTTTTCGACGGCGTTCATCTGGGACACCGCAGGATTCTGGACAGGGTCGGAATGTTCTATGATCCCGGAGTGCAGGTTTCCGGGCTTGTGACTTTCGATCCTCATCCTAGCGAGCTTCTGGCTCCCGACAAGGTTCCTCAGCTTCTGACGACGAAGGAAGAAAAGATAGAGATACTCAAGGACTTCAAGCTTTCGTACATATTGTTCGCGCCGTTCAACGCGGAGTTGGCGCAGATGCCCGCTGAGAAGTTTGTCGACGAGATGCTGGTTCGCAGACTTGGGGCAAAACAGATTATAGCCGGTTACGACACCCGCTTCGGAAGCGGGAAGCGCGGGGATGTGGAACTGCTCAAAAAGATCGGGGCGGAAAAAGGGTTCACTGTAGAGCGGATAGACGTGGTGAGGACGGACAACAAATCCGTCAGCAGCACAGCCATCAGGGAACTGCTGTTGAAAGGCGAAGTGACGGCCGCCGAGGGGATGCTTGGAAGGCCTTACGCGATGAAAGGCGAGGTCGTGAAAGGAATAGGAATAGGGAAGAAGCTGGGGTTTCCGACGGCCAACCTGAAGGTTGACCCAAAGAAGCTCGTGCCTGCAGACGGGGTTTACGCGGCGATGTGCGATACGGGAGGGGAGACGGTGAAGGCGGCGGTGAGCATCGGCTCGCGCCCGACCATACCGCTCAAAAACCCGGACAGGGTTATAGAGGCGCACCTGATTGGCTTCAACGGCGACCTTTACGGGAAGGAACTGAAAGTGGAGTTCACGCGCAGGCTGAGGCCTCAGAGGAAGTACGGTGACGCGAAGGCTTTGGCGGAGCAGTTGGCGAAAGACATCGAGCTTGCGGAAAAATATTAATGTACCTACAATATGCTGACTATATAAGGAAGGGAGGTGACACATATGACACTGGGCGTTGAGCGGAAGAGCGAGATCATGACAAAGTTCCGGTCGCACGAATCAGACACGGGTTCTCCGGAAGTGCAGATCGCTCTTCTGTCGGAACGGATTACCCTTCTGACGGAACACCTGAAGAAGAACAAAAAGGATCACAGTTCGAGACGCGGATTGCTGAAGATGGTTGGCAAGAGGCGGAGGCTGCTGAATTACCTTGCAAGGGTGGACGCCAGACGGTACGAGAAGATCATCAAAGAACTCGGACTCCGCAAGTAGGCTGGAGCGGCGGCCAATGGGGCCGTCCGTCGCCTTGCGGTTCGTTTTTTGAGAAGGCCTATGGCATGGAGTCCGGCGCAATCGACGGCGGCCACCCGAGCATTAGGGTGGTTTATTAATTTGCCTAGAAATCAGCCGGAATCCGCGCATCGCGACGAAAATTTGGCCCGCGTTAGCGAATAATGCGGGTCAAGCAATCCTTTTTTGTGATGATGAGGGCGGCGCGGGTCGCGCCGTCCGGACATGTGACAGACGGGGGAGAAAAACGTGACATGGAGCGGGAGCTCCGGAAGGGAATTTTTTAATGGAAAGCACACAGTATGAAGCCAAACTCCAACTGGGAGAACATGAGCTTCAGATATCAACGGGAAAGATGGCAAGGCAGGCAAGCGGCGCGGTCGTGGTCAGATACGCGGGCAGCGTCGTGCTTGTGACCGCCACTCTATCTAAGAACGACAGGGACATCGACTACTTCCCGTTGATGGTTGATTTCGAGGAAAAGATGTACGCCGCCGGGAAGATTCCGGGCGGGTTCATCAAAAGGGAAGGGCGCGCGTCGGATCACGCGGTAATCAGCGCCCGCCTCGTGGACAGGGCCATCAGGCCTCTGTTCCCCAAAGGTTTCAAAAAAGAAGTGCAGGTGGTTTGCCTCGCGCTGTCGTCGGACATGGAAAATCCGATAGACGTGCTGGGGCTTGTCGGAGCGTCCACCGCGCTTTCGATATCCGAGATACCGTTCGACGGCCCTGTGGCCGCCGTTCGCGTTGGCCGGGTGGACGGAAAGTTCATCGTCAACCCGACTTTCGCGCAACAGGAGGAAGGCGACATCGACATAGTCATCGCTGGGAACGAACAGTCCGTGATGATGGTCGAGGGAGAAATGAAAGAAATCTCCGAGGCGGATTTCCTCGAAGCTCTGGAGTTCGCGCGCGAGCCGATAAGCAAGCTTATCGCCCTGCAGAGGGAAATCGCATCTCATATCGGCAAAGCAAAGGTAGAGTTCGTCGCTCCGGTCCCGGACGAAGAGCTTGCCCGCAAGGTGGAAGAGTTCGCGGAGCCGAGGATCCGAGCCGCTCTGGACGGAAAGATGAAGACGGAGCGCGAGGCGGATATCGCGGCGCTGGTCGAGCAGGCTGTGGCGGAATTCGCCACCGACGGCGAGGCCGTCGATTCAGCGAAGGTCAAAGAGGTCAAAAATGTTCTGGAAGGCCTAGAGAAACGTCTTATGCGAGAGAGAATCTGCAAGGACGGTGTCAGGCCGGACGGACGAAGCAAGGATGAAATCCGCCCGATAACCTGCGATGTCGCGCTTCTGCCCCGCACGCACGGCTCGGCGATGTTCACAAGAGGCCAGACTCAGGTGCTCAGCGCGGTAACGCTCGGCTCGCCCCGCGACGCCCAGCGCATCGACGGCATCAGCAACGACATCGAGAAACAGTACATGCATCAGTACAACTTCCCGCCGTTCAGCGTCGGCGAAGTTCGCATGATGCGCGGCCCGTCCCGGAGAGACATCGGACACGGCATGCTCGCCGAGCGCGCGGTAGCGGGGATGATTCCCAACGAGGAAGAGTTCCCGTACGCGATACGCGTGGTATCGGAAGTGCTGGAAAGCAACGGCTCAAGCTCGATGGCCAGCGTGTGCGCCAGCTCGATGTCTCTGATGGACGCTGGAGTGCCGCTTAAAAGCCCGGTGGCCGGCATCGCAATGGGCTTAGTCATAGAGGAGTCGGGCGCTCACCACGTGCTCACGGACATTCAGGGCGTGGAAGACCACCTCGGCGACATGGATTTCAAGGTGGCCGGCACCAGCAAAGGCATCACAGCGGTTCAGATGGACATCAAAGTGAAGGGCGTTACCGCGGGCCTGATGAAGGAAGCGATGGAAAAGGCGCGCGTCGCCCGCATGACCATACTCGGAAAGATGAACGACGCGATAAGCAGCCCGAGACCGGATGTTTCCCCGTACGCGCCGAGGCTCATCATAATCAAGATCGACATCGAGAAGATCGGAACAGTGATAGGCCCCGGAGGCAAGACCATCCGCCGCATCACTGACGAAACAGGCGTGAAGGTGGACATCGAAGACGACGGACGCGTTCTCATCTACACCGCGGACGCCGCCGCCGGCGAAGCCGCGCGCAAGATGGTCGAAGACCTTGTGGCCGAAGTGGAAGTCGGCAAAATCTACGAAGGCATTGTGAGGCGGATCGTCAACTTCGGAGCTTTCGTCGAAGTGCTGCCCGGAACCGACGGCCTCGTGCATATCAGCCAGATCGCTCCCACCCGCATCAATCAGGTGGAAGACGTTCTTTCAGTCGGACAGAAAGTCCGCGTGAAGGTTCGCGAGATAGACGACATGAACAGGGTGAACCTGACGATGAAGGATGTGCCCGGAGCTTTGGACCCGGACAATAATCCTCTCTGACGTTCGGTTGATTCTAGTAGAGCGAGCAGTATTGCTAATGCATGAAAATGGGTTCCCGCTTTCGCGGGAATGACGGCAGGATAGGAGAATGCCGCTCTTATAACGAGTTAAAAAAAGCGGCGCGCCCGATAAGCGCGCCGCTTTTTCGTTGCCGGCAAAATTGTTATTTTGAATAATCGTAGAAGCCGCGTCCGGTTTTTCTGCCGTGGAGTCCGGCGACGACCATCTTTTTCATCAACAGGGCCGGCCTGTATTTCGGATCGTTGTATCCGTTGTAAAGAGTTTCCATAACGTTGAGGCAAACGTCGATGCCGATGAGGTCTGCGAGCGCGAGCGGCCCCATGGGGTGGTTCATTCCGAGTTTCATGCCCGTGTCGATATCTTCAGCCGAGCCGACTCCCTCTGAATAAGCTTGAATGGCCTCGTTTATCATTACCATGATGAACCGGCTGGTGGCGAACCCCGGAAAATCGTTGACGACTATCGGCGTTTTGCCTAGTTCAATCGAAAGGTCGCGCACGGTCGTAACGGTCTCTTCGCTGGTCACGAAGCCTTTGATTATCTCTATGAGCTGCATCACCGGCACGGGATTGAAGAAATGCACGCCGATGACGTTCTCCGGCCTCTTCGTGGCGGAGGCGATGGCTGTTATTGATTGAGATGACGTGTTGGTTCCGAGGATAGCGCCGGCGGGAAGAATCCCGTCCAACTCGGCGAACACGCGTTTCTTCAGATTGATGTCCTCGTTGATCGCCTCTATTGCTATATCGCAACTATCGGCCCCCTCGTAGGACGTTACGCCCTTGATGCGCGCGAGCGTGGCTTTCATTTCGTCCGCCGTCAGCTTGTCTTTCTTGACCATCCGCTCTAAGTTCGCGCTGATGGTGGAGATGCCGCGCTCCAGAAACGCGTCGCTCACGTCTTTCAGGATGACTTCCCTACCGCTCATCGCCATCACGTGCGCGATGCCGTTGCCCATCGTTCCCGCTCCCATAACGAGCGCTTTCTTGATGTCTTTCGCTGCCATTTTATTCCTCCATATAGATTTTTCAGACCGGATTTCGGGCCGCGCCCGCTATTTCCTGAATCTGTTGAAGTCAGGTTTCCGTTTCTCCATGAACGACGTCATTCCCTCTTTCAACTCTTCGCTTCCGTATGTTGCCGACAGCATTTCGATGCCGTGCATGTAGGAAGAGTGCAGCAGGTCGCTCTCGAAATTGAGCGAAGTCTTGGATATTCTCAGCGACTGCGGGCTCATTTCGAGGATGCGCGACACCCATGCTTGTGTTTCCTCTTCCAGAGAGCCGTCGGGGACGACTTTATTTATCCAGCCCATTTCGAGGGCTTCCCGCGCGGAATATCTGCCGCAAAGGAAAATAATTTCTTTCGCCTTTTTATCTCCGACGAGGCGGGGAAGAATCTGTGTTCCGGCGAGAACGGGCGTGCTGCCTACGGTCGGGCCGACCTGTCCGAACACCGACTTCTCGGTGGCTATCGTCAGGTCGCAAACCAGATTTATTTCGTTTCCGCCACCGAGGCAGTATCCGTCGACTGCGGCAATGACCGGTTTCGGGCACTGGCGGATGAGAGAGAAAAGATTGAACAGTTTTAAAACGAACACCCGGCCGGAGGCGGGAGAGAGTTCGAGCATCTCTGCGATATCGCCGCCGGAGCAGAATGCTTTTCCGCCTTCCGAGGTCAGAACCGCCGCGCCGACGCTCGCGTCTTGAGAGGCGTCCGTGAAGGCCTCCGTGAGTTCATCAAGCGTGCGGGAGCGGAAAGAGTTGAGAGCCTTCGGCCTGTTGATGGAAATTCTCGCCCGGCCTTCGTTTTTTTCATATATTACATCTTCGAATTCCATAGGGAAAAACCTCCAACGGAACGAGACGGATTCTATCACCGCGAATCCGGCGTGTCAACGGAAACGCGCCGCTCGCGGCTTGTGCGTAATGCGGCGCGGTGATATATTTGAAATAGATAATTTATCGTCGCGGCGGGGATTTTGGATCGGTTCATGCGGTCTCGGCGCGTCGGTCGCGGCGGCAAGGCTGAACGGCAACTAAGGCGGCGGGGAGGTCTCGCGAATGGCATCCGGCGGAAGAAGAAACAGGGCGGTTCCCGGCAGGGTCGAGAAAGCGCGGACGGATTCGAGAGGATTAAGCGTCGCGCTCTCGACAGGCGGCGCGCGCGTCTCCTTCATGTCTCCCGAAATTGTCAGGGTCAGGATTTGGCGGGAAGACTCCGCCGAAGAGCCGTCTTGGGCGGTGGTTCAGCCAAAACCCGACGCTGTTGAATTCTCTTACTCCTCCGACGATCTGGAATGGACGCTTGAGTCCTCGGCTCTCACCATTGTGATAAACAAAGACCCGTTCAAAATCAGGATTCAGGACAAAGCCGGAAGATGCCTGACGGAAGAAGAGGACGAGGGCGGCGTGTGGTGGGACGACAGCGGCTCGTGGCTGCGCCGCCGCGCGGGAAAAGACGACAGGTTCTACGGCTTCGGCGAAAAAGCTTTCGGCCTCGACAGGAGGGGCCGGAAGATGTCGATGTGGAACACCGACCACCCCTTCAATAAAACCGGAAGCGACCCGCTTTACGTGTCCATTCCGTTTTTCATAGGCGTTTCCAGCGGCGCGGCTTATGGGATGTTCTTCGACAGCTCTTGGAAATGTCATTTCGACATGGGCGCGGCGAAAGGCAAATGCTGGACGCACAACGTCGAAGGCGGGCCGATAAATTACTACTTCATCGCAGGCCCGGACATGAAGAAAGTCGTGGAGAGATACGCATGGCTGACGGGCCTCTCTCCTTTGCCGCCGAAGTGGTCTCTTGGGTTTCATCAGTCGCGCTGGAGTTACAAAAACGAACAGAGCGTCAGGGGAATCGCGTCGAAATTCAGAAGCTTGGACATCCCGTGCGACGTGATTCATCTCGATATTCATTACATGAACGGTTACAGGGTTTTCACTTGGAACGGGAAGAGATTTCCCGACCCGGCGGGGATGTCCGCCTCAATGCTCGAAGACGGGTTCAAGATGGTGACGATTGTCGATCCCGGAGTGAAGAACGAGCCGGGGTACGACGTTTACGAGGAAGGCGTTCAGGGAGATTTCTTCTGCCGCCGGGCCGACGGAAAATATTTCAAGGGAGTGGTCTGGCCGGGCGAGACGGTTTTTCCGGATTTCATCCGCTCCGACGTTAGAAAATGGTGGGCGGGCAGGGTGGCTGACTTTGTAAAAACATACGGGGCAGCAGGCGTATGGAACGACATGAACGAGCCTAGCGTGAACATAAAGCCGCATATTAAAAGGGTGTCGACGGAAGACCTAGCGCATGTCGAGCACGGCCGTCGCGTTCCCCACAAGAAAGTAAGGAATATTTACGGGTTTGCCGAGGCGATGGCGACGCGCGAGGGGCAGTTGGCCGCGCGGCCCGGCAAACGGCCTTTCCTGCTGACGCGCGCGGGATACGCCGGGATTCAGAGATACGCGGCGATATGGACGGGCGACAACACAAGCTCATGGGAACACCTGCGTCTCAGCGTTCCGATGCTCTGCTCGCTGGGATTGTCAGGCGTTCCTTTCGTCGGGGCCGACATCGGCGGTTTCCACGGAAACTGCTCTCCGGAACTGTTTGCCAGATGGATACAGATTGGGGTCTTTTATCCGTTCTGCCGAGCGCACTCAATGCTGCTGTCGAGAAGACAGGAGCCGTGGAGCTTCGGACCGCGCGTCGAAAAAATCGCCCGCGAGCATATCAAACTGCGCTACAGGCTTATGCCTTATATATACGGCGCGTTTTATGAAAGCTCCACGACTGGGATGCCGCCGATGCGGCCGCTCGCTCTAGAATTTCAGAACGACGAGCCGTGCTTCGGACTCGACGACCAGTTTATGTTCGGCTCTTCGCTTATGGTCGCTCCTGTGATGAAGCCGGGCGCCGAGAGCAGGGATATTTATTTCCCGCCCGGTGAATGGATCGATTTCCACACAGGCGAGAGGATGCCGGGCAGCCGCAGAAAAACGGTTTCCGCGCCGCTTGACGTTATTCCTATTTACATAAGGTCGGGTTCGATTATCCCGACGACTGTCGAGATGAGCCACATCGGGATGAAACCCGCCGATCCGCTGATTCTCAACATCGAACACGGAGCGCCAGCGTCTCTTCTTTACTATGAGGACGACGGCGAAACGTTCGCTCACGAATCCGGCGCTTTCAACAAAATTAAATATACATATGCGGAAAAAGACGGGACGGCGATCTTCGAAGCGGAACCCGTCGTGGCCGGAATTCGGCCGGATAGGACACGCGTGGTCGTCAAACTCAGAGGGCTGCCCGGATTTCCCTCAAAGATTCTTCTCAACGGAAAACAGGTTCACGAGGGATGGATGGAGTCTTCAGGCGCGGAAGCTCCCGACGATGGCTGGAACTACATCGCTGAAACAAAAACTCTCTGTGTGGGTTATCCCGAAAAAATAAAGCCTGTCCGTATCGAGATATCGTAAGACTTGATTTGAACCGCGTACGCGCAGGAGGCGATTATGGGCGGAGATAAGATTAAAATAATTGTCGCCGGCCACTCAGGATTCTGCGGCGGGGCGAAACGCGCTATGGAGCTTGCGGCCTCGGCCGCTGAAACGGGACGCCATGTGTACACGCTTGGCCCTCTGCTTCACAATCCCGAAGCGTTGAAAACGCTGAAACAGATGAAGATAAAAGTCGCCGTCGGAGTTTCTGACATTCCGCCGGGGGCGACGGTTGTGTTGCGCGCTCACGGGGCAACGCCCGGCGAGATAGAGACATTGCGGGCGGCGGAAGCCAAGATAGTGGATGCCGTATGCCCGTTCGTCGCCGGTATTCATGAAAAGATACGCGCTCTGAATCAGCGAGGGGCGGTAGTGTACATAGCGGGCGACGCCGCGCATTCGGAGACGGCGACGCATTCGAGCGTATGCGCCCGCAAAGGCGGCGTTTTCGCTGCCGCCGCAGAAGCACGCGTCGCGAAGCCGCCTGAAGGGCGTCCCGCCGCCCTGATAGCTCAGACATCTTTCGACAGGGTGGAATTCGCCGAAATCGCAGCCGCGCTGTCAGCGCGAATTCCGGAAATTGAAATCCACGACACTCTGTGCGACTGGATGCGGAAAGCCAGAGAGAGCGCGGAGAAAGTCGCGCGCGAAACGGGTTTGATGATAGTGGTCGGGGGGCGCGCGAGCGCCAACACTTCGCGCTTGTTCGACGTGTGCGTCGCAGCGGGCGCGCGCGCTTTTCTCGTGGAGACGGCGGACGAGATTCTGCCTGAACACGTCGCGGGAGCAGGTTCCATCGGCGTCGCCGCAGGCGCTTCGACCCCTCCTGAATCTATAGACAGAGTCGTAAGAAAACTGGAAACTGTCGCTGAGGGGATATAGAATGTTCATTGTGAGCCGCGCCGAGACGTTGCGGACGCGACGCTCAAAAAGCCCGGCGCCGCCGGGCCTCGAAGGGAGCGCCATCAGATGAAAGCAATCGTCACGGGAGGAGCCGGGTTCATCGGCTCCAATCTCGCCGATGCCCTTATAAATCTCGGCTGGTCTGTTTCAGTGGTGGACGATTTATCTTCAGGCAAAACGGAGAACCTGAATCCGGCGGCGAAGTTCTTTAAAAAAGACATTGTCGACCCGACAGTCAGAGAGGCGTTCGAGGAAACTCGGCCGGACGTCGTCTTTCATCTCGCCGCCCAGATAAGCGTAGCGGACTCCGTGCGAAATCCCGTGAAGGACGCGCGAATCAACCTCGAAGGCTCCCTCAACCTGCTCCAGTCGTGCGTGGAGTTCGGAGTTGGGAAATTCATATTTTCGTCTTCCGGCGGCACAATATACGGCGAAACGCCGGGCGAGCCGGCGACGGAGCAGTTCCCTCTGCGCCCATTCGCGCCCTACGGCATAAGCAAGATGGCGCTGGAAAGCTACTTGAAGTTTTTCTCCGTCGAACACGGCCTCAAATATACATCGTTGCGGTACGGCAATGTTTACGGTCCGAGGCAGGACCCTCACGGCGAGGCCGGGGTTGTCGCGATTTTCGCCCGCGCGATGCTCGAAGGAAGGACGCCGACCATCAACGGCGACGGCTCCTGCCTGCGGGATTATGTGTTTGTCGGAGACGTCGTCAGAGCCAATATCGCCGCTATCGACAAAGGCCACAACGGAGCTTTCAATATCGGAACAGGGAAAGCCACGGATGTGAACGAGGTTTACGCGCTGCTGAGCGCGGCGACGGGTTTCGGCGCTCCCGCGATCAGAGGCCCTTTCAGAGCGGGAGACCTCAAAAGAAGCGTGCTCAACAACGCTCTCGCCGGCGAAACGCTCGGTTGGTCGCCTCAAGTCCCGCTCGATGAAGGCATGAAGCTGACTGTGAAATTTTTCAAAGAACAGGCCGCGCGGAACAAGGCGCGCGAATGAAACCGGATTCTTCGTCGGAATTCGGAATATATCCGGCCGGGCGGCGAGTCAAAGCCTGATGCGTCCCGCGATCTCCACTCAATTATTCGGTCATGACAAACTTATCGCTTCCGATATCCGCATGATTCGCGAATCTGGTTTCGACGCTCTGGAAGTTTACGGCGTCCCTCCTCATTTCGACTTTATGGATTCGGGGAGCGTATCCGAGCTTGCCGCGGCGCTAGACGGAGAGGGATTGAATGCGGTCTCTGTGCACATGCCGTATATCGACCCGGCGGGCGGCGGCGCGGCGGCGCGCGTCTCGATTACCGCAGGCGGCGCGGATAATGTGAAGAGAGCGACAGCGCGGGCGCTGGCGTGCGTCGAGGCGGCGGCTGTTCTCCGCGCCCCGGTCGTCGTCGCGCACTGCGGCTCTTACAACGACCCGCTTAACGGCGAAACGGCTTCCAACCTTGCGTCGTTCATCGCCTCCGTCGCTGCGGCATTTAAATCGGCGGGCGTCAGGCTGGCTCTTGAAAACGTCGCTTCCGCTTTTTCATCGTCAGTTTGTCTGCCGAGATTCCTTGCGGCCAATTCATTCGGGATAGCCGGCGTTTGTTTCGACGCCGCTCACGCGCACATAAGCGAAGACTCCGCCAGAGCTGTTTTTAATTACGGAAGTTTAATCGAACACGTTCACATATCAGACAACGACGGAAAGCGTGACCGCCACTTGTTGCCGATGAGCGAAGGCTGCTCCGTGGATTGGCCGTCCGTCGTCGGCGCGCTGAAAGCAATTAAGTATTCCGGAAGCGTGACGCTGGAATCGAGGCCTGATTCGGCCCCGGCGTCGTTTCTAAAATCCTGCCGCGATGTGTTCGCCGCTCTCAAAATACATGGGGATTGAAAATTCTATGGACGACGCGCCGATAAAAAAACTGATAGAAGAGAAATACGGAGCCGCGACTTACACACTTGAAAGGCTCGCCGGAGACGCCTCCGACAGGTCTTTTCACAGGATTAGGATAAACGCGCAACTTTCATCCGGCGCGCCCGCGTCCGCCGTGCTCATGGTTCTCGGAAGCCCGGAGACGGACCCGGACATGCCTTTTCTGAATGTCGCGTCTTTTATGCGTCGGGCAGGGCTTCCGGTTCCGGATATCTTCGCCGCCGATCTGTCCGCCGGACTTATTCTCATGGAGGATTTCGGCGACGCGACGCTGGAAGACGCAATTCGCGGCGCGTCTCCCATAGCGGTTGAAGACCTTTATAAAAAAGCCGTCGAGCTGATGCTAGATATTCAACTGGAAGGAACGCGGTTGAAAGACGATTCATGCGTCGCGTTCAAACTGGCTTTCGATGTGGATAAACTCATGTTCGAGTTTAATTTCTTCAAGGAACACGCGTTGCTCGGATATAAGAACGCGAAACTCAGCGAATCGGAAAGCGCGGCCATAAACGAAGGATTTATGCATATCGCCGAAACTCTTTCAGCGCAGCCGAGATATCTGACGCACCGCGACTATCACAGCCGGAACATCATGGTTGCGGCGGACGGCGAACTTGGGTTGGTCGATTTTCAGGACGCGCGCCTCGGTCCTCTTCAATACGATCTTGTCTCTCTTCTGCTTGATTCTTATGTCGAACTGCCTGCCGGGCTGGTTGATTCTCTGAAGGAATATTACTTCAACCGTCTCACAGAGCGAACAGGCGAAGAGCCTGACCGCGAACAGTTCGATATGATTTATGATTACATGGCGTTTCAGAGATGCGTGAAGGCCGCAGGCTCGTTCGCTTTTCTGGATTGCGAAAAAAAGAAAAACAGGTATCTGAAATACTTTGCGCCGTGTCTTGCCAAAGCGCGAGCGGCGGCGTCCGCCCGTAGTGAACTTGGGGCGCTGGCTGACGCGATTTCAGTCTATGTCGAGGAATTGAGGCAACCATGAAGGCGATGCTTCTTTGCGCGGGACTGGGCGTCAGGCTGAAGCCTTTGACCGAGCATATCCCCAAACCGATGCTGCCCATCTTCGGAAGACAGACCGCCGATTACGCGCTCGAATCGCTCGCCGAAGCCGGAGCAACCGACGTAGTGGTCAATCTGCACCATCTCCCCGACAAGGTGAAATCCTCGCTGGGAACGCGGTCTCGCGGAATGAACATTCATTATAGTTTTGAGCCAGCGCTTCTCGGCCCGACAGGAGGGATACGAAAAGCGCTCCCGGCCCTAGGCGACGAGCCTTTCATTGTGGTCAACGGAGACGCGCTGATGGAAATCGATTTCAAGTCCATGATGCGCGCGCACATATCAAACGGCGCGGCTCTCACCATCGCCGTCGGTCCCGGGCATGACACGCCGGATATTCGAGCGGTCGGCGTTGATCCACAATTCCGCGTCAGGTCTCTCTGGGGAATTCCGGCAAGGCCCGGAGAATCTCTTTCGGACAAAGTAAACCTCGGCTGCTTCATTTATGATCCTCGCATCGTCAAAACATATATCCCCGATAACAGTTTCTATCATTTTAGAGAAGGGTTCATTCCGGAATTGTTCGAGCGCGAAGAAAGAATATTCGCTTATGAAACGGATACGTACTGGAACGATATCGGGTCGCCAAAATCATATCTGCGCGCGTGGACGGACGCGTTTGACGGAGCCGGAACGCCTCGTATGAAAAAGACCGCAAACGCTCAAATTGAAGAATCCTCGCGGCGGTTAAATTCGGAGACGAAATCAGGAAGGATTCAATTCATCCATCCGGTATATGTGGAACAGGGAGCGGAAATCGGGGAGGGGGCTGTCATCGGGCCTGACGCCGCGCTCTGCGCCGGCAGCAAGGTTGGGGCCGGAGCGTCTGTCTCGCGCTCGCTTGTCATGCAGAATTCCGTAGTTTGCGAATCCGCAATAGTCCGCGTCTCTATCGTTTTTCAGGATAAAGTTATTCCAACTTGAACCGAACATAAACTATTACGGGTTTATTCTATGGTTTTTTCATTGATTCGGCTTTGGCTTTGAATTTTTTCACAGTTGAAACTAGGACATCCGGATGGTCTGTCTGAATCGCGTCGACTCCGGCGAGAATAGCTTTTTTCATGGCAGTCTCGCGGTCGTCCCAGCCGAGCGTGTTGGTGAAAACCATGATTCCGCGAGCGTGAGCGGCGTCCACCAGTTCGTTCGTGATGATGGCCGCGCTTGTGTTGAAGGCTCTGGCGTTCGGGAACTTTTCGAGCGTCGGTTGAATGTCATCCACGCTGCCGATGCCGGGCATGGCGGGAGCAAGCGGGTCGAGCTTAACGAAGTCCGCCGTGAACTGCCCCCCGCCGACGATGACGGTGAGATGAGGATATTTGTCGTATTTCTTCAGCAACTCAAGAAGAATCGGTTGCGGCGTCTCTTTCTGGTCGATATAAGCGCCGACGCCGGGTCCCATAGCGATAAGAGCCTCTTCCAGAGTAGGAACTTCGACGTCCGAAGAACTGTCGCGGGACATGCCGAACACGGCCCTCAACTTTTTGACTTCCGCAAGCGACATCCGGTTTATCGGGCCTGAGCCTGTGGTAGTCCTGTTTACCGTGTCGTCGTGCATCAGCACCGGAACCCCGTCAGTCGTGTAGCGCACGTCAAGCTCGATGTAATTCATTCCCAGCTCGAGAGCCTTTTGGATCGCGGGGATAGTGTTTTCGGGAGCGAACTTCGCCGCTCCGCGATGCGCGACTCTTATAACATCGAGGTTCGGACGTTTTGTTTCAATCGGTTCATACGCGAGCGCTACTGCCCCGAATACTACAAACACGGCAACAGCGCATATCCATGTTCTCAATTTATTCACAATCAGCATCCTCCCGGCGTCGTTGTCAGCCTATTGTAACACAAAAAGCGCGTCGGTTCCGACTATGTTTTTCTAATGATATAGTTCGTATACGCTCCGACATGCAGCAAATCAGCGAACCGGAGGGCAGGGACAATCGCAGAATCAAACACAGCTTTTTTCGCAAATTGTTTTTCGCGGCTTTCAGAACCGGAGATTTGGGTCGGGGGGGCTTCATTGGCGTTTTCAGCGCTTTTAACAGATATGGAATAGCCTTTAGCGATTTTCGCGCTATTAATCAAACTTGTGGCAGTGGTTGAATAGTAAACTTTTTCGATGTTCATCCCGGATTCGGCGACGATTCTTTTCATAATCTTCGGCGAATAGTGATAGATATGGAAAGGGGGTTGAAGACAGAACCATTTCGAGCGAAACAACATGCGCTCCAAAGAATCAAAGTTCGGCATGGACATTGCGATGACCCCGCCGGGTTTCAAAACTCTTTTCGCCTCTGCGAGAGTTTCCAGCGGATCGTACAGATGTTCGAAGACGCTCCAGAAAGTTATGGCGTCGAAAATTTCCGAATCGAAGCGAGAGGAAATCAGAGAGCCTGCCTTTACATCAAGAGCGAGGGAATCCCTTTGAAAAGCCGCTGATTTTTCAGAAAGCTCGCATCCGGCGACGCGCCAACCGGCCTGTTTGAGGCAAAGAAGAAATCTTCCGTCTCCGGAGCCGACATCGAGGGCGAATCCTTTATGCGAATGGCGCTCAAGGAGCATCCTTCGGCCTTCCTGTCCCGCCACAAGTTTCGACAGCATTTCCTGACTGAAAGACATTGAATATGGCTCATAGTTGTCGGGATACAGAGAGGCGATATCTTCCTCAGGGATTCTGGGGTTGAGGGAAACTAGCGAACAACTTTTACATTTGGATATTGAGAACTCGCCGGGAACGCCGTAAAGATAATCTCTTGTTTTAAAAAGCTCGGCGAACTCGATTCCGCCGCAGAGCGCGCAGGGAGCTTTTTCAAGTTCTGAAGAAATCATTTTTAATAATCGACCGTTCCGCTCGCGCAGGATGAAACATACGCAGGACGCCTATTTGAAAGGCGGCGGGACTTTTGCGCCGAAAGGAGAAGAAGGGGCTGATTTCGGGGTCGTCGCCGCCGGCTCCGGCTTTCTGGGAGCGGAAGGCTGTTGAGGCGCGGACGCCGGTTTTCCGGCGTTTGCCTCCGCGCCGTCGCCTCTCAAAATGCGCAAACCGATTCTTGGAGGAACTATCGGCGCGGTCAGGTCGAGAACTTTCGCCGGAAGGATGGCCTCCGTCCCGCACTTGTAGTTGATGCTGTTCACAATGTTTTCGGCGAGCGGCGCGTCGAATTCCTTCTCTTTCTGGAATTTTTCCACAATCCGTTTTACGTTAGGCTCGTCCATCTCGAACATCAGGAATCCGGACATGCTGATTTTGCCGACATCCTGTTTGTAAATCGCGTGGTAAGTGAACCAGATTTCGAGGTTGGAGCCGTTTGCTTTCACGTCGTCGAATTCAACGCCGAGTTCGATGCCTGAAATCGGGGCGTCTTTGACTTTCTCGGCGTTTATCTTGGTTATTCTTCCTCTGACGATTGTCTGTCGGCGTTCCGGCGGGCCTTGTTCGTTTGCTGACACGGGATTTTTCGGTTCGGACATTATGTTCTCCTTATTCTCAATACAAGATGTCGTTTTCGTGGCATTTAAGGTTAAAGGCGTCCGCTACGCCATGGCAGACGCAGCAACCGTTGTGGATGTTAACTCCTTTGCGAAGAGCGGCGTTTTCATTGACTGCCGCAGAGAAGCCTTTTTGGGCGATTTCTAGAACGTAAGGCAGCGTTTCATTCGTTAGAGCCAGAGTGGAAGTTCTGGGAACGGAGCCGGGCATGTTTCCTACGCAGTAGTGAACGACGCCGTTGTAAATGAAGGTGGGGTTGTTGTGGCTGGTGACCTTGCTGGTCTCGACGCAACCGCCCTGATCAATGGCGACATCGACGATGACGGAGCCTTTTTTCATTGTTTTGACCATTTCGCGGGTAACAAGCTTAGGGGCCTTCGCTCCGGTTATGAGCACCGCTCCGATAAGCAGGTCTGCGTACTGAACCGATCTTGCTATAGATATCGGGTTGGATTTGATGGTGATAACCTGATTGCTAAGGAGATCGTTAATGTATTTAAGCCTTGTGGTGCAGATGTCGAGAACGGTGACTTGAGCGCCCGCTCCGATAGCAAGGCGCGCTGCGGATATGCCGACTATTCCGCCGCCGACAATTACGACATCAGCAGGGGGAACGCCGGGGACGCCGCTCAGCAGCACGCCGCGCCCGCCATTGTGTTTTTCGAGGCAGTTGCAGCCGATCTGGACGGCCATGCGCCCCGCGACGTCGCTCATCGGCGCCAATAGCGGCAGATATCCGTCTTCCGTCTCCACCGTTTCATATCCGATCGCGGACACTCCGCTTTCCATCAGTCGGGATGTGAGCTTTTTATTGGCAGCCAGATGAAGATACGTGAATAAAACAAGGCCTTTTCGAAGCAGGGTATATTCACGCTCGATTGGTTCTTTGACTTTCACTATCATTTCCGAGCGCTTATACACCGCGTCGATAGAATCGACGATTTCAGCTCCGGCTTTGTGATATTCCGAATCTTCAAAGCCGCTTCCCGCTCCGGCGTTCTTCTGAGCGATGACTTTGTGGCCGGCTTGCCTGAGAGCAATCACGCCTGCCGGCGTCAGGCCCACTCTGTTTTCATTTTCTTTGATTTCTTTGGGTAGTCCTACTATCATTTTGCCTCTCCTAGCTGATGTATATCCGCTTAGCGGAGTTTTAGTTCGTTTACAGATATTCTTCCCATTTTTTACCGCGAAGGATTTCAACCACGCCGCTTACTTTCTGAGCGTCGCTTCTTTTGCAGACGAGCAGGGCGTCGTCCGTCTCCACGATTATCAAATCTTCCACGCCTATGGTCGTGACGAGTTTTTTGGGGCTGAATATCAGGCTGTTGCTCGAGTCAATGGTCAACGTTCTGCCTATCGCCGCGTTGCCGCTTTCGTCTTTCGGCCAGACGTCGTACAGCGAGTCCCAGCTTCCGATGTCGTTCCAGCCGAAACCCGCCGGAATCATAGCGACCCTGTCGGATTTTTCCATCACGCCATGATCGACGGATATTGTTTTGAAACCTCTGAACGCGTCGGCGATCGTTTTGATCTCCGTCGGAGAGCCTATTGACGAAGCTATGCGCATGAGGCCCGCGTGCATATCAGGCAGATGCTTTTCAACCTCTATCAGGAATGTGTCGGCTTTCCATACGAACATTCCGCTGTTGGCGAAGTAATCGGGGTCCTGTGCGAAGCGGAGAGCGGTTTCCATGTCCGGTTTCTCGATGAACCTTGCGACTTTTCTGGCTGGGTTGTCGTCGGACGTTTTTAATATATCGCCTGCTTGGATGTAGCCGAGGCCGGGGTCGGCGCGCTTGATCGGGACTCCGAACGCGACAAGAACATTAAGCTCGGAGGCCACCTGAGCCGCGAAAATGACGTCGGAATGGAAGCGGGGCAGGTCGGTTATGAGATGATCCGCCGCGAAGCACGCCATAGTCGCGCCGGGAGAAATATGTTGAATGACGACCGCGGCCAGTCCTATGCAGGGGGCGGTCCCTCTGCTTTCAGGCTCGACAATTATATTGCCGTCCGGCAACATCGGGAGTTGGGCGCGAATTTTGCCTTCGAGCAGGGAGTTCGTGACGACCAGAACTTTTTCCGCGCCGTTTACTGGAACGAGACGGTTGACGGTGTCCTGAATCATGGTGTTTCTGCCGACGATGTTGAGAGTCTGCTTGGAGTTGGTCTTTCTGCTGCGGGGCCAGAATCTGGAGCCGCGCCCGCCCGCCATGACCACGGAATAGATGTCTCGCATGTTCCGTTCCGTCCTTTTAGAAACGCTCGCCGCTTATGGGCGGCCCGGCGACGCCTATCGCCGCCGCCTCGGAGTTAAGCCCTTCGCGCGCAACTCTCATTATATCATCGGGAGTGATTTTATCTATAATCGACGCGTAATTGTCAATCGTGTCAAACGGCTTGCCGTGGTATTCCAAGTCGGCTATTACCCGCGCGGCCTTGTCGTTGGTTTCAATTGCGAGAGGAAGCTGGCCCGCCGCGTGGCTTTTTGCGTCTTCGAGTTCGATGTCCGACACAGGTTCAGTCTGGATTCGTTTAATCTCTTGAGCGGCAAGCTCTATGGCTCTTTCCAGTTTGTCCGGGGCTACGCCGCCCGTTATCTGGAAAGTTGAGCCGTAAGCGCGAGGAGCGTCGTAGCCGTACACGTAATAGACAAGCCCCTCTTTTTCGCGGATGGACTGATAGAGGCGGGATGTCAGGTCGCCGCCCGCGAGGATATTCGTCATGAGTTGATACGCCGGATAGTCCGGATGGGAGGGAAGCATAGTGGGGAAACCCATGAAGAAGACGTTCTGAACTTTTTCGGGCATTTCGGAGTGTTTGCGATTCGGCGAAGCTAAAGGGGCCGGAGCGGGGGCGCGCCAGAGGGGAGAGACGGGAGCGGTCCATGAGCCGAACTTCTTCATGGCGAGAGCTTCGATTTCTTCAATCGTCACATCGCCTGAGACGACCAGCATCGCGGCGTCCGGCCTGTACGCGGCAGAGTGGAACGACCTGATGTCGTCGATGGAAGCGACGGCAAGACCGTCCGGCGAACCTTCCGGGGGATTGCCGTACGGATGCCCTGCAAACAGAATTTCATTGAAAGCTCTCCACGCTCTGTCTCTTGTGCTGTTGTCAGCCGCTTCCGCTTCGGATATTGCGACGGCGCGCTCGATTTCAACGCCGTCAGACGGAAACGCGGGGGAAATCATCATGTCAGCTAGAAGCGACATGCCAGTGTCGAGGTCGGCCTTGAGGAACTTGCCTATGGCGACGGCTGTTTCGACGCCCGCCATGATTTCGAGTTCGGCTCCTGTGAATTCGAGCGCGGAGGTTATCTCCTCGTATGAGCGGGACGAGGTTCCTCTTCTGAGGCTTCGGGCTGTCAGTTTTGCCAATCCGCTTTTTCCGGGAGCGTCTCCGACGGAACCGGCGCCCTTGACGACCATTCGGATGTGCGCGGTCGGGAACGCCGGGTTCTCTCTGACGATGATTGTCATTCCGTTCGGAAGCGTCCGTTTTTTTATTGACGAAGAGAAATTGACGCGGCCTGACACGATAGAGCTTTGCGCGTGTTCGGCCTTCATCGCAAAAGCGTTTCCGCCGTCGTAAGCGAACACATCCGTCCTGCCGGGGCTTGAGCCTCGAACAGGGCGTTTCGATGTTTCGACGGAGCCGGAGTTCTCTTTAATAGGAAGAAGAACGCCTGTGGTCCGCGACGATTTGACGAAGTATTTGCGGGTTGCGCTTAAAACGTCTTCCGCGCTCACATCGTTGATTCTTGCCATATATGCGTCTAAGTTCGCGAAATCGCCCGATGCTACCTCAAACCAGCCGAGTTTCCTTCCGTACATCGGGATGCTTTCGTTGGAGAATATTTCATCTGCGGCGAATCTGTTCTTTGCCTTTTGCAACTCGTATTCGGAAATGGGATTGGAACTGATGTCGGAGATAATCTTTTCAAGCTCGGCTTCGATGACTGCTGTGTCGGTTCCGGGCTGAGCCTCGATCTCAATGTAAAAAAGATATGGGTCGGTGTAAGTGGCGTGAACGGCATCGGCGGAACTGGCGAGACCGGTTTCCACGAAAGCGCGGTAGAGGCGGGATTGTCTGCCGCTGCCTAGAGCCGCCGCCGCGACTTCAAGCGCCGGGCTGTCATCGCCGGTTATGGACGGAGCGTTGTACGCCCATACTACGTAGGCGAGATTTGTTTTGTCGCTTTCGACCACGACGCGTTTGTCCGCGTTTCTGGCCGGTTCGACCCTGACAGCGCGAGGCGCTCGTTCGACGCGCGGTATGGAGCCGAACTCGTCCCTGATTTTCTTCAGCATCGCCTCTGTATCGAAGTCGCCGACAGCCACGACCACCGCGTTGTCAGGCGCGTACATTGCGCGGTAATACTCTCTTATCTTATCGATGTCGTATGCTTTGATGTCGGCCATCCAGCCGATAACGGGGTTGCGATAGGGATGAATCTTAAAAGCCGCCGAGTCAATCTCTTCCCAGAACAGCCCTGTGGCGCTGTCCTCGTACCTCATCTTGCGCTCTTCGACGACGACATCCCGCTCGGTCGCGAAGTCCTCCTCGCGAAGAAGAAGCCCGCGCATCCTGTCCGCCTCTATTTCGATAGCGGCCTCATAGCTGCCGGAGGGCATCGTGGAATAATAAACGGTGTAATCGGAGCTTGTGCCCGCGTTGGCGCTTCCGCCCAGCCTGCGGATTAAGGCGTCCGCGTCTCCCGGCTCTGGGAATTTCTGCGAGCCTTTGAACGCCATGTGCTCAAGCATGTGAGATATGCCAGTCTGGCCTTCCGGCTCGTTTCTGGCTCCCACTTTTTGCCATACGGCGAAATCGACTATAGGAGCGGTTCTGATTTCTTTCGTTATGACAGTCAGGCCGTTTTCCAAAACGACGCGACGCGCGTCCGACGCGTCTGCCGTGGCGGAGACGCATGCGAGCAGAAGCAGCGCGGGGATTAACGCGAAAAACTTTCTCATTGCCCGCGTTGCGTTTGTGTCGTTCGCGTTGTTTTTTTTGTGGAACGTAGTTTGATAATTCATTATTGACCTCCGATATTATTCTAAAAACTTGAGGCTAGACGAAAAAGCTTTCGTTGTGAAAATGGGTTCCCGCTTTCGCGGGAATGACGGCAAAGAAGAAAATGGAATGACGGCAAAAGGGATTGTTGAAAATGGGTTCCCGCTTTCGCGGGAATGACGGCAAAGGAAAATATGGAATGACGGCAAAGAAAAATATGGAATGACGGCAAAGAAAAATATGGAATGACGGCAAAGGGATTGTTGAAAATGGGTTCCCGCTTTCGCGGGAATGACGGCAAAGAAAAATATGGAATGATGGCAAAAGAAAAGAATTGAATGACGGCACGATAAGTATTTGCCGCTTCATTTAGAAAGTCTTTTGATAGATTTAGATCCAACGAATATCCTTTGTTAATATCACCTTTTATTGACAACAAATGTCTCGATCAACAGGAACCCGGCGGACAGGAACAGCAAAGGAAACCAGAGAGCGGCCCCTTTGTCTGAGAATATGTCGCCGGGGAAGTTCGACCCTGAAAAACTTGAAGCGGGCAAAGATTTTGCTTTCCAGCTTTTGTATGTTTTTAACAAATCATCAAGAGGCAGTGGGCGAGAGGCTTTGTAAGAAACGTCCGGATTGATTACGAACACGGCGAGGGCGCGGTCGTCATCCGGATGGAGCGCCTTATAGGAGCCGGGGGGGAGAGGAGCGCCGCTCTCAGGAGAGTATACGCCTCCGCCTCGCTCTATTTCCGCGAAAGTGAATTCGTCGCCGGATTCCATATTCAAGACGGAAAGTCCGGGCGCGCCCGCGGCGTCCGCTCTAATTCTCGCGCGATGTCCGTAGATGAACTCATATTCGGAGGACTGCGAAGAGTCGCTGAGATGTTTTGCGGCAAGGAGAAGAATGGGAACGAACGCCGTTTTTAGAGGAAAGTTAGTCGAAGCTGGGGAGAGGTCTGTGGCAAAAAACACCGCGCCACCGCCACCCTGCGCGGTTCTTTCGACGATAAGCGGAGAACCGTCGGAAAAGGCCGCCGGAGAGGACGTTTCAGGATTGACCGCAGCGACGGCGCAATGAGGATTGAAGCGGGTTTCTCTGAATGCGGCGAAGACTTTTCCGGAAAGCGCGGAGAAAATCGGATGAGCGGAATCGACGTCGCCGACAGTGAGAAAAGCGTCTTCGGAGCCGGAGTCGCCCGCGCGTTCGGAGATTGAAATCGAATTTGAGAATAAAGCGCGAGCCACAGCTTGGTTGGCTGAGATTGATTTAGAAGCCGTCAGGATAGCGCCGCCGCCGGAGGAAACGAAGTCCGCCAAAGCCGCGAGGCCTTTAGGATTCAAGCCGGAGGGGTCGAAAATGATGACGGCGTCGAAGTCGGACAGAGCGCGGGCGTCGACGCCATCCGGGGAGAGGGTGGAAAGTTCAATGGAGCGCGCTCCGCCTCCCGCTCCTGTGGCCGCGCGAAGCCCGCGAAAGAGATAGAAAGCCCCGCTCTCAGGGTCCCTCATCGATTCTTTTGAAGCGACCAGAGCGAGCTTCATTTTTTCGCGCGCTGATATTATGAACCTTTTAGAAATATCGTCCGGAAGCCCGTCGCCTCGCGCCGCGATTCTGCCGGCGGCGTGTCCGGACTCGCCGAGAGTGACGGAGAAGCAACCCTCGGCATGGCCGTCTTCGTCCATGAGAACGGATTGCTCGCCTCTTTTATCCGCGTCTATGAACATCTCGACGTTCAGCGCAGCGCCGGCCGGGGCGTCGCCCTTCAAGCGGTAACAGATTTCCAGTTCCTCGCCGGGAGAGGGATAGAGAGGAGTTTCGATTTCGGCTATAGAAAGGTCGTTAACCTTCAGTCCCTGCGATAAATTGACAAAAATGATGTCGGGGTCGCCTTTTGCGCGATCAAGCGGCGGAGCGATAAAAACGTTTCTCCGTAAGTCGGAGAGAACGACGATTTTTTTTTCGACAGAGCGAACATCTCTCATGGAGCGGACGGCTCGGTTGATAATAAGCCCCAAGTCAGGAGAGCAATATGATGTTGTGGAATTTCGTATCGAGTCGGAAAGGGCGGCTGGATCGCGGGGCAGGGGGCCGGACGGGGTTTCGCAGGCAAGTTCGAGGCTGACATCGTCTTCGCGGGACGAGACGGAGACAATCTTTTCAGCGGCCGCCTTGGCAAGCTCGAAGAGCGAGACGCCGTTGTGTTTTGCGTTCATGCCCGGAGAGTTGTCGAGAATGACATGGACGGTAGTAGAGGAAGCCGCGCCGGGGAGCGGGAGCGATAAACCCCTGATGACGGGTTGAGCGGCGGCGGCGACGATAGATGCGAGAGCCGCCATCCTCAACAGCATCACGAGCCACTGGCGAGGGGTGAGTGTCCGCATGCTTTTTCGGCTGGAGCCTGTCAGCAACATCAGAGCAGGGAACGGCAGGCTCTTCAGGCGTCGCCTCATAAAAAGATGCAGAGCAAGCGGTATGGCCACGATGGCCAATCCGAACAAAAGGGCGGATTGAAGGAACGCCATTTCTACCGTCCCGCCCTTCTTCCTCTGGATTCAAGATATTTAAGGAGAGTTTCTTCAGGGGATGCCGAGGTGGGAGCGCTGACGTAGTCGATGTCCATCCTAGCGCAGAATTCTCGGTAACCGCGAGTGAATGACGAGAGAGCCTTGATGTATGCGGCCCTGACAGCCGAGGGGTCCGCCGATATGAACGCGCCGGATTCCGGGTCTATGAATTTAGCCGCCTTTGCGAACGGGAAATCAGTTTCTTCCGGAGAGAGTATGTGGAAGATTGTGGCGTCGTTGCCGCGCCCGCGAAGCGCTCTGAGGCTTTCCATGACAGGTTCGGGAGGCTCAAGAAGGTCGGAGAAGACGATGACGAAAGAGCGTCGTTTGAGCAGGTCGGCGCAAGCGGCAAGCTCTGCGGCGAGCGAGGCGGCTCCGGCGGGCCGGGCGGCGGCGAGGATGGATATCAGCCTGTGCAACTGTCCGCGCGAGGCCCGATGCTCCGCGCGGGACACAGGCGCTTGCCCTCCGGCTAGCGACAGCCCTACGGCGTCCCCCTGTTTGAGTAAAAGATACGCGACGGACGACGCCAGAAGGGCGCAACGGTTCCATTTGTTTGAAGAGTCTCCGGCTCCGAAGTCCATAGAGGCGCTGGCGTCCGCGATGATGTGCGCTTGGATGTTGCGTTCTTCCTCGCGCAGCTTGATGAAATACTTTCCGCTTTTTGCGCGCGCTTTCCAGTCGATGTGCCGGATGTCGTCGCCCGGACTGTAAGGCCGGTGTTCGAGAAACTCGACGTTGAATCCTTTGGCGTTCGATCTGTGCATGCCGGCCAGAAGCCCGTCGGCGGCGGTCCGCGCCGTCAACTCCATGCGAGCGATTTTATCGATCAACTCCGGGGATAGCGTTTTGTTGTTATCGCCATTCGGCATTGTTTAGGCTTGTCTCCAGTGTCCGCGGGCAGGGCGCGGCGTATTTTGCGATTTAATAATACGCCGCGCCTCTCAATCATTGTAATGGAACATATATGGCTCCTCAATAGCGAGCGGTCATTGGATGGAAGAGATGGCTAAGAAGATGACAGCGCCGGGATCATTGAGAAATGCAGTCTGAAATGAATAGTAACCGCAATGAACGAAGTGTTTTTAAGTTGGATAAACAAAGACCGACGAAGGTTTTAGAAAATGTGATATTGCGCTTGCGCTGTTTCAGCCGACGTGTTCGCTAATGATTTCCCCGATGGATTCGCCGAATTCCTTGAGTCCTTCTTCGGGGATAAAAATGAAACTGCGTTTTTCGCCGTTGCTTTCAGTCACTTTCAGGAATTTGCCGTTGGGATTCTCTTTAAGATCAAGAAAAAAGGCCTTGTTCCTTGTGATGATTTTCTTGCTGAAGATTGTCGTCTCCTCCATCCTGCACCTCACTAGTAAATTTTCCCATAAAACGCCGCATACGCCGCCTATAAATAAAAATATAGCTAGCATATCGTAGTGTGTCAATTAAGAAATGCTAGTAAAAAAAGGAATATTTGTGTGATTTAAATCAATATTCAGGTGTCTGATTTGTCGTTTGATGTAATCACAAGATCAGCAATTGTGGAATACTTGTGATTGTTAAAAGGCTTTTTGAGACAATCAGCCGGGATGTTTTCGGGAGGTTGCGATGAATTCCTGACGGAGCTTGATAATGGTATCGGGAGGCACATAACCGCGAACAACGGAACATGGATAGATGAGGCAGCGTTTGCCGATAATCGCGCCGGGCATGGTGACAGAGTTGCAACCGAGTTCGGAGTTGTCGCCAATTAAGGCTCCGAGTTTCCGTCTGCCGGTGGGTAGGGCGGAGCCGTCTGCTAAACGGACTGATACGGAGCGTTCGCCAGTGTCGACTTTGAAATTTGCGAGTTTGGTTCCGGCGCCGAGGTTGACATTTGAACCGAGAATGCTGTCGCCGACATAAGCGAAGTGGGAAGCTTTTGCGCCGTTGAGAAAGATGGAATTTTTGACTTCGGTGGTGTGTCCGATGACCGAGCCGTCGCCCGCGATGACGTTGCCGCGAAGATACGCGCCTTGACGTATTGCGCAATTTTCGCCGATGAGGGCGGGGCCGATAATCATAGCTCCGGGTTCGACGACGCTGCCCGCGCCGATGGATATCATGTCGCCTTCGAGCCACGCGCCGGGGGACACCTTGCCGAGGATTCGTGGAGTTCCCGCAGAAGCTATATATGAGCCGATAGAGGCTAGAGCTTCCCACGGGGCTTCAATTCCTGAAAAAAAGTCTTTGAACCTGAATTCTTCAAGGTGGAATAAATCGGCAATTTTCGTTGTCATCGGTTGCGGCCTTTCGTATCTCGCGCGGACGCAGGGATGTCTCTCCGTCGCGCTCGTCAGATGAAAATTATAGCAGAACAGGCAGAATAGGGTTAAAAGAGAGGAAAATTGGTCTTTTGCGGAATCAGCGGCGTTTGACACGGCAAGAGCGCGGAAAATATAATTGGCGCGGTCGGGAATGCAGTGCGGCGTGTGGTTGAAGTTGAGGCGGATACCGACCCGGACGGCGGAGTAAAACAATAGCGAATCGAGGAGTCCGCGAGGAAAGATGCGCGGAGGATTCGCCGGGAGAACACAGGATATGGCCAGAAAAGAGATATCGCTGGACGGAGACGAATGGCGGATCGGTCAGTGCATGCAGGGGCAGGGGATGGACGAGGTGTCGAGATGGCTGCCGGCAGTCGTTCCGGGAGACGTCAGGGCGGACCTGCTCAGGCACGGCCTCATAGAGGACCCGTTCATAGGCAAACAGAACGAGCTTTCGTTGTGGGTGGACGACTGGAACTGGTGGCATAGGAGGGAGATTGACGCCGCGCCGGGGCCGGGAAGGACGTTCGTGAGGTTCGACGGGATAGACTACAAATCGCACATCTTTTTCAACGGAAGGAAGATAAAGGAAAACGAGGGGATGTTCGCCCCCGTCGTGGTCGAGATATCGGAGATGTTGGCGAAACGCAACTCTCTGGCGGTGAACATCGAGTACGCCGGACAGTTCACGGACAGGGAGAAAACGCTGAAATGCCAGATGGGTTTCGGCTGGGATTTCGCCCCGGTCATGAGGACCTGCGGGTTGTGGGACTCGGTGACGCTTATCCGAACCGGGGATGTTTTCATCCGCCAGTTGGACGTTGAGCCGATCAGGGTGACGGACGACTACTGGGAAGCGCAAGTAAGGATGACGCTGGATTCGAGGCGGGAAACAGCCATCACCGCGGAGTTCGCCGTCGAAGGGGACAACTTCAAATCCGAGACGAAAACGACCGAGCGCAAGATTCAGGCTTCGGCGGGAATCTCGGAGCATATCATATCGTTGCCGATGAAAGAGCCTGAATTGTGGCAGCCGTGGGAGGAAGGGAAACCAAATTTGTACAGGTTGACCGCGACTCTGCGCGGCGGCAAGTCGGGGCGCTCGGTTCTGGACGACACCGACACAAGGTTCGGGATGCGCTCCGTGACTCTTCTTCCCAACCAGAACAGGCCGGACGAGAGATGGACGTTCGCGATCAACGACGCTCGCAGATACATAAGGGGAGCCAACTGGGTTCCGTGCGACTCGATGCCGGGCAGGGCGGGCCGAGAGCGTTACGAGAAACTAATAAAGATGGCCCGTCAGGCAAACGTGAACATGTTGAGAGTCTGGGGCGGCGGGTTGCGGGAGAAGAAAGTTTTCTATGATTTGTGCGACGAACACGGAATCCTCGTGTGGCAAGAGTTCCCGCTCTCATGCGGTAGAAAGCCGTATCCTGCCGACGCGGCGTTCAGGAGGCTGCTAAGAAAAGAGGCGACAGGGATACTCGGCTCGCTGCACAATCATCCCAGCGTCGTTTATTACAGCGGGGGCAACGAGATAAACCAGACGTTCAACAGGCGGCTGATAAGCCTGATGGAGAAGCTTGTCAGGGAGCGGGGCGGGGGCAGGCCGTTCAGGGGCGGCTCTCCGGCGGTAGGCGAAAGCCACAACTGGAGGGTGTTCCACGGGCTTGCGAACGTCGCCGACTACAGGTTGGAACAGTCCTCTTTTCTCAGCGAGTTCGGCATGCAGTCCGTCCCGGTCAGGGAGTCGCTCGACGAGTTCATTCCAAGGGAGAGCCAGTGGCCGGTGGAGCCGAAGTTCCCTTACACTCTGAACGAGTTCCCGCTTAGCGGCAGGATGAGGGCGGAAGAGTACGACCCGATAAACAGGATGATACTGTCGAATTCCGTCAAAAGGCGGAACGCCGAACTGTGGGCGTATCACGACGCGCAATTGATGAAGATATTCAGGTACGCCAAACAGATAGGCTTTTACGACTGCGAATCGTTCATAGACGCGACGCAGAGGATGCAGGCGCACGGGTTGCAGGTGGCGGTGGAGCACATGAGGCGAAGGAGGTTCGAGGCCGGAGGGGTGATGTTCTGGCAGTTGAACGAGCCGTGGCCGTCGGTCTGCTGGAGCGTGATCGATTACTATCTGCGTCCGAAGCTGGCATATCAGAAATTGAAGGAGATATATTCGCCGCTGTTGTTTTCAATGGAGTATCCGCTGGGGCCGTACGAGGCTGACCAGACGCTGAGAGCGCGGGCTTTCCTGATAAACGACAGGCGGGTCGAGTATTCCGGGCTGGACATAACAGTGAGCGCGACCGGAAAGGGAGGCGTGGAGGTCGACCGTGTCGAGAGACATGTCGACAGAATGCCGGGGGACGGTATAATAGAAGTCGAACCGGTGGAACTGGCGTTGAGAGGCGAAGGCGGCTGGCGGATAGAATGCGCGGTTAGCCGCGCGGGCAAAGCGTTGTCGCGCAACAGCTACGATTTGACGATTGTCGACCGGGAGGCCACGAAGAAGCTGTTCATGGCTGGCGACTGGTTAATGCACAATATCATCTGGAAATGAGGCTCGGAAGATGAAAGGTCTTATATTGAGCGGCGGCAGAGGAACTAGGCTCAGGCCCTTGACTTACACGAGGGCGAAGCAGCTTATCCCCGTCGCGAACAAGCCGATTCTCTTCTACGGAATCGAGGCGATAGTCAAAGCCGGAATAAACGAGATAGGCATCATCGTCGGCGACACTAAGGAAGAGGTCAGAGCGGCGGCGGGGGACGGCTCCCGTTTCGGCTGCAAAATCACTTACATCGAACAGGACGAGCCTCTGGGGCTGGCGCACGCGGTGATGGTCGCCGAGCCTTTCCTGAAGGACGACCGCTTCGTCATGTATCTGGGAGACAACATCATCAGGGACGGCATAAACGAACTGGTCGGGCAGTTCATCGAGAACAAGCCGAATTCGCAGATACTTCTCGCCCGCGTTTCAAACCCGTCGCAGTTCGGCGTTGCGGAGCTGAACGGCAACCTGATAGTCAGGCTCGAGGAAAAACCAAAAAAGCCGCGCTCGGACCTAGCTCTGGTGGGCGTTTACATGTTCGATGCCAACGTGTTCAAGGCCGTCAACTCGATAAAACCTTCATGGCGCGGCGAGCTTGAAATAACGGACGCGATATCGTGGCTCATAGAAAAGGGTTACGCGGTGGAGCCGTACATAATCAAAGGCTGGTGGAAAGACACCGGCAAGCTGGAAGACCTGCTGGAGGCCAACCGCATCATTCTGGACATGATAGACTGCGAATGCAAGGTGAAGCTGGAAGGCTGCTCGAGGCTTGAGGGGAAAGTGGCGGTGGAAGAGGGCGCGGTCATCGAGAACAGCGTGGTGAGAGGCCCGGCGGTGATAGGGGCCGGAGCGAAAGTGTCGAACTCGTACATCGGGCCGTTCACGTCCGTCGGGCCGGGCGCGAAGGTCGTGAACAGCGAGATCGAGCACAGCATCCTTCTTGACGACAGCGAGGTGTCCGATATCGCGGGAAGAATCACAGACAGTCTTATCGGGCGCGCGGCGAAAGTGACCCGCTCGGCGGGAACGCCCCGCGCTATGAGTTTTATGTTGGGAGACCAGAGCGAAGCGACGCTCCTCTAGTCCGAACGCCTGAAACCAAAGAAAAGGGAGACGCCCATGCCGGGAACAGCCACCCTGAATGAGATTGCCGAACAGTTCGATGTCTGGAAAGGGCTTGTCGATGATATCGACCTGCTGATAAAGGATGTGGAACAGAATTTTCAGGCGAAAGAATACGACGACGTGGTGTTCGTCGGGGCCGGGTCGTCATGGCACGCCGCCACCGCCGCCGCGTCGTCTTTCCGGTCGGTGACCGGCGAGATGGCGTTTTCGCTGCCGTCTTCGGAAGTGTGCTACTTTCACAGGAACAACCTGAAAAAGGAAAGAAAATACATATTCGTGTTTATGTCGAGGTCCGGACGGACGCCTGAGACCGAGCAGGCGCTTGACGTCGCGCGCAAGAATTACCGCGCGTCCACCGTGGCGATAAGCTGCGATCCCGCAAGCCCGTTATGCGCCGAATGCGACATGGCGTTCCCGGTGAAGAACTGCGTCGAGGAAAGCGTGACGATGACCAAGTCGTTCACGTCGATGCTGATGGTGACGCACATGTTCGCGGCGGCTCTCGGAGAGAGGTACGCTTCGGTGAATCATCTGGAACAGTTGCCGGAAGAGGGCCGAGCGGCGTTCGAGATGCAACGGAGAGTGGCGGACAGGCTGCTGGATGAATGCGCTGTGGAGAGGACGACCGTGTTGGGCGGAGGGCCGTTCCTCGGAGTGGCCAGAGAGTGCGCGCTGAAGCTTGAGGAGATGGCGCTTGCGAGGACGGAAGCGATGCCGCCGATGGAATTTCTGCACGGCCCTCGCGCAGCGGCGGACGCCTCAAGCCTTATCGCTCTCATGATGTCGGACTCGGGCCGGGACGCTGAACTGAAAATCCTCAAAGCGGCAAAGCGGCTGGGCGCGAAGACTCTGGTTATGTCCGACAGAAAAGAAAAGGATTTCGACGACTCGGCGGACTATGCGATACTGACAGGGCGCGGAACGCCTGAACTTTACAGAGGCATGCTATACGCTCCTTTTATGCAATATCTGGGAGCCAAGGCGGCTCTCGCAAAAGGGCTTGATCCGGACAATCCGCCGAATATTTCGCGCGTGACTTCTCTATAGTTCTTTGCCGCTGGTGAATTATTTCACTTGACATCTTTCCCGCCGGTTTGGTATGATGCAGTCGCTTTCGAAAATGTTTTTAAGATATCTGCCGTTAGCAACCATTAAAATATTAAAGGGGTGTGAATGATGGCGGTCACATGCGCTGAAATCTTTGCAAGGATGCCGGAGCAGTTCGACGCTGAAGTGGCAGGCGACTGGGACGCCAAAGTGGCGTACAAGATTGAGGGAGACGGCGGCGGGAACTGGGCGATGACAGTATCGAACGGCTCTTGCTCGGTCGCGCAGGGCGAAGTGGACGACGCAACCGCGACGATAATCACCGACTGCGAAACATGGGTGGGCATAGCGGAAGGCTCTGTGGAGCCGACTACGGCGTTCATGACGGGCAAAATCAGGATCGAAGGCAACATGGCCGATGTGATGAAGGCTCAGAAGGTCATCAAAAGAGCGGACGCGTGACGCGCCCGGCGATAGACGGCTTGAAAAGGATGACTGAAGCCCGGCGACCTGCTGTTTTTTGATTCACAAGGCGTTTTTGATGAGCTGAAAATTTATCTTGGACAATCGACTTTCGCGGATATATAATTAACTATATTCAGTTCCGGGTGGGTGGCATGGGACGTAAAACCCTTTTGACGGTCGACGACGATCCGGTGGTGCTCGCGGCGATAAGCGAAGTGTTTTCGGGCGACTACAATGTGCTTACCGCAAGAGACGGCCATGAGGCCATCGAGATTGCGAACCAGCACAGGATCGACATCATCCTTCTTGACATTATGATGCCGGGTTTCGACGGCTTCTCCACTCTTATGCTTCTGAAAGAAAGTCCCAACACCAGAGACATCCCGGTTATAATGCTGACCGCCGTAGGGAAGAAGGAAAAAGTGATAACGGCTTTCCGCGACGGCGCGTCCGGCTATCTTTTAAAACCGTTCAAAGAAGAAACCCTCCGCAATAAACTCGAATCGGTGCTCAAACAGCACGACGAGGAACTCGCGGAGCGTCAAAACGAAACGCCTCCCCAGAACGACTAACCCGGAACTTTCATTCCAAATCCTTTGTTAGAATTCGGGCTTTTTCTCCCCAACGCTACCTATCACTTTTAATATTTTTACCTGTGCTCAAAAAACTTTCCTGATTCCCCCTGAAACTCATATAGTGGTAAAACCTAAAAAAGCCCCGTTTCACTTAACAAATATCTTCTCGAGGCGCATTGATTTTGGAGTGCGGCGATTCATCGCCGCTTTAATCGCGATCAACGCTGACAAGAG